>QCHY01000001.1 GCA_003216975.1 Prochlorococcus sp. AG-402-I20
AATCAGCGGTTGACGTACATCATCAATTGTCTACCGATATTTTTTCAGATTTTACTGTTGAATTACTTCATGGCAAAATGAAGAGTTTGGAAAAGCAAGATGTTATTCGGAATTTTCTTAACAAAAAAATTGACATACTGGTTTCTACTACGGTTATTGAAGTAGGTGTTGATGTTCCAAATGCAAGTGTGATGTTAATAGAGGATTCTGATCGCTTTGGCCTTGCTCAATTGCATCAGTTAAGGGGCCGTGTTGGAAGGGGAGCCTCTAAGTCATACTGCCTGTTGAGCTATCAAAATAAAAACAAATTATCTCGACAAAGATTGGAAGTTTTGGTTAACTCCCATGACGGCTTTGAAATTTCTGAAATTGACTTGCGTTTTCGAGGGCCAGGACAAGTCTTAGGTACTAAACAATCGGGGTTGCCTGATTTTGCTCTAGCATCTTTAGCTGATGATGCTGATTTACTTGAACTTGCGCGGAATGAGGCTCGAAATATTCTAGATTCTGATCCTGTACTTGCAAATAACTCAATGCTTCGTTTGCTAATAAAAGATCAGTGGGAGAATCTAAAAATTGCTAATAAATTAAATTGATTTTTTGATAAGTTCTCACTATTGAACTTAATAATTTTATGGGTAGACTAAAAAAACTTTTAAACGATTAAAATTTAATACTTATATTTTCCACACATGATAAACTTCAAACCTTGGAAAAATATAAAAATAAATGAATGTAACGAGCCCCTAATTCCTATTCCAAAATCTATATTTCGATTAACACCTCATCCTTATATGTCATTAGGTGCTCCTTATTTAACTGGAGCAGATCCATGGGTTTTACGTAGAAGTGTTTTAAAAAGATTGTTATTTGCTCAACAGCATCTTTTCGAGATTAATCCTCAATTACAGTTGGCTTTGTTTGATGCTTGGAGACCTATCTCAGTTCAAAAATTCATGTTTAATTACACCATTCAGGACATTTGTAAGTCAAAGGGAATTGATATTAATGACACTTCTGTTGCTGGAGGCATCAATGATGTAATCGATGAGGTTGGTCGATTCTGGGCATATCCATCTTCTAATCCTCTTACGCCTCCTCCACACAGTACAGGTGCTGCGATTGATTTAACTCTTGCTGATATGTCTAATAAACCATTAGATCTGGGCTGTGAAATAGATTTTATTGGACCAGAATCGTGTCCTGACTTTTATAAGATAGATTCTGCTGAAATGCCGCATTCGAAATATCAGGTTTTTCAGAGTAGAAGAACTCTTTTGTTCTCAGTTATGAAACAAGCCGGATTTGTTCAACACCCAAACGAATGGTGGCATTTTAGCTATGGAGATCAATTATGGTCTTGGTTAAATAAGAAAGGCAATGCTATTTATGGTGCTGCACTTGAGGTAAGTAAAGACATTACATTTTCAGAACCAAGTTTAGTCACATGATCTCCAAGACTTGATGAAGTTCCGGTATCTTTCCAGCTAAGGAATAAAGGCTCTAGTGTCTTCTCTAATTCATTGATAGGCATTTTTTGAAGATACGGAGTAGCCAATCTTTGTAAATTTGTGCTACCACCTAGCCATAGTTGGTATTGATTTAAACCACTACCAACTAGAGCTAATTCTGCCATATATGGGCGAGCACATCCATTTGGACAGCCTGTTATTCTCACTAAGATTGATTTATTGATTTCTAGTCTTTTTAATTGATTATTTATTCTCTCTAAGAGCTCTGGTAGGAATCTTTCTGCTTCTGTCATCGCGAGTCCACATAATGGTAGAGCTGGACAAGCCATTGCATGTCTAGCAATTGGCTCTGGTCTTTCTGGATTTTTAAAACCAATTTTTCTTAGATCATTCTCTACGCTGACTTTTTGATAATTTCCAATATTACACAATAGTAAATCTTGATTAGGAGTTAAACGTATATCCAATGCATATTTTTCAACTATATTTCTAAGTTTTTTCTTTATCTCTCCGGTAAGTCTACCTGATAACAGTGGAAGTCCAACGAACCATAGCTTTTCAGATTGTTGATGCCAGCCTAAATAATCTTCAAGTATTGTATCCCCTTCGTTCCTTAAGGTGGCAATATGTTGTGTAAAATATTTGGTGGTTAACTGTTTTTTAAACCAATCGACACCCATATCATGCAATATATATTTAAGTCTTGAATGTCTTCTCGTTTTTCTATCTCCATAATCCCTTTGAAGAGCGAGAATAGATTGAACAAGCTCTAATATGTGTTTACCTTCTACAAAACCAATGGGATCTGCTATTCTTGCAAATGTCGTATCTAAGTTGTGTGTCCTACCCATACCTCCACCTACGTAGACATTGCAACCTTCTAGAACTCCTTTTGAATTTGTGAATGTCACTAAACCTATGTCATGAGTAAGTATATCTACAGAGTTGTCTCCTGGTACGGTAGTTGCACATTTGAATTTTCTTGGCAAGTAGGTTGCACCATATAAAGGTTCATTTTTATCTCCACTAAAAACACCAGGATTGTATTGTAGCTTCCTGTTTCTTTTGACGACAGAAGATGGTTTGATAGCATATTTGATCTCACCATCAACCCACAAATCAATGTATGTTTTTTCTGCTTTTCGGGGTGATAAAACATCGGCAATATCATTAGCTAATTTTCTCGCAGCAGGATAAGATCCTTTTTCGTAAGGAGCTGCTGGAGCCATTACATTTCTGTTGACGTCTCCACAAGCCGCGAGGGTTGATCCCATTGACTTAACTATTGTTCCTATTACTTCTTTAATATTCCCTTTTTTTATACCATGCATTTGGAAGCATTGACGAGTAGTCGCTCTAAGCGTTTTATTTCCTAATCGATCAGAGAGATCATCTAATGCTACAAATAGGGGACCAGGGACTAAACCCGCTGGATTTCTTAGCCTGAGCATCATTTGCCAATCTTTACCAGTCCCGCCTTTTTTTCTATGTTCCCGATCATCTTGTTGATAACTTCCATGAAATTTTAAAAGCTGTACTGCATCGTTTGTAAAGTGATCGCTTTCGTTTGATAATTCACTTTGTAGGGGTTCACTTAAGTAATTGCTATCGGCTTTAAATTGTTCAAATTTCGCCCGAGGGGAATTATTAGCTATGCAAGGTGAAGGAACAGTCTTTTCTACTTTTTCAATATTTGTACTTCCGTGTTCTTCAAAATTCATCAGAGCTTCAATAGCTGCATGACTGAATCCAGCATCTTTTAAATCTTTTTCTATGTTTTTGGGAGATTCTTTGGATTTACTATTTTTAATTGCCTCAAGTTTTATGCCTTTAGGCATCGATTTATTGATCTGATTTGCTTCTTCTTCTCTGAGCTTTTCATCGAATTTTTGTTGAATAGCTATTTCAGCTGAGCTTATGTTCTTTTCGGCTTCTTCTTTAGTGTTACCTATTTTTTTTACTACATCACATGTTCCAAAAGCATCTCTTAACTTACCTCTAGGTACAGCAACCCTAAGGTAAAATCCCGATCTTCCAGGTATTTGTATGATCTTAGGCAATGGTACCTACAGCGGTACCTACACTGTATCATTTTTCGTGTTGGTTAGTGTCTAATAGTGCAAATAAAGCCATGAGTGATCAAAAATCCAATTCATTCAATATTAAATTTTTTCTAGGACACAGAATGTAGAAGTAATTCAAATTTAGATCTAATCTTGTTAAGAACATAAGGAAAATTTTTTGTCTACTTACCTTTTAGAAATCGGCACTGAGGAACTACCAGCTGATTTGGCTGAATCTGTTATTTCACAGTTTGAGTTAAATGTAAATAATGACTTGAATTCTTCTCAAATCAAATTTAGTGAAATAAGAGTTACTACTACTCCCAGAAGAATTGCCTTAACTATTGAAGGGATTTCTCGATTTTCTGAAGATAATATTGTTGAAAGAAAAGGTCCTCCTGTTTCTCAAGCTTTTCATGATGGAAAACCTACAAAAGCAGCAATTGGTTTTGCTAAAAGATATGACCTCTCTCCTGAAAAATTAGAGATTCGAGAAACGTCAAAGGGGCCATTTGTTTTCGTTAAATTAATTGAAAAAGGTAAACCTGTTGAAAATTTGTTAGCTGACTATTTACCTGGATGGATCAGCAAAATTCAAGGAAGAAGGTTTATGAGATGGGGTAAAGGTGATTTTCGCTTTTCTAGACCTATCCGTTGGATTGTTTCTTTGATTGATTCAGAAGTCTTACCTTTTAGAATTTCAGGCTGCGATCCAGAGATTCAAATTGGTAATATGTCAAGACCACATAGGTTGCATGGATTAAAATTAGAAATAAAGGACGCGAAGACTTATTTTCATCAACTGCAGGACTATGGAGTCACAGTTGATAGGAATAGACGTCTTTCATATATCAATGATTTAGTTCATAATCATGAAATAAATAACAAAGTTAAGGCTGACCTGAGTGACCCCCTTTTAAATGAGCTGACAGATTTGGTTGAGTCTCCATTACTTGTTACTGGGACTTTTGATGAAGCGTTCCTAGATTTACCCCCTGAGGTTTTGTCCACAGTGATGAAGTTTCATCAAAGGTACATACCTTTATACAAAAAAAATGTTGAGTTTGATCCAATATCACTTGACTCTAGAAATATTTTATTTCCTAGTTTTTTGTGTATTAGTAATGGATTATCTTCGGCACAAGAAAATATTATGTTAGGAAATGAAAAAGTATTAAAGGCAAGGTTTTCTGATGCTTCATTCTTTATAAAATCAGATTTGTTAATCAATAGCTCCACTCGAATTAATAAATTAAAAGATGTAACTTTTGCTGAAGGATTAGGTTCTTTATATGAGCGTGTAAATCGCATTAAATGGCTTGTTAAATTATTAACAATAAAACTTAACTTCGATCAAGAGGATATTGAGAAATCTGTGAAAGTTGCACATTTTTCAAAACATGATTTGGTTAGTAATATGGTGGATGAATTCCCTGAGCTGCAAGGAATTATTGGATCTAAATATTTACTTTATGAGGGTGAACCCAGAGATGTATGTCTTGGTGTCTTAGAGCATTACAAACCTAAAGGAACTTCGGACTCTCTTCCATCAAATGATCTTGGTAATGCGGTTTCATTAGCAGAAAGATTTGAATTGCTTTTCAGCATTTATGCTAAAGGAGAAAGACCTACTGGTTCATCTGATCCATATGCTTTGAGAAGAGCTGCTAATGGAATATTGTTGATTTTAATGAATAAAGATTGGCAACTAAATATCAATGAAATACTAGATGATTCATTACTTTATTGGGAGCAACTTTTCCCTTCTCTTTCTTTTGATATAAATAACCTTTCTTGCGAGTTAAAGGATTTCTTTCGTCAAAGGATTATTAGTTTATTAGAAGAGAAAAACATCGATTTTGATATTATTCAGGCAATTGCAGGAGATACAACTTCATTGTTAAGATTATTAGATGATCCAACAGACATTTATTTTCGTACTTCATTATTAATGGATATGAGGAAAAATAATACACTTAATTTGTTGCAAGCTGTAGTTACTCGAGCCTCTAAGTTGGCAGCTAAAAGTTCAATCTCTGAAGAGGTAATAGATCCCTCAGACTTTATTGATAAGTCATTATTTGAAAAGGCTTGTGAAAGCGAAATGTTTAATGTTTTGGAGAAACTAAAACCTCTAGCCAATAATTGTGATCGTGTTAAATACAAGTTGCTGGCTAATGGTTTAGTATCAAGTGCTGAAACTTTAGCAAACTTTTTTGATGGAGAAGGAAGTGTAATGGTTATGACTGATGATATTAATCTTAGAAACAATAGGCTAAACCTACTAACAATTCTTAGAAATCAGTCTTTAAAGCTTGCTGATTTCAGCAAGCTTAATTAATTATTCTAATTAATATTGGCATTATTTTTTATTGGTTTTTATACCACCTTTAATTGAACTTACTGCTAGCATTTTATTAACTTCTTTATCATCTCTGACTGCACTTGGTACTGGTTTGTATGTGCTTGGTGCTAAAGCCTTTCCTCTTAAAACAGAACCAATTGTTAATAGGGTAAGTTTTAATTGTTGAAGCGGCTTCATTGCTACTACCGTTTTGTAGAGATAACTATCGAATGTAAGTCTTTGAACATCCATGTCACCACACATCTCTACAAAAGCTTCCCTCGCTCCATCACTGGTGTAGAAAATTCTTTGTAGTATATCTAAAACTGTATAAGTAGTTCCATACTTTTTATCCCATTTTTTTAAATATTTTTTGAGATCATTTTCTGTTGGTATTGTTTTTCCATTTTGACTTGATTCGACAATCTGCTCGGCACACATCCTTCCACTTTTGGCAGCGAAATAAATTCCCTCCCCTGAACTTTTGGTTACATAACCTGCTGCATCTCCGACTAGAGCCATTCTTCCAACAACTCTTCTTGGCCTGGGATGTTCAGGAATTGGATGGGCTTCTACTTTGATGACTTCTCCATTTACAAGTCTCTTCTTTGCTCTTTCTCTGACACCAATCTGGAGGCTTTTTATCAAACCACCATTTTGTTTCATTGTTCCTGTTCCAGCTGCTACATGGTCGTATTTTGGGAAGACCCAACCATAAAAATCTGGTGATACATCTGTACCTACGTACATTTCTGCCCTGTCTTCGTAATACTTCATTTCCTCTTTAGGAAGTTTTATCCTTTCTTGAATTGCTACTGCATAGTTGTAATCACCAGCATCCATTGCTTTTGCAACTCTGCTTGTTGCACCATCTGCTCCAACAATTAAATCCACCTCAAGTTGCTTACCTTTTTCTTCAGATTGATCATTAAGGGTTTCGGTGTAATGAAGAGTATATGGACCTTGTTTGTTAGTACCAGTTTCTATTTTTGATACCAATCCATTTACTAAAGTTGCGCCAAGTTCTGCTGCGCGATTTCTCATAAATGAATCCATTACTTCACGCCTCAACATGCCTATATATTCTTTGTCGCTTCCTGGATAAATATCATCCAAAATAATATCTACTTCTCTATTTGATGGGGATATCATTTTCATATTCCTGACTTTCCTATCAATTATTGATTCAGGAAGGTCAAATTCAGAAACCATACACAATGGAATCGCTCCTCCACATGGTTTTGCATTGTCAAGCTTTCTCTCGAAAATCCAAGTTTTAATTCCCGCTTTAGCCAAAATTTCTGCAGCGCATGATCCACTTGGACCACCACCAATAACAGCAACTCTTAACATCTTTGGATGAAAAATTTAGTTCTCTATATATAAAACTTACATCCTTATCTCTTAGAAAGTATAAAGATTGGAGATACTCGTTACTATCGAAACATCAATTTTGTGAATTCTAATTGTTTTGACCATAAGCAGATCGTATGAATTATCAAGATGACATCCCTCTGGCAAAGAGGATTGGAACCATCAAAACCCTTTCTTCCAAGTCTTTTTTGCGGCTAGCACTTCTAATTGTTGGACTTGGTATGTCGTTAACTTTTTTAGCTAATCAATCATTTTTCATTCAAACAAAATCTTTAGATGATTCGATTAACTCCAATGAGACAAATCAAAATAAAAGTTTGTTGGGCCATCTACCTTACCCTCAAGCTTTAAAAAATGAATTAATTCTTTTCTCTCCAGGTATTTACGTTCATAAAGAAATTTATGAAAATTTTAAGGAAATGCAATTCATGGCGGCCAAAAGAGGGGTTTCTTTACAACTTTTAAGTGGTTATAGATCTATAGATTTGCAAAGAGATATTTTTTATGAAAATAAATCTATTAGAAATCAAACTGCTGTTGAGCGTTCTATGGTCTCTGCTCCTCCTGGCTATTCTGAACACAGCACAGGATATGCAATCGATGTTGGCGATGGAAATTATCCAGATACTCATTTTGAGGTTGAATTCGAGCAAACGCCTGCTTTTAAATTTATGAAAAGGTTTGCCCCTAAATATCATTTCGTACTTTCTTTTCCACCCAACAACAAACAAGGAGTAACTTATGAGCCTTGGCATTGGAGATTTGAAGGGACTGTTAATGCTTTGAGAAAATTTGAAGCTGCCAATAAAATTACAAAATTCAAATAATTTAGACTTAATTTATTTTTACTTCCAATTTTTTATTCGATGTTTTAATTGGCATTTAAAACAGCTAAATGAAGTCATGGTGAGATATTCTTTATGTTTGTATTAGCCAAAGAAATTTTAATTTTTTTAAATTATGAGTTTTGATATACAAGCCATAAGGAATATCGCAATAATTGCCCACGTTGATCATGGTAAGACAACTTTGGTAGATGCACTTTTAAATCAATCTGGGACTTTTCGAGATAACGAGGAAGTCCCAACTTGTGCAATGGATTCAAATGATTTGGAACGTGAAAGAGGAATAACAATACTTTCGAAAAATACAGCTGTTACATATAACGACACCCGGATAAACATTGTTGATACCCCAGGTCATGCTGATTTCGGCGGAGAAGTCGAAAGGGTTTTGGGTATGGTTGATGGCTGTCTTCTTGTTGTTGATGCTAACGAAGGACCAATGCCACAAACTCGATTCGTTCTAAAAAAAGCTTTAGAGCAGGGTTTAAGACCTATCGTTTTTGTGAATAAAATTGATCGTGCAAGAGTAGAACCTGAAACCGCAGTAGACAAAGTTTTAGATCTATTTTTGGAATTAGGAGCTGATGATGATCAATGTGATTTCCCTTATTTATTTGGGAGTGGACTAGGTGGTTTTGCAAAGACTGAAGTGAAAAGTGAAAGTGATAATATGAAACCTTTATTTGAAGCAATTATTAGACAAGTTCCTCCTCCAGTTGGAGATAAGAATAAACCTTTACAATTACAAGTTACCACACTTGATTACTCAGATTTTTTAGGAACGATTATTATTGGAAGAGTACATAATGGTGTAATTAAAAATGGCCAAAGAACTTGTTTGATAAAGGAAGATGGCAGTTTAAAAAAAGGAAGGATTAATAAACTATTAGGCTTTAAGGGATTAAAAAGAATTGAAATAGATGAAGCAAACGCTGGAGATATAGTTGCCTTGGCTGGATTTGAAGATGTTTCTATTGGAGAAACCGTAGCATGTCCTGATGAACCGAAACCTTTACCTCTAATAAAGGTAGATGAACCAACATTGCAGATGACTTTTGTTGTAAATGACTCTCCATTTGCAGGCAAAGAGGGTAAGTTTGTAACCAGTCGTCAGTTGAAGGATCGTTTAAACAAAGAACTTCTAACGAATGTTGCCTTAAGAGTTGAGGATACAGATTCACCTGATCGTTTTTCTGTTAGTGGAAGGGGAGAGTTACATCTAGGAATTCTTATAGAGACAATGCGAAGAGAGGGGTATGAATTTCAAGTTTCTCAACCACAAGTCATTTTTAGAACCATTGATGAAATAAAATGCGAACCAGTTGAGACCTTAGTCCTTGATGTACCCGAGGCCTCCATTGGTGCTTGTATTGAAAGCCTCGGGGTAAGAAAAGGTGAAATGCAAAATATGGAAACGGGTACTGATCATCGAACTCAACTTGAATTTGTTATTCCATCAAGAGGATTAATTGGATTTAGAGGTGAATTTATTCGTGCAACAAGAGGTGAAGGGATTATGAGCCATTCGTTTTTTGAATATAGGCCTTCTGTAGGAGATTTTGAACAAAGGAGAAATGGAGTCCTTATTTCTTTTGAAGAGGGTGTAGCTACTTTCTATTCCTTGAAAAATGCAGAGGACCGTGGACAATTTTTTATTACACCTGGAGCCAAAGTTTATAAAGGAATGATCATTGGGGAGAATAATCGCCCACAAGATCTTGAATTGAATATTTGCAAGGCTAAACAACTTACCAACATGCGATCAGCTGGTGCAGATGAGTTAGATCAATTGCAATCCCCAATTGAAATGACTTTAGAAAGAGCTCTTGAATATATTGGACCAGGAGAGATGTTGGAAGTTACTCCCGAATCTATAAGGCTCAGGAAAATTCATGCAAAGAAAAATTTAAAAAAATAATGACTTTTTTGGATAAGCAAGATGATTTATTTATTAATGATTCTCGTTTTGAAATAGGAATGAAATTATTTAATACTTGTCAGTGGTACAAGTCTCATGATGTTTTTGAAGAGATATGGTATGAGACTGGAGGCACTGAAAGGCAATTATTACAGGGCATATTGCAAGTGGCTGTTGCACAAGTTCATTTAGAAAATAGCAATTTAAACGGGGCAACGATACTTTACGGAGAAGCACTTGGGAGATTAAAAAAATTTCAATTGTCTAATTTAGGATTAGACATTGAAGGACTTACTAAATGCGTTTCAAGGAGATTGGAATTTCTACAAATTGGGAAGGACCTAGACGATTGCAGTTTGCCTGTACTTAGTTTCCTTTAGAAAATTTGTTAATCCTTTTAAGGTTTTGCTATTAAAAGAGAGATGATTTCATATTATTTTTCTTGAGATGTTTTTTTATGCTTTACCTCAATTTTGAGTACAAAATAAAAGTACAATTTTGATTAATTCAATTTATGTAGATCGAAACTCTGCACAAATCACAATGAAATTACAAAGAATCAATCAAATACAATTACCCAATCAGTCTTTTTATGAAATATTTTTTCCTATTTTATTTATAATTATTGGTCTATTTGGTGCATTTAATCATGCTCTTTGGCGAGATGAGATGCAAGGATGGCTTGTAGCTTGGCAAAGTGATAATTTAATAGATTTATGGAAAAACAATGCACCATCTGGACACCCTATTCTCTGGTCCTTGTTAATTTATTTTTCGAAAAATATTACTGGGACACCTTTGAGTATGCAGTTGATGCATTGGTTCTTAGGTAGTTCTGCTATTTTAATCTTTTGGAGATTTAGTCCTTTTAATCTAACAACTAAAGTTTTATTTACTTTTGGATATTTCCCTTTTTGGGAATACTTCTTTGTGTGTCGTCATTACGTAATTGCTGAATTAATAATATTTATTTTTTGCTCTATTTATCATTTAAGGCATAAAACTTATATTCCTTTTGCCTTATGTATAGGACTTTTGGCCAATACACAAGCATTGTCTTGGTCTTTAGCATTTGCTGTTGGAATGACACTTCTCTTGGATTGGTTTTTAAATCCGTATCAAAGAAAAATTTATATGACAAATAAAAATTGGATTTATGATTTAATTTCAAGTATTACTATCTCTTTCTCCTTATTATGTTTTGGAGCTTTTAGTCTTTTACAAGTAAGAGATTCAGTTAAATTACTTTCTTCTTTTATCGATATACGTCACTTTCTGAGAGTAATAGGACAGATTTTTGGCGGGTATATGCTTATTATACCTAATTCTAGTAGATTTTTTGATTTAATTCTATGTTCCTTAATTACTTTTATTTTGCTTGTCAGTACGATAACATTTATTAAATGTTATCGCATGGCTTTAATTTATTTTTTTAGTGGTACTATATTTTTATTCATTTTTAATTATTTTTTATTTTTAGGAGATGGATCAAGACATTATGGATATTATTTTCTATTGATTATCTCCTCATTATGGTTAGCACTATCCAATCAAGATCAACAACTTACCTCTTCTAATCAACGAAATTTATTCAGTAAAGGTAATTTATTTTATTTTCCTAAATTACTTACCATTTGTTTGACTATACATATGGCTGTGGGTATTCATATGGTAATCAATGATTTTAGATTACCGTATTCAAGTGGAAAGGAAACTGCGGAGTATATACAGGCTAAAGGATGGGATGATTCTCCAATATTTGCTACTAGAGATGTTGAAGTCGCGACAGTATCTGGTTATCTTAATCGAGAATTTTATCTGCCTGAATTGAATGGATTTGGAAGTTATGCTCAGTGGGCTAATCGGGTTACTTTAGACAGAAATAAAACACTCGATCAAGTTCAAGTTTATTTAGATAAATTCCCTAAGGTAAATAAATTATTACTACTTTTAAGTAATAAATCATCTATTAAGAATTTGGATCCAGGTGAATCTATTTACCTTGATAAATTTAAAGTAATTGCTGATTCTAAATTTGAGAATTCCTTTCATGATTCAGAGATGTTCTACTTATATTGGGTTGAGAGGATTGTAGATTAACCTTATATATGTTTGGTATAATTTATTATCAGATAATCCTTGTGGTTAAGATTTTCCCTCATAGCTTCTATTGAAATGACTCTACTTGTTGAGAGTTTGGACTTAACCTTATCCAATAAAACTATTGTAAAAAACGTTAATTTAATTGTAAAACCTGGTGAGGTTGTTGGTCTTTTGGGACCAAATGGTGCGGGTAAAACAAGTACTTTTAATATGATCGTGGGTTTGATTAAGCCAAACAAAGGCAATATCTACTTGGAGGGGAATAGTATTAAAGATTTTTCGATGACACAAAGAGTTCAATTAGGAATAGGTTATTTACCTCAAGAACCAAGTGTTTTTAGAAATCTTACTGTTATTGAGAATTTGGATATTGCGCTTTCTCAATCGAATTTATCAATTTCTTTATTTAGGAAAAAACGTGAAGAATTGATTGAGGAATTTAATTTGATCCCCTTCCTTGATCGCTTTGGTCATCAACTTTCTGGTGGAGAAAGGCGCAGATGTGAAGTTGCCAGAGCTTTGGCTGTTGGACGTTTAGGCCCGAAATTTTTACTTTTAGACGAGCCTTTTGCAGGAATTGATCCTATAGCTATTAATGATCTACAGAATTTGATTATGAAATTAAAAAATAAGAATATAGGCATATTAATTACAGATCACAATGTTAGAGCCACATTGGCTATAACCGAACGTTCATATATTCTTAATCGAGGAGAAATTCTTGCCGATGGTTCCTCAAATCAACTAAAAAGAAATGAAGTTGTTAAAGAGAGTTACCTTGGCAATTCTTTCGATTAATTAGCTATGTTTAATAACCTATTATTTTTCTCTAGATTTCAAAAATTAGTAGAAAGTAAATGGAAAATAATTCCATTGTTAGATAGATGGATACTTTTTGAATTATTACCGCCTTTATTTTTTTCAATAGCAGCTTTTACCGTCGTTTCTCTCTCTGTAGGAGTTATTTTTGATCTGATTAGGAAAATAGTAGAGATTGGACTTCCTTTCTCTGTAGCTATTCAGATTTTATTTCTAAAATTACCTAGCTTTATTGTTATTTCTTTCCCTATGGCAATGTTACTTTCAACTTTGTTAGCTTATGGAAGTCTTAATGATAATAGTGAAATTAAGGCATTGAAAAGCATTGGTGTATCAATTTATAGACTTATTTTACCAGGATTGATCTTGTCATTATTTCTATCATATATGACTTTCATTTTTAATAATAATATTGTTCCTAGTACAAATAAAAATGCTGAAATTATCTTGTCCAATTCTTTAGGTAGATCTTTTGCTAATGAACAGGGTGAAGATATTATTTTTTCAAAGAAAGGAGAAATTTTAGATCCATACTCAAAATATAAAAAAAGAGGAGTTACTCATCTTTTTTATGCTTGGAAATTTATTGACGGACAGATGTTGGATGTCACAGTAATTGATTTCTCAAAATTAGGTTTTACTCAAATGCTTAAGGCAAAAAAAGGTATTTGGAACAGTGACAAAAACAATTGGGAATTTTTTGAAGGAGATATTTTGACACTTAGTCCTGATGGAAGTAATACAAGAACTAAATTTTTGAGTTTTTTATATCCAATAGGTACTGAACTTACGAATATTGCACAACTGCCAAAAGATGCAAATGATATGAATCTTGGAGAAGCTAATACTGCTATGAAGTTATACGAAAGTAGCGGCAATATTAAAGAAGCAAGAAGAATGAAAGTAAGAATTCAAGAAAAATTTACTTTACCTATCGCTTGTTCCGTTTTTGCTTTAATTGGATGTAGTTTTGGGGTGATGCAAAAACAAGGAGGAGGTAGAAGTCAAAGTTTCGGATTAAGCATTATTTTGATACTTATTTATTACATTTTGAGTTTTAGTTTTAGCTCTCTTGGAATCAAAGGAATAATAAATCCTTTCTTTGCAGCTTGGTCACCTGTTTTTTTGTCTATGTTGGGGGGAGGTTTTTTGTTAAAACAGACAAGCAAATGATCTGATCTTTCTAAATAATCTCTAGTAACTTTTATCAATGGATGACTTTCAGTTCAATAATTTTTCTTTTGACCCTGTTGTTTCTTTTGGGTTCGCAGCTTTTCTTTTCTTGTTAATAGCATTACCTATTTCATTTTGGTCAGTTGCTGGTGGCAGTAATTCCTCCAAAGCTAGATTTTTAGTTGCAATATCCAATCTTTTCCTAACCAGTCAACTGATCCTTAGATGGTGGCAATCGGGACATTTCCCTATTAGTAATCTCTATGAGTCACTCTGCTTTTTGACTTGGGGTTGTACATTGACTCAACTTTTTGTTGAAAGGGCATGGCGCTCTCCAATCGTTTCTGCAGTTGCGACCCCCATCTCATTGCTTTCAATAGGTTTTGCTAGCTTTGTTTTACCAGAAAATTTGCAATCGTCTGCTCCTTTAGTACCAGCACTTCGTTCTAGTTGGCTGGTAATGCATGTGAGTGTAATTATGTGTTCTTACGCTGCGTTACTCATAGGTTCAATTTTGTCTTTAGGTGTCTTTCTAGTTGATGGAAAAAAGCAATTAAATATACGTAATAGCTCCATTGGGTCTGGTTCGTTTAGACAAAGTTCAGAGCTATATTTTGATGAAAGAAATGAGAACTTAAATTCAATTCAACCCATTGAATTTTCAAATGCAGAGCAATTGGATTCGTTAAGTTATAGATCGATTACTGCTGGATTTTTATTGCTTACAGTTGGTCTTATTAGTGGTGCTGTTTGGGCTAATGAAGCTTGGGGCAGTTGGTGGAGTTGGGACCCTAAAGAAACTTGGGCTTTAATATGTTGGTTGGTTTATGCAGCCTATTTGCATACTAGGCTAACAAGAGGATGGCAAGGTAAAAAGCCTGCAGCCATTGCTATTGCAGGCTTTTTTGTTATTATTGTTTGCTATATTGGCGTAAATCTTCTTGGGGTTGGTTTACATAGTTATGGTTGGTTCTTCGATACTTAACTAATAATTAATTATTTTTCTAAAATTCTTCCATTCTGTGCATCATTTGCAACTTTTCTTAGTGCATCACACCCTTCTTTAAGTGTTGGATAAGCAAACATTCCACTTCCTGCAATGAAGCAGTTTGCTCCAGCAGCACAGCATTGAGATAATGACCAATCCGCTTTTATTCCTCCGTCAACTTCTATGTCTACGTTATATCCTTTGTCTATAATTGTTTTTCTTAAGTGAGTGATTTTGTTGAGCATTGTTGGTATATAAGCTTGTCCCCCAAATCCAGGGTTAACAGTCATTACTAATACATGATCAACCATATCAAGTACATCCTTAACCATATCCATTGGAGTATGCGGATTAAGAGCTACTGAAGGAGACCCTCCTAGTTGGCGAATTTTACCAAGAATTCGATGAAGGTGAACATTCGCTTCAGCATGAGCAATTACAACTCCTGGTTCTCCGTTTGCACCCTTACTTGCTTCAACATATCCCTCAAGCATAGTTTCACAATTGTATTGACTAACCATTAACTGTGTCTCGAATGGAACTTTGCAGTACTTTCGACATGCGGAAATCATTTCTGGGCCGAATGTGAGATTTGGAACAAAGTTGCCATCCATTACATCAAATTGAATTCTGTCTACTCCTGCTAATTCAAGGTCTTTTACGCACTGGCCCATATTTGCCCAGTCTGCTGGCAAGACTGATGGGATTATTTGAACTGGACGGTGTTCAGAAAAAATTGCTGATGAAATGGATTGGATCATTGTTTTTTTGTCTTTTGGCAGAGATTCTATTAATTGATGGTCATAAGTTCTAGTGTGACCATGCACTGATACAGTAATTATCGCTTATCAACAGATAATAAGTTTTTTGTGAGTACTTTTTTCTGAGCATTTTTCAATGCCCTCAATTACTTACAATATTGTCTGCCTTAAGGCGTAAATTTCTTTACCTAGCTGCAAAAAGTGGATCGTACTCTCGTCCAAGAAATTCTTGAAGTAGTTGAGCAAGCTGCAATTGCTTCGGCTCAATTGACTGGTTTGGGTCAAAAAGATGAGGCTGATGCCGCTGCGGTGGAAGCAATGCGAAAGAGAATGGGAACGATTCAGATGCAAGGAAGGATCGTTATTGGTGAAGGAGAAAGAGATGAAGCTCCAATGCTTTATATCGGAGAAGAAGTTGGATCAGGCACAGGTCCTGGAGTTGATTTCGCTGTAGATCCTTGTGAAGGTACAAATTTATGTGCTAACAGTCAGCGTGGTTCGATGGCTGTTTTAGCAGCCTCAGATAGGGGTGGCTTGTTCAATGCGCCAGATTTTTACATGAATAAATTAGCTGCTCCACCAGCAGCTAAAGGAAAAGTTGATATCAGAAAAACTCCTACAGAAAATATAAAAATCTTGAGTGACTGCCTTGGTATCTCAATTAGTGATTTAACTATTGTTGTTATGGATAGAGCTAGACACAAAAATTTGGTTTCCGAGATCAGATCAACTGGGGCCAGGATTCAGCCTATTTCAGATGGAGATGTTCAGGCAGCAATAGCTTGTGGATTTGAAGGAACTGGTACGCATTGTTTGATGGGTATTGGTGCAGCTCCAGAGGGAGTTATTTCAGCTGCTGCCATGAGAGCACTTGGAGGGCATTTTCAGGGACAACTTGTTTATGATCCTGCAATAGCTCAAACATCAGAATGGGCAGACTATACAAAAGAGGGAAATATTAAAAGATTGAATGAAATGGGCATAACTGATATAGATAAGATTTACGAGGCAAATGAACTTGCCTCAGGAGAAAATGTCGTTTTTGCTGGTAGTGGAATAACAGATGGTTTGCTATTTGATGGAGTTAAATTTGAAAAAGATTGCACCAGGACTAGCAGTCTTGTGATTAGTACACTTGATCAAACAGCAAGATTTACCAATACTGTTCACATCAAAGACGGTGCTCAAAGCATCTCTTTGAAGTGAGATTTAAGTAAATGAAATAAGGGGCTATTTATGCATATTGCAGTCGTCGGTCTTAGCCATCGCACGGCCCCAGTAGAAGTGCGCGAAAAGCTAAGTATCCCAGAAGAACATGTTGAAAAATCTTTTAATAATTTAAAGAAAATTGATCAAATACTAGAAGTTTCAATATTGAGTACATGTAACAGACTTGAAATTTATAGCTTAGTTAAGGACCCGCAATTGGGAATAGAAGCAATCAAATCTTTTCTTCTTGATTTTTCTGGCCTTGAGGATGAGATCCTTTCCCCTCATTTGTTTAACTTTGTCCAAGAGAAAGCTGTTTCTCATGTTATGCGTGTTTCAGCTGGTTTGGATAGTTTGGTTTTAGGTGAGGGACAGATACTTTCTCAAGTAAAAAAAATGGTCCGTCTTGGTCAAGACCACCAAAGTCTAGGTCCCATTTTGAATAGATTATTAACTCAGGCAGTTAGTACTGGTAAAAGAGTAAGAAGCGAGACGAATCTTGGAACTGGAGCAGTTTCTATAAGTTCTGCGGCTGTAGAACTAGCACAATTAAAACTTGGTCAAGCGCATGGAAGAGATCAATTGATGACTTTAGAAACTGAAAAGGTCGCAGTTGTTGGCGCTGGACGAATGAGTCGTTTGTTGCTTCAGCACCTTCAATCAAAAGGATGTTGTTCACTTACTCTCTTAAATAGAACTAAAAAACGCGCTGAAGACCTCTCAGCGGCTTTCCCCGATATCAAGATTGACTGTCAATTGATTGATGAGCTTGATAGTTGTCTATCTCTTAGCACCCTTGTATTTACAAGTACAGCTGCTAATGAGCCAATTATAGATGCAGAAAAATTGATAAAAATAGATAGACAGCCTCTACTAAGACTTATTGATATTGGAGTTCCAAGAAATATTTCTTCTGATGCAAAATCAGTTGCTGGGATTGAATCTCATGATGTTGATGACCTGCAAGAAGTAGTTTCAAGAAATCAAGAAGTTAGGCAAAAGCTCGCCTTGGAAGCAGAGGGTTTAATTGAGGAAGAGTGTCGTATCTTTCTTGAATGGTGGGATAGTTTAGCTGCTGTTCCTACGATTAATTGTCTTAGATCTGGTTTGGAGTCAATCAGGAAAGAAGAACTTCAGAAAGCATTAAGCCGAATGGGTCCAGACTTCTCCGCTAGAGAAAGAAAAGTTGTAGAGGCATTAAGCAAAGGCATAATCAACAAAATACTTCATACTCCTGTAACAAAATTAAGGGCACCTCAATCAAGGAATGATCGCAGAGATGCTCTTGATGTAATTGAAAAACTTTTTAATTTAGATGTTTCTAGTTCTTTGAACAAGCCAAAAAACAGCTGAAATCAATATTTACTTTAGAAATTCTTACTAGATATCACTTGTTTCTGGATAAATGAGCACTCTATCCAGTAGGTTTGCTCCAAATAGCCGATTAATAGTGCCTTCATGAAGAGAGTACTTGCCATCATTCTTGGCGGTGGAAAAGGATCACGCCTATATCCATTAACTAAAATGAGGGCAAAACCCGCTGTTCCGTTAGCTGGTAAATACCGACTAATAGATATTCCTATAAGTAATTGCATAAATTCGGACATCAGTAAAATGTATGTTCTTACGCAATTCAATAGCGCTTCACTTAATAGACATATTGGGCAAACTTATAATCTCAGCGGACCCTTTGGTCAAGGTTTTGTAGAGGTTTTAGCTGCTCAGCAGACACCAGAAACACCATCTTGGTTTGAGGGCACTGCTGATGCTGTTAGAAAATATCAATGGCTTTTCCAGGAATGGGATGTTGATGAATATTTGATTCTCTCTGGAGATCAGCTTTATCGGATGGATTACAGCTTATTTGTTCAACAGCATAGGGAAACTGGGGCAGATTTAACCGTTGCAGCTTTGCCAGTAGATTCTGCTCAAGCTGAAGCATTTGGTTTGATGCGCACTGATGAATCTGGGAATATTAAAGAATTTCGCGAAAAACCAACTGGTGATTCTTTAAAAGCTATGGCAGTGGATACTTCAAGATTTGGCTTGGAGGCAAACGAGGCAGCTGAAAAACCCTATTTAGCCTCTATGGGAATATATGTTTTTAGTCGTTCCACCCTTTTTGATTTATTAAATAAATTTCCTTCTTATACAGATTTTGGAAAAGAAATTATCCCTGAGGCTTTAGGAAGAGGAGACAAGCTTAAAAGTTATGTTTTTAATGACTACTGGGAAGATATTGGAACTATTGGTGCATTTTTTGAATCCAATTTAGCTTTAACTCAGCAACCAACTCCTCCATTCAGTTTCTATGATGAGAAGTTTCCTATCTACACAAGGCCAAGATATTTACCACCTTCAAAAATTGTAGATACACAAATAACTGATTCAATAGTTTCCGAAGGATCCATACTTAAATCTTGTAGTATTCATCATTGTGTATTGGGCGTTAGGAGCAGGATAGAAAGTGATGTTGTACTAAATGAAACACTAGTTATGGGCTCTGATTTTTACGAGTCTTATGAAGAGAGAATAGCTCTAAGAAATGGGGGAGGCATTCCTTTAGGGGTAGGACAGGGAACAACGGTAAAAAGAGCAATTCTCGACAAAAATGCTCGAATCGGTGACAATGTGACGATAGTCAATAAAGATAATGTGGAAGAAGCTGATCGCGCAGATCAAGGTTTTTATATTCGTAATGGAATAGTTGTCATTGTCAAAAACGCCACAATTCCTGACGGAACTGTTATTTGATTTTTATTTAATGTTCTAGAAATTTAATAAGCCTAGTTTTTGCAAGATTTTATTATCAAATGTTTATTAAAAGAATCCTTCATCCCTGACATTGAGCTATTTAAAGCAGCGAAATGATTCCACAGTCGTCACACTAGCTCAAGTAGAAACTTATTAACTTAATGACCAAGGCACATTTTGGATTAGTCGGTCTTGGAGTAATGGGAGAGAACCTTGTTCTTAATGCAGAGCGAAATGGTTTTTCTAGTGTGGTTTATAACCGTACTTATCAAAAAACTGAAGATTTTCTTCAAGGTAGAGGACTAAATAAATCAATTCAAGGAGCGAAAGATCTTCAAGAATTTGTATCAAAGTTGGAACGTCCAAGAAGAGTATTGATGATGGTTAAAGCTGGTGCTGCAACGGATGCTGTCATTAATCAAATTTCCCCTTTCCTCGAAGAAGGTGACTTGCTTATCGATGGTGGAAATGCCCAATTTATGGATACAGAAAGAAGAGTACAAGAACTTGAGAGTAAGAGTTTTGGATATATAGGGATGGGTGTGTCAGGTGGGGCGAAGGGTGCATTGGAAGGACCTAGCATGATGCCTGGTGGCACAAAGACCTCTTACGATGCTATTGAGAGCTTGTTGAATAAAATGGCAGCTCAGGTAGAAGACGGACCTTGTGTGACCTACATCGGCCCTGGGGGGTCAGGACATTTTGTTAAGACCGTTCATAATGGAATTGAATATGGGATCGAGCAAATATTGGCCGAGGCCTATGACTTGATGAAGAGAGTTTGTGGGATGAGTGGTGATGATATGGCATCTGTTATGGGCTATTGGAATCAAACCGAAGAACTTTCCTCCTATCTTGTTGAAATTACAGAAGCATGCTTACGAGTCAAGGATCCTGATGACAGTTCCGATCTTGTCGAAAAGATAATGGATAAGGCAGGTCAAAAAGGTACTGGCTTGTGGACAGTTGTCAGCGCGCTTGAACTTGGAGCTTCCGTCCCAACTATCTATGCATCTTTGAATGGAAGGGTTATGAGTTCTATGAAAGATCAAAGGAATTATGCTGAAACAATTTTGAAAGGCAATAAGCCTTCTTTTGTTGATTTTGGAAAGCCTTCTGATGGCATGCCTTTGCTTATGGATGCTGTTGTATTGGCTACAATAGCTAGCTATGCCCAAGGTATGGACATTTTACGACTCGCTTCTGATGAATATAATTATAATCTTGACATGCCCTCCATAGCTCAAATATGGAAAGGAGGTTGCATAATAAGGTCTACTCTTTTGAGTCGTATACAGGATGCATTTAAAAAAGATCCGAAGTTAAGCAATCTTATTCTAGATAGTTGGTTTACCGATCAGGTGAATAATCGTCTTTCTGGTCTAACTCAAGTCGTTTCTGCCGCGGCTAATGCTGGAATTCCAGTCCCGTGTTTAAGTAGCACTCTTGATTATTTAAATAGCTTTAGAACCTCTAGACTTCCCCAAAACTTGGTTCAGGCAATGAGAGATTGTTTTGGCTCTCATACGTATGAGCGTGTAGATAAGACTGGATCATTTCACACTGAATGGATTGATTGAAACCAATGACTAAATATGACATTCATGTTTCAGAAGACAAAAACTCTCTCGCTCGAACTGCCTCTGATTTAATTGCTCAGTTTGTTGAGTCAACTTTAAAAATTAAAAGTAAAGTAAAAATTGCCCTTTGTGGTGGTTCGACTCCAAAGGCTGCGTATTCTTTGTTGGGTAAAAAAAACCTTGAATGGAATAACGTCATTTTGTTCCTTGGTGATGAAAGATGGGTTGACAATGAATCGGAAGATAGTAATTGTTTTTTATTGAATAACTCATTGTTTAAAGAAGGCAACCATTCTCTAGAGGCATCATTTTTTAATGTTTCAACTGTTGAATTATCATCGCCAGAGGATAGTGCAAAAGATTATGAAAAAATTTTGAAAAATAATTTAGATGGGGATCCACCAAAATTTGATTTAATTTTATTGGGCTTGGGAGATGATGGGCATACAGCCTCCCTTTTCCCTGGCTCGGATGCATTATATGAGAGGAATAGTTTAATAACCGTTGGCGAAGGTAAAGGTCATAAAAGAATTACCTTTACCAGTAAATTGCTCAGTTCAGCAGATAATGTGGTTTTCCTAATCAGTGGATCTGCTAAACAAACGGCTCTTAAACGTCTACTTGATCAATCAGAATCTTGGGAGCGAACACCCGCAAAATTAGTTTCACCAAACTCAGAGATTATTGTCTTGGCAGATAAAGATGCTTACCCATCTTCCTAGTAAGATTATTTTATGAGTAGCGCAGTACTTCTTAATTGATTCCTGATCCACCACCGACAGAAATTTCAATAACTCCTCTCATACAGGGTTCAGAATTTTCAGATTGGAAATCTCTGAATGACACAATTATGGGCGGATCAAGTCTTGCAACTTGTCGTTCTTCGGAGAAAGGCTTATTTCTTGAGGGTAACTTAGTAGAAGAGGGTGGTGGCTTTGTTAGTTGCCGCTCTCCAATTTTTGATAAGCCTTTTAATCTTTCCAAATATTCTGGATTAATTCTTGACGTTGAAGGAGATGGGAGAACATTGAAATTTGCGATTGCTTGTCAAAAGAAACCTTTATCGCTATCAAATCTTTTAAAAGGTGATATTCGCTGGGTTGCATCGCTACCTACAAAGAAAAATGGAATTAGTAGAATAAAAATACCCTTCAAAGATTTGGAGCCGGCTCGTCGAGCAAAGCCTGTTCGGTTACCTCTTAGTTTTGATCCCACATGTATTAATAGATTTCAATTATTACATTCAAAATTTGGTCAGCCAGGCAAAATGAACTCAGGATTTTTTCCTGGACCTATCAAAGTCTTAATTAAGTCAATTAGTGCTTACTCCTGATTCGAAAGATGGCTTGTTATCTGAAGTTGCCAAAGCTGCAGACCTATGTATGAAGCCATATGTTCATTCTGTTTTTTTAGAAAATCAATTAGATGATGATAATGAGCTTGATGACTTGATTTTTAAAATCCAATGTAGAAATATTGACGGCGAAAGAGAAAAATCTATGGATATTGAACTTGAAGTGTATAAAAGTGGGAATGAGTTAAATATGACTATATCTTGGAAATCCTTAATTGATAGGCCAATATTATGGCAAGGCAAGCATGCTGTTTGGATGGATAGCTCTTCTGGTATTCAATGCGAAACGCCTTCATATGGAAAACTCTTTGAGTCCCTTGCAAGAAGACTTAGGACGGTTTTTAAGGCTTCACTAAACTGACTATATTTGATCGGTTGTAGCTCCTTGGCTTGATGAACTTACTAATCTGGAGTACTTTCCAAGAATCCCTGTTTTATATCTAGGCTTTGGTTTCTTCCAATTCTCTCTCCTTCTAGCTAGTTCTCTGTCTTCAACATTTAACTGAATTAACAATTTATTAGCGTCAACAGTAATACTGTCTCCTTCCTCTACTAATCCAATTGTTCCTCCAACGGCTGCTTCTGGAGCAACGTGGCCAACCACTAATCCATATGATCCGCCACTAAATCGGCCGTCAGTAATTAGTGCAACTTTCTCTCCCAACCCTTGACCTACAATTGCTGAAGTTGGAGAAAGCATTTCCCTCATCCCTGGTCCTCCTACAGGCCCTTCATATCTAACGACTACTACATCTCCAGCTTTGACTTTATTGTCTAGAATTGCAGCTAAGCATTCTTCTTCACTCTCGAAAACCCTTGCAGGTCCTGTTAAAATAGGAGTTTTGACACCACTGATTTTTGCAACACTTCCTTCACTAGCTAAATTTCCTTTCAGAATAGCTAGATGTCCTTTCTTATAAATAGGGTTTGATATTGTTCTGATAACATCTTGATTTTCTTTGGGCTTTGAGGGGATATCTCTAAGAACCTCTTTAATTGTTTTACCTTCAATAGTTTTGCATTCTCCATGCAGCATTCCTGCATCGAGGAGTAATTTCATTACTTGAGGAATCCCCCCAGCTTGATGTAGATCTACAGTTACGTATTTACCGCTTGGCTTTAGGTCGCAAATTACAGGAACAGTTTGTCTTATACGTTCAAAGTCATCGATTGTTAAATCAACTCCTGCAGTCCTCGCTATTGCAAGTAGGTGAAGGACAGAATTTGTTGAGCCACCAACAGCCATGATGACACTGATTGCATTCTCAAAGGCTTTTTTTGTGAGTAGATCTAATGGTCTGATGTTGTTTTTGACTGCATTGACAAGCACCTGAGCACTTTTAGCAGCGCTCTCTGCTTTTTCATCATCTACAGCTGCCATTGTTGAACTAAATGGCAAACTAAAACCCATCGTTTCAATTGCCGCAGACATGGTGTTTGCAGTGAACATGCCACCACAACTACCTGGACCAGGGATGGCATTTTTTTCTACTGCTATTAAACGTTCTTCGTCGATTTTTCCACTTGTTAATTGGCCGACAGCTTCAAAAGAACTAACTACGGTTAGATCGCATCCGTTTAATTTACCAGGCTTAATTGTTCCTCCATAAACAAAAATTGAAGGTATATTCATTCTTGCCATTGATAACATTGCGCCTGGCATATTTTTGTCGCATCCACCTATCGCTAATACACCATCCATGCTTTGAGCATTGCAAGCTGTCTCAATCGCGTCTGCAATTACTTCTCTCGAAACTAATGAATATTTCATCCCTTCTGTTCCCATAGAGATGCCGTCACTAACAGTTATTGTCCCAAATGTTTGAGGCATTGCACCAGCCTCTTTTAAAGCGGCCTCTGCTCTATTAGCTAGATCCATTAATCCCATATTGCAGGGGGTTATTGTGCTGTGACCATTAGCAATTCCAATGATTGGTTTATTAAAGTCATTATCATCAAAGCCAACAGCTCTCAGCATTGCTCTGTTCGGTGAGCGTTGAATACCCTGTGTTATCGCATTTGATCTAAGCATTTGATTTCTATTTAATTGTTTAAAAATTAGAATTAATTTGAAGATCCCAGGTCTTCTAATTGTTTACGCACGTCTGCTATGGCCGAATTAAGCTGTTCAACACGTTGCTCAAGATGCTCGTTATTTTGATTCCCAAGAATATTTGATTCTAATTCCGTTGCCTCAGAACCATCTTGAATTCTTGGTGCATAAAGCATTGCTTTTTGCTTTCTAGTCTCTTGCCTTTTCTCGGCTTCAGAAAGTAGCCACCAAGCTAGACCTGCAGCTCCCAGTACGGCACCACTAATTAATGATGCCAAACTTCCTGAATTTGAATCTCGGTATTGGCTCATAACTTTGAATAACTTCTTAAAATGCTAGTCCGATGAGGTGACTCTTGTTTTGATACGTAATGATGGATTACCAATTCCAGGTGATAGTTCACTTTCTGATATTAATTCAGGATCTATACAAGCACAATAAATATTCAAATCTTGAATATTTTCGCCGATTTCTTTAAGTCCTTGATTAGCGGCTAATGCTGAAATCACTCTTATCCTTCTTGTATCAATTTTTTTATCTTTAAGAAGATTTAAATCTTTTAAAAGATGTTTACCGGTTGTTATTTGATCTACGTAAAAAATAATTCCTGCATTTTCCTCAATTTCTTTGGGTAGACCGCCAATGCACAAATTTGAATTAGGAATTAAATTTTTAGCACCGCTAAAGAGCTCAAGCCCTGCAGGCAAATAAGGAATTGCCAAAATAGGAATATTTGGATCAATTATTGAGCATTCAGTTGTTCCTCTTGAAGTAGTGATCTGTTCTTTTTTACTTGGGATCCAATCTCTCAGGGCTTCATAAGTGAGCCAGGTGCCAAGTTGTTCTAGGCCTGTTGCATAAAGGATTTCTGGGGTACTAGGGTTCCTTAAAATAGTTAACCAATGTGATATGAGTGGGTGCGGAGGAACTATTACTCTTAAGCTCATTGACATGATTCATTCTTGGCCTTATTTGCCATAACGTGAATAATTAAATTACTTGTTAAAAGTCCTTTTAAGCTCCAATGAACAAAAAAACTTCTTTCATCTCTCATTTTAAAGCAATTGTTTTTGCTGTGTTACTTATCTTTGTTTTGATATACCCTGCTCAAAGTGTGTTCGCTAGAACGCCTGCTGAGATTCGCAATCAAGAAGAACTCAATATTTCCCAAGATATGTCTAGCCAAGATTTAAGTGGAAATGATTTTGTCAAACTAGATCTGAAGGGCATAAATTTCAGTGAAGCAAACCTTACAGGTGCAGTTTTTAATAATAGTAAATTGAATGGAGCAGATTTGCATGGTGCGAAGCTAAATGACGCATTGGCATATGCAACTGATTTTGAAGGAGCTGATTTAAGGGATGTCGACTTCAATGGTGCATTATTGATGGAAAGTACCTTTACAGATGCTCTGATTGAAGGAGCTGACTTTACAGATGCAGTAATAAGTCGAATACAACAAAAAGAACTATGTTCTATGGCTTCCGGAACAAATTCAAAGACCGATGAGGATACAAGCTATAGTCTTGGTTGTTGACTCGTTTAACAACAATAAAGATGAGTGATAGTCGTCTACCAGTTACGGTAGTTACAGGGTTCTTAGGGTCTGGTAAAACAACACTCTTGAGACATCTTTTAAGTGAAGGGCAACAACGTCTAGCTGTAGTTGTTAATGAATTTGGAACAGTAGGCTTAGATGGAGACCTTCTTAAAAATTGTGGTTTTTGCCCTAATGATGAAGTAGATGAAAGAATAGTTGAATTGAATAATGGCTGTTTATGTTGCACTGTTCAAGAGGATTTCCTTCCTGCAATGGAAGCTTTGCTCCTTAGATCAAATCAGCTTGATGGAATCATAATTGAAACCAGTGGTCTTGCTTTGCCCAAGCCTTTACTGCAAGCTCTTAATTGGCCTGCAATAAGAAGTAAGGTTTTCATTAATGGAGTCGTAACTTTAGTTGATGGATATGCTCTATCAAAAGGAAGTCCAGTTGTTGATTTAAAAAGTATTGATGAACAAATAACAAATGATAATAGTATTGATCATTTAACTCCAATAAATGAGCTTTTTAGAGACCAATTGATTTCTGCTGATCTTGTTTTGATTAGTAGGTCTGATCTGCTCTCTGAAAAAGATTTTTCATTGGTTAGGGATGAGGTGAAAAAGCAAGGAAATTCCATTACTAATATTTTGCCAATATCTAATGGAAAAATTGAACCTTCAGTAATTCTCGGTCTTTGCAAAGAGCAAAACAATATTTCTCGATCAAATCAAGATGACCATGACCATGACCATGTTGATGTAATAAGTGAACATTTAAGATTTGAATTCCCATTTGATCAAGATGTATTGAAAAAAATACTTATAAAACTTGTTCCGGAATATCAAATTCTTCGTATAAAAGGTAGATGCTGGATAGAGGGTAAGGCTTTGCCTCTTCAGATCCAAATGGTTGGATCTAGATTTAATTCATGGTTTGAGAGCGCGTCTAATGATTCTTGGAAACCTTCGAAGGCTGGGATTGATCTAGTCTCTTTGAGTCTGAAAGGTGGAGTTTATAAAGCTTTTGAATCTTTCTTTTAATTAATCGGTTCAAATTATTATATTTATATTAAAAATAGGTTGTATTTTTATTTTTATCCGCGATTCTTTGTGAGTTAGGAGATAATTCTCTTAAACCAATTTTTTAATAGTTTCTAACCGGACTTTTTGTCGTGAGTCAAGCAGTTTCCACTACCGAGAAAAATAAACTTCAGAGTATTTCTAATGCTTTGAATATGAAGACCTGCAATAAATGTGGCGGTAATGGGTATATGAAATCTAGTCCAAATCGGTATCATACTTGTTTGACATGCCTAGGTAAAGGATTAATAAGTGAACAAGAAGAAAGTATCAATTAGAAATTTATCAAATATTATCTACAATGATTTTGCAACCTTCTTTCTTGGTTTAACCAAAGAAACGAAGATGGTAATTCCATTGATTTTTAAAAGTGTCTTTATTTAAAGCAAGAGTTTTTGTTCATTTAAGACCTTCTGTTTTGGATCCGGCGGGAGAGGCTACCAGGTCAGCGACTAAGAGATTAGGAATAGATGGAGTTACCCAACTAAGAATTGGTAAATCTATTGAACTTGAGATCGAAGCGGCAAATAAGGATGAAGCTCGTTCGAAGATTGAGTTAATGAGTGATCGATTGCTTGCAAACCCTGTAATTGAGGACTGGACTTTGGAATTTAAGGAAGAACAGAAAACTCTTGCAAATTAAAAAAATGAATATCGGAATCATTGTTTTTCCTGGATCAAATTGCGATAGGGACGTCAGGTGGGCTACTGAAGGATGCCTGGGAATTCCTACAAGTTTTCTATGGCATGAAACTACTGATTTAAGTGGTTATGACGCAATTGTCATTCCAGGGGGTTTTAGTTATGGAGATTATTTACGTTGTGGAGCGATAGCAAGATTTGCACCTGTTTTAAATTCTTTAATCTCTTTTGTTGATAAAGGTGGAAAAGTTCTTGGTATTTGTAATGGGTTTCAAATACTTACTGAACTTGGTCTCTTGCATGGAGCTTTGACAAGAAATAAGAATCTACATTTTATTTGTGATAAAGCAAATTTATCTATTGAAAGTACAAAATCATCTTGGATGAAAAATTATAAAAAACATGATTCTATTTCACTACCTATTGCTCATGGAGAAGGGAGATATCAATGTAGCAATGACGTCTTGAAAAAATTGCAAGATGATGATTCGATTGCTCTAAGATACGCTCATAACCCAAATGGATCAATCAATGATATTGCTGGAATTACAAATAAAAAAGGAAATGTTTTGGGGATGATGCCACATCCTGAAAGAGCTTGTGATGATGCTTTAGGTAATATTGATGGCAAGTCAATTCTTAGTACACTTCTTTCTTGAATTTATAAATCAAGGCATTAAAAAAGCTGCTATCAAAATGAGAGATAGCAGCTCTTTGTTGGCTTTTTTAGCTTAGTACTTGTATCCAGCTACAAATAGTTGTTCATCAGAAGAAGGCTGTGAACCAGCGACATACAATCCTTTTGATGCCTCAGAGTTTGCTTGAGCTCTTGCAATAAGTGCTTTTTGTCCATCAGCAGTATTTGAGCCTTTCCATGCTTTTAGACATGAATGTTGTAAAGCTCGACCATATGAGAATGAAACATTCCACTTAGCCTTTCTGTCGATCTTATTCATCAGATTTAAATAAACTGATGCAGCTTCCTCGCTCAAGCCACCTGAAAGGAAAGTAATACCAGGGACACTTGCTGGTACGCAGCGTTCCATTGTACGGATTGTCATCTCAGCAACTTGCTGAGGATCAGCTTTGGTTGAGCTGTCTGCACCTTGTACTGTCATGGATGGCTTTAGAAGAGTTCCTTCTAGAAGTACTCCGTTTACCTGGCAAGCTAAATAAACTTCTTTGATTACTTCTTCTTGAACTGCGGCTGTCTTTTCAATTGAATGTGAACCATCCATTAGGATTTCTGGCTCAATAATTGGAACCAAGCCAGATTCTTGTACTGATCTAGCGTATCTAGCTAAACCCCAAGCATTTTCTCTTATAGAAAGTTTAGAAGGGCAACCATCATCTGTTATTTGAAGCACTGCTCTCCACTTGGCAAATCTTGCACCTTGCTCGTAATAATCAGCGGCTCTTTCGACAAGACCGTCTAAACCTGAACAAAAAGTTTCTACATCATGTCCACCGGCTAATGGTCTTAGACCTTTATCAACCTTGATTCCTGGAATTATTCCTAGCTTCTCAAGCTTTTTAACCATTGGCTCACCATCTGGATGGTTCTGGAAAAGGGTTTCTTCAAAAAGAATTGCTCCACTTATAAAGCTTCCAAGACCTTCTGTGGTGAAAAGCATACCTCTATAAGCTTTTCTATTGTCCTCAGTGTTCTCAACTCCTATTGAGGCAAGCCTTTTCCCTACTGTTTTGGTTGATTCGTCAACAGCAAGAATCCCTTTGCCTGGCTGGGCTATGGCACTTGCTGTTTTCTTTAGTTCTTCTGCGTAGTACGAGAGTGCCATTTATGCAACAAAAATTTCCTTAAGATTATTCCATATCAAAGGCCCTTTTTGTGGCTTATTACACCTAAAAGATTTTTTTTGGTTTTTTAGTGAATTTTTTAATTGATTTCAAGCTTCATTCCTATTGAGTTTGATTCTTTGACCTTGTCGCAAACTTTTTGGCTGGCTAATCCCTCAGTTAATCCTGGTATAACAGGGGTACAGTCTTGTATGCTTTGAGCCCACCAGTTTTGAATTCTTGCTACTGGGGCAATTCGTCCATCTGTCCAAATTTTTGAAAAAGAAAGATCTGAATCAGGTTGAATATTTTTAAGAATTTCTCCTTTGGTTGAGTACCACAGCCCAAAGCCGTGGACATAATCATTCTGGTTGTCGCTGCTAAGAACAAGAGTTCCATTGCTCCCATAAATTTCTAAACTAAAACCTCTGCTTTGTTTAGTTACTGCAGATAGATTTACTTGTGCTGGAATCAAATTGTTATTAATGGTTTTTATTTGTAGTTGAGAAATGCTTACATCTTCACTGGTCACTTTTTTAATTGTTTTTGATTGTCTACAAAATCTTTCTTTGATTGAAGTTGAATTTATTGCGCTTAAAGAATGAGTTGGACCAATTAGCCAATGAATCATATCAAAAGCATGGGTACCTAACGCGCCCAATACTCCTCCACCAGAATCTTCATCTGAATACCAATTCCATGGCCTCTCTGGATTTGCTCTGCTACTCATAAGCCAATCAAGTTTTACAAAATATGGTTCATCTAGTTTCTTCTCGTTAATTATTCGCTTTGCTTGCATGAAGAGAGGAACCGCTCGATATTCGTAATCGACAGCTATTTTTAAATTTCTTTTGAGGGCATTTCTTTGAAGCTCTTTTACCTCGTCAGAGTTTAAGCAAGTTGGCTTTTCTAATAAAAGATGTTTTCCCGCTTTAATTGCCTGTATTGCAAGCTCGAATCTGGGCGCTGGTGGAGTAGCTATGATTATTCCATCTATTTTGGAATCATTGACTAAATCCTCCCAGGTCTCGTAGGCACGAAGATTATGCTTATTGCAGGAATCTTTAAGCCTTTCAAGCCGAGGATGCCACAAACCCACAAGCTCAATATTCTTATTAGACAAGGATGCTGGAATATGAACACTTTCTCCGAAACCTAGTCCTGCAATTGCTATGCGGAGAGGATGATTTGTATTGATCATTCTTTTAAATAATTAATGAGTTTAAACATTTTCGCAGCTATCTGAAATTAAATCATCTAATAGTTTATCCCCATTGGGGTCTTCCCATTTTGCTGTTAAATTCTTGTTGCCATTAACTGAAATATCTTTGAATTTATTAGTCAAGCAATTGATTTTCATTATATAAATATTCTCCTCTATTCTCTTTGAATTATTAGTGTCAATTTTTAAGTATTTTGTTGTTAGTTCAATAATTCCTTCCCCTTTAATATTAATACTTTCTCTGTCTAAATATTGAATTCCTACAGGTGTTTTACTAATTTCTACCCAATTAATATTTGCTCCTTGTACTATATTTATTCTATAGAATAAAATTATTAATATTAGAACTAATATATTTAAGAGATAATCAAATTTATTTTTTATCTTTTGATTTGTATTAAACATTAGTTTGCAACTTTACTTCTTGTGTCTTATGTAATCGAAGTATCTTTGCCAAAGTTTCTTTAAGTTCTGTTCTAGGTACAATTGTATCTACGAAACCATGATCTTGGAGATATTCTGCTGTTTGGAAATTATCAGGAAGTTTTTCTCTCAGTGTTTGTTCAATTACTCTTCTGCCTGCAAATCCAATAAGTGCCTTGGGCTCCGCAAGTATTAAATCTCCAAGCATGGCAAAACTAGCAGTAACTCCTCCAGTGGTGGGATGTGTAAGTAAAGGCATATAGAGCAACTGAGCGTCTCTATGTCGTTCAAGCGCTCCTGAAATTTTTGCCATTTGCATAAGGCTTAACATCCCTTCTTGCATACGAGCACCACCCGATGCGCAAACAATTAACAATGGCAACTTTTCTTTGGTTGAGTGTTCGATCAGCCTTGTGATCTTCTCTCCTACAACTGAGCCCATTGAGCCACCCATGAATCTGAAATCCATTACGGCTAATGCCATAGGAATAGAATTAACTTCGCATGTCCCTGTTAATACACCATCTTTCAGGCCAGTACTAGCTTGACTTTCTCTGAGCCTATCTGCGTAAGCTCGTCGATCTTTAAAACCCAGAGGGTCAACTGGAGTTATATGATTGTTGATTGATTTGAATGTATTTGGATCAGTAATTAGTCTTATTCTCTCTTCGCTATCTATTCGATTGTGATGCCCACAGTTACTGCAAACACTGCAATTATCTATTAAATCTTTTCTATAAACCACTTGTCCGCACTCTGGACATTTTTCCCATAGTCCATCACTTTCTTCAGATTCCTGAGTGACTTTGCCAACAAATTGGCCTTTTCTTCTATCAGCAAACCAGTCGAATAATGACACTTCTATTTTGTGATTGAAATTAATTTAATACCTTGGGTCCCTTTAAAGGGATTAGAAAGTTTAAATCTTATCTATAATGCATGAACAAAATATCCCAATTGATAGAAATGGCGTATATGAAAACCGTTGAAATGCTATAAATCTCTTAGTAATTTTCCATGTAATCTATATATAGTTGATAATAAAAAAACATTACTATTAAGATAATAATTCTTGAAAAAGAATTTTTTAGTATCTAATCAATTATATAGAATTTTTTATTCGATAAGCATATGATAGTAAATAAATAATATCTAAAATAGTTAATAGTATTAATCTATTTTCACTTATTCGTATTATCTTTATATCTTCTCTCGATATTGAAGGCAAGATATATAAAATTATTATATGATCAAAAGCATTATTTATTAATGTATATATAATTAGCTTAAATTCATTGGTTTTATTATCCTGTTGCTTTTTTCTCTTCTATCATCTTATGAATAATAGGTGTAAGAATAAGTTCCATGGCGAACCCCATTTTTCCACCGTTGACAACAATACTTGTCGGACTTGACATGAATGAATCGTGTATCATTCCTAATAAATACTGGAAGTCAATTCCCCATTTTTCTCTTGAACCTTTTCTGAAATGAATAATTACATAGCTTTCGTCAGGTGTTGGAATATTTCTGCAAATAAATGGGTTTGACGTATCAATTGTAGGTACTCTCTGGAAATTAATATCTGTTCGGCTAAATTGGGGACATATGTGATTGATATAATCAGGCATTCTTCTAAGAATTGTATCGACGATTGTTTCGGCTGAATATCCTCGTTCTGCGTTGTCTCGATGTATTTTTTGTATCCATTCGAGATTGGTAATAGGTACTACACCAACAAGTAAATCAGCAAATGAAGCCACGTCATAATCTTTTCCAACTACTCCACCGTGTAGGCCTTCATAAAACAAGAGGTCTGTTCCTGTTGGAATATCTTCCCAGGGAGTGAATTGACCTGGATCTAATTTTGTTCCTAAACGAGAGTTATGTTCCTCGGCTTCTTCTGGGCTATGTAAATAATATCTTTTCTGACCTCCGCCAGTTTTTCCATATTGACTAAACAGTTCTTCTAATTTGTCGAATAAATTTGCCTCTGGCCCAAAATGAGAAAAATTTTCACCTCTTGAAAGTGCCTCAGACATTTCCTTTTTCATTGGCATTCTTTCAAAACGGTGATAACTATCTCCTTCAACAACTGCAGGAACAATATTTTCACGAGCAAATATATGCTCAAATGCTCTTTTAACGGTGCTTGTTCCTGCTCCGGATGAACCAGTTACAGCTACTACTGGGTGAAGCTTTGACATCGACGCTTATGTATTGACTTTCATTTTTACAGGTCGACTGACCCTCAAAGGGAAACTATTCAAAGAGTTTTTTAATTTGTGAACTAATTATTTTAATTTTTCTGCTAATAGTTCACCCATTTGAGAGCAGCCAACCTGCTTAGTTGTCTGATTGCTCATTAAATCAGAAGTTCTATAACCTTCAGTTAGGATCTCGTTAATTACATTTTCTAAATAAGTTGCTGCTTCTGCTTCATTAAAAGAAATTTTTAACATCATTGCAGCAGATAAAAGCATTGCTATTGGATTGGCTATATCTTTTCCTGCTATGTCAGGAGCTGAACCATGAACAGGTTCAAAGACACCTGGACCATTAGTTGTTAAAGAAGCAGAAGGAAGCATGCCAATTGAGCCTGTCAGCATGGCTGCAATGTCGCTAAGAATATCTCCAAATAAATTACCTGTAAGAATCACATCAAATTGGCTTGGGTTCCTAACAAGTTGCATTGCTGCGTTATCTACATATTGATGCGTAAGTTCTATATCTTTGTATTTGTTAGACACCAATATTGTCTCCTCTCTCCATAGTTGACTTACATCTAAAACATTAGCTTTATCAACGGAGCAAACTTTTTGATTTCTTTGTTTGGCTAATTTAAAAGCAATTTCTGCTATTCGTTTAATTTCCTCGGAGGTATAAGTCATAGTATTAAATGCCCTTTCTCCCTGTTCTGTTTTTATTCTTCCTTTAGGTTCTCCAAAATAAATACCGCTAGTAAGTTCTCTAACTACTACTAAATCAACTTCTTTAACAAAGTCTTCTTTCAAGCTACTTGCTTTTGTTAAGGATGGAATTATTTTTACTGGCCTTATATTTGCGAAAAGATCCAAAGAAGATCTTAGATTGAGTAAACCTGTTTCAGGTCTTTTCTCTCTAGGTAATTCGTCATATTTTGGGTCTCCTATTGCCGCTAATAAAACAGCATCAGAGTTCTTACATTCTTGAAGAGTTCTATCTGGTAAGGGGATACCATCTGAATCTATGGCAGATCCACCAAAAGGCATTTCTATAAATTTGATTTCAAAGCCAAATTTCCTTGAGACGAGGTCAAGGATTTTATGTGTGACGTTCGTTATCTCTGGACCAATTCCATCTCCTGGCAATAATGTTATTTTGTAAGACTTCATTTGTTTTTATAAATTAAGGAAAAAATTACCTGGAGTTTCTGCGATCTAATTGACGAATGGCTTTTGCTATCTCAGGTAGTTTTTTGAAATTAGCAGAGCATCTCAACCAGAGTTTATTCGGAAGAGCAGGGAAGCCGCTAACAACCTTTCCCGCCTCAATATTTGATACGATTCCTGTTTTGGAACTGGCTATCACTCTATCGCCAATTTTGACTCTATTACTTACACCAACTTGTCCAGCAAGAATAACTCCGTCTCCAATCTGTGCTCCTCCAGCAATACCAACTTGAGCAGCCATAGCAGAGCCTTTACCGATGGTTACTCCATGACCAATTTGAACTAGGTTATCAATTTTTGTATCTTCACCAATTATTGTCTCTCCCACTGATGGCCTATCAATGGTAGATCCACTACCTATCTCTACTTTGTTTTTTAATATGACTATTCCCACTTGAGGCATTTTCTTCCATCCATGTGATGTGGGCACGAATCCAAAACCTTCACCACCAATAACGGCATTAGCATTAATCACACATTCGTCTCCAAGCGTAGATCCAGAATGAATAACACTATTTGCGTGAATTAAATTTTTGGCACCAATACTTACATTTTTATAGACAACAACGCCTGCATGAACAATAGTTCCAGCGCCAATTTCGGTATTATCTCCAATATATGCATTAGCTCCGATTGAAACTCCAGGACTAATTTTTACATTCTTCCCAATAACAGCACTTTTATGTATACCTTCACTTTCTATATTAGAAGGATAAAGAAACTCTAATGTTTCAGCAAAAGCAATTTTGGGCTCTTTAAGTAGTATCCAATCAACTGAAATCTTCTTTGATATTTCAACAATATAATTATCATTCGCTGGCAATAATAGAGCAGATGCTTTTGAAGCTTTGATAATCTTCTTAAGATTTAATGGACTATTATTGTCTAGAAAAGTGATGTCATTTGTCTTGGCTTTCTCTAAAGAAGCGGCAGTTAAAATAACTGGATTGTTTTGTATTTTAAAGTCAACGACACCAGATTGACCTTTCTTCAGATTTTCGACAATTTCATTAAATTGCATGATCTTATTTGATTAGGAAAGAGGAAATAACTATTGTTATCTGAGTTATTCACTTGTTAGAACTAGAACATCTCTGTGAATAACTAGTGGAGATCCTGTTGTGTCGGACCTTGAATTAATTCCTATCTTTATAGCATCACTGCTCATAGAACAAATTCCTTTAGCAATTTCTTCTCCATCAGTGTTAATAACTTTTACAGGTTGATTAGCAATAAAACTTCCACTCACTTTTTTTACGCCAACTAACAAAAGAGAAGCGCCTTTATTTTTGATAGCTTCACTAGCACCATCATCTAATTGTATTTCTCCAACGGGTTTAATTGCATGTGCTAACCAACTTTTTCTATTCCCGATAGGATTTGGATGAGGATGGAAAACAGTTCCTATTTTTTTTCCATCAAGTAATTCTCCTAATATTCTAGGAGATCTGCCATCTGCTAATTGGACTTTTATTCCGCTTTCAGTGGCTATCTTTGCAGCAGTTAGTTTGGTTTTTATTCCTCCAGTCCCCCAAGAAGTTTGTTCATTTGCTAATTCTAAATTATTTAATTCTTTTGAATTATTAATATCTTTAATTGGCTTAGCTTTGCTGTTGGTTTTTGGATCAGAAGAGTAGAGATGGTCGATATCAGTTAACAATATTAATTGATCAGCAGATATTGCTGTTGCAACTAATGCAGATAAAGTATCATTATCCCCATATTTTAGCTCTTCATCTGAAATTATATCATTTTCATTTACTATTGGTATAACGTCCCATTCAATCAATCTTTTTAATGTTTGCGAAGCAGATTTATAACTATTTCTTGAGCCTAATTCTGACCTAGTTAATAATATTTGTGCAACTTTATAACCAAAATTGCTCATAGCCTTTTCATACAATGCCATTAAATGAAGTTGGCCTATTGCGGCAGAAGCTTGAAGAGAGATTATCTCTTTAGGCCTTGCTTTGAAACTCATTTTATGACATCCAAGTCCTACAGCACCACTAGATACCAATATAACTTTATTGCCATTTCTTTGAGCCTTTGAAATGTATGAACAATAATTATTAATGATATCAAAAGTTGTATATTTATCGTTACCTCTCAAAAGGCTTGTACCAATCTTGATTACCCAGGTTGTCATAATAAGTCTCCAGTTATAATTCTTGCTATGTATCTTTCTATGGATTGAAAGTTATTTCTTTCAATTTTGTTTCCATAATAATCTACTGAATCTACCAATATTGTATACATTCCTAATCTATTGCCTACAAGAATATCTGTAAAAACTCTATCTCCAATTATTGCTACTTCAATTGATGAATATGGGATTTTATCTAGTATCTTTTTCAACTTTCTTTTACTTGGTTTGCTACCAGAGTATGTAAATTCTAAATCTAATTCATCTGCAACTAATTTTATTCTATTTTTAGATGGATTGTTGCTGAATAAGTAAATATAAAAGTATTTTTTCGAATTATCAATCCAATTTTTAATATCAGTTGATAATACTGGCTTTTTCCCAGCGATTAATGTTCCGTCTACATCAAGTATTAATGCTTTAATATTTTTTGATAATAAATCATCTATCGAAATCTTTGTGATTTTATCGTTTACCTTCCAATGTGGAAGAAGTAATTCTTTTATATTTATTCTGATAATCCTCTTTCCTCAAGTTCAGCTTCAATTCCTGATTGTATCTTGTCAAACTCTTTACCTTCAACAAGCTTTACTTCACCATCCTCTAGCTTCCCAACTATGAAGAAAGGGTCAAGCGGAATGTATAGACCATACTCATTATTATCAACTCTAAAATTGACGAGAAGTTCGTAAGTCTCTGACTCGTCATCGATGTCTTCTTCCTCAATTTCTTCTGGTTCGGGCTCATCTAGTTCACCTGAGACTGTAAGGGTAATAGCTGAGCGAACAAGTCTAAGATCATGTTCTTGAAGGACAACATCAGCAACTTCAAGTATTGGCTCATTCTTTTCAATTGTTTCTATTAGCTTAGGATCTTGATCATCAATTAATTGAAAAAGAGATACAGGAGTATCCACAGGTGTTAAAAGGGCATACTCATTACCTTCTAGAGGTACTACTTGTTCAAGAAAACATAAGAGGTCTGAACCTTGAGAATCTTTAACTAAAAGTGTAGGTACTTCGTCGTTTTTATTTGTTGATGACATAGTTGAGTTCTTATTAGTCAGTTTCTGTTTTTATTTGATTATGTTTTTACATCATATTCATAATTTAATTTGAGTCATCCAGATCAGGTCCCTCAATAAGCCATTGTTGTAAAAGTATAGCGGCAGCTGCACTATCTATTTTTCCAGTTTTGTCTCTTTTTAAAGAGAATCTTTCTTTAGCCTCGACTGTTGAACAATGTTCATTGATAAAAGCCAATGGAAGTTTTAAACATTTCGCTAATTTATATCCATATTTTTTACATCTAATAGATTGACTAGTTTCCTTGCCGTACATATCAAGAGGATTCCCAACAATGAGCCCTTCAACTTTACGTTCTAAACATATTTTCCCTAATTTTTTTAGATCTTGCTCAAAGTTATTTCTAAAAATTGCAGGGAGATGAGTTATCGATATACCAAGTGGATCACAACCAGCAACACCTATCCTTTTATCTCCAATGTCAAGACTTAAAACTGAACAGGGTTTTGGCTGTATCATTTGTTTTTTTCGATATGAATAGTTGAAGGTAATTCCGGTTGTTGTTGTAAATTTCCTACAAGATTAGTTATTAGTTTAGTTTCGATAGATTTTAATTTATATCCATTTTGTCTTTTCCAAACACTTCTTCCTAGAAGAACTCTCTCTTCTATTATTTCCCAGTCACTTTTATTTAAAATGTCATTCAATTTGTTGTCTTCACTTGTCGTTTCTATATAAATCTTGTTTTGACCAGCTTTCATATTATTAATTCTTTGAGGAATAGATTTACTTAGTCTTTCATCCCATGCTAATCCTCTTATGAGCTCTAATGAATAATTATATTGTGGACAAACAGATGGTATAGAACCAGCTATAATATTATTTTCTTTTGATTTAATAACACCGGTTAATGAATTTCTTTTTTCATAAATATCATGCCACTGCCTATCAAAAATCGATCTAAAGTTAATTGACTCCCTAGCTTGCTCAAGTCTCCATATCTGTTGACTATTATCTTCATTTAGTTTTTCCCAGATAAAATTATCTTTATTTTCTCTCTTTCTATATTTAATCCCTTCTTTTCTTTTCCAATACTTTATTATTCTTAGCGGTTGAAAACCTGATTGTCTTATTACTGATAAGTTTTGATTATCATTTGTATTGATTGAAATTAAAAAACTTTGAGTATTAATATTACTTTCATAAATAACTTTTCTTAATAAGTTCTGCAATAGGTTATAACGACTAAAGGATATTGATTCCCCTATAAAGTTTGGTTCTGAGATTGACCAACAAGTACCTCTCCGATTGATTGGTGTAGCTAAAATATATGCAATTATATTATTTCTTTCTACTGCCACTAAACATGTTGAACTACGAGTAGGAATGAAATTAGTAAAACTAGACTCTAATGATGAAAACCATTTTTTGCATAATAGAATTTGAAATATTCCAAGGTATTTAGAATTATTGTTAGCTCTAAGCATAGATAAATGCTTGAGCTTTAGTGACTCAATTATTAAATCTGAAGGTAAGGCTTCATCATTTTTCATTTAATTATTTTATTATATTTTTAACTCTCATGCGAATTCTAAATTAGTTCGTTTGACCTGACGAGTACTAATGGTGTTTGTTGGTTAGCATTGCCCGCTGGATTTGATGTTAAAGCTCTTTTAATTATTTCAGCATTATTGTTATTATTTGTTGAGATAATTTTAACTCTTCCTAGATCATTTACATCTACAACAGCAACATTAATATTTAAGCTTTGTGCAGCTTTAATACAAAAAGTTTGGGTATCTTTAGGTCCTAAAACTATACTTTTATCATAAGGTGGAGTTGTACCAGTAATGTCGTCTATTAATCTTGCTTGTTCTCCTGCTAAGCGATAAAACATACCTCTAACACCAAAGAATTTAAAGATCCCTCCAATGAACCATGAAATGATTACGCGTGTTGGACCAGAGATATCTATGAGGGTTTGCATTCCTGAAGCAGTAGCTAAACTACTAGTCGGGTGAAATCCTTTGCAAACTAACTTAGAAATTAGATTTGCATTAATGTTTCTATAATCTATATATCTTCCTTGCATTATTGCTAAGGGTGACTCTCCAATTGTAAGAATATCTGTAGGTAAGTAATCTTGTGGCATATAGGATTTTAATATTCCAATTGGATCATCTAAACTACCAAGAATATGAGTTCTAATTGGATATATTGAACTAGTATTAGAAGGATTTATTTCGGATATATCTATAAAGTTAGGCAATGCAAAACCATCGAACTTTTTGAAAGAACCGAATGGCCCGTAATTGCCCCATTCTATTTCTAGCCACAAACATTTAATCTTATCTATGGCTGTGTTTTTAACCTCATATTCAATTTCAATTTCGACAAATGTCGACATTTTCGCCTTTAAAATATATGCAGACCAATAGTCATTTTTCTGTTCTTCTGCATCTGGATGAAGCGGTTTGATTTTTGTATTAATCTTTATTATTTCATTTGTGGATATACCTATTAACTGAGGTTTAACATTAAAAGAAGGAATCATAACCTCCATTCTCTTCTTTAAATTTTTAATTTCAACCAAGGTAATATATTTATGATTAGAATCTAGTATGATTTTTCTAAATTCTTTGGGTTTAAGAACTAATGGCGAATCTTGTCTTAAATAATGATTTATTTCAATCAAAATAAATATAATTATTATAAGAAAGAGTGGATTTGATAACATTTTTTAAAGAAGATATTTGATAATTTAATAAAAAATCAACAGTAATTTTATTACATTTTTAGCTGCCTCTTGGTTTAGTATAACCATCTTTAGAAGGCTCACTATTGTATTCATTAAAACTTTTTATTGTTAGATCAAAATCAGGTTTCTTAAGACCTGTTCCTTTGGTTATTGCATCATTAATTTTATCGAACGACACTTGACCTTCTTCATCAAGGAGAACATTACCTTTTCCGTCAAGAATAACTGTCTGAGGTATGTTTCCATTCCAGTAATAACCAGGATCTTTAAAGGTTTTCTCGTCATCATTGTCTAATTCATCAATTGATAGAGGAATTAAATCAATAGAAGAGCTCCATAACAACTTAATACCTGAAACTACAGGTGCAAATTGTTTACTAGTAGCACTATCATCTAGATAGAAAATTAAAACACTTGTTCTTTCGTTCTTTAATGAATCTGATAATGTGCTTGGTGGTGGAACTAATGATCCGTTACCGGCATAGATTGGGTATATATTTCCATCGTAACTATCAGTATCTCTAGCAGAAAATACTGGATTAACAAATAGAAAAAAAAGTATAAGTAGTGAGGAGAATATTCTTAACAAAATCAATCTAAAGTAGTAATTTTTTAAATTCTAAAGTCTTAATGGTAATCTAGCTATATTTATTAATAAATAAATTATCCTTTGGATAGGTTTCTCCCCATCCCTTGGGCTATACCTCTACCAATTAATCCAATAGATCTTCCAACAACTTTTGTTAGAATTAGAACTATTAAATCACCTAAGTATTGAATTATTGCCTGTACTTGTGGAGCCAATGCATCTCTTAATTCAATTATAAGTGCTATTTGTCTTTGGGCCCAATCTAATTGCTTTAATTCATCATCTCTAGGTTCAAGGATGATAATCTTTTCAATTTTTTTGTTTCTTATTGTATAAAACAACCTTTTGCTTTCATACAATCTAACTGGCTTTTTGAATAGATTTTGAAGTTGATTATTTGTGTTGATATGATTTCTTTTACGTTCTAGTTCCCTTGTTGAAACTAACTCTTCATTTAGAAAGTATTTACGTAATTCTGGCCATTCAGAGCATGAAGATATAATCTCTTCACTAACTATTTCAGCTGTTCTGAATATCCAATTTAGAATAAATGTTTCTAATTGAATAATTGATCGGGGATCTTCTAGTGATAGATACTCTCCATCGATGAGAATCGGCTTATTATTTAATATTGGATCTATTATTAATGAAATTGAAGGTAGTTCATCATCAATTATTCCAAGCTCTGCGTTATGTACTAGAAAGTCTGATATAAAAACTTCAACGCCATTCTTTTGCAAACGATCATATGAATCTATGAAATTGCGCAATGTATTGGCGCGTAATTCAGGAGTAATTGAATTTAAAATCTCATCAAACTCTTTTTTGCGATTATTACTTGAACTAAGTTTGTTGATAATAATTGAAAATTCATGGAGAAGGGTTTTTAAGAGATTACTTCGTTTGCTTATATTTAATGAATAAAGAGCTGCGAGTTCGTCAGTTGAATTTATTAGATCATCTTGAAGTTTTTCCTTTACTCTTTTATAAATTACATTCCACAACTCATTAGATGAGGTGTTTTTTATTGTTATGTCAGTACTATATTTGTTAATTAGTTTTGTACTTTTATTGCGATTATTTTTAACTGGTGACGGCATTAGTACCTCTAGCGGCCCCCATAACCAGATGATTAATCTCTTTGCTGTTAATAGTTCTCTTCTTCTACCAAGTAATATGAAAAGATAAAATGCATTTATAGATTTCTTACCTATCATTTGATCTATCGTATGTAAATCTTTATGTATTTGTGATAAACCACTAGTTAATAACCAATGTCCTAATCCATAAGAATTATGAATTGAGTTTGCATTGAGATTTGTTTCTTTGTTAATTTTAAATACTCTGCCGCCACCAAGTAAAATATTGATTGTATCTCTTAGAAGTTCAACAGTAGGATCTTGAATAACTCCTTCACTACCAAAGGTCATCAAATCGGCAGAGGATAATTTAATGCTTTTTGGTATTACAATTAAAATAGGAGATTGATCCCATCTTTCTTTTAACTTAAGGATTTCTAGTTTGATTGAGCTTGAGAGTTCTACTTCTTCAAGGCAGAAAAGAATAAGTTTAGGTAACCCAATTATATCTTTTTTGTTTAGGATTATTTCTAAATTATTATCCTGAGATGTTAACTGCAAAGCTAATGACTCGCCCAATAGTGTAGGCGCTATCATTAAAATTTGTTTTGGTCTTTCTTCGATCAACTTAAATTCTAGAACCTATCATTTTTAAGATAACTTGATTTAAAAATTCTTCCAGCCCTATCCCCTAAAATCAAAAGATGAATCGTTTTTTTAATTTTAGGCTAAAAATTTATCTTTATCATTAATTGAATCTTGAATATGAAGATTTTTTAGACTTAATATCGCTTCTTTTAAATCTATTGAGCCGTCATATAGTGCTCTGCCTACGATTATTCCTTCAATACCTTCATTCTCGAAATCTGCTAGAGAAATTAAATCTGCTATCGAGCCTATCCCTCCTGAGGCAATTACTGGATTAATACTTATCTCAGCCATCTCTCGCAAGGCTTTAACATTAGGTCCTTTTAGAGTGCCATCAGTTGCAATATCAGTTGATATGATTGCGGCTAATTCAAGATCGTTAAGTTGTTTTGCTAAGTCTATAGAAGCTATCTCGCTTTCTTTTAACCAACCTCGTGTAGCAACCATTCCCTCTTTAGCATCAATCCCAACTGCAACTCTTTGTGGATATTCTTCCGATAGATCTTTTACTAACTCCTGGTTCTCTATCGCAATTGTCCCTAAAATAATTCTGTCTATTCCAATATCGAATAATTCTTTTGCACGATCAATGCTCCTAATTCCACCACCAAGTTGAATTGGTATTGTAATGGATTTTTTTATTTCTTTTATTGTTAGATCATTTATTGGTTCACCAGTCTTAGCACCATCAAGATCTACAAGATGTAATCGTTTCGCTCCCTGGCTTTCCCAAGTCTGAGCTTGTTTTACAGGATCACTATTGAACTTAGTAACTTCATTGTAATTTCCTTGATTTAAACGAACACATTTACCATTCAGTAGATCTATTGCAGGTATGATTTCCATCAAGAAAAAAATTATTACTATTCATCTAACATCATTTATGTAGCTCTAGGAGATTATCTATAGGCTTTAATATAATTTTTTTAATAAAGTATCTTGAAAGTTCTTTTTTACGGCGGCACGAGGTTTGTAGGAAAAGCTCTTGTTTCGAGCTTTCTATCAAAAGGACATGAGATATTTGTATTTACACGTGGAAAATTACCAGTACCAAAAAATATAACTCACCTAAAGGGAGACAGGTCAAATGATGAAGATCTAAAAAAAATTTCTGATCACTCATTTGATCTTATTGTTGATAGCTCTGGACGCAAATTGGAAGATACGCAAAGACTTCTTGAATTCTCAGGTCTTCCTAGTTTTAGATTTATCTATATAAGTTCTGCAGGCGTATATGAAAATACTCAATTTTTGCCTGTTAGTGAAGAAAGTCAAATAGATCTTGAAAGCCGTCATATAGGCAAAGCAAAAACAGAGTCCTGGCTAATGTCTGAAGGTATTCCTTTTACTAGTTTTCGTCCGACCTATATTTATGGCCCAGGTAACTACAATCCTATTGAAAAATGGTTTTTTGATCGTATAATTAATGGCCGATCTATTCCTGTTCCTTTTGATGGTCAAATCATCACGCAATTGGGACATGTTTGTGATTTGGCCGAGGCTATTTCAAAATCTCTTGAAACAGATAAATCGATTAATCAAATTTATAATTGTTCAGGAAGTAAGGCAGTAACTTTTAAAGGCTTAATTGAAACAGCAATTTTAGCTACTGGAAATAAAATCAATGATTTTAGTTTACGTTCTTTTGATCCTACGAAACTTGATCCTAAGGCCAGAAAACTTTTCCCTCTAAGATTAACTAATTTCTTTACTGACACTTCTAAAATAAAAAAAGATTTATCTTGGGAGCCTAAATTCGATTTATTAAATGGTTTAACTGATAGCTATAAGAATGATTATCTATTAGCTAATCATGAAAAAGTTGATTTTAGTTCTGATGATCTTCTTTTTGATTAAATATATATTTTATTGCTGAACTTAAAGTAAGAAATAATGCTATCCAGAATGATATATAACCTATTTTATTAATAATGTAAATGGTATAATTTGTACCCCAATTTTTGGGCCATAATAATAGAATTATACTGGCAAATTGGAATGTAGTTTTATATTTGCCTTGAATTGAGGCTGGAATACCTGAGATTTTATCAGAACGCCAACTAGTTATTAATAGTTCTCTCGATATTATTAACCAAATAGTCCATAAGGGTACTAGATTCTCATGAACCAACCAAATCATTGGACCAATTAGAAGTATCTTATCTGCTAGAGGATCTAACTTCGCACCAAAAACAGATTTATGATCATATTTACGTGCAAAATAACCGTCAAGAAAATCAGTAAGACCTGCTATAAGAATTAGAAAAATAAAAACATCATTATTGCCATTTTTAAGTGAAATAATTATTGGTAATCCAAGTATTATCCTTGAAATAGTTAGTCCATTTATAATTCTTGGCCAAGAAAAAAAACTTTTTAAATTCTTTGTTTTTTTGTTCATTTTATTTTTAATATTAAGTTTAGGTATGTTTAAAATCTTTAACTTTAATTATAGCCTATATATAACCTATTATATTATACCAAGAATTAAAAGAGTAAAATCATGACTGCATTTCTCATTTTTATGTTTTTCTTATCATTAGGTATAATGGCATTTATCGTAAGAAAATTAGATCAAGAATAGTTTAAATACTTTAATTACTAATAACTTTAATATTATGGAATATTTCTTTTATAATTTCTCTACAGGAGTAGATGTATATAATTCTTTAAATGAGTTGCATAGAGATCATAACTCTACATCATTTTTAATAAGCGCTGTTGGCGACCTCTCAAAAGTTTCGTTTAAATGCCCTTTAAAAGATAAGCCGGTAATTTTTGAAAAGAAATTAGAGATAATAACTTTAAGTGGTTATGTAAGATCAACCGAGTCTCATCTTCACATAAGTACTTCTGATGAAAATTGCAGTGTACTCGGCGGACATCTGCTTCCTGGAACAATTGTGCTCAAATCTTTAGATATCTTGATTGGCGTTATTCCCAATCTTAAGAAGACATCAATTGACAGCTTAAGAAATATTCCTTCAATTGTTGATGTTTATATTCTGCCTGATTGTTCTTGGTCTAAAAGAGCTCTTAAACTTCTTGATTCTTTACATGTAGAATATAATTCTTATATAATTACTAATGATGAAGACTTTAATAAAATTAATCATATAACTTCTATTTCTACATTCCCACAAATATTTATAAATAATAAATTTATTGGCGGTTATTATGAGCTTTCAAATCTAGCTGCTAAAGGTAAATTGTTGGAGCTGATTTCTTGACGATCTGTTTACAATTAATTTACGCCATTTTGTTATTCAATCTATAGAATATTAAAATTTTTTTCTTAATATTTGATTACTATATCAAAGAAACCTTATTTATTTATATTATCTGTCGGATGTTTTTTTTTGCTCATATATATAGATTTATAATTTATTTTTATTAGATTTATTTTTATTATAAAATATAATTTATGAATGATTTTTTATCTATTAAACCTCTAAGTGATGCAGATGTTGATTTTGTTACTGAAATATCTAGAAAAGAAGGATTTGCTCCAGGAGTGGGTGATTTAGGGATATATAAAAATACAGACAAACAGGGACTTTGGGTTGGTTGGTTGAATGAAAATCCTATCGGCTGTATTGCTGGTGTTCGATATAATCAACAATACGGATTTCTTGGATTATTTTTAGTAATTGAGAAGTATAGAGGTAGAGGTTTTGGCCTTCAGCTTTGGAAAAAGGCTTTGAGTCATTTAAGCGATTTACCATGTGTTGGTTTAGAGGCTGCTCCAGAGAGAATAATTGATTACTCAAAATGGGGTTTTAAGATTTCCTCGAAAACAACTAGATGGCAATGGTTGGGTGATGGGAAATTACTTGAGGAAAATTCTAAGAATGATGATTTAGATAATTTCAGCTTTGTTGAAGGCTCCTCAATACCTAAAGATGCAGTAGAAAGATTTGACGAAAAAAGAGAAACTACTCCTAGACCTCATTTCTTATCGGATTGGCTGAATCATCCCGCTGGAAAGGTAATAGCAGTTATTGATAAAAAAAACCGATGTCATGGCTTTGGGCGAATAAGACCATGTCTTTTAGAAAACGGAGATGGATGGAGAATTGGCCCTTTGATGGCCGATACTCCAAAGCTTTTAAAAATTTTATTGAAAAAATTAATTGATAGCCATCCTGGATTGATAATTATCGATGCTCCTGGCCTAAATAAGTCAGCTTCTGGAGTTTTTAAAAAACTAGGTTTCACATCAGAATCTGAAACTTTCAGAATGTATAGAGGTTCTCAGCCACCAGTTTCTATGAATGATGTATATGGTTTGGCTTGCTTGGAATTGGGTTAAGACTTTCTTTTTTTCATGAATTGGAATTTAATTTTTCTCTGTGAATTTGTTTCTCTTCACTCAATTGAGTTTCTAATTGATCAATAAGTCTCGTAACTAATGATTGGAATTCTGGTTGGCATCCTCTAAATGCAGCTTTATGTCTTATTGATTCGTTTCTTGTTCTTAAATCAGTAAGCATTAGCTGCAACGCGTCAATTTTAGCGTTGGTGTTCATAGTGAATTGAAGTTTTTATAGTCAAATACTAAACGCCTTTATTGCCTTACTCATATTTGTTTTCGGATTCTCTTCGCTACTAGTAATTTCGATGATTCTTCCGATCGAATCTTTTGTTTTTAAAGCTTCTATACAGGCTTTTGCAACCAGTCTTCTGGGGATCGAGCCTTCTTCTTGAGTTTTTTCAGCAGAAAACAAAATGTTCTGATTTTTTAAATTAGTCTCATTCTCATTCAAACCTCCAGGACGTATGACAGTCCAATCTAGACCACTTTTTTGCAGAGATCTCTCGCCTAATCTTTTCCAAATAAGTATAAGACCAAATAAATTTAAAGGGTGTATGAATTTCCCTGCACAAAGTGAACTAACAAGAACAACCCTATTTAACTTTTGTCTCTTACAGCTTTCAATTTGTTTTTTGATATTTAAATAATCTACTTTTGCGGGACCTGTTAAATCGATAGATGGCCTCGCACCTGTTGCTATAACTAGGACCTCACAACCTTGTAATGCATAATCAAGTGTGGTTCCATTAGTGTCTGACAAAACGTACCTTTCACAACCTTTTATAGATTCAGGAATTTCAGACTGTGATCTAACTATCAATCTCACCTCATATCCAGCTGATTTCGCTTCCTCTGCTACTCGAAAACCTGTTTTCCCAGAAGCTCCTGTTATGGCTAGTTTCATTAGAATTAAATTCCTTTGATATGTTTCTAGCAAGAAATAGTCCTTTTTGTTGAGATAATAAAATTAATAGATAATTATTAAGCCCTTATACAAATAATTGGTTTCTTCCGATTAGGGTAAAGTTCCTTGCACAAGTTACAGATTGTACCGTTACATCCTCTCGCTGAGCAATATTCTCTTCCATAAAAAATAATTTGTAAATGTAACTTATTCCAAAGATCCTTTGGAAATAATCTTTTTAGATCCTTTTCCGTTTGTATAACATTTTTACCTGAAGTTAATCCCCATCTCTGCGCTAATCTATGTATATGTGTATCGACAGGAAATGATGGGACACCAAATGCTTGTGACATAACAACACTTGCTGTCTTATGGCCAACCCCAGGAAGTGACTCTAGTTCCTGAAAGGAATTTGGAACTATATTATCGAATTTATTATAAATAATCTTTGATAAATTATAAGTATTTTTTGCTTTAGTTTTTGCAAGTCCAAGTTGTTTTATGTAATTAAATATTTTTTGCTCACCTAATTTATACATTTTCTCTGCTGAGGGAGCAACTTTGAAAAGTTCTTTAGTTAATTCATTGACTTTCTTATCCGTAGATTGTGCACTTAATACAACTGCTACGAGCAACGTAAAATCATTTTTATGTTCTAAGGGTATCGGTGTTTCTGGATATATTTCTTCAAGTCTCTTAATTATTATTTTTACCCTTTCATCTTTTTTCATTGCAGGATGAATAAAATTTTTTCGAAAGTTTCCTAGATAAAATTCCTTAGTTTTGAACCTAGATGTTTTGACTAAAAATTGCTTGTATCATTTTATACGAGTATCTGTAATTTTTGCTCATAGATTTTTCCTTTTGTAGTTAGTTTGTTTTTAATGGATTTCTATTGAATAGAATAAACAAAAATAGTTTTGGTGAATACTGAACTAGAAATTCAAAATTTATGGCATGAGTTTAAACCTAATAAAACTAATAATTGGGTTCTAAAAGATATTAATTTCTCTCTAAGACCTGGAGAATTAGTTGGTTTGTTAGGCCCTTCGGGTTGTGGGAAAACTACCCTTCTAAGATTAATAGCAGGTTTTGAAAAGCCTAAACGCGGATTAATAAAAAAAAATGGGCAAATAATCTCAGATAATCATTATCTTCTCTCTCCTGAACGAAGGAAAATAGGTATGGTTTTTCAGGACTATGCTCTTTTCCCTCATTTAAATGTTTGGGATAATGTTTGCTTTGGCATAAAGAAGAAAGAACAATCTATAAAAAGAGCAAGCTGGCTATTAAATTTATTGGATATTTATGAGTTTAAAAATAGATTTCCTCACGAACTTTCTGGCGGACAGAGTCAAAGAGTTGCATTGGCTCGTGCCCTGGCCCCAGGCACTTCCTTGGTTTTGTTGGATGAACCCTTTTGTTCTCTCGATGTTGAGGTTAGATCTAGATTAAGGTCCGAACTTTCTTCCGTTTTGAAATCTTGTTCGGCATCTGCAATTTTAGTAACTCATGACCCTCAAGAAGCACTAGCCATTTGTGATCGGGTTGCTGTATTAAGAAAAGGGGAAATTCAGCAATACTCAACTCCTTTTGAGATGGTTTCAAACCCATCAAATGATTTTGTAGGTCAATTTGTGCTTCAAAAAAATATTTTGCCTATTCGATACATTAATGATTATTACTCGACATGTATTGGTAAATTAAATTTACCTAGCAATACGTCGATATCATCAAAATCAGTTTGTATGTTTGATAAAAACGCCATTCGAATCAAAGCTTGTTCAGATGAGCTCTTTACTGTGGTTTCAAAGGAATATCGAATTAATCATTATGTCTACACTGTAATAAATGATGGGCTAAAGTTAAGATCCGAGATGAGCTTGGATACACAATTATCTATTGGAGATACATGCAAAGTTGAAACAATTAATGAAAAAAGCTTTTTAGTTCTACCAGAAAATATTAAATCTAATTTCTAAATAGTCTAAAGCCATAATTATATTATATTTGAATTTTTTGACGCAATTGAGATTCATTATCAAATAAATAAATTTTAATTTTTAATTTAATAACAACAAAATGATACAAAAACAGTTATCATTTGATTGAACAAAAAATTAGTTTTTGCGTTCTTTTACCTAGCTTTTTTTTGTTATGCAATCAGCTACATCCAGTTCAATAGGTCTTAATGTGGGTCCTTCAGGCCGTGCAATTGCACAGCCCATGGATGTTGATCTTCTTGAAGCTCTTTATCAACATACTTCTCTTGAAAGGGTTTCAAGTGCGCAATATTTAGCTATGTCCCTTTGGTTCCTAGAAAGAGAACTAAGAGGATTTTCCTCATTCTTCAAGAAAGAGTCTTTATCTGAGCAAGAGCATGGATTTAACTTCGCGAAATATATAATTGCTCGAGGTCTAACTGTTGAACTTGAAGAAGTAACTAAACCCATACAAGATTGGAAGACTGTCCTGGAATTAGTAACTTTATCTTTTCAAATGGAGGCTGACGTAACAACCTCGGTACAACAACTCTATTCATTGGCAGAGAGATCAAATGATACCCGTACTACGGTATTCCTTGATCCTGTTATAGATGAGCAAATTAAATCTGAAGATGAAATGGCTTATTTACTTGGTAAAGTCAAATTTGCTAATAATGACCCCTCCGCGTTGCTCATTATTGATAATGAATTAAATATAAATTAAATATATCTTTCGTTAAACTTATATTTGTTGAAAAGAAGTAGATCTTTTAGTTATTTCTAATAGAAACTCTAATGATAAATCTTGAGAATTTTTATTGAACATCCTTTCAGATATTGTTAATATTTTTAGTCTATTTTTATTTAACCTATCTAGTTCTAGTTTTAATCTTTTTGATAGAGATTTATTTTGACAATTCCGAAGTGAGCTATTGATATTTCTGGTTCTTATCTTTATAAACTCTATCTCTTTGCATAGTGACAAAACAATAGATTCGGAATAGGAAATTATATTTTGATTCATTATTTATAAAGCAGTTAATGGTGATGACTCAATGAACTCTGGCGAGAGGCTTAGAGTTGGATCACCTGATGGCGCTTTTAGTAAATCTGCTGTTCTCAGCCTTGAAATTAAACGAGTAGAAGTAACCCTTGTTGATCCAATTAACTCTCCAATTCTTTCATGAGTGAGCCTGAATGGTAATTGGCACCAATCACCACATCTTCTTCCAAGTCGATTAACTAATAAAGCGAATAGAGCTTGGAGTCTTTGTTCGGCATTACCTAAATGTCTAATCCTAAGTAGCTGAAGCGTCCATTCGTTTACAGCGTCATAGCCTCCTGCCTCAATTGATGTTTCAGCATCGCTTACAAAGCAAAGAGGGGTTAAAGCTTCTACGCATACACCTTGACTGCACAGACGGTCTGTTCTTAATTGATCGCCAGATTGCAAAAAAGCTAATGTCATCCCTTCTGTTTCTTCACAAGGGCAATAAACGCGAGCTATGCCATCTAAAACTTCCAAGCAAGTATCTCCTCTCCTGGAAGAAGGATCTATCAGCACCGATTGCCCCGTTGCCATTCGAACAGCTGAAGAGGGTGTCTCTGTATAACTTCTAAAGCTCATTAATTTTCTAACGGAGCTTGATGGATTTCTAATTTACACAAAAATCAGAGCTTTTTGCAACCGATTCTCAATAGCAACAAGCTCTTGAGACTTTTTACGCGCTATGTATAAAAAGTCACATCAGATGGCAATGTTTGGCCGTTTTTTTTTTACTTTGAGTTAGTTAATTGTGACATTACTGTTTCAGGTTTGTATTTTTTCTGCTATCGGAAGACATTAAAAAAGGCCCGCAAGCGGGCCTTTTTTTCACTAATGTATTTGGGAAATTAAATTAATAATTAACCGTTAGTGATTTTTGCGTTTTCCATATTGTCGAACGCTTTACCTACGCGTCTGAAGTCAAATCCCATAGCTCTTAGTGCATGCCAGAGATGTCCCTGAATGAAGAAGAAGCCAAGATAGAAGTGAACATTTGCCAACCAGGCTCTAGCTGTATGAGCGCCAGTAGCAAGTGAAGCGTCAGTATCAACAAAATAAGGAGCGAAATCAAACTTCAGTTGAAGTACATCTCCAAAAAATTCGGTTGAATAAACAGTTGTGTTTGTTGAACTCCAGAAAGCTGCAACAAGTGCACAATAGCCAACACCAGCTAGTGAGTATGAAAGAACAGCTTCAGCTGAAAGAAGTCCTTTACCTTTGAATTCTGTGTACTCACCAAATTGCTTAGTGATGATGTGGAATGCACCACCAATGATTTGGAAGAATGCTAAGAAAGCATGACCGCCCATAACATCTTCCAAACTAGAAATCTGAAGGAAATCAGCTTGGTGATTCCAAATCATTCCTAAATCTAGGTTGTAAGAAACTGTACGAGTAGCTCCTAATGCAGTATCCCAAATACCATGATATTGAGCCCATTCAACGAATTGAATGTTTGCCAAACCTAGGAAAATAAGATGGTGACCAAGAATAAATGTAAGTTTGTCTGGATCATCCCACTCGAAGTCAAACTTTTTAGGACGACTTCCATCAGGATAGTTTCCTAAATCGCCGTCATATCTTGTTGAGTGAAGAATTCCACCAGCACCAAGTACACCAGAGAAAATAAGGTGAAGTACAGCAATAACTGTGCAACCATAAGGTTCAGTTATTACTCCGTTTTCGATTCCACCTATTCCAAGTTGTGCAAGGTGAGGCAAGCAGATCAAGTTTTGATTACCCATCGCAACGGATGAGTCATAACGAGCTAGCTCAAATAAAGTGAACGCACCAGCCCAGAACATCATCAAACCAGCATGGGCAGCATGCGCAGCTATGAATTTTCCGGAGCGATTGGTCGTTCCTGAATTACCCGCGTACCAGTCATAGGTAACGTTGGGGTTCCCGTAGGTCTGCACGAGAAATAAACAAAGAACAGTAAGAGGATATATTTAGAGCTCTATAAGTTCCATATCCCTTCACATTGCTTATTGAAATTGTAGGTTTTGTACATATTTCATGATCATCTGCTACTAAATATGATCTACGTGATATAGGTGGATTTAATACTTAAAGTGCCTAGTGTGACTAAGATATTTCATTCTATAAGACGATGAAAAGCGCTTATACCTTTGACCTTTGTTATTTTGAAAACAAAGCTAAATTAATTAATGAATTATAAAAATACAATTAATGAGTTTCTTGGGGAAGGGATTGTTTTTGAAGAAAAGAGGAAGACCCTAATAGTTTTATTGGGTTCTTTCGCTGATTTTGATAGTTTTGAATACTCACAACAATTATCTGCTCAATCAAATAGGTTGGCTAAGCATTCGGTTGATTGGATATTAATAGGAATTGGTAGTGAAAAATCTAAAGAATGTTTTTGTAAGTTCAACAAGATTGATCATCAAAAAGTTTTTGCCGTGAGGAATGCTGACCTACATAAAAAACTTAATCTTAATGCTGGATTTGTCTCACCAATGCCAGCAATTATTAATTTATTGATTATGTGCACAGGTATAAATTCCAGAGGTACGATCAATGAAGTTTTAAGAGGTTATTTGGGCGATAAAAACGCAAAGAGTTTATTTTCTTTTGATGATCAAATAAAATTAGGTCCTTTTTTATCGATGAAAGGAAATATGTTTGATATTTTTTCAAAAAAACAAAATTTACGCCCTTTTGAGCTTGCTACTAGGAGACTTATTAATATGGTTGAAATTCTTTCGAATTGGAATACCTATGTTCCTGATCCTGCGTACCTCACGCAAAGAGGTGCAACATTACTATTAAATGAGAAAGATGAGGTCTTATATGAATTTATTTCTGAAAGCCTTTTAGGATATGCAAGCAAAATGAGTGCACCATTATCATTTTTAGATGATTTTTTGAATTAATTAAATCCTTATGATTCATAATAAATGCTTGGTTTGTGGAAGCCCTAATCTGAGAGCTGATCGTGCATTGTCTGGAAGATTAGTATGTAATTCATGTGGAACCCCTTTCGGGGTTAGCAGACGAGGAAATAAGAGAACAAGTAACTATAATAATTTTTCATTAAATAACAAGTTTTTTCTCTTTATTTGTATATTATTCGTTGCCTTCTTAGTTGTTATTATTTAATTATTAATTGGTATAACTCTCCAGTACCCCTCTTGTTCTATTACATTAATTGAGATATTAAAAAGATCGCTAAGTGTTTCAGAATTTAATATTTTATTTGGGGTACCATGCTTTATTATTTTTCCTTCTTTTATTAAGATGACTCTATTAGTCTTAGGTAAAATAGATTCTAAATTATGTGTGACATAAAGTATGTTTACAGATTTGTCAATTAATTTATTTAGATTTTGAGTTAAAATAAAATTTGATTTTAAATCTAAATTAGAAAACGGCTCATCAAGTACTAGTATATGTGGTTCGTAAACCATAGCTCTAGCAAGCAAAGCCCTTCTTTTTTGTCCATCAGATAATGTATTAAATTTATTATTTTTAATTTCATTTAGTCCCCATTTATTAATTAGATCGTTGGTTTTTACTTTGTCTCTTTTAGAAAGTAATTTAGAATATCTAGAGTTAAATGTACCAAAAAAGCCTGATGTAATTACATCATATAGATTTACTCCATTATTGACCCTTTGCTCCATTTCTTTAAATACAAATCCGATCTTTTTCCTTAAATCCCAAATATTTATATTTTCATTGTTGAATAATTTAAATGAACTTTTATCTGAATTTATTGGATAAATTGATCGATTAAGTAACTTTAAAAATGTTGATTTGCCAGATCCGTTCGGTCCTAATATCAGTGTATTCTCTCCATAATTAAGATTTATATTTATATTTGATAGGATATGTTTTTGATCAAAATATACATTTATATTTTTTAAACTTGCCCATTCCATTAGAAGTTATTTAAATTCAATTCTCATTTGTAGAATTACTTAAATTTAAACTATATTAATAGAAGAATTAAACTTATTGGGAACAACAATCTAGTTAAAAGTTTTATCATTATCTTTCTATTATTTTTCATGGCCATATTAGGATTTTCTGGTGGATACTGCATTCCTCTATCTTCATGAACTGAGTTAGTCAAAGAATCAGTTGGATGTAAGTCCCATGGCTTTTCTTTATTTAATGCATTTTGTAGCCAATCCCAGTAATATTGAACCATTTTATCTTCGCCTAATAGTTTTACATTATCTTTTTGTATATAACCCATCTGCTCATTAAATGTTTGAGTTTTTAATACTAAATAATCTTCTGTAAATATCTTATAAAATGTCCGTTTTTGTAGATTACTAAATACAACTAAGTTTGTGAATAGCTTGTTTTTTAAGAACTTCCTATAATGTCTTACTATCACTCTTGCTTTATTATTTCCAAGTGGAATATGATCAAGAACCTGAATATATCTTGTACTTTCAGGTGAGCCTTTGTATATAAAAATTCTTCCTGGAGGTACGAATTTTATTCTAATAAACTCATCTTGACCATTTGTTTTATATGAATATATGCTTTCTATTTGTCTATTATCTCTTTTTATTTTCTGATTGAAACTAGTTATCGTTTCTCTGTTTACATTCTTATCTGGGATAGTGTCACCGTGCATCCAGAATACATGTAATATATCTAGGTGATTTTCAATAATTCTGGCCCAATCTGCTTTGAAATCTACATAAACTTCTTCATATTCATATTCTAAAGATGGAAATCCATAGGAATCAGGAAGAAGACTATTGATAGAAGATTTTATTTCAAAGTCTTCAATGTTAGCAAGAGGTTTTCCAGTATAGTAAATATAGATATAGCCTTCTTTCTCTACACATGGATATTGAAAAAGCTTTATGCTTTTTGCATAGTTATCGTAATTAGAATCAATAATATGTTGACAAGTTATTCTATCTAAATTTGTGCAACTACCTTGAGATGAGAACCTTGCACCATGATAAGGACAAACAAGTTGTCCATTTATAACTTCACCGCCTAAAAATGAAGCTCCTCTATGAGGACATACATCTTTTACACATCTAACGATACCTTCTCTATCACGATACAAAACAAGTGGCTCATTATAAATCGTGAAGTGATTAAGTTTTCCTTCCTTTATTGAATCGCTACTCGATACTGAATACCAACCTAACAATCCATTAGTTAATTGATTGGAGGGTTTGGGAGGACTATTCTCTATATCTTTTATATTTTCATTCTCATTAAAATTAGATCTAATGAGATTATTAGTCTCATATTCAAATGAATTATTATCTTTTCCTTTTTCTTCTTTCATAACGAAGCAGATCTTTTAGTGAGATAAAAATTGACTCATTAAAAGAGTATTCTCCTTATATGCTTAAAGACTCAAAAAAAATAGCACCTAATGCCTTCGAGTATCGATTTAATTTACATAAAAAAACTTCAACGTTTTTTTGCCGTTAAATTCAATCCCTGTAAGTGATTATTAGCTTCTAGGAATCTCTATTTTTAAAGGGTTTTGGGAGAAACCTCTATGCTTGATACAAATTCTGTTGCCTCTTCTATGTCATTACAGAATTTACATGTACCAAGGTAGCAGCCTAGGTATCTCATGAAAGCAGTTTTTCCGCCCGAAAGTTGATATTTATGAATAGTGCCTCCCTGTGGGGTGGCTTTTACAAGTTGAGGTAAAGGTGCCATTAACAAGATCTTTTACTCATAATTTGCGTTTAATACGGTTTTATAGCAATAGGTAAATCTACTAAAAAAGAGAAGATAAATTATTCTTTAGATTTGTTTTACTTTCAGTAAGACAATTTCTATTGGCTAGTCGGTATATCCATCATCGTCTTCACTATTGATTATTCTAGGTGTGTTTTTCATATGTTCATCCCAGGGATGAACATATGAATCTTTATCTGAGTAAACTTCACTTTTTAATTCTTCTATCAAGGTTTCAAACTGGTGGATGATTCTCTTTAGATTGTCTTTTTTCACTTATAGTTTTTGGTTAATAGATTTTTAATCTTACTATAGTTAGAATCCTCTGTGATTTGAACCTTAACCGTATTGATTTAGCTTATCAAAGTTTTTAAATAATAAATTCTAGCTAAAGGAGCGAAAAATGTTTTATGCTATTATAGTAATTTTGAATATGTATAAAATAAGAAAAACCTCTTGCAATATCAAAAAAACATTCATAGAGACTTTCAACTAAGATTTTGTATGATTCAATAACTGTGAATCAAATGCTAATCTGTGATTTAGAATTACTAAGAAAGCCTACTTAACTTTTATAGCTAGCGTCGAAGGGCGTTTGTTTCCTAATTATATATTCGTATTATGAGGGTTCTTTTAACTGGCGGTTCAGGTTTCATTGGTTCTCATATAGCTTTGTTACTTATTGAGAGAGGATATGATGTTTTGATACTAGATTCTTTCGTTAATAGTTCAACAAATGTAATTAAGGCTATAAAAACCTATTTAGATAATAAAAATATAAATCATAGTTTTAAAATAATCAATGGTGATATTAGAGATAAAAAAACTCTTGATAGAATTTTTGATGATTCTGCTAAAGAATTTAATCCCATTCAATCTGTTATACATCTAGCTGGTTTAAAATCTGTTTCCCAATCTTTTATTGACCCACTTCATTATTGGAATGTAAATGTTTGTGGCACACAAAATCTATTGTCTACTATGAATGAACATGAATGTTTCTCAATCGTTTTTAGCAGTAGTGCCACTATCTATGGTTTAACCGATTCCGCTCCTATTACTGAAGATCATAAGATTTCACCAATTAATCCCTATGGTAAAACCAAAGTTGCAATTGAAAATATGCTTTATGATTTGTATAAGTCTAATATGAAATCATGGAAAGTTTGTTCCTTACGGTACTTTAATCCTGTTGGAGCCCACTCATCTGGCTTGCTAGGAGAAGATCCAATTGGTATTCCAAACAATTTATTTCCTTATATAACTCAAGTTGCTATAGGAAGAAGAAATCATTTAAATATTTTTGGAGATGATTGGGCTACTACAGATGGTTCTGGTGTCCGAGATTATATCCATATAATGGATTTATCGGAAGGGCATTTAGACGCTATAGATTATTTAAACTCTAAGGAATCATGCTTTGAATTTATTAATTTAGGATCTGGGATAGGATATTCTGTATTTCAGATCGTCAGTCAATTTGAGTTGTCTACCGGTCTTGATATTCCATTTTTGGTTAAAGATAGAAGAGATGGTGATGTGGCTAAATGTTATGCTGATATTTCAAAAGCAAAAAAATTATTAGGTTGGAAACCTAAAAGATCATTAGAGCAGATTTGTTTGGATGGTTGGAATTGGCAAAAGAAAAATCCCAATGGCTACAATTAATCTCATTGAAACTTGATATTGATTTTATATGCTTAAACATTCACAAGGACGTAGTATTTTTGGATTTAAAATCTTAAATGCCTGGTATTCAATTTTGTGGTCGTATATATTTATTTTATATCAAGTTTTAATTTTACCATTCCTTTCTTTTGATAATAGTTATGTTATTGCAAGTATCTTATTCATTCTCCTTATTAATTTTAGCATTACTATACTTATAATAAATTCAGTTATTAGGATTAGAAAGTTTAACTCTTTATTCCTTCTATTAGATACCCCATTATTAATATATCTACCATTTACAATAAATAAAATTTTTTTTTCTCTTAATTACTTATGGATAATAATAGCAAGATCTAATGTATGAATTTTATTATAAATTAATCGTAAACAGTTATAATATTTTTGTTGGTCAAAAATAAAATGTCTCCTTTTACTTTTCAAGTAATTATCTTAGGAGCCTGTGTTGGAAGCTTCTTGAATGTTGTCATATATCGGTTGCCAAAAAGAAAGTCATTTGTAAGCACTAGAAGTCACTGTCCTAAATGTAAAACAAAACTCAATGCATTTGATTTGATTCCAGTTATTAGTTGGATCTTATTAAGAGGAAAATGTCGATACTGTACATATGATATTAGTAAAAGATATCCTTTAATTGAGTTAATTACATCTATTCTATTTCTTCTTTCAATCAATAGTAGAGGTTGGATTGATAACTTTTCACCGAATTTATTTGTTGTGGTTTCTGGATGGATATTAGTTTCATACCTTATTACACTTTCTTTTATTGATATAGATAATATGATACTTCCAAATTCAATTACTTATTCAGGATCTTTTATTGGTTTAGTTATTATATTTTACTATGACTTTTTTATTAATAATTCACCCAATAAAATTTTTCTAGAACATGTACTTGCATATTTATTAGCATATTTTGGGTTCTTATGTTTTAGCTATATAGTCAAATTACTAATTAAAAAACCTGCGCTAGGTGGTGGTGATGCTAAGCTTTTTGCAATGAGCGGAGTATGGCTTGGGTTAGAAGGATTGGAAGTTGCTATTACTTTATCTTTTCTTGTTAGTGCTGTTTTTGTGGCCTTTGGATTTGTATTGAGATTAATTAAAAGAGGCGAATACATACCGTTTGGTCCTTTTATATGTTTTTCGATTTTTTTGGTTTGGTATTTTGGACCTCAGTTTTGGTTTGCAGTCTTAGGAGATATGTTTTGGTGGAAATATCTCTAATTATTAAACCTCATCCAATAAAATGATGATTATTATTATTTTTAGTTTAAAAGTATTATTATATTAATAATAGTTTTACATGATAGCAAAATTTAACTAATGGTTTTTAATGAGCGTGCAAAAAAAAATATATTTGATCTAAAAGGCTTGGTCGTTTTGTTCTTATGTCCTCTTTTAAGTTCCTGTTCTTCTAATCAAAATAATATTGCTGAGATTATTACACCACCCATTTACCCAGAGGAATTTGCTTCTATTCCTGAAGATAATGAAAATCCACAATTAATAAAATTGCTTTCAACTGAACAAAAGATCAAAAACATTAGCTATGGGAGAAATGATCCCTTCCTTCCACCTTCTCTACAAGGTAGTCAACTTTCAATACCAGAAACGTTCAAATATCATGGATACATTTCATCAAGTGAGAGGCCTAATGCTTTTGTTTCATTCAAGAATAAGACTGGAATAGTTAAAGAAGGGGATGTAGGAGGTGAAAGTACTAATCTCCTTCCACCTGGATGGTTTGTTGCAAATATAGATTTGGATAATCAAGCGTTGACTTTGACTTTCCAAAATAGTTCAGTATTGATTGATCTTTTCCCAAGTCAAAAGCCTTAAAAAGGCTTCGAAACATAAAATATTAAATAATACTTGTCTAAATTTAATAAAATATATAAGATATAAAAACTAGATATAGATTAATTATCTAATGACACTTTTAAGTAGTTTTTTATCACAACCTGAGGTTAAAAAGGTTCTTGCACAAAAACCAGGCCAAGAAGGTTTTTCTTTGATTGAACTTGTTGTTGTGGTTGCAGTTTTGGCTGTTTTATCTGCAATTGCAATACCTCAATTTACAAATATAAGTATGAAAGCCCGTGCATCGGCGGCGTCTAATACACTTGCAACGATGGCAAAAGAATGTGCCGTAAAATTAGCCGAAGATGGATCAGGTACTATCAATATTCCTGATCTTCAGGGTTACCAAAAAGCTAAAACAGCTTCTGCTGGCTTTTATCATGATGCTCATGATGCTACTGGCGGTGTATCCAGCTCGGGAACATACGTGGCTCCTGGAGGTACTTTTACTTGTGCAAATAATAAAATCATTGGATTCGTATCAGACAATACTGCTGAGTATCCAAGTTTTTATTACAACACGAAAACTGCAAAGAAAGTATGTACTGCACAGGCAAGTAGTGCTGCATTAGATGGTAGAGGATGTGATACAGGTACTACTTGGTAATAAGTATTAACTGTATTAACTCAAATACAATAAAGACTTGAATTAGTTTTTATGAAAAATCATAGTAAAAGCCTTCAAATATTAAAAACAAATGAAGGTTTTACTTTGATAGAGTTAACAGTAGTAGTGCTAATCCTAGGAGTCTTAGGATCATTTGGAATTGGAAATATCACTAGGTGGCTTAAACTTTCAAAAATAGATCAGGCATCCACACTTTTGAGTAATTCTTTAGTTGAATGTCTTCAATCAACTAGAGCAGGAACAGATCCAACAACAGTAGCTCCACCGTCTGAAATTATAGATAACAATAGACTTGAATCCTCTGGTTATAAAATTAAAGCATCGAAAGATAAATGTGCTGAGTTTTTTATAACTCCAATAGATGATAATGAAGATGTACTTTTTGAAATGGGCTATCAAATCACCGCTGATAGTCAAGTAACTAAAATAGCAACTCCTGCAGATGATCAATCGAGTTTAGTTAGATGTAAACGTTGGGCAGGACCCAATTGTGGTGCAAGTGAAGAACAAAAAGCCGCTTGGGCAGCCGCAGCAGCTCTAGCTGCTGAGAAAAAAAAATGTACAGATGATTTTTATAATTGGTTGAATGGTCCGCCCCAAGGAACAACTACTGACGGTAACCCTAAATATAGATGGAACACAAGTGAGAATAAATGTAATTTAGCTACTTACTCTTTTGAAGGAACTATTTTTGGTTCTCAATCAGCAGTTAATGCTGCAATTGAAGCTAAACTAGGAGCAGCTTGTACTGCTAAAGTTCTTTCTCAAAAAGACTTAGATCCACCAACAGAAGGCATTGTAAATAGTTTTACGGAGTGTCCAGGTAAAACATTTTATTTTTGTGAAGGAGTTGATAAGTTAAATGAAACTGATATGACAGCCTGTCAAAACGAGAATAAGTCCAAAATTTGTCAAAATAATATAGATGCAAAAGCTGAAAGCGGATATTCAGGCAAGTGGGGACCTGATCAGCATGGTCTTACAGGACCAGCCCCTTGCGGTACAACCTATTGGATGTGTAATAAGGCTTATACAGAGAGTGAAAGCGCTTACAACTCAGGACCTTGTTTCTCTTCAGGTGGAGGATCTGGTGGAGGCGGATCAGGTGGCGGATCTGGACCAACAACTGAAGAATGTTTAGATAAAATGCCCCCTGCCCAACGAGGTCTTATTGAAATTTTTTGTGCGGTCGGAATACGAAAATCACATCCTTTTTGCCCTGCCTTCTTCGCTTGCATGGGTAGTTGAGATCCTATGAGTAATACATATCAAATAAGCACAATTAGATCTCTTATTGATAAACATTTATCCCTTCAATGGTGTCGGGAAAATGTAGTTATTCCCTTGAAAATTGAACCAAGTTTACCTCCAAAAAAACAAGTTATAACTATTGCAGTAGGTAATATCTCATATCTTGGAACTATTGGTAATACAATTAAGCAACGTCTTTCTAATAATGGCTTTGACTGTGTATTTATAGAAATCCCCCCTGACGAAATTCAGTCTCTTCTAGATCAAGCTTCAAACGAAAGGATATTTAATAGTGAAGGTATAGAAAATTATGATTTTTCAGAAGATGATGTAATTAAGTCATTACTTGAAGCTTCAGAAGATGACGGATCTGAATCTGTAGCCGGATTTGATTTTGATGATAGTGATGAGGAGGAAGTTGCTGTTGAAGAAATTGATTTATCAACCGAAATGCTTGGTAATAAAATACAAAGAGCTGCGGCTACAGTTTTAATTGATTCCTGTAAAAAAGGAGCATCTGATATTCATATAGAACCTCATGAAAAACTAATAAAGATAAGGCTTCGGAGAGATGGAGTTCTTCAAAATTATGTAACCATGCCAAAACTTCCTGGACTTAAATTAACTGCCTGTTTGAAAAATATGGCCAAAATGGATATTGCTGAAAAAAGAGCCTCTCAAGATGGAAAAATTAGAAGAACATATGAGAACAATTCCCTTGATTTTAGATGTTCAACAGCGCCATCAAAATATGGTGAAAAAATGGTTCTTAGATATTTAAATAACGATACTAATGTTCTTAATCTGGATACACTTATAGAAAATGAAGATGTTAGATATAAGTTTAGAAAAATAATTAACCAAGCTAATGGAATTGTTATTGTTTCTGGTCCAACAGGATCAGGTAAGTCAACTACATTAGCCTCTGCTTTGAGAGAAAAGGATAATGGTGAATTAAATATAGTTACGGCAGAAGATCCTATTGAATATGATATGGGTGGAGATATTCAGCAATTTCCTGTTCTCCGAGCAAAAGGTCAGACATTTGCAAATTTATTGAGAACTTTTCTTCGTCAGGACCCTGATGTGATTCTTATAGGTGAAACTAGAGATCCTGAAACCGCAGAGTCATCTATGGATGCAGCGGAAACAGGTCATTTGGTTTTTACAACATTGCACGCAAATAGTGCTTCAACCTCCCTTACAAGATTACTAGATATGGAGGTCCCTCCTTATAAATTAACTGCTTCATTAAGAGGAATACTTGCTCAAAGACTTTTAAGAAAAGTCTGCCCAAGTTGCAGCGTCGAGAGACCATTGTCTGACGCAGAAGCTGAATTTACTGGTTTGAGAAGGGGAACATCTGTAAGAGTTGCTTCTTGCTTGACTGCAGATGAAAAGATTCAAAGAAAAAAGGAGGGAATTCTTTGTAATAGGTGTCTTGGTACTGGCTATAAAGGACGTGTAGGCACTTATGAATTATTAAAAGTTACAAGATCAATCTCAAATGCAATTAAAAAACAACTCTCAACCCAAGAAATCGAGGAGATTGCTATTTCAGAGGGTATGTTGAGTTTAAAAGCTTATGCTGTAAAACTTATAGAAAAGAAACTTACAACTGTTTCAGAATTAAGTAAAATTTGTAATGATGATCATAATTAAGAAATAAATTTAAGGTATTTCAAGATTTTTGTTATGTCAGTAATAAGGAAAATAGTTCAATACGCATTAAATCTAGATTCATCTGATATTCATCTTGAAGAAGAATCACCCATCGCTATTAGAGTTAATTCTGATATCCAATTAATAGATAAAATTTTGCACAAGAAGGATATGGATATTCTTCTTGGAGAGATCCTAGATAATGAAAAATTAGATCAATTTAATAAATCTGGTGATTTAGATACTTCCATAGGTTTGGAGGGACTTTCAAGAATTAGAATCAATGCCTATGTTGCTAATGAAAAAAGATGTTTAACATTAAGAATCCTTCCGGATAATCTTCCGAAATGGCAGGACTTAGGATTACCAAAACCATTTATAGAACTAACAAATAAACATAGAGGTTTAGTTCTTTGCACTGGTCCTACAGGTTCAGGAAAGTCAACTACTCTTGCTGCATTTATTAACTGTATTCTTGAGACACAAAAAAGACACATACTTACTATTGAAGATCCTATTGAATTTGAATTTAATCACACTCAAAATTCCATCATTCATCAAAGAGAAGTAAAACGAGATACCAAAAGTTTTAGTTCGGCTCTGAAGGCAGCATTACGAGAAGATCCAGATATAATTTATATAGGCGAAATGAGAGATTTAGAAACTATACAGCTAGCAATCACAGCGGCGGAAACAGGTCATTTAGTGTTGGGAACCCTTCATACATCCTCTGCTGCTAAAACTGTTGAGAGGATTGTTGATGTTTTTCCTGCTGATCAACAAGAACAAGCAAGATTGCAGGTCTCTACATCTCTTGCAGGAATAATGTCACAAACTCTTTGCAAAAATAAAGCAGGGAAAAGATCTTTAGCTTATGAGTTACTTATTAATACGCCAGCAATAGCTAATCTGATTCGAGAAAGAAAAGTAAGTCAGATTTATTCTCAATTACAAACTGGTAGCAATGATGGTATGAACACTTTAGAACAATGTCTTCAGGAATTAATAGATAAGAATAAGATCTCACTTGAAGAAGGTTTAGGTAAAGCATCAAATCCTAAAGCATTAATTCAAAGCTAATTAATTATGCCTTCCTATGGAAAACAGACTTATAAAGTTGCACCTAAAGATAAAGGTTCAATATTAAAAGTTAATCCTAACATTCAATTTTCATCAAACAAAGTTACAGTTCCTCAGAAAGATTTACTTATTTTTTTTAGGCAACTTGCAGTAATTATTCAAAGCGGAGTTCCTTTGGCTCAGGGCTTAGAACTTTTGGCCGAAAACACTAAAAATCAGAAGTTTGCTTTAATTCAAATACAGATTTCGGCAAGATTACAATCTGGTGAGGAATTATCAAATTGTCTAAAAAAATATCCTAAGGTGTTTGCTCCGATTACAGTCGGTTTGATTGAGGCTGGTGAGGCGGGTGGAATTCTTGATAAAGTTCTTGATCGTATAGCCTCTTTGATTGAACAACAAGCAAAGATTAAATCTCAAATACAAGGAGCACTTACTTATCCAGTGATAATTCTTGTATTAGCAATAACTGTTAGCCTAGGTTTGTTGATATTTATTGTTCCAACATTTGATAAAATGTTTAAAGATATGGGTGCTGAATTACCTGCATTAACTGAGTTTATGCTCACCCTTTCTAGGGTAGTTACTTCATTGCAATTTTTTATATTTACACCTATTATAGTTATAATTATAAGTTATATTTATAAAAAATATTATGCAACGAAGTCTGGAAGATTTCGAATTGATAGCCTTACATTAAAGATTCCGCTCTTTGGTTCTCTTCTTTTAAGATCTGAAGTCGCATCCTTATGTGATACACTTTCCACTCTCATTGATTCTGGTATTCCATTAGTTGAAGCAATTGACAGATGTATTTCGGCAAGTGGTAATGATCGCGTTAAAAGATGTCTTTCAATAGCTATTCAAAAGGTAAAAGAAGGACAAGAACTTTCATCATCAATTGATAGTTATAATGTTTTCCCGAAATTAGTTAAATCAATGCTAAAGATTGGAGAAGAAACAGGTAAATTGGGATTTATGACAGAAAACTTGGCTAATTTTTATAAAAGAGAAGTTGAAGAGGCAGTCTCTTCATTAACTCAGGCGATGGAACCAATGGTCATAATGGTCGTTGCTGGTATCGTTGGCACTATTGTTGTAGCTTTATATTTACCAATGTTTAAAATAATTAATGTTATGGGTTGATTAATTAATTTTTGGGCATATTAAAATCATCTCCAAAATCATTATTTTCTTTTATATCTTTAGAGGCTTTTTCTTGGCTTGAATACTTCTCTATTGTGTCTTTATTTTTGGATTCTTGCTCAGAAGTAGTATTTTCCAAATCTGTATCAAAATCAAGAAATGAATCTTTGTTTTGAGAAGTTTTTTCGCTTGATTTTAAATTCAATTCATCATCAATCATATTATTATTTTCAGTATTATTTTTAGAAATTTGTTCTGATGTAGTATTTTTTAAATCTGTGTCAAAATCAAGAAATGAATCTTTGTTTTGAGAAGTTTTTTCACTTGATTTTAAATTCAATTCATCATCAATCATATAATTATTTTCAGTATTATTTTTAGAAATTTGATCTGATGTAGTATTTTTTAAATCTGTGTCAAAATCAAGAAATGAATCTTTGTTTTGAGAAGTTTTTTCGCTTGATTTTAAATTCAATTCATCATCAATCATATTATTATTTTCAGTATTATTTTTAGAAATTTGATCTGATGTAGTATTTTTTAAATCTGTATCAAAATCAAGAAATGAATCTTTGTTTTGAGAAGTTTTTTCGCTTGATTTTAAATTCAATTCATCATCAATCATATTATTATTTTCAGTATTATTTTTAGAAATTTGTTCTGATGTAGTATTTTTTAAATCTTTATCAAAACCTGGTATGGAAATATCTTTTTCATCTACATTAATTGGAATAGAATTATTTGAAATGTTATTAGATTTTAATATGAGATTAGATTTATTATCTTTACTTTTTGAATCTTCATCGTTTTGTTTTAGGAATTCGTCAAATGAAATATTTTGAGTTTTTGAATCTTCTATTTTGAATTCGCTTTTTTTTGTAACTAATTCATTCATAGAATCTTTTTCATTTGTAGCTTTCTTTTTATCTTGTAAATCACTTGTATGTTTTTTTTGTGTTTTTAAATCTTTTTTGTTTTCATTTATATTCATTTCTTTTTTAGTTATTTGTAAATTATCATCTAGATCAGCAGTAGAAATCTTTTCTGATTCAACCATACTTAGTCCTAGGCCTATTAATCGATTCAAATCTTGCATGACTATAGGTTTTGAGAGATTTATATTTCCTATATACTTTGATGATTTTGAACGTAATATAGAAGTATTTATGTTGAAACGATTTTTAAATAATTCCTTTATTCCAGGATGACTACTATTTACTCCTGATAATATAATTTCACATATTTCTAAGTTAAATTCTTTTTTAAATTGATCTAATTCATTATTAATTTCGGAAAATAATATTTTAAGATCTATTTCTGAAATTTCTAAATAATCTTCACTATTTATTGTATATTCTTCTATTGATTGATCTCCTTCGTAATTATCTTTTACCTCGAAAGCCTTGATTGCTGCAAGCGAAGAAACATATATAGGACCATTCAAACCTATTATATAAAAATGAGTGCACTCTAATGATAATTCTATTAGGACTAGAACTTGATCCTTTATTGGTTGATTAATTGATGTATTAGCAATTCTTTGTAGAGAGGAATATGAAATATCCAATGTATGTAATTCTAAGTTTGCTTCTGATAATGTTTTGATAACATTATCAATCAACTTCTTTGGAACACTATTCAGAAAATATGCCTTTTTTTTGTTTTTCCTTGTAATATTGTTTAGTGGAATAATATCAAAATCAGTATTTTCTATTGAAATTGGGAACTGAAAACCTGAGGAAGATGGATTGCTTACATACTCTATTGCTTCTTGATAGTTAAGATGCTCGGGAAGATATATAATTCTAGAAATTGCAGCCTGTGGTGGAAGAGTGATTCCTACACGATGAGCCCATATTTGATCTTCTTCAATTATCTGAGTAAGAAATGAGGCCATAGATTGTGTATCTGTTGGAGTACCTCTTTCTATCGCTGATTTGTCAAGTGCTATGCGATTAATTTTGGAATAAAAGACTTGATCTTTGACAACCCTTGCTTCTCCATAAGTTAGAGAATCAATTCCAAATTCGATTAATAAATATCTTTTAGAGATTTTTCTTCTAAACGAGAAAAATGATTTTTTAGTATCAGAAATATCTAAACCAAAAAAAGTATCATTTGCTGATGGGGTTTGTACCATGTTGATTTAGCAAAAAGGTTGAGGCCTGCAAAACAATTTCCTTATTGGCAATTGATCAATTGTGACTTCATTTGGTAATGCTAACAAGAAATATAAACCTGGCTGTGCATTTGAGCTAATACCTTTTGATTTAGATACCAAATCTGATAAAGAACTTTCATTAATAGAACTAGATTTTAAGCATATTGCATAACCGGCATTTGAAGGCTTCCAGTTGCTTCCTGTTATGGGCTTTTGCTCTAGTGGGAGTTCCCAATCAATATGGGGAGAGAGGCTACAACCTTTTGGAAGTGTACCTATTTGTTTCTCTTTTATAGTATTAATATCATTCAGAGTTATTCCAGCTTGAGATAAAAAATCTGAATATTTTTCTAGTGTGATAAAGAGATAGTGATGGTCAATAAGAAGACCATTAGAATTGTTTAGATCAGTTTTTTCTTTGTTATTAAACCTGGAGCTTATCTCAACAAACCCACTATATGTAGTAAAGAAAAGACTTAACAAAGTCATTGAAATTATAATTTCAACCAAAGACATGCCACTTTGGTCTTTCATTAAATCAATCTTATTATTACTTCTAGTAGGCTTTATAAATAACAATATTTTAAAATGATTGAGGAAGATTATCTATATCATCTTTTATGAGATCTATATTTGATGTAGTATTTAGTCCCGCAGAATTAATTATTTTATGCTCATTTTGTGTAAGAGAATGTTTCCCCGCATTACGATATGATTTTTCCATGGATTGAATCGAAAGCATTAGACTTGATATTGCCATTGCTGAAATCATTAACCCTACAAAAGATTCTATCATATCTTTTTAATTCACTCCTTCGAAAGGGCATTTAGGCTCTACATCAATTATGCATGAATATAAGTTATAAGTATTACTTTCCAGGAGACTTGGCGAAATTATAACTCTATGATAGTTATTTATTAAATTACAACTATTTTTAAATCTTACATGAGTCGAATAAGAAGGAATTCCTGAATTGTAACTATTTAAATGGCTGTATTTAGAAAGAATAGAATAGTTAGTATTTAACTCGTCTACAAAACCATTTTTAATATTTTGGCAAATTAGATCTCCAGAACCTAACGATATTCCTTTTATATCTTTTAGTAATTTGAGAAATTCCTTGTCATTTTGTCTCTGAATAATAAGCTTATCTGAATCAATTGCTTTAGATTTAATTGTATGTTGGTTTTTATTTATAGTAGTAGATGTTTCAAAAATTGATACAACTGTAGTCATCATTGCTAATCCTAATCCAACATAAAAGAATAACATTTATTTTTTATTGGTATTTTTTATGGCTTAGATTCAAATGTTTTACTTTTGATTTTAGCGTATGTAGTAAGATTAAAGCTCATTGTTAAGTTTAATTTGTCTTTATTGGTGTTGATCTCATTAGATTTGATTTCAATATTATCTGTAATTGCAATAGCTTGAAGCAGTTCTATTTCTTTTAGGAAACTTAGTAAACTATTAAATTCACCTTTAAGAGTTATTTGAAATTGATGTTTTTCAATTGATGGCAATAGAAAAGGATCATCAAGCAATAAATTATTATTAGTTGAATTATCTGATGCTTTATTATTAGATTCAGTATATTTTTTTATTTGATTTGGTTTAACAGTTATAATTTCTATTTGATTATCAGTTGAGATTCTATTGATTTCTGAAAGTATAGTATTTAATTGTTCTGGATCAGAAGTGATTTGAACTAATCTTTCTTGCTGTTTTTGCGCTTTGTTCGTACTTATTGTGAGATCATTTATATATTTTTTATAAACAGGAATGTATAAAATTTTATCTTTTAAGACTTGTATTTGTGATTCCTCATTAGACAATTTTTTTGTTAACGGTCGAAATACAAATGCTAATAACGCAGTGAGAATTAATACTCCTACAATTACAGGTAAGAATAATAATGAATTCTCTGGTGTGATTATTCTCTTTTTATTGCCTTTTGAAGATAAATTAGTCATTTGATTAACCCTTCTTTCTTTAATAGATTTACTCTTTCATAAAGTCCAAATGAACCAAGTCTTTGATAATTAGCTAGTAATTCTTTAGAGCTTGGAATAGAGAATTTTGAGCTTAATGTAAAGTTAAGATGACTTTTATCTTGATTCTTTGTTTCCCAGGCGTTTGATAAAAAAACAGATTTATCTTCGATCAAGAATGAATCTGAAAGTTGTAACTCTAGAGAATTTATTGAGCTTAAAGCATTTGGCTGATCAGCTCTTCCTTCTAAAGTTAGATCCTTACCTTTTGATTTTATTGTAATTAGCTGAATTGTTACAGGAAGTTTCTCTCTTAGCTCTAATAATAATGCAGATCCAGACTTTGTTCCTAAAACACCTTGGGCAATTTTATTATTTACTTGATAAATAGATTTAAGATTGGCTTTAATAGAGTTATATTTTGTTTTTAATAATTGATATTCGTTTGCTTCAATAATCAATTGCTCTTTATATTTTATTTTTCTAAAAGTTTGAAATGAAGTCCATGCACATATAGAAAATCCTAAACAGCTAATTAATAGTCCATATAAAAAACCTCTCTTTTTAAGCTGTTTTATTTTTGAAAATGTTAATACTTTACTGTTGCTATGTTCTCTTCGATTTTTAAGTAAATCAATTTGATAATTGTTTTGGATAATCATAAGCTTTCTTCTATAATTCTCATGGATTCATCGCTCGTAGGATTAATCCCTATTCCCATTTTAGTTTGATTTTCAGGATAACCATCATCAATTATCTTTGGAGTTACAAGTATAATTAGTTCACTTTTTGTTTTGCTTCCTGCTGTAGATTTGAAAAGTCTACCAAGAATAGGAATGTCACCAAGTATAGGCGTTTTTGTTATAGTTTCACTATCTGAATTAGAAATAACTCCCGTTAATATTAATGTCTGAGAATCTTTAACCCTTAATGTTCCTGTGTCTAAGCGTTTAACGCTTAAAATATTAATTGGCCCACAATTCGGAATATCAACAATTTGTGATACCTGTGTTAATTCAGGGCTTAGTGAAAACGTGACAAAACCATTATCATCTATTTTATTTACTCTAGCTCCAAAAGTTAGACCAGCAGTTGAAAATACAGCTTCACATGTAGTTTTGCCTCCCTCATCACTTTGACTGGTTTTATAATCAGTAATTACATTTTTACCAACAGTTACAAATGATTCATTTGCAAAGGGTCTTCCAATAGTTGCCTGGCCGCTGTTCATATCTCCTACTATTTCTGCGCCACCTTCAATTTTCTCTGAGCTTTCGCTTAAAATTAGTGTTGGGTTTGCTAAAACTTTTGTTTTGTTGGATGTGATTTGGGCAACTAAAAAATTATATAATTCATTTGCAGTATATTGCCATCCTGGATTTGGTATAAGGCTAGTAGTTAATGTGTTTGCAATCGTACTTGTATCAGATGTAGTGGATGTACTCTTACCATCTTCGATCCCATTTTCTATTGATGATTGTTGAGAGTATGTTCTTTCTTCCTGAGGCTTAGTTGTACTCAATGCTGGTGGGATGAAATTACCAAATGCAGTAAATAGTTTTCCTTTTTCACTAACGATAAAAGTACTACCACTTCTAAATGCAGAATCATTTGAAAGTGAATCATCATTACTTAAATCTACATTTAAGATTTTGACTGAAAGAGCAACTTGTCTTTGTCTTAAATCTAATTGTTTTAGATACTTTTCTGCTATTGTTATAAGCTCAGATGAGCCAACTAATGTGATAGTTTGTAGTCTAGAATCTGTAGTTCCTGTTAGACCAATTAAAGGACCTGTTGTCGCAGAATAACTATCAATAAACTTTATAGGGGCACTATTTTCGCTAGCTCCACCACTTGTACTTGTCGTTACTGTATCGACCTTGCTAATTGAGGCACCTAGTGTAGCTAAATAGTCAGCTGCAGATGCGGCTGAAGATTGATTGAGTCTATAAACTTTGGATAATTTAGGACCAAAACTTTTGCCTAAAACATTTTTCCCGACAATAATTAGATTATCATTTTTCTTCGCTTGTAATCCTGATGCTAAAAGGATGCTATTAAAAGCAATTGAATAATCTTCATTCACAAAGGATAAAGTTATGTATGGACCATCATTAAGTTCTCCTGATGAACTTGTTGAATTAGATTGTAAATTAGTAGGTTCATTTGCAAGAACTAAACCATATCCTCCTAACCTTGTTAACCTCATTAATGCATTTTTTGCTGAGGAGTTATTTAGTGTTAAAGAAACATTAGGGCCATCTAATTTAATAAATCCTCTGTTCTTGAGAACAACACTTCCAGATGCTATGTCACCTAAAGGTGGAGCAACAGCAGTATTTTTATTGTTATAAACATCATTCTTTTTTCTAAATCTTTCAAGGAATGGGAAACTAAATTCACTATTTCTCTTTGATTTAATAGGAATATGTATACTAATATTTTTGTTTTTGCTTTTGTTTATTATTGGCTTTTTACTTATATAATTTTTATTGTCAATAATATTTAATAAATACGTTTTCTCATTAAATTTAGTGATTTTAAAGTCTAAGGCGTCATATGAATTTATTGGAAATTCTGATGTATTTAACTCTTTATTTTCAGGGAATTGCATGATAATTTGCCAACCTGAATTGTTTTTGCTGATTTCTGATCTAATAATTCTATTAACATTGATTAAATTTAATTTAAATAATGAGTCTGATTCAAATAACTCTATATTTATTTTAGGTGTATTTTCTGAATTTGTATTTTGAATATTTTTAGAATTATTTTTTGAGCTTGAATTTTTAATTCTTGTTGGTTCTTCTGAAATCTTATTAATCAATCTTTCTGCATCTTTAGTGCTAATAGCTCCTTCGTTATGGAGATGAATCAAATCTTTTTCGACCAAATTCTGTTCAATCTTTTGATTTGGAGCAAATATTGCTGATTCTTCTGCTGAATTTTGCTTAACATCAGCAAAAGCTATTAATGGAGAAGTAACGATTGCACTTAATAGCAATGTTTTCTTGAATTTCAACTTTCTCTCAATCCGTATACCTTTCATATATTATCTTATATAGACTGACTACTTTAGCTAGGTATGATTATGGAAAATATACAAACTCAAATAGAAAAAAATCAATTGGCTTGATTGTGGATTTTGTCTCTTGATACATCCATAGCTTAATTCAAATTATTTTTCCGATCTTCTTCTCTAATTCCAATGGCGGGTTCCCATTCATCATTTTCTTTCTGTTCTATATATTCTTCGTCTTGATTATTAATTAGCTTTCTTTTGTATATTGACTTTCTGCATCTAGATAGCCTGTATAAACAATTGTGGTGAATAGTACTGCTATCAATGAACCAATTACAGAAGAAAGATAATTAAATAAGAAACTATTCATAATACTCTCATCTATTAAACTAAGAATTAAGGAAGCAATAAAACTAATAAAAAGGCTTATAAGGAAAACAATTATGCAAGCTTTTATCACTTTACCTCCATTGTATTTAACCAAATCTCTACTTTTTGAAAGTGCTTTGGGTATTGTTGATTGTTCAAACAATATTATTTCGTTTATATAGATATATCTTATATAAAGTATAATTCCAGGGATCACTAAGCAAATTGTACCTAACAATATCCAGAAACCAGCTATAAAATTTGCAGCCCAAACCCTCCATAAATTATTTAGTAATTTTTTACCTAATATTTCTTGATTTCCTCTAATTATCAATAGGATGAATACTGTAAATAATATAATTAAGTTACCTCCAATATATAAATTTAATTTTAAAGCGTTCATTATATTATCGGGGTTTTTTGTTTCATACAGTGCTAGTGCTAAGTCAAAAAAACCTATAAAGAATATATATGAATACCAAAAAGATTTTTTTTCAATCAGATTATTAAATTTTTTCAGACCTAAATTTATAAAGGTCAGTGAAGATAGAGTTGTTGTTTTCAATGTTTATACAAAATTGAATGCTTTCCAGTCGAACTATCCGGACCATACAAACTAAGTTTTGCCCAAATAGTACCCTCGATCTTTTTTATTGGATGAGTTAGTGAGTTCATTTGATTAGATTCGAGAATTATATTTTTTAAATTAACTCCACATTTCTCTAACGCTTGCCAAGCTTTTTTTACAAGTGTGATTCTATTGATTCTTCTGTTAGCAATTTTTTCTCTACTAAAAATCAATAAGGCTTTGTCGAAGGATTCTTTGTCGAAAAGCCTCTTGGTTTTGTTTTTACATGTCTTGTTAGCTATGAAACTAGCCATTTTATCTACATTTAATCTACTATTTATTCTTGTGGTTGTTGGAAGATAGCAACCAGAATGTAGTAATGGAATTGATAGAACTAAAAAAAACTTCGGATTCATTATATAAAACTAGAACGTCTAGAAGTTTATTGCTGTTTTTTTGAGAGATACAACAAATTTTTCATGTCAGGTTGGCTTTGCTTTTAATTCGCTATTTTCATTAGCCCAAATTTAAATATTTTTTTCTGACCTTCGGGTTTCGAGCCCGACGAGATGATCATTTTCGTTGATTATCTATCAACCCAATTTTTGGAAGAGTCCTTACCTTGTTTTTAACTATATCTTTGTTTAGACAACGTACTAATTACTTATATTTAGTCACTCTAAAAGAATAGTTAAAAAAAAAGCCTGTTATTGCAGGCTTTTGTGAATTTGGTGGCGGGGGGAAGATTTGAACTTCCGACCTTCGGGTTATGAGCCCGACGAGCTACCAGACTGCTCTACCCCGCGAAGCACATAAAGCATACATCTTTATGTGTGGTTATTGACTACTTTGTTTGTGTTAAGGGACTTTCAATTCTCCTTCAACTTCTATATAGATACCTGGCTTTTTCTGAAGGATGATTTCATCTAATTCTTCGATTGCTGATGGAGTGATCCATTCTAGTTGTCGAAGAAGGTGTATGGCTACAGCGTGCTTTGCTCTTTTCGATCCATCTTCAACCTTTATTGAGAGTCCAATACCTTCCCCCAAGAGACCAATACATTGGATCCCTTCGCTGCCACCTTTGCTAATAATTTGATTGTGACCTCTTTTTATTAATTCCGAATCAAAATATCCTTCCCCAGCCACAAGCTCTGGGTAACTTGTCATTGCACGAGTTATTTTTTCAAATTCAGGTTGATCAGATCTTGATAAATGGGCATATAAAACAGCCATTTGAGATAAACGCAAAAGTAATGTTGGAGCACCACAGTCATCTCTTTCGGCAATTAATTCTTCTGCTGGTATTTTTAATAACTCGGAAACTCTTCTGAAAATTTCTCTCTGAAGTGGATGATGTCCCATTAAATAACTATCTAGATCCCAGTTCATTTTTTTACAGGTTGCAAGAAATGCTGAATGCTTTCCTGAACAATTATGTTGTAGTTTGCTTTCTCTATTTTCAGGGATTGGGCATTTAAGCTCTTTTATATCTATATCAGCATTCCAAAGGAGCTTAAATGCTGTTCTGGCTTGAACTGACGACCCACTATGAGAGCCACATGCCAGAGCTAATGTCTTATTGTCTAAATTATATTTTTCCGAAGCACCACTCGTAAGGAAAGGCAATGCTTGAAAAGGTTTTAATGCTGATCGTATGAAAGTTTCATATTCACATGATCCAGCTTTCATTAATGTCCTTCCTTTTGTATCACATATGGAAGCGTGAGCTCTATGAATCGATTCAACACTTGAACCTCTTTTAACGAGAACCTTCAATGAATTTTTGCTGTGATTTGATAATTTGTTTTGTAAATTCATTTATTAATTCATTCCTAAAAGTATAAATATTAATGATGATATATTAACCGATATTAATACTAATATTATTGCTTTTAAATGATTTATTATTGGTTTGATTTGGTGTTGTGCTATCAGTAAATCTTTTACTCTCCAATCAACGGGCTTTTCCCATGTCTGTCCATCATACCAACCAGATTCTTCATATTCAATGTTTTCAGAATTAAGGCGTTTATATATGTAAACCCAACTTAACCATTGCCTAATTAGTAATAATATAGGGAAAGCAAGAGATGCAGTGAAGCTTACAATTAAAAGTTCATAAATATTATTTTTAAGGTAATCACTTCCATAGGAGATTGTTAAAGTAACTGGTGTGAAAAATATCCAACTAATTGTTAACTTCCTATAGAAAATATTTTTCTCTAGAAAGGGCCAGGAGATTATCCATGAATTTCTAATGCTATTAAATTCATTTAAGGGCCTTTGGTTTGCAGGCACGGGGCAGGGCATATCGTTTTATTCATCCCTTAAAGCTATTAATTTATTATTTATTAAATTATGCATAGTACCATTACTCCAAAATGACTCTAAATCATAGAACTTTCTTTCGTTAGGTTGAAATACATTAATTATCAGATCTCCGTAATCTAATAATGCCCATTTTGCCTCGTTTATTCCTTCCTTTCGAAGAGGAAGTAGATCTGCTTCTTCTCTTATTGTTTTTTCTACATTATTAACTATTGCTCTTACTTGAACATCGGAAAGTCCTTCAGTAATTAATATCCAATCAGCAATACTTGATACTTCGTCAACTTTTAATAGTTTTATATCTCCAGCTTTTCTATCGTCGCAAGCAACTGCTGCCAGTTCAACTAATCTATTACTACTATCCATATACATTTTCACTAGTAACTGATTTTTGAGATCCCTCTTGAGATGCCATTTCTGCGCGGGCTCTTTCAGCACTCTTTCTGAGTGCTTCTAATCTATCTTCATAAAATGTACGCTTTTTTTTCTTTCTAGATTTTTCTACTAAATCTTTTAGTGCACCGCCAAGGCTTTTATAAGCATTTGGAACGCTATATCCAAATCTGCATGCTAAATCAATAGCTCTCTCATCAGCGGAAATTGCATCTTGTAATCGTTTCTCAGAATTATTTTTTAAGTAAAGCCGATAACCAGCAAAGCCTGACAAGCCAAGTGCCATTAAAAGTAGCAATCCATCTTGAACCCATAATTCTCCAATTGCACCGCCTAAACCTATTGCAAGAGCAGCCATTTCCCATCCATCTCTTGGGATAGTGTCATTTTGAATGCGTCCCACCTCATGCCAAAACAATAAATTTCTATGATCCTGAGCTAAATAGTCCCATTGCTCAAGATCAATTTGAATCTCTACTTCATCACGCCCAATTTCTTCAAGAGTGATAAGTGGAGGATCTATTGCGGCTGCGGCTTCAATGAATACCCAGCTTTGGTTTTCAGGTGGCAGCAGCCCTTTTAGGCGCTGTAGTTCGCTCATACTCTTTGTTTCTTATTCAGAAAGTTAGTTAAATTTTAATGGTAGTTTGCCGATCTAGACAGTAGATGATAAACAGATACCTAGAATGCGTGACATAAATGAAGTTTACAAGAAATTCAAATGCCACGGCGTAAAGATATACGTCGGATTTTGATACTAGGGTCTGGACCAATTGTTATTGGGCAGGCCTGTGAGTTTGATTATTCCGGTACCCAAGCATGCAAAGCGTTAAGAAGCGAAGGTTTTGAAGTCATTTTAGTTAATTCTAATCCAGCTTCAATAATGACGGATCCTGAAACAGCAAATAGGACCTACGTTGAACCTCTAACGGCTTCAGTCGTTGAACAAATTATTGAAAAAGAAAGACCTGATGCTCTTTTACCCACAATGGGTGGGCAAACTGCTTTGAATATTTCAGTGGAATTGGCAGAATCTGGGGTTTTAGATAAATATAATATTGAATTAATTGGTGCCGATCTTAAAGCAATTAAAAAGGCTGAGGATAGAAATTTATTTAAAATAGCGATGAATAATATTGGGGTTGATGTATGTCCATCTGGTATTGCCTCCAATCTTCAAGAAGCTGAAATAGTTGGAAATGAAATTTCTTCATTCCCTAAAATTATTCGCCCTGCTTTCACCTTAGGGGGGAGCGGAGGCGGAATTGCTTATAACCAGGATGAATTTTTAGAATTATGTAAAACAGGCTTAGATGCTAGTCCTGTTTCTCAAATACTTATCGAAAAATCTCTTTTAGGTTGGAAAGAATTTGAATTAGAAGTTATGAGAGATTTATCAGATAATGTTGTAATCATATGCAGTATTGAAAATGTTGATCCTATGGGAGTTCACACTGGAGATTCCATCACAGTGGCTCCTGCGCAAACTCTTACTGACAGAGAATATCAACGTTTAAGAGACTATTCAATTTCAATAATTAGAGAAATTGGGGTAGCAACTGGAGGAAGTAATATCCAATTTGCAATTAATCCCATTAATGGTGAGATCATTGTAATAGAGATGAATCCTCGTGTTAGTAGATCATCAGCTTTGGCAAGTAAAGCTACAGGGTTTCCTATTGCCAAGATTGCCGCTCTTTTGGCTGTTGGTTATAGATTAGATGAAATTATTAACGATATTACTGGTAAGACTCCTGCGTGTTTTGAACCTGCAATTGATTATGTAGTTACTAAAATACCTCGTTTTGCATTTGAAAAATTCTCAGGAAGTTCTTCTATTCTCACTACTTCAATGAAGTCAGTTGGTGAGGCTATGGCAATAGGAAGATGTTTTGAAGAATCTTTTCAAAAGGCAATACGATCTTTAGAAACAGGACTAAGTGGTTGGGGGTGTGATCGAGTTGATCAGAATATATCTTCTATTGAATTAGAAAGACTATTAAGGACTCCTTCTCCAGAGAGAATAATGCATGTCCGATTAGCAATGAAGAATGGACGTAGCGATAATGAAATTTTTTCTTTTTCTCAAATTGACCCTTGGTTCTTATCAAAACTTAGGAACATAGTAAATGCAGAGGATAAATTACTTAAGTATGAAAATATAAATCAATTAGAGCATAATTTTTTATTTAAACTAAAACAACTTGGATTTTCTGATCGACAGATTGGATTTGCTCTCAATACTGATGAATTAACAATTAGATCTAGAAGAACCTCATTAAATATATTACCTGTCTTTAAAACAGTTGACACATGTGCTTCTGAATTTTCCTCAAATACACCTTATCATTATTCTACTTATGAAAGACCAGCTTTTAGGATTGATAAAGATGGAAATATAATCAAGAAAATTAATCTTAATGAAATTAAAAATGATAGTAAAAATAAAATTTTGATTTTGGGTGGAGGTCCAAATCGGATTGGACAAGGTATTGAATTTGATTATTGTTGTTGTCATGCTTCTTATCAAGCTCAAGAGGAAGATTTTACAACAATAATGATAAATAGTAACCCCGAAACAGTTTCTACCGATTATGACACGAGCGACATACTTTATTTTGAACCTCTTACGCTAGAAGATGTTCTAAATGTTATTGAGTTCGAGCAACCTTATGGAATAGTAGTTCAATTTGGAGGGCAAACTCCTTTAAAACTATCATTACCAATAGTTAATTGGTTGGAGAAATTGGAAAATTCAAAATTAAGAACAAAAGTTTTAGGTACATCCCCTAAGTCAATTGATTTGGCTGAAGATAGAGAGCAATTTGACAAAGTTTTAAGGAGATTGGATATTAGGCAACCAAAAAATGGTCTTGCTAGAACTTTTGACGAATCATTGGCTGTAGCTAATAAAGTTGGGTATCCATTGGTTGTTAGACCTTCATATGTTCTCGGCGGTAGAGCTATGGAAATTGTCTATGAGCAAGATGAGTTGGAAAGATATATAAGCGAGGCTGTAAATGTTGAGCCAGATCATCCAATACTTATTGATCAATATCTTGAGAATGCAATTGAAGTCGATGTTGATGCTTTATGTGATGAAAGCAAAAATGTAGTAATAGGAGGCTTAATGGAGCACATTGAGCCCGCAGGGATTCATTCTGGTGATTCAGCCTGTTGCCTTCCTTCCATAACGCTATCTGCTGAGTCAATTAAAACAATTAAACATTGGACAACGTCATTAGCTACTGAACTTGATGTGGTTGGTCTAATTAATCTTCAATTTGCGGTCAAAAGAGATGATGAGGGAAATGAGGTCGTTTACATTATTGAGGCAAATCCAAGGGCCTCAAGAACAGTTCCTTTCGTTTCTAAAGCTACAGGAATACCTCTTGCCAAAATTGCAACTCAATTACTTTTAAGTAAAAAATTAAAAGATATTGGATTAAATCAAGAACCAATTCCACCACTTCAAGCAATAAAAGAGGCTGTTATGCCTTTTAGACGTTTTCCTGGCTCGGATAGTGTTTTGGGACCAGAAATGCGATCAACTGGCGAGGTGATGGGATCTGCAAATACTTTTGGAATGGCTTATGCGAAATCTGAACTCGCAGCCGGAGAAGGATTACCAACTTCCGGTTTTGTTTTCTTATCCACTCATGATCGAGATAAACCTGCTTTGATTCCTGTAGCTAAAAAATTAATTGAACTTGGATTTTCAGTTTTGGCAACATCTGGCACTTCTGATTATCTTGAGAAATTTGATTTAAAGGTAGAAAGGGTTCTGAAGGTTCACGAAGGAAGACCCAATATTGAGGATATGATTCGATCAGGGAAGGTTCAATTGGTAATAAATACTCCTATTGGACGCCAAGCAATTTATGATGATAAATATCTTAGAAAGGCAGCTCTTGACTATTCTGTCCCAACTTTAACAACCTTAAAGGGAGCTAGTGCCGCTGTAAAAGGAATAGAGGCATTGCAAAATCAAGTTCTATCAGTTACTGCTTTGCAAGATATTCATTCCTAAACATAATATACGCTAATTTTATAATTTAATGTATTTAAATTTCTGTTATAAATAATATTAATTTGTGAATTTAATATATTTAAACTCTTAAATATATATATTTTATAATCGTTTTTTTAGTTCCTTTTCATTTCTTCTAGGCAAAGCTCTATTACTACCTGATTAAAAATTCACCTTTTTTACTAATAAAGACATACAATTATGATCTTGATTGATGATTAGGGATGACCGCAACAGCTTCTTCACCAAAACTAAGAGTCGATACACGCGGAACTAATGAGTTGCCGCCACATTTAGATGAAAACCTTTTAACACCTCGTTTTTACGTAACTGAGTTTAAAAAAGCAGCTAAGACAGAATTAACTGATGCGCGTGAAGAGTTTGAAGCAATGCTCTCAGAAATGAAAGCAGACTATAACTGTACTCATTTTGATAGAAAGGCAAGTCTAGATAGATTGCAAGAATTGCCTCAGAAGGCAAAAGAGACTTACGAGAGTTATTTAGTTAGATCAGTAATATCAGAGTTTTCTGGATTCCTACTCTTTAAGGAGATTTCAAATCGTTTAAAGAAAGAGGGAAATAGAGATCTTGGCAAACTATTTCAGTTTTTAGCTAGAGACGAAGCCAGACATGCAGGTTTTCTTAGCAGAGCATTAGTTGCAGAGGGGATTGAAGTTGATCTGCCTCATTTAGGCGGAAAGAGAGCAGCGACTTGGTTCCCAATTAGTTGGGTAATTTATTCAGTGTATCTTTCAGAAAAAATTGGGTATTGGAGATACATTTTGATGGATAGGCACCTTAAGGCTAATCCAGATCAGGCTTTTGCTCCTCTTTTTGATTTCTTTGAACCATGGTGTCAAGACGAGAACAGACATGGTGATTGTTTTACAGTGATGATGAGATGTTGGCCCGGAATTACCAAAGGATTTAGAGGCAAGTTATTAAGTCGTTTCTTCTTGTGGAGTGTTTTCCTTACTCACACTTTGACAGTTTGTGAAAGGGGTGAGTTTTATGAATTGCTTGGTATTGATCCAAAGGAATTTGATGAGGAAGTTATAAAAAGAACAAACCACACATCTAAGAATGCCTTCCCTTGGGTTTTTAATCTTGATGACAATAAATTTTGGGATTTGAGAAATAAAATTATTGAATCTTTCAGAGCATTTGTAGGTGCTAAAGGTTTAACAAAACCAGTTAAATTTGTGAAATTTGCTACTTTAATATTTAAGCAATTTGCGCTTCCAATGGAGAAGACAAATGCATTGAGATATGATAAAAATGTGAATTTTACGGGTCAAGATATTTTAAATTTTTGGACAGATAAGTAAAACTATTTAGTTAAATCAAATATCAAATGGATTTCCTGCTTGTGTTTCCAATCCTTTGAAATATTTACCAAATTGAGCGTTATATACTTCGTCCTCATCTTGTGTCACGCATTCTAATGGTCCAATAGCTTTTGAAACGCATAACAAACCGTAACCCTTATCCCTCATCTCTTTTGATAGACCAATACAAGCTTGTTGATCCATTTCTCCTGAAATTATTTTAACTGCGCATTCTGAACAACATCCATTTCTGCAAGAGAATGGCAATGTGTCTCCGATAATTTGTCCATGTTCGTCTTTTGATTCAAAATTTCTTAATATGTACTCACCTTCAGGGACATCAAAGGTATATGTTTTTCCCTCCTGTTTATGATGAATAGTTATCTGGTGAATTGGTTTCATTGAATATCTATTTCGGCGGTGTTATATCTCTTCTTTCTGGAGGTTCAGGGGGCTGACTTGCATGTTGCCAAAGCTCTTCAATATTTAATGTTTTGGTTAATCTTTCTCCACCAAATCGTAGTTTTAACCAAGCAATCGTTGTTGAATCTTCCGCGATAACTGCTTCATAACCTTCCTCTTCAGTGATTTTGAATTTGTTAACTAATGAAGAATTTAAGAACCACATAGGATAGTCCTCACCTTTTCGACTCCTTCTCTCATGAAAGGATTCTCTTAATTGTCCATTACCCTGTAATTGACCTTCTGGGGCTAGAAGAACATTTAGGGTTTTGGTCTCCGACATTATTTAAGAATCAAAAATGGTCTTGATCTTAGGCGTGATATTTCCTAGGACCTCAATTGAATAACTTTAGTAAAATGACTCACATTAACGCAACTAGCTTGATAGATCTTCACAAGATTTGCTTATTATTTGTAAGTAATCTTTCTAATTATTTAAAGAGGTAAATATATATTCTTTTCTTATTTGAAAATTAATTATTTAAGCCTCTTTTTTGGGAGCCTCAGCCTTCGCTTTAAGAGCCTCAGCTTCTGCTGCTTTCTTGGCTTCCTCAAAATCAATTCTGTTTTGTAGTTGCCCTGAAGCTCTCATCCAATCATTTACGCTAGCTTCCTTGCCAGCGGCTTCACATTCCTCTTGATACTTCAAGAATGGATACCAATGATGTGTAGCATTCTTGGAATCTGTTAAATCAGTCAATTTCTTAAGTATTCAATGATTAAATTATCGCATCATATTTTCTTCTTTTGTCAGCATATTAATTTTTTATAGTAATACTTCAACTCTTTGGTGAACTTATTACTCTTAGTTCGTTTTGAATGAAAATCCGATTTTGATGAAATTAGCTTTTATTGGTCTTGGATCTATTGGGGAACCCATGTCTGAAAGACTTATTGATAATGGTTATGATTTGAATTTATTTCAGAGAAATAAACAAAAAAAGGACGACAAAAGAAAATATTTTGTTGACCCTATAGAGGCTGTTACTGACTGCGATGGACTCTTGATTTGCGTTACTGATGATAATGCCGTTGAATCTGTTCTATTTGGTGATAATGGAGTAGCAAACTCACTAAAGCCGAAATCTTTTGTGATTGATTTCTCGACAATAAGTCCTAATAAATCTATTTCTATACATAAGAGATTAGCCAAAAAAAATATCTTTTATGTTGACTGTCCAGTTTCAGGGGGGACAGAGGGAGCTCATAAAGGTTCACTGTCTTTGTTTATTGGTGCAAGCAAAAAAGAGTGTTTATCTTTTAAACATATATTTGAAGTCCTGGGCAAATCAATTAATTACTTTAATGGTGTTGGTAAAGGTCAACAAGTTAAAGCTCTTAATCAAATATTAGTTGCGGGAACTTATGCAGCAGTAGCCGAAGCAATGGTATTAGGAAAATTGCTTGATTTGCCCATGGATGATGTGGTTGCTGCTTTAAAAGTGGGAGCAGCGAATTCGTGGCCATTAGAAAATAGATCTAAAGCAATGTTGATTGATAAACATCCATTGGGATTTAAATTAGAGTTGCATCATAAGGATTTATCTATTGCCACTGATTTGGCTAAATCTATAAATATTGATTTACCAATAGCTTCTAAAGTAAAAGAGATTGAGCAAAGATTAATGCAGGCTGGTTTGGGTGAATTAGATGTTTCTGTTCTTCATAGGTACATCTCAAATAAAAGAATACATCACTAGAATTATTGTAAATATTGGTTTTTAATGACTTATTGTGTTTACAAAATCAATGAAGTATGTTATGTTTGTATTAATTATTTAATTCTTAGATTTGTTTTATGAAGTTGGAGAAGCAGCACGCGAAACTTATAAAGTTGCAAACTAAAGCTGAGTCTTGCATGTCTCGCGAAGAGGCTCAGAAGATTATTCGTAAGGCTGAGAAAGCTCAATCAAAGATTTCAGGATAGTTTCTTATTCTTTAAGTCATTAAACATTATTCCTTCATGTTTTTTGAATTTAACACTCCAAAGATTAGAACATATTGATTTTAATTTTTCTATTAAAGTAACTGTATCTCCACTATTAATCCAATTTGATTTAATTAATGGAATATTATTATGCATATTTTCAAAACTAATTTCTGCTAGTAATAATCCAGTTTCATCGTTTGATATTTTAATACTACCTTCAGTAGTTCTTTGGAATATCCTTAGTAATAAATCAAGAATTATCTTTTCGACTTCTTTTTTAGAGGATTGGCTTAAAGTATCAACTCCAGAAAAAGTTTTTCCTCCAAGAGGCATTAATCTTTTATTATTTTGCTCTGCAAGAGCTATGGCTATTACATATTTTTGTTCTTCCATTTAGTTTTAACAACCTATACATTTTTCACTAATTTGATTTTATCTGCTACCGAGGCAAAAATGTTTTATCTTAATGTTGAAGCATTTGAAAATTAATTGCACAATAATTCTAGTGACTTGATCGTTGTAGATCAGCTGAGTAAATATTATCGAGTTGCAAACAAACAACCTGGGTTCAAGGGTACTCTTAAGCATTTTTTCGATCGAAAGACTTCTGACGTCCCTGCCGTTACTGATATTAGTTTTAAAATCTCACCGGGAGAGGTCGTCGGATTTCTTGGGGCTAATGGAGCTGGTAAGACCACATTATTGAAAATGATGTGTGGTCTTATTCATCCATCGACAGGGTTTGTTGATGTTGGTGGTTTCTCTCCTCAAAGAAGGCAAACGGCTTTTCTTAAGGAGATAACTTTGGTTATGGGGCAAAAGCAGCAGTTGATTTGGGACCTTCCTCCCATGGACTCTTTGTATGTAAACGCAGCTGTATATGGTTTGTCTGACCATGAAGCAAAAGTAAGGATTAATGAATTGGCAGAGATGCTTGAACTAGGAGAAGAACTCACAAGACCTGTAAGAAAGTTGTCGTTAGGACAAAGAATGAAATCTGAAATTCTTGCTTCCTTATTGCATAAACCATCTGTCCTTTTTCTAGATGAACCTACTCTTGGGCTAGATGTAAATGCTCAAGCTAGAGTTCGTAGTTTTTTATCTGAATACAACAAAAGAACTGGTGCGACAATTTTATTAACTAGTCATTACATGGCTGACATAACAGCATTATGTCCAAGAGTTATTTGTATTCATAAAGGAAAGCTTTTTTATGATGGTGACCTTGATTCACTGGCTAATTCATTATCACCCTCAAGAGAGGTAAAAGTTGAATTGAAAAATCCATGTGCAAGTGAACAATTTAAAAAATATGGTGAGATTCAAGATTTAAATGATCGTTTTGTATGTTTATTAGTTTCAAGGGATAAATTGACAGATGTAGTAAGCAATCTATTAACTGATTTTGATATTATCGATTTAGAGATTAGTGATCCTCCTATTGATCAATTAATAGGTGAATTATTTATTAAAGGTGAAGTCAATTGAGAATATTTGGATTGTCCTACAAGGTTATTAAGACCTTACTTACAACACAATATGCATACATGTTGGAATATCGAATCGAAATAGCTTTGTGGGCTTTATCTGGAGTACTACCATTTATTATGTTTTCTCTTTGGAGTCAAAATGATGTTGGTAATTCATTTGGTCTAAACGATATAGGGTTGGCAAGATATTTTTTAAGTGCTTTTCTGGTTAGGCAATTTTCAGTTGTTTGGGTTGTCTTTTCGTTTGAGGAAGATTCTCTTTCTGGTCGATTATCACCATATCTACTTCAGCCTTTGCACCCTCTTTTGAGATATGTAGCAGCTCACTTGGCAGAGCAGGCAACAAGACTTCCTTTCGCAATAGCCATAGCTATTACTTTTTTTATATTAAATCCATCATCTTTTTGGCTTCCCTCACTATCTCAATTGTTTTTGGCGTACTTATCAACTCACTTTGCTTTTACTATCGCTTTCCTTCTTCAAAGTTTAGTCGCTGCACTTTGCTTTTGGACTGAAAAATCTAGTGCTCTTGAGCGATTAATATTTGTTCCTTATCTTTTTCTTTCTGGTTTATTAGTACCTTTATCAGCCTTTCCTTCTAACGTTCTAAAAGTAGCAATGTTAACACCATTTCCCTATCTAATTAATTTTCCAGCAAAGATTTTATCAGGGATGCCAGTTGATATTTTTAATGGCTTTTTAGCTCAGATTTTGTGGATTTCAATATTGGTCCCTTCAGTAAATATTCTTTGGAAACTTGGTGTAAAAAGATATACAGCAATGGGAGCCTAATATGCATCGTTACTTTAAAACTATTAGATTATTTTGGTCTACAGCATTTGCTTCTCAACTTGAATATCAATTAAATTTTTTGATTGAGTTGATAGCTATGGTGGGAACTCTTTTGGGAAGTGTATTTATCTTATCTCTTTTTTTTACTGGAGGAAGGCAATTAGGAGATTGGACTTGGGAATCAGCCTTAGTTATTCAGGGTGTTTATACATTTCTTGATGGTTTAACGAATGCTCTTTTACGACCAAATTTAACCGAAATCGTTAATTACGTTAGAGAGGGTACTCTCGATTATGTTTTATTAAAACCAATTGATAGTCAATTTTGGCTTTCAGTTAAAAAGTTTTCTTTTGCAGGTTTACCTGAAATTATTTTAGGACTTTCAATTGTTTTTTGGGCGGCTATCCAATCAGGTTCAACTTTTTCAAGTTACTCATTATTTGTATTCATTATTTCCTTATTGATTGGTTTTATTATTCTTTATTCTGTTTGGTTCCTAATTGCTGCATCAAGTATTTGGTTTGTTAAGACATGGAATGCTACAGAAGTTCTTAGGGCTTTGTTAGCTGCAGGTAGATACCCTATTTCAGCTTATCCTGTTATTTTGAGATTCATATTTACTTTGGTTTTACCAGTAGCTTTTTTAACCACTTTTCCTGCTGAGGCAATTCTTGGGGAACTTAAATTTAATATTTTATTCTTTGGCCTAATATTAAGTAGTTTATTTTTTATTTTTAGCAGACTCTTCTGGAAATTTGCTCTTAAACACTATACTTCTGCCTCAAGTTAATTCTTTTTTATTTTTTACGAAATCTAAATTTTGATTTATTGTCCGATCCCAAAGAATGAATTAAATATGAATAATAAACTAAAGATTGTGAGGAATGAAATTCCAAACCAACAAATTGTTTTTAGAACAATGCCATAACGAAATTGACTTTTTACTAATGAACTATTCATTGTATCCATAGCCATCCAGGCGAACAGAGGAGCTGACAAAAAGCTACCCGTCATAGCTCCAAATACATAGTCTTTAACTCCAATTCCTCCAGATTTGGCAATCAAAAGTGCACAAAGTGATGCAAAAACATGAAATATAATCCATTTTTTTAGACGTTTCTTTTCTTGCAAAGTATTGCTATTTCCCTTATCTGAGCGTGTTATCAAACCATGAGCTGAAGAAATGCTTCTGGGATATGCGTCTAGACATGTAAGCGTGGTGCTAAACATTGCTGCAAAGGCTGCAGGAACAATGATCCACTTTGCCCATCCACCAATAGATTCTGTATACAAACGTATTAAATTCTGAGCAAAACTAACACCTGAGCCTGTAAGCATCTCATCGCCAGTGCCATACATTGTGAATGCACCAAGAGTTAGAAAGAATATTGCAGTAATAACAGTGATGAAATATCCAAGATTGAAATCAAATTCTGCTTCTTTCAAGGTAGCGGTATGAGCTGTCTCTTTAGCTCTTGAAAACATCCATAGTGATGGCCATATACAAAGTTCTACTGGACCAGGCATCCAACCCATTAGTGGAATTAAAAATCCTAAGTTTGAGAGGGTCCATGGAGAAGGGTTACTATTTAATAATGAAAGATTGCTATCTCCAGCAGGTCCTTTTATTAGTAAAGATATAACAGCAAAAAATGTTAATAATGTAAGTAAAAATACAAGAATCTTGGATATCCTATCAAGGGCTTTATATTGACCAATAAATAATATTAATGAACATACTATTAATATACCTATCGCTAAATCTAAAGGAGGAAAGGACGAAAAAATTACTATATTTTTTAGAAGAAGTCCTGTAACAAAACTAACGGCCGAAATAGTAAATGTACCAGTAATTAATCCAACTATTAAATATATAGGCAAATAAAATTTATTACGTTTTTGAAATCCCTCTAAAAGCGAGAGTCCTGTAACAGCTGTAAATCTTGTACCTACAAGTAAAAATGGATATTTGAATAAATTTGTTAACAAAATAAGTCCAATAAGCGAAAATCCAAATTTGGCTCCCGCTGTGGTTGATGACATCAAGTGAGATCCCCCTATGCATGCTGCAGCTAAAAGGATTCCTGGCCCAAGACTTTTTCTATAACCATTAGATGTACTTGTGAATACTTTTTTCATATTTTTGAGAAGTTATTTTTATTTTTGCTATAAAAAAAAATTTTTTCAATTTAAGTACATAAAGATTATTATTTTATATTGAGATATCTTTTTATTAAATTAGCTTTTTCTAAGTTCTATTTAATGCCAAGCTTCTATAGACTTTCATAATGACTAAATCAGTCAATCTATATTTAGCATCAGGTGTGAGTGAAAGTAAAGGCTTTTGGCTCATTAACTTTACTGAGGATGATGATATTTACAATTCACTTCCTAGTATATTACTCGAGTGTTATAGAAAAGAATTATTTGGTCTTGATGGAGCAATTGAAGTTAAAGCAGCAATTAATTCAACATTAGATATTCTTTGTTTAGATTCGAAATATGATAAATATAAATTAGATAATTCTAATATAGGTTATTCTTCTGAGATTCCCATTAATGTTATAGAGGATATCTTTGATCTATGGGCATATAATTATAATAATAAAAATCTTTGGAAAAAATATATTGGCTTGTTAAACTTAAGAAAAAAAATAAAGAAAAGTAATAATTATATTAATTTAGGATTAAAAGGTGATACTTATGAATTTGCTACTAAATTAGATGTTTTACTGAGTTTTAGACCAATTAATTCGACATTTAGACTAGATAAATCTGATGATTTAATGTGGTGATAATTGCTTATGATCTAGATTTATAATATATATCTCTGTCTTTATTAGCTGCATTAGTACTTTCCCATGGGAAAATAATCCATTCATTATCTTTGATATATTTATAAGAATTCCACCAGGTCGGTTTTTTTTTGCTAACCCATACATGAGTTTCTGCACCTTCTATATGTTTTATTTTCTCAAGTGTATGTCCAGTATCATAAATATCATCAACTATTAGACAATTACTTTTAGGTTTATCTAGTAAAGGTATTCCAAGTGAATGACTTAGTGTAACGGCAAGACATAGTCCACCCCTAGGAAATCCATAAACTCCTTCAAACTTTTTATTTTTGCATTTCTTATATATTGAATTAATACATTCATCAAATTCTTTCCAGCTTAACTTATTCATTTATAGGTTATAAATATGTTTTCTTTGCTCTTAAGGTATGATTTTCTAAAATTTCCTAGATAAACTGTAGTACCCCATGAAGCCACCTATAGTGAGTATTCCAGCGATTGGAGCCGATAGATTTAATGGCGTCGCCCAATCATGAACCATCAGTGAAGCTAACATAAGTAAAGATTAATAGAATAAGTCTAAAAATACTACATCTTTTATAGGTTCGTTATTTTAGTTCGCAATAATTCACAACTACATATAATTAGTAGACAATTAAAAATAATTAGCGTTCAAATTTTTTTATTTTATAGATATAAATGTATTAAATAGATGTTTATTTATGAACCTTTATTATTTTTGTTCTCAAAAAGGTTAGCTACTTGTCCATATATTTTTCCAAATATCCATGAAATAGCAATAAGACCAATAATTCCTAAAATTATTGTTATTGCTGATATCCCTGCATCATTTGGACCATAATTAATCGCTGGGTCAAATCCTTCCACAATGATTTAATTCGATTTTCTACATATTAATATTCTTTTGATTCGATTTCAGTAGTTTAACTTTTTTGAAATCTGTATATATGAAAATACCTTATCTTTGAATTAGGTATAATAAACATTATCTTAAATAATATTTATGAAGTGGGAATATCATGTAGTCCATCTGAATGTAGATGATTCATCAAGTAAAAACGAAGAAGCTAGCAATCCTGAGGCCGCAAGTGAAAAACTTAAAGGTTCACTCAGCCCAGATTTTCTTAAAGATCAATTTCCCGAACAATATCAAGAAAATGAAGGTTCCGAGCATCCTGCTATTCAACTAAGTAAATTTCTAAATAAAAAGGGATTGGAAAGATGGGAACTTACAGAAACAATTAAAATTGGCAAAATGTTATTTCTAATCTTGAAAAGGCAAATTGACAAGTAGTTAAAAAGTATCTTTTAGCGCAAATATTAACCATTTAATCAAATTTAATGGATTTGCTATCGTTTTAATATTTCTATTCCCATTTATCTCGTAAGCTAATTTATATTTTCCTTGTGTAAAATCAATATTTTTTGGCTTATTGTATTTACTAGTATCTTTTATCTTATATTCTTGTTTTGTTTGTTCATTTATTTCGGTGTTAAAAATCCATATTTTTAGATTATTATCAGTTTTTAATACATATCCAATATCCATACCATCTGTCATTTTATAATCTATAATTTCCCCATTTATAATATTAGGTAAGTCATCCAATAATTTATTTTGTAGAAGACTTTCTATTTTCGACTTGTCTACTTTTATCTTTGCCCCAATTGGCATTAGAGGATTTACTTCCATTATGAATAACTTTAGATTGCACTAAATTAACATATTTAGGAATCATTGAATTAACTTTCCATCTATTATTAATTTCTTTATGTGTTGAAAAGCCTATCTTTCCTTATTGCGATTTTTAATGACATTAAAAACCTTTAGATTCCTTTTCCCTTAGCTTTTTGTCTTTGTTTTCTCTTTCTTCTTCAAAATAGTTAACCTTTACATAGTTAATTCCTATTATCGTTAGTTTTGCAAAGACAAAAGCTGTAGCTATGAATCCGATTAGGATAAATATTGACAAAAGTGTTGATCCTAGATCTATATCAGATAATTTGATCATTTGATTAAGCTCTACTAATTTATTTAATCTTTTATAAATCGAATTTTAATTCAAGTTCAAATTCTAAATAAATTTTAATTTATATTGGTTACAAGACATCCGTAGATAAAATTTAAAAATGGATGCATAACTGAATTAGGAATATAAATTGAAAATGAATCAAACTCAATTTAAAATCCCACTTTCAAGCTTAAGGCCTTACACAGTTCATTATAGGAACTGTGATAATCAACGTCTTGAGAATTGCTTTTATGCATGTGATGCATATGAAGCAAGATTACTTGCAATGGAATTTAATAGATATATTCAAGAGCACCCAAATTGTATCGATCTAATTAGAAGGGAAATGATTAAGATTATATAAATCCATACTAAGAAAATAATTTTTGTATAAAATATATCATTTAGATTTATATGTTAAATAATGATTTTGTTTCTAAAGTATTTTTGGGATTTGTATCACTTTTTTCTAATTTTATTTCTGCTCTATCTGGTGGAGGCGCAGGTTTAATACAACTTCCAGCTCTTTTGTTTTTTGGCTTACCTTTCTCAAAAGCTTTGGCAACTCATAAAGTTGCTAGTGTTGCACTTGGTTTTGGCGCTTCAGTCCCACACTTTAGAAAAAATAGTTTACAAATAAAATACGTTTTTTTGATATTAATTTCGGGTATACCTGGTGTTTTATTAGGAGCCTACACTTCATCAATTTTACCTAATAAATTTTCTACTACCTTATTGGGAGTTTTGACTTTATTTCTAAGCTTTTACTCAATAAAGCAGAAAAAACTTGGCAGTTCTTATCAAAAAATCCCAATTAATAACTTAAGAATAATAATTGGATCATTTGGCCTTTTTATTATTGGTTTCCTTAATGGCTACCTTTCATCTGGTACAGGACTATTCGTGACGATTTGGATGATAACAATATTTGATTTATCTTTTTCAATGGCAGTTGCTTATACCTTGATTTTTGTTGGAATCTTTTGGAATGGTATTGGAGCACTTGCTTTAGGATTATCTGGAAATATTATGTGGAGCTATATACCTGTTTTGCTTTTAGGTTCACTTTTAGGTGGATATTTTGGAGCTTATTTTTCAATAATTAAAGGCTCCAAATTTATTAAAGTTGTTTTTGAATTAGTTTCTTTTTGTGTTGGTATCTCATTATTAATTAAAGCTTTTTTGTGATTATTTATTGCCTTAAATTTTTTCATACTGAACCAGCTTTTTTTAAATCATCTTGCAATTTACTCTCACAGTCTAAAACTCTGGACCAGCACGGCAATTGCTGCTTGACAGGTGATTCAAGGAATTTGTTTATTGCGGGTCTTAATAGTTTTCCAAAAGTGTGAACTGCCAATTCTTCTTTATGTCGACTGTAGGGCAATTGATTAACTGAGGAATCTAAACTAAATTGTTTAACTCTGTCTTCTCCAGCTCTTCTATATAAAACCTCCAAGTTTGCTAATTGGGAATTTGTAAGTGTTCTAGCTTCATGTTCCATTAAACCTCTTAAAACACTGGAAAGAATTTCTGTAGACATTTTTTGAAGGCCTTCATTAGCCTTTGATCCTATTTCTTTGTGTTTGTGGTCGAATATACCAAGATCCACTTGTGCGATTCTTGATATCCTTACGTTTTTATATACCTCTGATAGTAGCCCTATCTCTAACCCCCAATCACATGGGATTCTTAAATTCATTGCCAAGTCGGTAGTAAAAGCAAACTCCCCTGCTAATGGATATCTAAAAGACTGTAGATACTGTAGGAATGGCGCATTCCCCATCAATTGTTCCAAACTGGATAGAAGTGGACCTACAAATAATCTCGTAGCTCTCCCTTGAAGTGCATTTGTCTCAAGAGATAAACGGCTGTAAAAAGCCTTTACATAAGAAATACCATTTGATTTCTCTAGTAAAGGGCCCAACATTCTTGCTGGATAATTAGTGTTGAATGTTCTGATATCAGCATCGAAAAGTGCTACAACTTCAGAACTTTTCGTGGCAACACCAACTCCTTGCCAGACTGCCCATCCTTTTCCTGGAGTACCTAATAGATCAAGTCCATTTTTTTCTTGGTCTTTTAGTAATTCAATAACTGTTGGACTATTAGTCCATTGAACATGAACTGGATATGGCATCTCTTTAAAGAAATTTCTTGCATTCTCAACCTCCTCACTATTACTTGCTGATAAGGCTATGACTAACTGATTTAAATTTTTTAATTCTTTTAAAGTAGTTCTTATAAGTTTTAGAGCGGGCCTACTGAACTCATCGAATAGGCATGGAATAAGTATTGATGTTGGCCGTTTTAAGAGGTCATTATTTAATTGAGATACTGGATCTTTTGCTAGTCCGTACTCATGAATAGTTGTGATTAAACCCTGCTGAAAGTCCATTCAAGAAAAAAGTTTTACAGATTCAAGGTGGGAGCTACGATGAGGTAGTGAAGATTGTTTTCCTCTAAAGAGTGTCTGAGTTGGATTGTGAATTAGCTGATCTGAGATTGTCTCTCAGAGAAATTTATCCTGATCACTCTGAACAAGAATTTAATTCAGTGTGGTCACAATTGTTGCAGATTCTCGATCCATTTCGTGGTAATAAGGAAACTAGAGAATTAGAGATCGAATCAATTTGGGATTCTTCTAGTGTTGTTTTGATTACTTATCCAGATACAATTTATAGGAAAGATGAATCAACTTTAAAAACATTAACTGAATTCGTAAAAAATAGATTAAGTGGACTTTCTTCAATCATACATGTTTTACCATTTCTCCCTTCTACAAGTGATGGAGGATTCGCTGTTTCTAATCATGAAAAGATTGAAGATTCCTTTGGGGATTGGAATGACTTAAAGGATTTATCAAGTAATCATAAAATAATGGCAGATCTTGTTTTAAATCATGTCTCTTCTTCTCATCCATGGGTGCATCAATTTATAAAATCAGAGGATCCTGGTTTGTCATATATTGTTGCTCCTTCTGAGACTCATACTTGGGAGGAAGTTATTAGACCCAGAAATTCATCTCTATTCACTAATATTAATACTAACCAAGGATTTAAGAATGTTTGGACAACATTTGGGCCAGATCAGATTGACGTTAATTGGAAGAATCCATATATATTTTTAGAGTTTTTAAAATTATTAGTTAAATATATAAGTAATGGAGCTGAATGGATTCGACTTGACGCAATTGCATTTATTTGGAAGGAAAAACATACGACTTGTCTACATTTAGGACCAGTTCACCTAATAGTTAAGCTTCTAAATAAATGCTTGAAGATTATTAAACCTTCGGCTGTGTTAATCACTGAGACTAATGTTCCAGAGAAAGAAAATCTTTCTTATTTGATTGAAGGTAATGAGGCAAATCTTGCTTATAACTTTACTCTCCCTCCTTTATTACTGGAAGCTATTTATACCGGTAAAACAGATTTGTTGAATGATTGGTTATCTAATTGGAATGAGTTGCCAAAGTATACATCTTTGCTTAATTTCACTTCTTCACACGATGGTATTGGATTAAGAGCATTAGAAGGAATTATGGACGATAAGAGAGTCCATAATCTCCTTGTCGAATCTGAGAAGCGTGGAGGATTAGTTAGTCATCGTCGCCTTTCAAATGGTCAAGATCAACCATATGAATTAAATATCAGTTGGTGGAGTGCTATGTCTCATAATGGATCAGATATTACGTTATTTCAATTTGATCGATTTTTGCTCAGTCAGGTATTCACTTTATCTTTAAAAGGAGTTCCTGCTTTTTATCTTCCATCTATATTAGCTTCCCCTAATGATCTCAATTCATTTAGAAAAACAGGGCAAAGAAGAGATTTAAATCGAGAGAAATTCGAAGCCAGCAAATTACTTGATGTGCTTAAAAATTTTAATTCTCCTGCCAGTAGAAATATTTCATATCTCACTCACATAGTTAAAGTTAGATCAAGACTTAAGGCTTTTCATCCGGAGGCAAGCATGAAATGTATTTCTACTAATAGTGATAATTGTATAATTTTTCAAAGAGGTTTAGGCGAAGAAAGTATTTATGTCTTTTGTAACATGTCTAGCAAATGTTTAAATGTTTCACCATTAAATGAACTTGATTTATCCGAAGGATGTTCGAATAAACGTTTGCTTGATAATATTACAGGATCTTATTTTAATATTAATACATTCAATCTTAATCCGTATCAAGTAGTTTGGTTCTCTATAATTGATTAATCCTATGAAAAATTATTCTAAATATTGGATAGTTACAGATCTTGATGGAACTTTAATGGACGAGAACTATGATATTTCTCCTGCAAAGAAAACGTTGAATATGTTGTCAGAAATGGCTATTCCTGTAATACCTTGTACGAGTAAAACTGCTTCTGAGGTTAGGTATTTTAGAGAAGAAAATGGATTATCAGATCCTTTTATTGTTGAGAACGGAGCGGCTATTTACGGGATTTATGCGAATAATTCTTCTGAGTGGGAATTGATCTTAGGTAAAAGTTATAATGAATTGAGAAATATACTAATGAATATATCTAAAGAAGTTAGATATCACCTGACCCCTTTGAATGATTTAAGTAAGAATGAAATATTTGAACTTACTGGTTTAACTGATCAAGGTATTATTAGAGCTTTAGATAGGCAGTGGAGTGTACCTTTCTTAAATCCTCCTGACCAAATTTTTGAAAGAGTAAAGATTATTTGTGATTCGTATAATGTTCATGTTTTCAAGGGTAATCGTATGAGTCATTTGCTATCTAGTGAAAGTCATAAAGGTCAGGCTGTAAATAAACTAAAAGTTCATTTACAGAACCAAGATGTAAAGATTATTGCCCTAGGTGATTCTCAAAATGATCTTCCTTTACTTGAATATGCTGATATAGCAATTGTTATTCCTGGCAAGAATGGTCCAAATAAGTATTTACAGAATGGCATTGATAGGGGTTCTTTTTTGTTAGCGAATGCACCTCATGCAGAGGGTTGGTCAAATAGTGTTGAAGATGTTGTTAATAGCTTTAAGGATTTATGTTAGATAAAGCTATTAACTATAATTTTAGTGATATTTTTCCGAAGGATATAAAGGATGATTTCCTTTTCAATCTTGATACTTATGTTTTATTTCTTGAAAGGCTATCAATTAATCCTTCACTTTTTTTTGATAAATGGTCCGATAGTAATACACTAACTATAATTGATAAATATTGGAAAAAAAATACAAAAGCAGATTGGAAATGGTCATTATCATTTCCATTTTTCTCCCTTTTAGAAAATTATGTTCAATATATTAATCATCCGATAATAATAGGCTTTTCTGGTCTTCCTGGTTCTGGTAAATCTACTTTAGGATTTTGGATAGATAGTGTCGCGAAAGAACTCTCTTTAGATATCAAAGTTATATCTTTGGATGATTTTTATTTGCCTGGAGCAAAAATGGATATTGCAATGAAGGGTAATCCATGGAATGTTCCTAGAGGTTTTCCAGGTAGTCATTCATTAGATTTATTGCATCAATCATTAGACAAGTTTTTGAAAACCGGTGTTTTAAGCAGTCCTACTTTTGATAAGTCTTTAAGAGATGGGAAAGGAGATAGATCAGGGTGGTGTGAATTAAAATCAAAAGTTTTAATTTTAGAAGGATGGTTTGTTGGTTGCGAGCCTGTTTCTGATTTGTTGAAATTAGATGATTCGGTTGAGAATGAACCTAATTTTTCATTGACTCAGAACGAAAAATATTATCGTATCTTGATTCAGGAATCGTTGCTTGAATATAGTAAAATTTGGAAGAAATTTGATAAGATATGGCATCTTAAATCTTCTGACTTTAATAATACAATTCTATGGAAATCGCAGCAAGAGGATGAAATGATTAAATTAAAAGGGTCAGGCTTGAAAGGTAATAACTTAACTAATTTTATACGCATGATTCAGACCTCAATACCACAGCAATCTTTAAGCTTTATTAATTCAGATACGACAGTTGAAATCAACCAGAATCGTAGGATTAATAATCTAAAAACTACTCAATATCATTTTTGATACTCTTTATCTGTATTAAATAGGGTTAATTAAAAGTTTTAATTTTTTTTATTCTTATCATTTGTTAAACTTTTATCTTTTAGTATATTTCTAATCTATGATTAATAACATAAAAATCTATACCTGCCTATATAATGGCTTCTTATGTCTATTTGATTCGAAATGGTGATTTATGCAATATTGGTTTTACTAATAATCTTGAACGAACAAGAATTGATTTAAGACCTGGTGAATTGCTTGCTTTTTTAATTACTGATAAACCTGAACCACTTATTAAAAATCTTAGGAAAAAATATCTTGATAACAGATTACCTGGGTCAGATTATTATCGACTGGCGAATTCACAGGTAAATGAATGCAGGTCCCTTTTAGAGGGGGATGGACCGAATAACTATTTTCAACCTTTTCTAAAGGGCCCCAGTTTATTTATATTTTTTATTATTTCTTGGTTTGCACTAACGTATATCATTATAGAGTTTGCTATTGATCCTATACTTAGTAGGTTTAGTTAATAAGTATTTTATTGGTTTAATAGATTAATGATTTATAAAGATTGTTAATTTCAAAAAATTGAGTTTCTTGTTAGATTATATCTATATATATTCAATAAGGAAATTTGAATTTATCTAATTTTTTAATTTTTGTAGCAGTACCTTTTGTTATCTCTGCCGTTTTCTTTGGAACTAAGAATGGGTATTACAACAGCGATGATTATGAAGGAGATGGGTGCGCTCATGACGTACAGAGATAATAATTTTTAGAACTTTAACTAACCTTGCTGGCCTCTTTTAATTACTTGAATTTTTGATGCATGTCCACTTGCTATCAAACTGCCAGACAGGTTTGTAGATATCATTCTCAATTTTTTTTCCAGCTTCAAAGCACATCCTTTCATTCCCAATTGGAATAGCAAATAGTGATGGACTTGTGATACCACTGACTTGTGGTTTACCTCCGGGACCTTGTCTATAGCTACCTATTACTAACCAGTAATCTGCTTTAGCCTTTCCTTGTAACCCAGCTAAGGATGTTAGAACTAGAATTAATGAGAATATAATTGTTTTACTCATAATTTATTTTTGAAATTATACCTATACTAATTGAAAATTTTAGGAAAATTAGTGAGCTTGTGTTTTTATTATTTTCAAAATCTACCTGAAGAATTCAGTCCGTATGTATTTATTTACCTGAAAGCATTATTTCTAGGCGTTATTCAGGGTTTTACTGAGTTTCTTCCAATTAGTAGTACAGCTCATTTAAAAGTTTTGCCTTATTTTTTTGGATGGAAGGATCCTGGTGCCTCCTTTTCCGCTTCTATACAATTAGGAAGCGCAGTTGCTATTATTTATTATTTTCGTAATCAGATTAGATTGATTATTGATTCATTTTTTGCGATTTTTATTCATCGTGACATTTTCAAAGATGATAATACCAGATTTGCTACTTATATTTTTGTATCCAGCATCCCAATTTGTATTTTTGGTCTTTTTATAAAATTATATTGGCCCAATTACTCCGATTCGAATTTCAGAGGTTTGTTTTCTATCGCTATTACTTCTATTTTTATGGCTTTATTGCTAGCTCTTTCAGAAATTTATGGTACAAGAAAAAAGCTATTAAATGATATTAATCTAAAAGATGTTATTTTTTTAGGCCTTGCTCAATCTCTAGCTCTATTTCCTGGTGTTTCAAGATCTGGTATTACTTTGACCTCAGCTTTATTTTCGGGTATTGAAAGAATAACAGCAGCAAGACTTTCTTTTCTGGTTGGTATACCAGCTATTTCAATTTCAGGACTTGTTGAATTTTTTACTTTATTTAGATCATTATCTTCAATAGAATTTTTACCTACAATTATTGGTATTGTATCATCTTTCTTTTCTTCATTATTTGCTATTGACCTGTTTCTTAAGTTTTTAGCTAAAAATAATACTTTTGTTTTTGTCTATTATCGTTTGGCTTTCGGTGCTTTTATATTGTCAACTTTATAAATATTTGTTTTCTATATTCGTTGCTTTACTATTACTTTATGAAATTGATTTGATTTTTGATGAAATTTTCACCTAATTTATTTATTGTTTCTTTTGGGGAGATTGATATACCACCATTACTCTTTGCGTTAATTATATTTTTAACTCTCTTCGTTTTTTTAGCAGTTCTGATTAGTACAACGAAATTAATCCAATCTTTAGTCAAAGACTCTGATTAGTAATAGATTTGATTTTATCGGAACGGCGGGATTTGAACCCACGACCCCCACTACCCCAAAGTGGTGCGCTACCAAGCTGCGCTACGTCCCGTAATTTTAAATTATCACAAGGTATTGCTAATATTTTAAATTTTTGATGATTTCCATTTAATTCTTTTCTTAGACTTTCTATTTATTCGTCTAATGAGAGAAGTCCTGTTTTCATTGGAATATCCATGAATAGAAAGTCTTTTGGCCATTATTCTTAACTCGTAGATATTCATCTTTGAGAGTTTTAATTCTGTATCGTTTTCCCAAGCATCTCCCTCATTTGGCAATATACCTTTATGTTGTGATACTTCGATTGAATAGATTAACTCAGCAAAGTATTCTGGAATAATTACAATTAGAATTGCAAGTATATTGTATATGTTTATCCGGGCTCTTTCTAAATTTTTATCTAATTTATTATTTTTCATTTTTTTTATTAAATATAATCATAGTTAAAATATATTTTTTTAGCTTGGGAAAGCCAATTCAGTATTTAACGAACTATCCATCCACTGAATCGTTTTTTCTTGTTCTATTCTTTTAGATTTAAAACTAAAGACTAGAAAAAATACTAATAATAATGTAGCCAATATAATTAGCAAAACAGTTCTATCTGGTAAATGATCATTCATTATAAATTAGATTCAATAGGTGTATTTTCACCTCTAAGAATACAATGACTTATATCCCAATTATAGTTTGACCAAATTTTTTCATTTAGTTTAAAGTTTGCCCCATTAAAATCTTTAAATGTTACTTTTGTCGGCATCGCAGAGCAATATGGTCTAGAGCCAGGCTTAGCTAGATATTGTTGATGATAATCTTCAGCAAAATAAAATTTAACATCATTCTTAATCTCTGTGGTTATTTCTCCAAATCCATTCTTTTGGAGTTCATTTTGATAACTATTTTTGCTTGCTATTGCCTTACTTAGTTGAGCTTTGCTTGTCGTATAAATCGCAGATCTATATTGGCTACCACTATCGTTCCCCTGACGATTGCCTTGCGTTGGATCATGGCATTCCCAAAATAATTTTAATAAGTCGCTTAGATCAATTTCATTATTATTCCAAATAACTCTTACCACTTCGGTATGACCAGTTAGCCCAGAACATACTTCTCTATAGCTTGGTTTTTCTTTTTCACCTCCAGCATATCCCACGGCAGTTGTGATTACACCTGGCAGTCTCCAGAAACCTTTCTCTGCACCCCAGAAGCAACCGCATCCAAAAAGCACTTCTTGCTCATTGTCTTTTGTTTTTGCTGAAAGTTCACTTTTTAATATTGTATGTAGCACTTTTTGCTTTAGTTTTTCTGTTTTTTTTTCAGAATATAGCTTATCAATTATCATCATTAAATATTCACTTATCTTTTTAATCATAACTTTAATTTATAGTTTCTATCCTTATATGATTTATTAGTGTAGTAACAAATGCAAATAACAAGAAAGGGAGGCTTAAAACGAGAATTAAACCTACACCTAAAAGAGCAAAAACTGGTCTTGATGAGCCCATTAGTGCAAGACCAGCAGCAAGACTTACAAAAATTACACCCATCCATGCAAGAATCTGAATGTAAATATCACCAAATTCTAGGTCGCAAATAAGTCTATATTTTGTTAAGGCGCTCATGATCTTATAATTATCTTAATGAACATAATTGTTTTTCTAGCTTATCTCTAATTTAGACAGAATTGATTAAAAATTTTTAACAAGTAATGATTAAACATCTGATTGAAGTTTCTCTTTCGCTTTTTCTCTCTCCCACATGCTTTTATACAAACCATCTTTCTTAATTAAGAATTGATGTTTTCCCTCCTGCACAATTTTCCCATCATTCATTACTAATATTCGATCACAAGCAGCAGCAGCTGATAATTGATGACTAATCATTAATACTGTCTTATTGTATTGATTTTTTATTGTTTGAAGTATTGCTGAGGCAGTTTTATTGTCAACACTTGCTAGGGCATCATCAAGAACAATTATTTTTGAGTCTACTAATAATGCTCTGCTTAGAGCTGTTCGTTGTCTTTGACCACCGCTGAGAGTGATACCTCTTTCACCGACAAGTGTTTGTAGGCCATCTGGAAAACCTTTAATGTCGTCTGTCATTCGCGCTTCATAGGCTGATTCTTGGACTTTTTCTATGGACGCTTCTGGATTCCCATATTTAATATTTTCTGACAGTGATTCTGTAAATAGATATCCCTCTTGAGGCACCAAAGCAATATTGCTTCTAAGCTGTTTTAGCTTTATATCCATCACATCATTGTCGTCTAAAAATAATGTTCCTTCATCAATTTTTATCATCCTTCCTAATGCTCTTGCCAATGTTGTTTTACCGCAACCTACAGGCCCTACTAACGCAACTATTTCTCCAGGATTTATTTTAAAAGAAATTTTATCAAGTATTCGCCTATTTGAATCTTCATACTTTATTGATAAATTTCTTGCTTCTAATCTCCCTTCAATTGGTTTTGTTATATTTATAGTTTTATCTTTGTCTTTAATTGTTGGTTCATGACTTAAAAGCTCTTCTACTCTTTCTAAACTTACTTGACCTAATTGAAAAGTATTAAGTGTAAAACCTAGTAAGGCAGTAGGGAAAACCAGTCTTTCTACATAAAGAATTAAAGCAACTAACCCTCCAACTGTAAGACTTCCACTGCTTAGTTGCCCACTGCCAATTGCAATAAGTAAAAGCAAAGAAATTGAGGATAAGCCTTGAAGTAGTGGAAATAAAGTACTTGCGGTTCTTGCAAGGTTAATTGCAGCGTCTCTATATCTAATATTTAATTTCTTGAATGCTTTTTGTTCAGCTTGTTCTTGACCATAAATTTTAATTGCGCTTATACCTGATAGATCTTCTTGTATTAATTCACTTAATTCTGATAATGCTTGTTGTTGCCGTTTTCTTTGTTTAACCATTCTTCCACCGAATAAACCAACGGTGCCAAGTAAAACTGGATAGACGGAAATTGCGAAAAAGGTTAAAAGTGGATCAATTGCCAGCATCGCTGGCAATGTGAATGTGTATGCCAAAAATGTGTTCGTAAGACTAAGAACAGTAAAACCAAGCAATCTTCGAATATTTTCTAAATCGCTGGTAGCTCTTGTTATTACTTCTCCAGTCCCTATGGTTTGAACCCATCCCGGATCTTGTTCCAGCATGCGGTCAAATAATTTTTGTCTTAATGAAACTTCGACTTGCCTACCAACTCCAAATACCAGTTGTCTTGATATCAACCTTGTTCCACCCATTATTGTTGCTAGGAGTATTAACAATGTCGACTTATTCAAGACATACGAAAATGTAAAGCCTTCTTTTAGGTCATCAACGATATTTCTAACTTCCATTGGAATAGCAACACTTAGAATATTTACAAAAATCAGACACAAAGCCCCAATTATCAGCTTCCTTTTGTGTGGTCTTAAATAGTTTTTTATTAGATCTAGTCTTAATGCAGCCATTCTTTTATTAATATACTCAATAGCGTAGGCAATATAAGCCCATGGACGTGAGCAAAATCCAATTTAACTAAATTTATGAACGAGGCACAAAATCATCCACTATATTCGACAGATCGTGAAAATATTGACCGTTTGTGTTCGATAGATTCACCAACCTCTAACAATTTTGTTGAACTAGCTAGATTAATAATTCGATATCAAGATTTTAGAGGTGCTGAAGATCTTAATTCTGACATGGATAAATTACTAAAAAAATGGAGCATTAATCGAGACAAATTAGAGGCAATAACAAGAAAACTTTGGTCTGAGGGATTTCGTCCTACAAGTCATTCAAGTCCTGATAACGTTGGTTCTGGATTTGACACGTCAGATTCCTCTCAAGCTTAATGTTAGGAAATTATTTTTTTATTTAAACAACTTCGGTAATTGATATATTAATGATTAAGTTATAAAAAAATATTCTGCCTGGAGTGCAATGCATTCAGGCATTTTTCTGATAAATGACTTCATTAAATCCTATAACTTTTTCAGTAATTCTTGAATCACTTCTTTCAGCAAATGATTTAACTGAAGATCAATCTAATTATTTAATGAATTCATGGCTCGAAAATAAGATTGAACCAGTTCAAACGGGGGCATTCTTAGCGGCATTTAGAGCAAAGGGTGTTTCTGGTGAAGAACTTTCATCAATGGCAAAAATCCTTCAAGAGGCATCAATAACACCATCAGATTTACCACCCTTTGATTTGGTTGATACATGTGGAACTGGTGGAGATGGAGCTAACACATTCAATATTTCTACAGCAGTTGCTTTTGTCTCTGCTGCTTTAGGAGTAAAAATCGCTAAGCATGGAAATCGAAGTGCAAGTGGCAAGGTTGGATCAGCTGACGTATTAGAAAATTTAGGATTACCTCTAAATGTCTCTTCCGATAAAGTTGTTGAATCTTTAAAGAATTTTGGAATAACATTTCTTTTTGCTCCTTCTTGGCATCCCTCATTGGTAAATCTTGCTCCTTTGAGAAAAAGCTTAGGAGTTAGAACCATTTTTAATTTGCTGGGTCCATTAGTTAATCCACTAAGGCCAAAGTCTCAAGTATTGGGCGTTGCTAAAGCTGATTTGCTTGACCCAATATCGGTAGCTTTAAAAGGAATGGGGCTTAAAAGAGCTGTAGTGGTTCATGGAGCAGGTGGCCTTGATGAGGCTTCACTAGCTGGATCTAATCAATTTCGTTTTTTAGACAAGAATGTTATTAGGTCTGAAATTATCAATCCTAGTGATCTTGGACTTTCTGAAATCTCTAATGAAAGTTTAAAAGGTGATGATTTGACAACTAATTCTCAAATTCTAATTTCTTTACTTAAAGGAGAAGGAAACAAATATCACAAAGAAGTCGTTGCATTAAATACCGCTCTTGTTTTATGGGTTTCAGGAGCTGAGGATGATTTAAATTTAGGAGTTAAACGATCATTAGATTGTTTGAATTCTGATAAACCATGGCTTCTTTTCATGCAGTTAAGAGATTTTTTAGACACCTAATTCTTTTAACCTGATAAACGTATTTCTTATGTTTTTTGATACTGATAGCTCTGCAATATTGTTATTAGAGGATGGGACCTATTTTGAAGGTTTATCTTTTGGTGCGGTTGGGACTATTTCTGGAGAAGTCGTATTTAATACTGGTATGACAGGATATCAAGAGGTCATAACCGATCCAAGTTATTATGGTCAGCTTATTACTTTTACCTATCCAGAGATTGGAAATACTGGAATCAATTCTAAAGATAATGAATCATCACATCCTGCAGTTAAAGGAGTGATAGCTCGTCAAATATCAGAAATTTCCAGTAACTGGAGACATGAGATTTCGTTTGAAAAATGGCTTAAGGATGAAAATGTTGTTGGAATACATGGAATAGATACGAGAGCACTTGTTAGACATTTAAGAGAGTCTGGTTCTTTAAATGGAATTATTTCATCAGACTCAAATTCTTCAATAGCTGAATTATCTTCACTTTTACAAAAATCTCCTTCAATGAGTGGTCTGAATCTTGTTGATAAAGTAACAACAAAAAGCTCTTTTAAAGTTAATTCAAGTTGTAAAGTTTCATTTGATAAGAGAATTAAAAATGTTCAAAAAATTCCATACAAAGTTGTAGCAATAGATTTTGGTATAAAGCAATCGATATTAGATCGCTTAGTTGCTCATGGTTGTGAAGTAACTGTCTTGCCTGCAAATGCTGAATTCTTTGATGTTTTAGCTTTATCCCCTGAAGGTGTTTTTCTTTCCAATGGTCCTGGTGATCCATCTGCAGTTGATAGTGGCATTAATCTTGCAAAAAATTTAATTGAATATGAAAAACTACCTGTATTTGGAATCTGCTTAGGACACCAGATCCTTGGTTTAGCTTTAGGTGGGAAAACCTTTAAACTTTCTTATGGACATAGGGGATTAAATCATCCATGTGGATTGAATGGAAAGGTTGAAATTACAAGTCAAAACCATGGTTTTGCTTTAAATTCAGAATCTCTAAATTCAGAAAAAATAAAAATTACACGTTTTAATTTAAATGATCAAACAGTGGCAGCCATTTCAGTAATAGATAAGCCTTTCTTTGGTGTGCAATATCACCCTGAGGCAAGCCCAGGGCCTCACGATGCTGACCACCATTTTAATCATTTCGTAACCTTAATAGAAGAACGACGAAGAATCGTGGATTAATTTGGTTTCTATCACTACACTTCCATCATGAAGTCATAGGGGCCTAATCCCATAGCTGAATTACAACGACTTACTGTTTCTCTTAGAGGTGGTTTTAACCAACAAAATGGTTGTTTAGTGTTGAATTTCACTGGACAACTAGATGCCTATTCAGAGAAGCAATTCACTAAATATATCAATGAAGTTTTAGATTCAAATCAACTATCAGTAGTGATTGATTTAACTAATATCGATTTCATTGATTCTTGTGGACTTGGAGCAATGGTCCAAGCAGCTAAAAAATGTACTCAGTCGAAAAGAGCATTTAATGTTGTTGGAAATCCTAGAGTTGTTCAAACAATTAAACTTGTTCGCTTAGAGGAATTCCTACATCTGGCTCCAGATTTGAATACTGCAATTGGTAAATTATCAGTTTGACTGATTGGATTCGCTCTCATAAATCAACCATTTCTCCTGATTGCTTGGGCCCTTTGCAATTAGCTTGGCTTGGCGATGCCGTTTGGGAATTGCATCAAAGATTGAAATATTGCAATAGCCCGATGCGCTCAAAAGACCTCCATAATGCTGTTGTTAACGAGGTAAATGCTTCCAGTCAAGCTAGGGCAATTATTAAATTAGAGCCTTTTCTCAATGATATAGAAAAGGATTTTCTTAGGAAAGGTCGAAACAAAGCTGGTAGAGGTCCTAAAAATGTAGATGCAGCCACATATGCAATTGCTACTGGATTTGAGACTATTGTTGGATGGTTGTTTTTAAAAAATCCAAATCGGCTTGCTGATTTATTCGATCTTCTTGATCGACCCACTATCTAGATAATAGTTCTTATAAAATGAGTTATCGTTTCAATAAAGACACAAGGAATTCAAAAAATTCCTCATTTAATAAACGAAGTAGTAATTATTATCGTCAAGATAATGATTCCAAAAAATCAAACTTTAATGATCGAATAAAAGCAAATAATAAAATTAATCGTCGTTCATCTGATCAATTAGATCAATATTCAGCAGATAAAGAAGCTTCTGAAAGGTCAATAAAGGGTATTCGGTCAAACTCTAACTACAGAGGATCTAATCGATTTGAAAGAAAATCGAATAAGGCTACATATAGAAATCATAATTCTCAGGGAACAAACAATCACAGAAGAGGAGAAAATAATGAACCTCTTTCATATTCCGAAAGCTTTTCTAAAACTTTAAGTGATGATTTGATTTGGGGTCGTCATTCAACTGAGGCTGCTCTTTTGGGAGGTAGGGCAATTCATAGGATTTGGTGTACTACTGAATTACGAAGTTCACCAAAGTTTTTTCAACTTCTCAAAGATTCAAAAGCTTCTGGGGTTTTGGTTGAAGAAGTTTCTTGGTCCAGGCTTGGTCAGCTAACTAATGGTGCAGTTCATCAAGGAATAGTTTTACAAATTGCTGCATCAAAAACACTTGGCTTGAAGAATTTAATTGATGCTTGCAAAGCTTTTGGTGATTCATCTTTGCTCTTGGCTTTAGATGGTTTAACTGATCCTCAGAATCTTGGAGCAATAATTCGATCTGCCGAAGCGCTTGGTGCTCAAGGATTAGTTCTTCCACAAAGACGTAGTGCAGGTTTAACAGGATCCGTTGCAAAAGTTGCTGCTGGAGCTCTAGAACATTTGCCGGTAGCAAGAGTTGTTAATTTAAATAGGTCTTTAGAAAAATTGAAAGAAGAAGGTTATACCGTTATTGGTCTTGCGGAGGAAGGACCTTCAACTTTGTCGGAGATCAAATTTGAAGGCCCTTTAGTAGTAGTTGTTGGTGCTGAAGATAAAGGAATTTCTCTAATAACTAGAAGGTTGTGCGACCAGTTAGTAAGGATTCCTCTTAAGGGAGTAACTACAAGCCTTAATGCATCAGTTGCTACGTCTATTTTTTTATATGAAGTGGCTAGATCTAGATGGATGCGCTCAATCTCTGGACAAGACCCTTCTCCTAGATTATTAAAACCTAAGATTTCAACTGTAAATAATAACTAATCTCTGTAAATGTAACCTTGAATAGAATCGTATATTCTTTATAGTTTAATTAGGTTCTTCAAAACTTCACAAAGTAATTATATTATTATTTTATTCTTCCACAGCTTTTTATACTCAACATCTTTTGACTTCAAATATATGTTTCATCATCAACTGAACATAATATTCTTTTTTTATTTGATAAATATCTGGTTAAGAAAGTATAATAAATTAAATGCAGTTTACTTATGGGTCCCATTAGGGCTCTTCGAAGCTTAGGTAATAGTTTTGGCTTGGCCTGGTGGGCTAAGGTTGAGACAATTCAACCTGAGGTGACTTATTGGTTTGGTCCATTTCTCACTCGACGTAGCTTGAAAGTCAGATTAAATAGATTTGAAGAAGATCTTTCTGCAGAGTCACCTCAGAAAATAAATCATAGTTTAGTTAGGTGTCGGCGTAACGAGCCTCTTACGTCATAAGCTTGAGAATATTTTTTTTATAATTTAATAATGACTTTTGCAGACTTACGCCAGAAAATGAAAAGTGGTGAAGTCTCTTCCAAAGAGCTTGTTCAAGATAAAATTAATCGAATTAAGGAATTAGACCCAACTCTAAATTCCTTTTTAACTGTTAATGCTGAACAAGCCTTAAGCAAAGCTGAACATATAGATAAACAAATTGCCTCAGGGGAAAGCCTTCCGTCTTTGTCAGGTATACCATTGGCCATCAAAGACAACCTTTGCACAAAAGGAATTAAGACCACCTGTGCAAGCAGGATTTTAGATAATTTTTTCCCACCATATGAGTCAACAGTCACTAAAAAGCTTTTAAACGCAGGAGCAATAATGATTGGAAAGACAAATATGGATGAATTTGCGATGGGGAGTTCTACCGAAACTTCAGCATTTGGTCCTACTTTGAATCCATGGAATATATCTAAAGTTCCTGGAGGAAGTTCAGGAGGAAGCGCAGCCTCTGTCGCAGCAGAATTATGTTTCGGATCTTTGGGGTCTGATACTGGTGGGTCAATTCGACAACCTGCCTCATTTTGTGGCGTTGTTGGAATGAAACCAACTTATGGACGTGTAAGTAGATGGGGTTTAATAGCTTTTGCTAGTTCTTTAGATCAGGTCGGTCCATTTGCGAATAATGTCTCGGATGCAGCAGAAATATTGCAAGTAATCTCAGGTAAAGATGAGCTTGATTCAACTACTGTTGATATTCCAGTCCCCAATTATTTAGAGACTCTTTCCAAGTCAATCAAGGGAATGAAAATAGGTTTAATTGATAATTGCTTTGTACATGAAGGTTTAGCTGCTGATGTTAAAGAATCTGTTCTTAGCTCTGCCTCCTTACTTGAGAAATTAGGTGCCGAGATTATCAATGTTTCTTGTCCTCGCTTTAATGATGGTATTGCTACTTATTACGTTATTGCCCCATCTGAGGCTTCAGCGAATTTAGCTAGATATGACGGTGTCAAATACGGATTTCGCTCTGAAGATGAACAAACTCTCATAGAAATGACCTCCAAAAGTCGAGCACTTGGTTTTGGAAGTGAAGTTAAACGAAGAATTCTTATAGGAACCTATGCTCTATCTGCTGGCTATGTTGATGCTTACTATAAGAAGGCCCAACAAGTTCGAACTTTAATCCGTAGAGATTTCGATGATGCTTTTCAAAAAGTAGATGTTTTATTAGCTCCTACAGCTCCAACTACTGCTTTTGGGTCTGGAGATAATATTGATAACCCTATGGCGATGTACTTATCCGATTTGCTAACAATTCCAGCTAATTTGGCTGGATTACCTGCTATCAGTTTGCCATGTGGTTTTGATAAATCTGGTTTGCCTATAGGGTTACAGTTAATAGGTAATGTTTTTGAAGAAGGGAAACTTCTTCAAGTAGCTAGTCAATTTGAGAAGGCTGCTGAGGTTTATAAAAACAGGCCCAAAACAGAATTCACGTTATAAAGGTTAAACCACTTCATGTGGAGAAAATAATTATCGCTACACTATATGCAGTGTAGTTTTATGCGATATTAATGACTTTTGTTCCGATTCATAATCATAGTGATTACAGCCTTCTTGATGGGGCGAGTCAACTCCCGTTGATGGTTCAAAGGGCAAAGGAATTGGGAATGCCAGCTTTAGCTTTGACTGATCATGGGGTGATGTATGGTGCTATTGAATTATTGAAGTTATGTAAGGTCGCAAATATAAAGCCAATTATTGGGAATGAGATGTACATTATTAATGGTTCAATTGATGACCCTCAGCCCAAAAAAGAGAAAAGATATCATCTTGTTGTTGTTGCGAAAAACCAAATAGGTTATGAAAACCTCGTAAAATTAACGACACTAAGTCATCTAAATGGAGTTAGGGGAAGAGGTATCTTTTCGAGACCATGTATAGATAAGTCTTTATTTAAAAAATATAGTGAAGGATTAATTTGTTCAACAGCTTGCTTAGGTGGTGAAATTCCACAAGCGATATTAAAAGGAAGAATTGATGTTGCTAGAGAAGTAGCAGCTTGGTATAAAGAAGTTTTGGGTGATGATTTTTATCTTGAAATTCAAGACCATGGATCAATAGAGGATAGAATTGTTAATAGTGAAATAGTCAAAATATCTGAAGAACTTGATATTCAAATTATAGCTACCAATGATGCTCATTATGTATCAAAGAATGATATTGAAGCACATGATGCATTGATTTGTGTTTTGACAGGAAAATTAATTAGTGACCACAAAAGATTAAGATATACAGGGACTGAATATATTAAATCTGAGGAGGAGATGAGAAGTTTATTTACTGATCATTTAGACAATAACGTTATAAATAGTGCAATAGAAAATACAGTTAAACTATCAAATAAGGTTGAAGAGTATAAAATATTAGGAACTTATAAGATGCCAAATTTTCCTATACCAAATGGTTGTGAACCTATCGACTATCTTAAAGAGATAACTATCAATGGTTTAAAAGAAATACTAGATATTTCTGAATTTGAAAATTTTCCCAAAGTATATAAAGAAAGACTTGATTATGAGCTAGAAGTAATTGATCAAATGGGTTTTCCCACATATTTTCTTGTCGTATGGGATTATATAAGATTTGCAAGAGAACAAAATATTCCTGTAGGTCCAGGAAGGGGTTCAGCAGCTGGTTCTTTAGTTGCTTATTCTCTTCACATAACTAACATTGATCCAGTTAAAAATGGGTTATTATTTGAAAGATTTCTCAATCCTGAGAGGAAGTCAATGCCTGATATTGATACTGACTTTTGTATTGAAAGGCGTGGTGAAGTTATAGATTATGTTACTAAAAAGTATGGCGAAGATAAAGTTGCGCAGATAATTACATTCAACAGAATGACATCTAAAGCTGTTTTGAAGGATGTTGCTCGTGTACTTGATATTCCTTATGGAGAAGCTGATCGTTTGGCTAAATTAATTCCAGTTGTAAGGGGTAAACCTTCAAAATTGTCATCTATGATTTCAAAGGAATCGCCAAATAAGGATTTCTACGAAAAATACAATAATGATTCAAAAGTAAAGAAATGGGTTGATATGGCAATGAGGATAGAAGGTACAAACAAGACTTTTGGTGTGCATGCAGCAGGTGTTGTTATAGCAGCTAATTCACTTGATAATTTAGTTCCTCTTCAAAGAAACAATGATGGTCAAATAATCACTCAATATTTTATGGAAGATATTGAATCACTTGGTCTTCTGAAGATGGACTTTCTAGGACTTAGAAATCTTACAATGATAGAAAAGACAATTAATTTAGTTGAGAAATCAATTGGTGAGAGGTTAGACCCTGATTCTTTGCCTTTCACAGATGAAAAAACATTTGAATTACTTTCTAGAGGTGATTTAGAAGGAATCTTTCAACTTGAATCTAGTGGAATGAGGCAAATAGTAAAAGATTTGAAGCCCTCATCTCTTGAGGATATTTCTTCAATACTTGCTCTTTACCGTCCTGGTCCTCTTGATGCAGGACTAATTCCTAAATTCATAAATAGAAAACATGGTAAAGAAAGTATTGATTTTCAACATCAATCACTTGAACCTATTTTAAGTGAGACTTATGGAATCATGGTCTATCAAGAACAGATTATGAAGATCGCACAGGATTTAGCCGGTTATTCCCTTGGTCAAGCAGATTTATTAAGAAGGGCAATGGGGAAGAAAAAAGTATCCGAAATGCAGCGTCATAGAACTCTCTTTGTTGATGGGGCAGTTAATAATGGCGTTTCAGTAATTGTTGCTGAACAATTATTTGATCAAATGGTTTTATTTGCTGAATATTGCTTTAACAAAAGTCATTCAACTGCTTATGGCGCGGTTACTTATCAGACTGCTTATTTAAAAGCACATTATCCTGTTGCTTACATGGCGGCATTGCTTACAGTTAATGCTGGCTCGACTGACAAGGTTCAAAGATACATTTCTAACTGTAATTCAATGGGCATAAATGTAATGCCTCCAAATATAAATACATCTGGTGTTGATTTCACTCCAAAAGATAATTCAATTCTTTTTGGTTTTTCAGCTGTCAAAAATTTAGGTGATGGTGCAATTAGAAAAATTATTACTTCAAGAGAGGAAAATGGTGAATTTACTTCATTAGCAGAATTCTGTGATCGAATTTCACTTAGTACTATTAACCGAAGAGGCCTTGAGGCTTTGATACATTCTGGAGCTCTTGATTGTCTTGAAGAAAATTCAAATCGCGCTCAGCTTATTGCTGATTTGGATTTAACTATTGAATGGGCTTCTTCTCGGGCAAAAGATAGAATTAGTGGCCAAGGTAACCTTTTTGATCTTTCTTCTTCTATAAATAATGAATCATCGCAGACTGATGATTATTCATCTGCTCCAAAGGCAAAACCAGTTAACGAGTACCCTCCTACAGACAAGCTTAAATTTGAAAAAGAGCATGTTGGCTTCTATCTATCGGATCATCCTTTGAAGCAACTTTCGGAACCTGCAAAGTTGATTGCGCCTATCAGCCTCAGTTCTTTAGAAGAGCAGAACGATAAGTCAAAGGTCAGTGTTATTGCAATGATTCCAGAGATGAGACAAGTCACAACTAGAAAAGGTGACAGAATGGCGATTATTCAATTAGAGGATTTAACTGGTTCTTGTGAAGCGGTTGTCTTCCCAAAAAGTTATGAAAGATTATCTGATCATTTGATGGTTGAAACGAGATTATTGATTTGGGGCAGCGTAGATAGGAGAGATGAAACTGTTCAATTGATTATTGATGATTGTCGTGAAATTGATGATTTAAGATTTCTTTTGATAGATCTTCACCCTGAACAAGCTACTGATATCAATGTTCAGCATAAGTTAAGAGAATGTCTTTCAAAAAATAGACCTGATAGAAATGAATTAGGCGTTCGTATCCCTGTAGTAGCCTGTCTTAAGGATAATAATGATAATACCAGGTATGTCAGGTTAGGAGATCAATTCTGTGTAAAGGATACTGACTTGGCTTTAGATTCTTTGTCTAAGAATTCCTTTATTGCGAGAACAAGTAAAAGTCTTGTAATTTAAATTTTATTTTTAACTAGTAATATCTTTTTGACTTGTTTTGAATGCGTCTTTCATTCTATTTATGTTTGGTTTTATATTTTCAAAACCAAGAAAACTTCCTGTATTAAAATCCCAACTCGCTGAGAGTATTCCATAACTTAATCCTAACAAGCCGACAAGAAAACAAAGTGCTGAACTGACAAGAGTGAGGGTTGGAGATATATCAGCAATACCTTTGCTGATTAAAAAATAACTTCCAATAAATACTCCCATACCACTTAGGGTTGGAATACCTGTAGTAAAGGCTATTCTTCTTGCCATTCTATTCGCTACATAGCTTGGAATCCCTGACTTCTTACTAGTACTTTTTGGTGATTTATTTGAAACGATTTTCGGAGCCGAGTTATTGCTGGAGAATCCTATATTTACTTCTTTAGGTTGTTCCTTTTTGTTTTTTTTCGCACCTTTCATTAGCTTCAAGCAATCTAATACCAGTTATTATCCTCTAATAGCTAATTTTTCTATAAGCTCTGTATATCTTTTTTCACTTTTAGTTCGCACATAACCTAAGAGTCTTTTGCGCTGTCCAATCATTTTTAGTAATCCTTGTCTTGAAGAGAAATCATGGATGTTCCCCTGAAGATGTTTGCTTAATTTTGAGATTCTTGTAGAAAGCATCGCCACTTGAACTTCTACTGAACCTGTATCAGTTGGATGTACTTGATGTGTGTTGATTAGCTTTTGTTTCTCTTCTGTGCCTAGTGACATTTGATTTGACTTTTCTTATATTTCAAGTCTAATTTAATCCCTAGCCTTCTATCAAGTACTCTTTTCACTCAATTTCATAAGAATGTCTTTGAGATGCTTATCCATTAGCTTTGCTTTTTCTTCTTCAGATAGGGAATTCAATAATAAAGAATTTTCTTTTTCGTTGATAGTGATTATTTTAATTGAATCTTTTATTTCATTATCTTGATAGCCAAGGGAATTTAGAATTAAATATATTTCATCAATATATTTAGAAAACTGATTAGGCTCTATTTGATTTTTGTCTATAAATCTATTAAGTTTATTCTTTAGCTCAACTATTAATCTCTCTGCAATTCGTATACCTATTCCTTGTGTTTTTGTTAATAAATTAGATTCATTACTTTCTATTGCATTAACTAATTCATTAACCTCAAAGTCCTCCAAAATAGCCATACCAATTTGTGGACCTATTCCGTTTACACTTATAATCTCTCTAAATAAATCTCTTTGATTAACCTCTATGAATCCATATAGGTTTCTACTATCTTCACGATCTATTTGGTGAATCCATAATTCAATCTCATTAAAAACTTGAGCTTTACCTATGTGTTTTGGTAATAGTTGTATTTCATAACCAACACCGCCAACATTTAGAACAACTCCTTTCTTGGTGGATATTTCCCAGTTATGTACTATTTCACCTTTTAACCAGCTAATCATTATTTATTTTGATTGAACTTCTGAAAATATAAACATACTCAACCACCATCAATCTGACATCCCACCATGGACCCTCCTACTAAACCAGCAGGGATTGCCCACCAACGATCTTTTCCTCTCGATATTGCCGTAGCGAAGCCCGCACCTAAAATACCACCTGCAATCTTGCCTTCAGAGCAATCATTGTTATCAAATTCATTGTTATTGTTTGTTGATCCACTACCTGGGCAAGGAACTTCTACCGTTTCCTCCCATTGTTTTACATATCCAGGATCATTTCTTGTCCCTGGAATATATTCTTCTCTATATTCGTTTCTCGTACAAGTTCTACTTGATGAGTAACCTCGTTGAAACTCATCTGCAAGTATCGATGTTGATCCAGAGCAAATAAGAACTACTGAAAAAATTAAAGATTTAAAATTCATATTTTTGCGTGTGTGGTTTTAGATGCACTTATACTAATAATAGTTGAAATAAGTACACAAAAACCACCTAAGTAAATTGAACTTGTTATTGTTTCACCGAATATCAATACCCCCCATATACTTGCAAAGATAACCTGAGAATAGTTTAAGGAAGTTGCTTGGCCAGCTGGGAGTAGTCTTAAACCCTCTGTTATGCAGAGTTGGCCAATTTGCGTAAAAATACCAATACCTATTATCCAGAACCAATCTGTTCCTGTTGGCAATACAAAATCATTAATAATAAAAGGAATAGTTAAGGGTATAGAAACCAAAGGAAAGTAGTAAATAATAACAAGAGGGTGTTCTTTGGAAGAGAGTTTTCTTACACATATATAAGCTAATGATGTCATCAATGCCCCTAATAATGCAACAATTAATGCTAATATTGTTTCTTGAATATTACTATTGCTCGTAAATTCTGGTTGACTAACTAAAAGAATTCCTATCCAACCAATAATGATTGAAAATACTATTCTCCTTAATATAAATTCCTTTAAAATTATGTACGCACATATCACTGTAAAAGTTGGGTAAATGTATTGTATTACTGTTGCTGTTGCTATAGGTAATATTGTTAGAGCTTTGAAGATACAAAATAGAGCAACTGTTCCTAGTAAACCCCTTATAATTAATAATCTTTTCTGATATCCCCAAGGGTTAATATTTTTTTTATATAAGTAATATCTTGTTATTATTATACTAATAGTAGCCCTAGCAAAAACAAGTTCCGAAATAGGTATCCTCCCCCCAATTGACTTAACGCAAACAGTCATAAGGCTAAATGCAAAACCGCTTCCTATTAAAAATCTGATACCGTTTAAATTTTTTTCTATATTAAATTTATCTTTTGGTAGTTTTTCTCTCAATTTCTAAATCTCTTAGCTAAATATTTAAATATCAATTAAAATTATCATATGGCTTCTGCTCGACTACATCCTAGGACAATTGAGTCTGTCAAAGATCGTGTCGATATTGTTGATGTAATTGGTGAACACGTTGTCTTAAAGAAAAAAGGCAAAGAATATTTGGGAATATGTCCTTTTCATGATGATAGTAAGCCCTCAATGTCAGTAATTCCTGGCAAGCAATTTTATTATTGTTTTTCATGTGGAGCTGGTGGAAATGCAATTAAATTTTTAATGGAGTTTCAGAGACAAAGTTTTAGTGATGTCGTTCTTGAGTTGGCTAAGAAATATCAAGTGCCAATTGATACGGTTGAAGGACCTCAGCAAGAAAGACTCAAACAACAGCTTTCACGTAGAGATACCCTTTATCGTGTTTTAAAATCAGCTACTGGTTGGTTTAGAAATCAATTGAATTCTCCAGGTGGAAAAAATGCACTTAATTATCTTAAAAATCAACGTCATTTAAGTGATGGTACGTTAATCAATTTTGAGCTTGGATTTGCTCCTGATAATTGGGATTCGTTACTTAAATATTTTGTAGATGTAGAAAAAGTCAGTGTTGAAACTCTTGAATCGGCTGGATTAATTGTTCCTCGAAAGGGAGGTAATGGCTTCTATGACAGATTTCGCAATCGTATAATTGTTCCCATTCACGACAGGCAAAAAAGAGTTATTGGTTTCGGGGGAAGAAGTCTTGATGGCTCAGAACCTAAGTATTTAAATTCACCTGAGACTGAAATTTTTGAAAAGGGTAAAAATCTTTTTGGTTTAGATAAATCAACCCCTTCCATTAGAAAAAAAGATTACGCAGTTGTAGTAGAAGGATATTTTGATGTGATGGCACTTCATGATTCTGGTATTACAAATGTTGTCGCCTCTTTGGGTACAGCATTAAGTCGTAATCAAATAACGCTTCTCTCTCGTGCTACCGATAGTAAAAAGATCCTTTTAAATTTCGATTCAGATAATGCTGGAATTCGTGCGGCAAATAGAGCTATTAGTGAGGCAGAAAACCTTGCTATTCAAGGTCAGCTAGATTTAAGAGTTCTACAATTACCTTCAGGTAAGGATCCAGATGAGTTCCTCAAGGATAATTCTCCATCCGAATATGAAGCATTAGCGGCAAAATCACCTCTTTGGATGGATTGGCAAATTGATCAATCTTTGAAGGATTTAGATTTAAGTAAATCTGATCACTTTCAGGAAGCTGTTAGCAGCTTAGTAAATCTTCTTGGAAAGTTACCTCAAACGGCTATAAGAACCCATTATCTTCAGCAGGTTGCTCAGCGTCTTAGTGGAGGTCAAGGTAGATTCGCTCTACAACTAGAGGAAGATTTACGTAATCAAATTAGTGGTCAAAGATGGCATGGTCGCTCTAAGAAAATTGATAAACCTAAAGAAATTAGTCTTAGAGAAAGAAGTGAGGCAGATATACTTTTTGCCTATATTCATTGTCCCAATTATAGATCTTATATTCGTTATGAACTTCGCCTAAGGGACTTAGATGATTTCGCAATTAATCATCATCGTGCAATATGGTCTACGATAAGTAATATTGAGGAAAAAAAGTTTGGTCCTGAAATTGTTGAGAAGATTAATCGTTTTAATGATTCAAGCAATATTTTAGCTGATGTTGATTTAATTAAACAATTGTTTGATAATTTTTTAGTGAATGATAATGAACATTTATCTAAACTTACTCCTTTATTAGAGGCTAACGAACTTCGTTTAGCAACATTAAGTGACCCTGAGTCGCTTATTCGTGGAGCTCTCGCTGCTCTTGAAAAGCAAAAATCCTTAAAACGTTGTAGACATCTAATTGATGCGTGGAGTGCACAACGTTTACAAACTCTTGAAAATTGTATTGCCTCTCTTATCCTTCAAGAAGATTCTGACCCTAGTGATTCTTCTGATATGGAGCAGAGAGTAATTAGCATGTTTGAAGACTTAAATAATGATGCTATAAACTTCCAACAACTTTATTACGCCGAGAGAAGACATATATTAAATTTAGATCAAGAGAGATGTTATAAATAATTTTTGTTTTTTATATATATCAGTGAAAAATACTTTACCGTTTAATTTGGATCAATGTTCTTTATCTAATGATCTCTGGCCAGAGTTTATTAATAAAATTGGATTTTTTAAAGCAAATTTAGCTTTACGACAATCCCTTGATCTTCAGAAAATGCAGGGATCGAGCTCTACTCTACCCGTCCTTATTCTTGAAACATGTGGATCTGCTCTTGTGAATTCCCATGCTGTTAAGACATATATTGGCCTTTCATATTTGGAGCAAGGAATGGTTTTGATTCTTAGTAGTAAATTAAATGCTATCCAATTACTTAGATATAATTAATATTAATTAATTATTAGAAACAATACTTTCTTAAATTATTTTTTATTAATTTCGGTTTATCTTCTAATATATATGCTTGTCTTTCTTTCTCTTCCTCTCCGGATATTTTTATTGATCCATTTAAAGCATTGATCTTTGATGGGTTCATTGATAGTTTCCTATCTATTTTTAATAATTTTCCATCATTGCATTCTTGAGCGACATGAACAGCTTCATGTCTTAAAGCTTTTTTTATATGTATTGATGTCCTTTTAAAGATATCTTTATCATTCTTTCTTAAAATTGTATAGCCCTCTCTCTTCTTCGCGTTATTTGTACAAATTATAATTTCTTTTTTTCTTATATTTAAAAAGCCTACATAGTTTTCACTTAATAAACATAGTTTTGTGTTTTCTGCTGTTTTATATCCTGCCTCTTCAACCAACTTTATTATCTCTAATTCTGTTCTATCTAAAAATTCTATGAACTCCATATTTTTCTATTTTTTTTTAAATTTAGCATGAAACCCTGTTTTCACTTTAATATGTAGTATCATTGTTAAATATTATACCAACTGCTAATTAGCATATATAGTTGGAATATTTTCTATATTTGTTGTCTTTATACTAGATAGTTTCTTTCTTCGTGGTCTCCATTCTTTTTCCATCATTGATGATCCCCAATTTATTGTACCTGTGCCATTTTTTGAATTAATATTATCTATTACATTATCTAGTCTTTGCAGCTTTAATTCTTCTTGAATATTTTGTGCACCCAATATTAGGGTTTGTTTGTATTTATTGCTTTGAAGTTTATGCAATATTACACCAGCCTTTATAAGTTTTTTATAAGGTTTAAAAATTTTTTTTGTTAGAGATAGACTTTTTTCAATCATGATTTTTGAGTTAGAGGTCGGAATGCTTATTTTTTCTGTTGCTTCATTTCTAAAATAATCTTTTGAACGGGTATTTGTATTCATGAAAACTGTAATAGCTGAAGACAATTGATCATATTTTCGCAACTTAGCACTTGCTATTAATACATATTTAATGATTGCTTGGTTCAAATCTTCTAAGCTATCTATTGGATATGAAAAACTTCTGCTTACGCAGATTTCTTTTCGATCTGATAAGGTCTCTTTTATAGGGATACAGAGGTTTCCTTTTAATTCATTTTGAATGCGTAGACCAACTACCCCATATTTTCCTTTGATTTGGTCGCTTGACATATCTCTAAGTTCTCGCGCATTAGTTATCCCTTTATGCTTTAGCCACGTAGACATTCTTTTACCTATACCCCAAACTTTATCTACTTCGATTTGATTAAGATAATGGTCTTTATTTTGAATAATACCTATATCAAATATACCTGAATTCGTTTGTATTTTCTTTGCTAGATGATTAGAAATCTTTGATAAAACTTTTGTCTCGCCAATACCTATAGATATTGGTATTCCTATATTTTGATAAACTAAAGCTCTTAAATCTTTTCCCCATTGATATAAGCAATTTCCTTTTGGACGTTTTATAGTTCCAAATGCTTCATCTATAGAGTAGATTTCTAGCTCTTCACAATTTTTTCTTAATAGCTGCATTAATCGATTACTTATATCACCGTAGAGCTCGTAATTTGAACTTCTCACATTTATGTTTAATTGATTCAGCTTATTCTTTAACTTGAAATATGGCTGTCCCATAGGGATGCCCATCTTTCTAGCCTCTGAACTGCGAGCTATTATGCAGCCATCATTATTCGAAAGTACAACTAAGCCCTTTCCTTTTATGGAAGGATCGATCATTTGTTCACACGACGCATAAAAATTGTTGCCATCAATTTGAAGTATTACTTTGGACATGATTAGAATTTTTGTTTTTGTAGTTCGTGTATCGAATAAATCGCGACCCCCCATATTTGTATATCTAAATATTCATATAAATTTATTGCTGGATAATTTTCTTTATCTGCTTTTAGATAATAATTATCTTGCTTTTTTATAAGTCTTTTCAAAGTAAATTCTCCATCCAATAGGGCAACTACAATATGTCCAGGATTTGGGTTTATACTGCGATCTATTATTAATAAATCATTATTATAAATTCCTGCGTTATTCATTGAATTACCGCTTACACGTAGAAAGAACGTACTTATTGGATTTTTGATTAAGTATTTATTTAGATCGATACCGAGCTCTATGTAGTCTTCCGCAGGAGAAGGAAAACCTGCGGAAATAGTATCTTTTACTAATGGAATTAATAGTGTCGATGAGTCTTCCTTTGAGGAAGAGTAAGAGCTCTTTGAATCCATAGACGGACACCAACAAATATTAGTATAGTACAAATGAACTATTTATTGTATTCGAGTCTGATTACTCTTTGTGGTAAGGCCCTCCTTGGGTAATGGTTTTTGCACGATAGAGTTGTTCTATTAGTAGAAGACGAGCTATTTCATGCGGAAAAGTTAAAGGTGAAAGACTTAATTGCCAAGAGGCTGAATTGTTGAGGGAAGAGGGAAGACCTAGGGCGCCTCCAATAACAAAAGTAATATTTTGATTGTGAGAATTTAGAAGTTTTGTTGCTAGTTGCTTTGATGTGAAAGAGTGACCATTTTCATTAAGAGTTACGAGAATTTCATTTTTGCTGATAAGTTCTTTAATCGAATGCTCTTCTTTGACTTGTGTGCTGTCTTTTATTTCTTTAACTTCTAAACCAGGTAATCTTTTTAAGTACATATCTATACCTTCTTGAATCCATCTTTTTTTTATTTTTCCTATTGCAATAATTTTATAGTGTGCAGTATTAAGCATAAATATATTCCTTTAATCGATCTCATCTTCAAGGAGAAATTGGTGAAATTGTGTATAAAGGTTTAGTGAGTCTTCATTCGAAAGATCTTTAGAATTTTCATTAATCAATGGATCTGCATTGGAAGAAATTTTCACATTATTTGATTCAATCTTTTTAAGTCTTTCTAATAAATGAGGGGGTACATTTCCATCTAGACTTATGTCCATTAACTCTCGAAAAAGTTGTTGAGGGTTCGTTTCGACTTCGACTGGGTGTAGCTTTTGTTTTTCTCCTTCTTGTTGGTTCTTTAATTCATTTGATTGAGGCTTTGATATCTCTTTAGGAAGTTTTCGTCCGAGCTCTTTTAAGCGTTCAAGGCTATGGCTATCAAAAGTCATTTTAGAAAATGTATATTGATTGAAGAACTTATTGTGAGTATATTTTAAATAATTTATTTTTATTTAAGTGAAATATGTGATCGTTTCTAATCTGGTTTGGAGATTGTACGTATGGGTGGAAATACTTTGAATAATTTTAGGCATATTGCAAGAAAACGCTTTGGACAACATTGGTTGAAAGATCAAGACGTCTTGGATCAAATAGTTAAGGCTGCCGAATTGAATCCTGAAGATTGCGTATTGGAAGTTGGTCCAGGTAAAGGTGCTTTAACTGAAAAATTAATTGAATCACAAGCAAGATTCATCCAGGCAATTGAGCTAGACAGAGATTTAATCATTGGTTTGAAAAAACGTTTTAGTCATCAAAATAAATTTAGTTTGAGAGAGGGAGATATTCTGTCTGCCCCAATCGATGCTGAGAATGGACTCAAGATCAATAAAGTTGTAGCTAATATTCCATACAACATCACGGGTCCACTATTAAAAAGATTAATTGGTGAATTAACAAAAGCGCCTGAAAATAGTTTTGAAACTTTAGTTTTATTGATGCAAAAGGAAGTGGCACAAAGACTTGTTGCTATACCTGGAACTAGTAATTTTAGTGCTTTAAGTGTGAGGATTCAGCTTCTAGCAAAATGTCAGGACATATGTGATGTGCCTTGTAAATGTTTTCAACCAGCACCCAAGGTGGATTCCAAAGTAGTCATGATTAAGCCGTTTGTATCTAGTGAGCCAGATTTTTATGAGATAGGGAATTTATTAGAGAAACTTTTGAAACATGCTTTTGCAAGTAGAAGAAAGAAATTGCGAAACACGATTGGAAGTTTTGTTACTTCCAATGATCAGATAAAGGAATTTTTAGCCCATAGAGGTATTAGTCTTGATCAAAGACCACAGGAAATTTCACCTTCCAATTGGTTTGCTTTTGCAAAAACTTTAAAAGAAACTTGTGTTATTGAAAATGGCTGCCTACAAAGCAAATAAAGATTTTCTTATCGCAGAAGCATATGCAAAAATTAATCTACATTTAGAAGTTTTAGGCATTAGGGCCGATGGATTTCATGAATTAGCAATGGTCATGCAAAGTATTAATTTAAGTGATAAATTGAAAATGATAAAAAGTGAAGATAATAATATTACTCTTAAATCTAATAATAACGAGATTAGTAATGGTGAAGACAATCTAATAATAAAAGCAGCAAAGCTTTTGAGAAATAAAGTAGGAAATACTCAATTGGGTGTAGATATTGAACTAACAAAAAACATCCCTATCGGTGCAGGATTGGCAGGTGGATCTACAGATGCAGCAGCAACATTGGTTGGATTAAATAAACTTTGGGAGTTAAACCTTAAGGCTGAGGAATTAGAAAAATTATCAAAAGAAATAGGCTCAGATATCCCTTTTTGCATATCAGGAGGTAGACAGATATGTTTTGGTAGAGGTGAAATTTTAGAAAAATTAAAATTTGATCAATTTCAGTTGGGTCTTATTTTGGTTAAAGATCCTTCAATACAAGTTTCTACTCCAGTTGCATATAAAACATATAAAGAACAGTTTGGTCATAGCTATCTTGAAGATGATAAGGATTTTGAAATCAAAAGAAACACTCTAAGAAGCAATGACTGGTCTGATCAGTTTCTATTAAATAATAGAAAAGAAATTCAAAATGATTTACAAAAAAGCGTTTGCCCTATGACACCTGAGGTTAAAAAGTCATTGAATATATTGTCTCGTTTACCTGATTCCCGTCTCGTCTCAATGAGTGGTTCTGGTCCAAGTTGTTTTGCTTTGTTTGAAAATTATGACCAAGCAAATAAAATATTTAAAGAATATGTCAATGAATTTGAAAGAGCTGGCTTATCAGCTTGGGCATGTTCAATGATGTCTGATGGAGTTCAATTAAGAAATGAATTCACCTAGCAATGGTTTTAAAAATGAATCTGATGAATTAGACAATTCCTCAAGCTCATTGGATGTAGCAGCCAGTCCTGAAACGAAGAAAGGCCCCCTAAGCTTTCTCTCAGGTTCGTTTACGAGTTTATCTTTTAGCCTATTAAGCCTTTTTATTAGTAAAAAAATAGTTTTATATTTTTCTATTCATACTCCTAATTATTCTTCACCAATTGCACAGAGTATTGCCTCCGGATTTAAAACACTAATTATTGGAATTAGCTTTCTTGCAACTTTTACGTTTGGTTTTATTGGACTTGGTTTGTTCTTAGTATTTATTCGAAGTTTGATAGAAGGCAACAAGGAAAAAACAGACTAGTATTTAACTATAAAATTGTCATATTTAGATCTTCCTATGACTCTTCATGATTTAGGACTTTTGGTTTTATTACTCTCTCCTGGCATGTTGCTTTCCATATTGCTGTTATCGACTTTTGCAGCAGGTGGGTAATTCGGCACTGTTTGAGATAGTTTGGAATAACAAACCGGTAATCCGGACGATCTGTTAAAGCTGTGAAAGGGACTCTTTTATTTAATGCTCTTCGTGAAGCAATTGATGAAGAAATGGCCAGAGATCCCTTAGTATGCGTAATGGGTGAGGATGTTGGACAATATGGCGGGTCTTATAAAGTTACGAAGGATTTATATGAAAAATATGGCGAGTTCAGAGTCTTAGATACACCAATTGCTGAAAATAGTTTTACTGGTATGGCTGTTGGTGCAGCTATGACAGGATTAAGACCAATTGTGGAAGGTATGAATATGGGTTTTTTATTGCTTGCTTTTAATCAAATATCCAACAATATGGGAATGCTGAGATACACGAGCGGAGGAAATTTTACTATTCCAACAGTTGTTAGAGGCCCTGGTGGTGTTGGAAGGCAATTAGGGGCTGAACACAGTCAAAGACTTGAAGCTTATTTTCATGCAGTTCCAGGTATAAAAATTGTGGCTTGTAGTACTCCTACGAATGCTAAAGGTCTAATGAAAGCTGCTATTAGGGACAATAATCCTGTTCTTTTCTTTGAGCATGTACTTTTATATAACCTTACAGAAGAGCTACCTGAGGGTGATTATGTCTGTGCTTTAGATCAAGCCGATCTAGTAAAGCAAGGTAGTGATATTACAATTTTGACTTATTCGAGAATGCGTCACCACTGTTTAAAAGCTGTTGAGCTTCTTGAAGCGAAAGGAATTGATGTTGAATTGATTGATTTAATTAGTCTTAAGCCTTTTGATATGGAAACAATTTCTAAATCTATCAAGAAAACTCATAGAGTAATTATCGTTGAAGAATGTATGAAAACAGGTGGAATTGCAGCTGAATTAATGTCTTTAATAACTGAGAATTGCTTTAATGATTTAGATTCTCCACCTGTACGTTTAAGTAGTCAGGATATTCCAACTCCTTATAATGGAAATTTAGAAAATTTAACTATCATTCAACCTCATCAGATAGTAGATGCTGCTGAAAAAATTATAAAGAATGGTGGAGTAGATTAATAATGGGCAGAAAAAATTATTGGTTTCTATTGCTCATTTTATGTGGTGTGTTAAGTATATTTACTATAAACAAAAATCCTTTTCAACTTGGATTAGATCTTCGTGGAGGTAGTCAACTTACTTTAGAGATTCAGCCTACTGAGGAAATTACAAAAATTACATCAAATGAAATTGAAGGCGTTAAGGCAGTTCTAGAAAAAAGGGTTAATGGCTTAGGTGTTTCTGATTCTCAACTTCAAACTATAGGAACAAATCAATTGTTGCTAGAACTTCCTGGTGAACAGGATCCTTCCGGTGCTGCGAATGCATTAGGTAAAATTGCTTTACTTGAATTTAGAATTCAGAAAAATGGAACTGATTCTCAATTAAGAGTTTTACAAACTCAAAAAAGAAGTGTCGACTCTATTCTTAAATTATTAGTTGACAATAATAATTCTGCTCAGCTGATAAAGGAAATTAATACTAATAGTGAAATTAATAATTTATTTGCAAAATATAATATTGAAACCAACCAAATATTAGATTTTGATCAAGTTTCTCTTTTAAGAGACAAGATACGTAAAGAGATAGCGACTTTATTTGAAACCACCCAATTAACTGGTAAATATCTTACAAATGCAGGAAGACGTCAAGATCAAAATACAAATAATTGGGAAGTCACCTTAAGCTTCAATAATGAGGGAGGTGAACTATTTGCAGATCTCACAAAATCCATCGCTGGTACCCCTAGATTGCTTGGAATTGTTATTGATGGAATTTCTTACAGCGAAGCGAGTGTTGGTAAACAATTTGAGACCGCTGGTATAACTGGTGGTGCCGCAGAGATAAGCGGTGATTTCACAGCTGATGAGGCTAGAGAATTAGAGGTTCAATTAAGAGGTGGAGCTTTACCTTTACCGATAGAAATAATTCAAATAAGAACAATAGGGCCTTCTCTAGGGTCTCAAAACATACGACTTAGTTTTTTTGCTGCTCTAGCAGGTTTAGTATTTGTAGGTCTATTTATGATTTTTGTTTATAAATTAGCAGGCTTAGTTGCTGTTCTAGCTTTGTCCTTTTATTCGCTATTTACTCTTTCTATTTATGCCCTCCTTCCTGTTACCTTAACCCTTCCTGGTATGGCGGGATTTATATTAAGTATTGGAATGGCTGTTGATGCTAATGTTCTTATTTTTGAAAGACTAAAAGAAGAATTACGTACTGGTAACACATTAATTCGTTCAATAGATGCGAGCTTTAAAAATGCATTTTCTTCTATTATTGATGGGCATTTAACCACTTTAATAAGTTGTATCACTTTATTTTATTTGGGTACAGGCTTTGTTAAAGGCTTTGCAGCTACATTGGGTATTGGTGTCATATTGAGCTTATTTACTGCTTTAACATGTACAAAGGCAATTTTGAAGTTCCTATTGAGCTATCAAGGCCTTAGAAAAATTTCTAACTTTATTAATCCGAATCAGGTTCAATCAACATCCATCAACGTTCAATAGCAAAAATTCAAATCAATTAAATTATGAAAACTAATTTTAATGTTCAACTCTATAAAAATAGAAAAATTGTTTGGCTTGTATCGTTTTCTTTATGTTTAATATCAATAATTGGAATGTTAATTTGTCTTAAAAGTACTTTTATTAAGGCCCCTTTAAATCTTGGTTTGGATTATACCGGAGGAACTCAAATAACTTTAGAGAGGAGTTGTAATGATGATTGTATTTCCTTAAACACAAGTGAGATATCCAATAATATTATTGCTTTAAAAAATCATGATAATAATTTCATATCAAATACTTCTCCTAATTTAAGCAGATCACAAATACAATTACTCGATAATTCAAAATTAATATCCATTAGATTGCCATTTTTATCAGCGGCTCAATCTAATTCTGTAGTGTCCGAAATTAGTAATTCTTTTGGCCCATTTAAGAATGAAAATACATCAGTTCAAATTATTGGTCCAAGTCTTGGAAAGCAGTTGCTTAAAAGTAGTTTGATTTCATTAATCTTTGCTTTTGTTGGGATAGCCTTATATATTAATTTTAGATATGATCGAAGATATTCATTCTTAGCTTTATTTGCTCTCTTGCATGACATACTTATTGTTTGTGGTGTGTTTGCTTGGCTTGGATATTTATTTAATGTTGAGGTCGACTCCTTATTTGCTGTTTCTCTTTTGACGATTGCTGGATATTCTGTAAACAATACTGTTGTTGTTTTTGATCGGATCAGGGAAAAAAGTATATTAGAGAATCAACTAAGTTTTAAATATCAAATTGATAATGCTGTTGGCGCAACATTAACTAGGACAATTTATACGAGTGTTACAACTTTACTCCCATTAATATGTATATTGATTTGGGGAGGATCAACATTGTATTGGTTTGCATTCGCGTTGGTTATCGGCGTAATAGCTGGTTCTTGGTCGAGTATAGCTTTAGCTCCTTCTTTGTTATCAACAACAAGCAAAAATTAGGAGTTTGATTGTTTAGACATGGGTGTCATTTCTATAAATAGATTTTTAATTTATACTAAACATAATTGGTTACAAATACTTCTAATTGTCCTTTCAATATATGATTTGAGAATTGACCTTAGAATTTTAATTGATTTTTTCACTTTTTCTACTCTTTTTTATACTATTTCCCACCACCCTTTGGCCATAACAATATTAATTACTAGCCCATCTCTTTTTAAAACAAGAAATAAGGATTGATTAATTGAAACTAAATATATGAGTTTATATCTTGGTTTTTCTTGTTAACCATAAATCTTTAAAAATAAATTTATAGGTTAATTTGTTACTTTTTTGCTTTTCTAGTTGTCTTTGGTTCAATTACTACCAATAGCTCCTCCATTTGAGTCATTAATTTTTTGACTTCTGTTGGCTCTGGTAGTGAAAGATCCTCTGTAACGCCTAAATGCATTTTTCTCAGTTCTGCTCGTAAAATCTTTAGAGATGCTTTTACTTCTTCTTTCTTTTCCTTAGCGGTTGCCATTTTTTATAAGTTTAAAAATATCTCTTTTTTATTATACATTATCTTATTAATTCACCCTGTCTTAGATTCCCAAATCAAATTACTAAGGATATAATCTAATTTAAGTGTAGTTCACTAGAAATGAACTTATGAATTTCTAATCCTTTTAGATCATGCAAATTCTTCCATCTAGTGTTATTAACTATAAGAAGATTAAAGTAGGAGTTATAAGTTTTTTCTTAAAGAATAAATCAATAATTTTACCCTTTATTGTTATTCTTTTTTTTATATCGCTTTATTTCCTTATAGATTTCTCATCTCAAAGTCTCGTCGCTCATGATGAGGGGCTTTATGCTAGAAGAGCAAGATTGATTGAGTCCTCTAATAATTGGTTTTCGCCTCCGTTTCCTTCCCCTCACCATAAGACATTAGGTAGTTATTGGTTTATTGCGTTATCTATAAGGTTATTTGGCAATAGTGAACTATCTCTGAGACTTCCAAGTATTCTTTCTTCTTTCTTATGCTTGATTACTTCGTACTTAATTGCATTAGAAATTACAAATAAAAAGTCTGCATTAATTTCTTTATTCTCACTTTCATCAATGCCATTATGGATTCAATATTCTAGATACGCTAGTCCGGATATTCCATTTGTATTCTGTATTCTTTTAGTTATTCTATTTTTCCTTAAATCTTTAGATTCTTCAGAATATGTAAGACAGTATTTTTATATATTTTTATCTGGTCTTTTTGTTTCTACATCTTTTTTTGTTAGAAGTTATATGGCTTTTGTTCCTTTAATAGGACTTGCACCTTTTATTTTTTATCATTTATTTCGAAGAGATTATATATTTAAAATTTTATTTTGTTCAGGAATAGTTTGTGGCTCTATACCAACGTGTCTTAATCTTTATTTTTCATTTCAGAAGTTTGGAATCATTGGTATTACAAACCTTTTTAATTTTGCAAAGAAACAGGCGGTAGGGGATTTTGGCTTTGACAATATTATTATTGCACCTTTGAATTTTATATATTTAACATTCCCGATTGGAATATTTCTGTTTATTCTTTTTGTTTTTACTAAATCAAATAATAAGATCAATTATCCACTACTAACATATTTCTACCCTTTTCTATCATTAATATTATTATTATCTATGTCAACTTCATATCCACATTATTATCTTTTCCTCTTGCCTTCTTTATCTATTTTATTTTCTGTCTACTTAACTAGTTATAAATTTAGATTAACCTTTTCCAAATTAATTATTAGATACTTATTGTTAATAATAGTAGTATTTATATCATCTACAATTTTATTTATATTTTTTAATTATAAAGACTACTTAATTCAGTATTCTAATGGAAACGATTTAATAGTATATATTCTTGCTTCATTTTTGCTTTTATCATATATTACATCAATACGATATTTGTTTGATATTAATAATATAGGTTTTAATTTAATTAGTTTCCTTTATAATATAATAATACCTCAATATATTTCTTTATCGTTATTCTATAATTTTGGCGTATTAGGTAATCCTAATAATAATATTAAATTATTTATAAAAGACGAAAATATCACATCAATTATTAACTCGAATACAATTTATTTGCTAAGTGTCGATAGTAAAGTAGAGACATTGTTGTCATATTATTTACCCAACGCTAAGATTGTAGATAACTTTAACGAAATTCGTATGTATAATTATGTGATTACTTCGGATAGGGTTTTCTTAGATAAATTTGATCATAAACAAGTCTTAAAAGCTATTAAAAAATTTGACAAACATATATTACTAAGGAAAGTTAGTAAATAATATGATGTTCTTACTTTTTATTTTATCTTAAGTTAATGATGTATAAAATTCTTAAAAACGCATACAAAAATTTTTGGGTGCCAGTTATGGGAAGGATTGTTTCTAGATTGATTCCTCTACTTGAAGGTAAGGCTCCTGAAAAAATTCCGACATACGATATTGATTGTGATAAAAAGCAAATGAGGAAAAGTTAATTATTTTGGTAGGGCTCCTCCATGGCAATATCCAACTGCTAATGAGTTTATATCCATTTTATTTTGAGAACTATTTATATTATTTGATTTTAAATACTTTGTAGTTTTGTCTATGCATGAGGCACTTGATGATGTATACCTTACTATAGGGTATATATATAATATCCCTGCAATTAATATGGCTGAATAAGCTATATATTTCTTATTTTCATCAATAAAGTTTGCTGCTTCTTTTTTCTTTCTGAGATATTTAGAAAGCCACGAATCAGGTAATCCGATTTGAACAAATAAAAGTTCAACCCACCATGGAAGTTTTGTTTGATTTTTATCTGAATTACTTTTCATAGTGATAGTTAGATTAGTTAGCCTTTTTAGAAAAGAATGTTTTGGGCTTTTATCACATCGATATTGTACCAACTAAAATGTATCTTATTTTTATAAAAATGGAACACCTTCCTGTCTCATCTATGAGTATTTACCCTTATTCATGTGGTTTTAACATTCAATGACTGCTCTCATTGATTTTTCTATTGCAAATAGTGTATTATTTTTGTGGATCTAGTGTATTCAATGGCAAAAAGAAGACGTAAACTTAGCCCTGAATTAGAGAAAAATATTTCATTAGCTAAGAAGCAAATCGAATTAATTACGGCGATAATTCATGATATTGATGAAGAAGATATTCAAGAAGAATACAAATCAGCATTTTTACCAGTAATGAGTACCTATATGTCGCTTGATCAATTATATAAAGATTCAGGTTTTAATGAAGATACTACCAATCTTTATCAAATTTATTTGACGAAATTAGATAAATTTAAAAGCGAATATGAACTCTAGATCTATTAATAATAGTTAATTTTAATCATTCTATTTTATTAAAAATTTAATCAAGTATTCTTTTTAAATCTTCATATTTTAGTTAATTTTATTTAGCTTTAAAATAATATCTTCTAAATTAACTATATTTAAATATCTTTGCTTTATATAAATCCGATTTTTTTATTAATTAATACAGGTTCTTTTGTTTTGACAATTATATTTATAAAAAAATTATTTCTATGACAGATAAGCAATACGAAATCGACTCAGCGATGAATATGATCAAAGAAGAAATGATACGTGAACTCTCTGAATGTGTATCTAAGCAAAATACATCTACATATTATACGCAAGCCTCTTCTAACAACGTTTCTTTTTCCGATAAAACTTTGGATTAGTTGCTTTAATTATTTCCATAATTTCACTCTCATCCAAGCTCGTAACCAGAAAGACCTCTTGTACAAGTTTGCCCTTCCTAGCCAGTAGCTTATAACCTTCATTGGTTTTAATAGTTACTTTTAGAACAAGTTTCTCACCTCTACCGTTTGTCTTTGATAGTGAAGCAGGTGTTACTGTCTTGATCTCTTTGCTTTCGGCTATATTTTTCAACCATTTGATTAAACCTTCTATGTGTGTGCTGTGGTTTTGAACAAGTCTACCCATGGTTCTAATGAATCTTTTTGTCTAATTTTTTAAATTGCTTTTTAATTTCTATAGAGCTTCAAAATTAAACCTTTTTTATAAGTTATAATTGAGGAAAATAACTAATGTAATGATCTTCACTCTTGGATGGGCCTCCTTAGCTGCTATTTTCACTTTTTCTATAGCAATGGTTGTTTGGGGTAGAAATGGTGATGGTTCTATCGATATTTAGTTATGGTGATGTCTATAGATTTTACTCTCTATAGCTTTCTATCTTTTCTTTCTATTGCCCTTCTTTCATTTATAACAATTGGTGTAATTTACATTAGTTATATTGACTGGAAAGATAAGAGAAGAAAAAAATAAGATTTAATATTACTTTGATTTTAGGTTTAATGAAATAATTTCTAATGCTTGTTTCATTTTATCAATATTTGATTTATACATACTTATATCCTTTTCCACCCTTTGATATTGGTAGCCAAGTAATTCAGAAATTTTAATTATCTCTTTATTTATTTCTTCTTCTTTCACATTCTCATAACAAGGCATTTCACTAATCAATTTATATATTCCGATAGCATTGATACGACTATAGTAGTTATTTTCTTTATTCTCTTTTTTTAGTTGCGATAGAAATTCATTTATATCTTCTTTTGTAAATGATTTTGCCTTGTTGACTAATTGATCAGAGCAGCTAGTTATCTCAGTTGGATTAAAACCATTGCAATTGCAGATTGCGTCGAACAGCATTGTTATATGTTCGCTAGGTTTATAACCACTAGTAAATTTGCTAAATATTTCTTTTAAACCAGTAGCAAAGATTGAGTCATTTTTAAAGTTTTTCTGATGACTCAAAAGATGAAGCTCTACAAGCAATTCATCTGCAAGTTTTCTATAAATTGGTGGTATGACATAAGGAAACTCCTTATGGAAATCAGATTTGCTGTCTGAAATTGTTGCTCTAACGCTCAATGTCAAACCTAGATAATTCTTAAGAGACCTTAGCTTACCCTGCGACTTAGCTAGGATCATGAAAACCGACCATTATTATAGTTCAATGATTCCAATAGTTATTGAAGAATCTGGAAGAGGAGAAAGAGCCTTTGATATTTATTCAAGGCTTTTAAGAGAAAGAATAGTCTTTTTGGGTGAACCAGTTACGAGCGATTCTGCAAATCGGATTGTTGCTCAACTGCTTTTCCTTGAGGCTGATGATCCTGACAAAGATATTTTTCTCTACATCAATTCTCCAGGTGGATCTGTTTATGACGGCCTTGGCATTTTTGACACAATGCAACATGTGAAGCCTGATATTCATACCGTTTGCGTAGGCCTTGCTGCAAGTATGGGAGCTTTTCTACTTTGCGCAGGAGCAAAAGGAAAGAGAAGCAGTTTGCTTCATTCGAGAATAATGATTCATCAGCCTCTTGGCGGTGCAAGAGGACAAGCAAGTGATATAAGGATTCAAGCTGATGAAATATTGTTTATCAAGGATAAATTAAACAAGGAATTATCCGAAAGAACTGGTCAGCCAATTGAAAGAATAAGGGAGGATACAGATAGGGATTTTTATATGTCTCCTTCAGAAGCTGTTGAATATGGAATTATTGATAATGTTTTCAATAAAAGGCCAATAAATTCAATTTGATTTTGACCTTTATTTTGGATCTTGTAGTACAGGGATAAATCTATCTTTTTCAGGAACAACTGTGAATTCTGATAATATTTTGCAGAACTCATCTCCATCCATAGTTTCTTTTTCGATCAAAATTTCAACCAACTTATCCATAGCAGATCTATTTTTTGAGACTAATTCAAGTGTTTCCTTGTAGCACTGTTTAACTATTTTTCTAACTTGCTCATCAATTTGTTTTGAAATTTCATCAGATATATCAGAGGTATTCATGAGGCTTCTGCCCACAAAAACTTCTTGACTATCTCCTTCTAACGAGACTGGACCAAGGCTGCTCATTCCAAATCTTGTAACCATTTGACGGGCCATAGAAGCTACTTGCTGTACATCTCCACCAGCACCAGTTGTTACCTCTTCTCTCCCAAAAATGATATCTTCCGCTGCTCTTCCACCTAGTGCTCCCATAATTCTTGCTTTCAATTGAGACCTACTTATTAATGCCTGATCATCATCTGGAGAGAACCAGGTCAACCCTTTTGCTTGGCCCCTTGGTATTACGGTAACTTTTTGAACTGGGTCATGATCTTTTACTAAAGATCCTATTAATGCATGGCCTACTTCATGATAAGCAATTAATCGTTTACTTCTCCCATCAACTAAGGGTTGACCTTCCATTCCAGCAATAATGCGATCAACTGCGTCGTCTATTTCAGAAAGACCAATATGTTCCTTTCTTCTTCTGGCTGTAAGAATGGCTGCTTCGTTTAGCAAATTTGCCAGATCTGCCCCAGTAAAACCTGGCGTTCTTCTCGCGATACTTTCTAAAGTTAAATCTTTTTCTAATTTTTTATTTCTTGAGTGAACTTTAAGTATCGATAATCTCCCTGTTATGTCGGGTGCATCTACTGTTACTTGTCTATCAAATCTACCCGGTCTCATCAACGCAGAGTCTAGAACATCTGGTCTATTTGTTGCTGCAATGATGATTATGCCACTATTCCCCTCAAATCCATCCATCTCAGTGAGAAGTTGGTTTAATGTTTGTTCTCTTTCATCATTTCCTCCACCAATACCAGCACCTCTTTGTCTTCCAACAGCATCAATTTCATCTATAAAAATTAAGCAAGGACTGTTTTCTTTTGCTCTTTTAAATAAATCTCGAACACGACTTGCTCCTACGCCAACAAACATTTCTACAAACTCTGATCCCGAAAGGGAGAAGAAAGGTACCCCTGCTTCTCCAGCGATTGCCTTTGCTAAAAGTGTTTTACCAGTTCCAGGAGGTCCTACAAGCAAAACTCCTCTTGGGATTTGAGCTCCAACAGAAGTAAATCTTTCAGGTTGTTTTAAAAAAGTTACTACTTCTTCTAGATCTTGTTTAGCTTCATTTACTCCAGCAACATCATCGAACTTGACGCCAGTTTCGGCTTCCATTGCAAATCTTGCCTTTGTTTTACCAAACTGCATAGCTTGACCAGGGCCACCAGGCATTGAATTTGATCTTCTTGAGAGTAATATTAAACCTCCAATTAGGATGAGAGGAAATAGAAGATTGCCAAGTATTCCAATCCCTGCGGGTGCAGTTTTGGGTGGATGAATATCAAAACTGATTCCTTCCTCTTTTAGCGAGGAAACTAATTCCGGAGCTAAACCTGGGAGATCTACCCTTAATCGTTGAACTCTGTTATCAATTTCAGGATCTATAGATTCGACGATTGCATTTCTTCCTCCTTCATATATGTCAACTGAAGTGACTCTTCCAGCTTTTACATAGTCTAGAAATCTTCCATAACTAATTTTCGCAATAGGTACATTTCTTGATGCATTAGAAGAATTTACTTGTGTGACTTGATTATTGGTTGATGATCCAAGAATTTGCCATGTAAGTAAAACTACTATTGTTATTGGAAGAACCCAAAGAGCTATAACTTTCCATTTCTTATCCATAATACTTTAAAATTTCGTCTGATTCTAATGGTGTAATGCCCCTTTCTGTTGGATGATTCCACTAGTTTTTTGGATTTTATAAAAAAAAAATATATTTTAAATTCAATTTATTTTTTAATATTAAAAAGTAAATAATAATATTTACAAACTTCTTAGTGCTGTAATGGGATCTAGTTTGGCTGCCCTTTTTGCAGGTAGAACACCAAAAGTTAATCCTATCGTACCTGAAATTATAACTGTAACAAGTACAGTTCCAAAACCAATAGATGCAGGCAAAGGTGTTAATAAAGCTACTACCTTTACGGTCGTAAGTCCTAAGCCGGTTCCAGCTAATCCACCCATACTAGAAAGAATTAATGATTCAATTAGGAATTGATTAGAAATATCTAGTCTCCTTGCTCCTAAAGCTTTCCTAAGTCCTATTTCTTCAGTTCTTTCACTTACAGATACTAACATAATATTCATAATACCTATTCCTCCAACTAATAATGAAATACCTCCAATTGCGGCTAGCATTAGTGTTAAACCACCTGTAATTGTAGATACTATTTGCAAAGCGTCTTTTTGTGATCTAACAGCAAAGTCATCATCCCTAATTATGTTATGTCTTTGTCTTAATAAGTTAGTTATTTGAAATTTTGCAGCTTTTGTTGATTTTTCATTTATAGCTTCAACACTAATAAAACTTAGACTTATTCCATATGTTGGATCTTTGCCAGTAATTCGGCTGACCATTGTTGAAAGAGGAATATATGCGTTCTCATCTTGATTGTTTCCAAATACAGCTCCTTTAGGTTTCATTACTCCAATAATTTCAAATGACTGATCTTTTATTCTTATTCGCTCCCCTAATCCCTCTTTTTCATTAAAAAGCTTTTCTTCAAGATCTGGTCCAATAACTACTACATTTTTTGCCCCTTTTGTATCTTGATCATTGATAAAACGCCCTTTGGCAATCTCAAAGCTTCTTACAACTAAAAAATCACTTGTTACTCCTGAAATCGAGCTACTTGTGCTTTTTGAACCTGCTTGAATAACTTCGTTTGATGAAATTTGTGGAGCCACTCTTTTGACTGTTGGGACCTGCTGTTCTATAGCCTTGGCATCTTTAAGAACAAGATTTTTAGGGAAAGCAACTCCTCGTCTTCTAGTGTCATTGTTACCTGGCACTACAAACAATACATTTGCACCTAGATTGCTTAATTGATTTTCTGCCAGGTTTTGTGCACCTCTACCAACTCCCACTAGGGTTATTACTGAAGCATTACCAATGACTATGCCAAGCATGGTTAATAAGCTTCTAAATTTATTAGATTTAAGATTCTTTATGGCCATTCCCGACGTTTCAGCAAGCGGGAGTTTTCTTTCCATATGTTTTTAAATAAATAGATTTTCGTTTACTTCTTCTGAACCAACTATTCCAACTTTTACTAAGTCTGTTGACCCACTTACGCCTGATAATGTTCCCGCTGTCTCTACAACAAGATCTCCTGGTTTAAGGATATTCATTTTTTTTGCCATATTCATAGCATCATCAAATGTTTTTGATGTGCTTGTCTGATTCTCTATCAGAATAGGCGTAACACCCCAAACTAGTTGAAGTATACTTGCAACACTCTTTTCATTTGTTACTGCTAGTACTGGAGTCGCAGGTCTAAACTTACTTACGTTTTTGGCTGTAGCTCCACTTTTTGTTAGAGGAATTATTGCTGCTGCGTTTATTTGTCTAGCAATGCTGCTTACAGCTGCACTTATTGCATTAGGAATTGTGCTAGGAAGATGACTTTCCAATGCTTTTTGTGGATAATCTCTTTCTATTCTTTTGGCAATAGTAGCCATAGTTGTTACCGCCTCAATTGGATAATCTCCGACAGCAGTTTCATTAGAAAGCATAACTGCATCAGTACCATCAAGTATCGCATTCGCCACATCACTTACCTCGGCTCTCGTAGGCCTTGGGCTTGAGGCCATTGAATCAAGCATTTGTGTAGCAGTAATAATTGGTATACCTAGGCTGTTTGCCTTCTTTATCAGTTGTTTTTGTAATAAAGGTACTTCTTCTGCAGGCATCTCTACACCAAGGTCACCCCTTGCAACCATTACTCCATCACATAATTTTAAAACAGCGTCAATTTGATCAATCGCCTCAAATTTTTCAATTTTTGCAACTACTGGAGTATCAAATCCATGATTTCTGATTAAATCTTTTATTTCTATTAAATCTGATGGATTTCTTACAAAACTAAGTGCTATCCAGTCAACTCCTTGCTTTAAGCCGAATGCTAGATCTTCTTTATCTTTGCTTGTTAATGCTCTAATCGATAATTGAACATCAGGGAAATTTACCCCTTTATTATTGGATAGAACGCCTCCTACTGTTATCAAACAAATTAACCTTTGTTCTTTTAGATCAACTTCTACAACTTTCATTTCTACCCTTCCATCGTCCAACAGTATCCGATTCCCAACAGTTACTTCCTCAGCTAATTTGTCGTAAGTTACATTTGCCTGATCTTTATTACAGTCAATATTTTTTGATGTAAGAATAAATTTATCGCCATTTTTAACATTAACAGGACCGTTCTTAAATCTTCCAAGTCTGATTTTAGGTCCCTGAAGATCTTGGAGAATACCTATGTGAATTCCTAAGTCATCTGATACTTGTCTAATTGTTTTTATTCTTTGAGCATGTTCATCATGGTCTCCATGACTAAAATTTAGACGGAAAGTAGTTGCACCAGCCTCTACTAATTTAGTTATTTGACTCGCACTCTCTGTTGCGGGCCCTATTGTTGCTACGATTTTGGTCCTTCTGGCTAGGTCGAGTATTGTCATTTATGTGGCTTGTGATAACAAAAAACTAACATCCGATTGTGTTTTATTTGTCAACTTTTCTATTTAAGAAAAATAAACATGGAATTAAATGACTATCAAAGAGAATCTCGAAAGACTGCTCTTTATCCTAATGTTGGCAACAATGCTATTTATCCAACATTAGGCTTAGTTGGGGAAGCAGGGGAGGTCGCTGACAAAGTGAAGAAAATTCTAAGAGATAAAAAGGGTGTATTTGATAAAGATAGTAAGGATGCAATTAAATTTGAACTAGGTGATGTTCTTTGGTACATATCACAACTTTCTAGCGAATTGGGATTTGAATTGGATGAAGTAGCTCTTGGAAACTTGCGAAAGCTAAAGAGCCGAAAATCTCGAGGGAAAATCCAAGGCAGTGGCGATAATCGTTGATTTTAAATTATCCATATATTTGAAATCCTCCCATTGCTAGTGCAGCTGCATTTCCAAGAATTCCTTGAACAACTCTAATAACTACAAAAGCTAAAATAGGAGATAAATCTAAGCCTCCTAGTGGAGGAATAATTCCTCTGAAAAAATTTAAGTAAGGATCAGTAATAGCACATAGATTTACTAGTATCGGATTACTCATATCAAGATTTGGAAACCAGGTCAGCAAGACCCTAATGATTAATATTGTTGAATAAATTCCAAGGGTCTTTAAAAGTACAAGCAAAACTGTTGGAATAATTTCGTAACCCATTAGCCTTTGTTTTTTGTATTATATTACGCCGCCTTTTTGTCTTCTGCTTGATCTGGTTCGGGTAATACAGAAAATGTTTGATGAAATTTTTCTGAAAGAGTTAACCAGAACGAACGTCCATCCTTTTGTCGTCTTCTTTCAACGAAGTTTTTTTCTACAAGCTCTTTAATGTGATCGTATGCACCAGATCCTCTGAGATCTACTAATTCTGATTGAAGTATTTTTTTCTTTAGTGCAACAGTCGCCAATGTTCTGAGTGTCGCAATCGATAAATCTGCAGGAAGGAGATCCTGAACTAACTCACCTAGTCCTTGTCTTAATTCTAAGCTGTAATAATTTTTGTTTTCTTTTATTTCTAGAGCAGTGTCACGCTGAGCATATCCAGCCTTCAGTTCCCAGAGGGCGTTTTCTATTTCAGCAATATCTTTTTTCAGTAAGTCAGCCATCTCTTTTGATGATGTAGGCCTTCCTTTTAGATAAAGGATTGCCTCAATCTTCGCAGGTAATGATATTTCTCTACTCTCATTCATGAGTTTGCTTTTAGAAGCTATTTTCTTTGATATCCAAAATTACCGCGTCTATTTAAAGTCTGCACCTAAAAATAATTTATATGATGGATTTTGTGTTTCATCCCAATTTTTGTAGCCAACTTTTTGAACAAAATTTTTCCAAGCCGGAATGTCAAATTCTTTTACTAGCAGACCTATTACTATCCTTCCAGTGTCAGCTCCATGATTTCGATAATGGAATATGCTTATTGTCCAATCTGGCCTCATTGAGTTAACAAATCTCATTAAGGCACCAGGCCTTTCTGGAAATTCAAATCTATATAGTAATTCTCTGTATTCCCCTTTAGAAATTTGATTTATTGACCTTGGGAGTCTGCCACCAACCATATGCCTAAGATGAACTTTTGATAATTCGTCATCACTTAAATCATGACAATCAAAACCTTTTCTTTTGACCTCAGCAATTAATAATTCCCTATCTTTAACATTTGACACCTCTACACCCATAAATATTTGAGCAGTTTTTCCTTCTGACATTCTGTAACTAAATTCAGTTAAACTTCTTGATCCAAGTGTTTTACATAAAAGTTTTAAGCTTCCTGCTTTTTCAGGTATTCCGACCGCCAACATAGCTTCTTTTTCTTCCCCTAATTCTGCTCTTTCTGCTACAAATCTTAGTCGTTCAAAATTCATATTGGCACCGCATGAAATTGCAACTAGATGATTATCTTTCAACTGATTATTAACGACATGTTTTTTTAAACCAGCAATAGATAATGCACCTGCTGGTTCAAGTATTGATCGAGTATCTTCAAAAACATCTTTTATAGCTGCACAAATTTCGTCAGTATTAACTGTAATCATTTCATCCACATTTTTTTTACAAATAGAGAAAGTCTTTTCTCCTACTTTTTTTACCGCGACGCCATCTGCAAAAAGGCCAACACTTTCAAGTTCTACAGGTTTGTTTGCCTTTAATGAAAGAGTCATTGCACATGCATCCTCAGGTTCAACACCAATTATCTTTGTATCTGGCCAAATTGCTTTTACGTATGTACTTACTCCAGCTATGAGTCCTCCTCCTCCTACTGCGATGTAGATAGCATCAGGTGGTTTATGACTCTGTCTAAGTATTTCCAGACCAATTGTTCCCTGTCCAGCAATGACTTCAGGATCGTCAAATGGATGAATGAATGTTAAATTTTCTTTTTTAGATATTTCTAGTGCTTTTTTGTAGCACTCATCATAAGTTTCGCCAAAAAGAATAACTTCTGCATTGTGAGATTCAACAGCCTTTACTTTCATTATGGGTGTTGTCAAAGGCATCACTATTACAGACCTACATTTAAGAAATGAGGCACTTAGAGCAACTCCTTGTGCATGGTTACCAGCACTTGATGCAATTACTCCTTTTGAAAGCTCCTCTTTTGTTAGCTGAGACATGCGGTTAAATGCACCTCTTAACTTGAATGAAAAGACTGGTTGAAGGTCTTCTCTCTTCAACCAGATGTCATTTTTGAATTTTTTGCTTAAGTTTTTTGCCCTTTCTAGTGGGGTTTCTTCAGCAACGTCATAAACACGAGCTCTTAGTATTTTCTGTAAATAGTGCTCCATATCTAGACTTTCAGCGATTTTTGGTTTAAGTATTCTCTACATTCCATTTGTTCTTGTGCAAGTTTTTTCAAAATGTAGGGTAGACCTCGTAGATTGGAAGCATTCAATCTCAGAGTTATATGCGTCTGAGCCAGTTAAGTCATCCGAATGAGCTTCATGGCTTAGCCATTAGTGAATTGGAAGATGTTGCTTGCCAAATTAGGGAAAGACATCTTCAAGTAGTTTCTACTAGTGGTGGGCACTTAGGTCCAGGTCTTGGTGTTGTTGAGTTGACAATTGCTCTTTATCAGACTTTAGACTTAGATGTCGATAAGGTTATTTGGGATGTTGGGCATCAAGCATATCCACACAAGTTGCTCACTGGTAGATATAACCGATTTGATTCTCTTAGACAGCAAAAAGGCGTAGCTGGTTACCTGAAAAGAACAGAAAGTAAATTTGATCATTTTGGAGCTGGTCATGCGAGCACATCAATTTCTGCTGCTCTTGGTATGGCGATTGCTAGAGATCGAAAAGGGGAAGATTATAAATGTGTAGCAGTTATTGGAGATGGTGCATTAACAGGTGGAATGGCTTTAGAGGCTATTAATCATGCCGGACATCTTCCAAAAACTCCTCTTCTAGTTGTTCTTAATGATAATGATATGTCGATTTCTCCTCCAGTTGGAGCATTGTCGACTTATTTAAATCGAATGCGTCATAGCCCACCTGTTCAATTTATATCTGACAGTGTTCAAGAAAGTGTCAAAAATCTTCCATTCATGGGAGATGCTATCCAAGAGGAATTTAAATCCCTTACTGGTAGCGTTAGACGTTTAGCAGTTCCTAGCGTTGGTGCTGTTTTTGAGGAATTGGGATTTACTTATATGGGTCCTGTCGATGGGCATGATATTGCTGAACTGACAAGAACATTTAATGCTGCACATAAAGTTGGTGGACCTGTAATGGTCCATGTGGCTACCACAAAGGGAAAAGGTTATCCATATGCTGAGGCTGATCAGGTTGGGTACCATGCTCAGTCTTCTTTTGATTTGACGACAGGTAAATCAATTCCTTCTAAAACTCCTAAGCCTCCTAGTTTTAGCAAGGTTTTTGGTCAAACTTTAGTAAAGCTTTGCGAGCAAGATAGCAATATTGTTGGAATTACTGCAGCGATGGCAGAAGGAACCGCATTAAATCTTTTACAGAAAGCTATTCCAGATCAGTACGTAGATGTTGGCATTGCTGAACAACATGCTGTAACTCTTGCTGGTGGGATGGCCTGTGAAGGTATCAAACCAGTTGTAGCTATTTACAGTACTTTTTTACAAAGAGCATATGATCAGTTAATTCATGACATTGGGATACAGAATTTACCTGTAACTTTTGTATTAGATAGAGCTGGAATTGTTGGTGCTGATGGCCCAACTCATCAAGGACAATATGACATCAGCTATTTAAGATGCGTTCCTAATTTTACTGTTATGGCTCCTAAAGATGAGTCAGAATTGCAGCAAATGTTAGTTACTTGCATTAATCACAATGGCCCATCAGCACTGAGAATACCCAGAGGCTCAGGAGAAGGAGCAGCTTTGATGGAGGAAGGATGGGAGTCTCTAGAAATTGGTAAAGCGGAGATAATAGAAGAGGGCGATCATTTATTAATAATTGGTTATGGCTCTATGGTTTGCCCAGCAATTAAAACAGCTTCAATACTTAAAGAGTCTGGTGTGAATAGCACTGTTATTAATGCTCGCTTTATAAGACCATTAGATGAGGAAACTATTCATAAGGCTGCTAAAAGGATTGGTAAAGTAGTAACAATGGAAGAAGGGACATTGTTAGGTGGTTTTGGTTCAGCAGTTGTTGAATCTTTTAATGACAATGATATTTTTGTCCCTACGTTAAGAATTGGAATACCAGATAAATTAGTAGATCATGCAACTCCACAGCAAAGTAAAGAAACCCTTGGCTTGACTCCAGAAATGATGGCTGATCAAATTAGAAATAAATTTAATTTTAATTAATTATTAAAATAAAAAAAAGGACTATTGATAAATAATCCTTTTTTAATATTTAATTTTTAAAGTTTTAGAAATTAAATTTATAAAACTCCTCTAGCAGCAAGACCCAAAATTGATCCTATTCCCAAAACATGACCTAAGCAGTTTGCTGCTACAACAGAGCCATGACTAAGTCCACCAAAAAATTGTGAGTTAGGAATTGGGAAACCTTCATTTGGCTTCTCTATATTTGATCTGGCTATGGCATATGCAAATATATTGCAAATGATCATCACAACGGCACATTTTGGAGACCATTGAAATGTCACTGGATCAGCTGCTGCTAATAATGTTGTGAGCATCTTTTATCCCTATTGAATAATTTTATTATCGACCATAAAGAATGCTTTTGCGTCAAATGTTACTCACCTCTTAAGAGTTTTTTACTTCCTTTTTAGTTTTGATTGACTGCATCATCAAAACAAAACCGTAAACAACAAGTGCATCGCTAATCGTTAAAAACGATTCTGCTAGCCCGTGCAGTATATCTATATTAGTTAATTCATCCCCATAATAAATTTGTGCGATTATTGCAAAAACTATCGTCATGAATACAAATAAGAGAGTTAACTTAAAACCTAAAAATGATATTTTAGGTATCGTTTTTGTTTTGCCAGCGTAATGCAGGAATACTAGATACGGAATTAGTGAAAGGATGAAGAATGGACTAGGATCAATTTGTGCAATTGACTCAAGACTAAGAATTGAAATATTCATTGGTTTGATTGTGATGATTCAGATCTAAACAAGTTCCAAGCAGCAAATGCAAGACATATATTTCCTATGGTTGTAAGAGCTGCCTGTAGTACAACTAAACCTTTTAATTCAATACTGTTGTCAAATATATGCCAAGTGATTGCGGCCATAGCACTAGCTAGATTTGGCAACATTGCTAAAGCAAAATAACCTAAAGCCTTGTTATTGGAGATTGATGAAATATAGTCAATTATTATTATTGCAATTCCCCACTCAAATAGAGTTGCAATGTGGATAAACCATGTTCCTAAGGATAGTTCATGCATATATTTTCTTTTGTTTATAAAGCTCTTCTAAAACTTCTTGAGCATGTCCTATGGGTCTTACTCCTATCCATTTATATACAACTATACCCTTGGGATTGATCATAAATGTATTTCTTTTTGAATAGGGATCCAACCATGAATCATATGATTTACTTGTTTCTCCTGTTGTATCTGAAAGTAGAGTGTACCCAAGTTTTGCGGATGTACAAAATGTTTCATGTTCTTCTTCTTTATCAGCAGAGATTCCAACTACGGAGGCACTAAGTTTCTTAAAATTAGATAGATTATCTTGAAACCCTTTAGCTTGTAATGTGCAACCACTTGAGAAATCCTTAGGATAAAAATATAAAATTAGCCATTCACCTGAAAAATCATCTAAAGACCATTCTTTTTGATTAGGATTGTTTTTGTTGAAACCCTTTAATATAAAGTCAGGTGCTTCTTGGCCAAGCTTAACAGAATTTATACTTGCAAATAATCTTGCAGGTTTAAAAAATAAAATACTGGAAAATAAAACAAAAATATTTATAAATTGTCTTCTTTTCATTTGATTAACAAATCAAATTTAAAGTTTGTTTAAATCCACCCCTAATGATTTGGCATACTTACCTAATCCCTTCTTCTGAATTGTTTTTAGTGCCCTTGTTGTTACTCTTATATTAATCCATTTGTTTTCTTCTTCCCACCATAATCTCCGTTGTTGCAAATTTGCTTGCTGTAATTTTTTGGTTCTAATATGGGAATGGCTGACTGACATTCCGTTGTTGGCTCTTGTACCTGTAAGTTGGCAAACCCTAGACATTTTTCAAACTTAATCGTTTTATTATTCTATCAAATGAGGTTGAGATTAAACGAATTTTTGCATTAATTTCCCTAACACCTCAGCATTCCTCGTTTGAAAGGCAGCGATATCTTTATTCTCTAGACCTCCAATTGAAAGTTTTGCCATCTCATAAACATGGATAGCTATGTCACTGGCTAATTGACCTTCCTCATTTTTGCTTGATCCTTCAATAACTATTTGGTTGGAATTTAACTTTAGTAATCCTTTAATAAGAGGATGGTTTGAATTGACGATTAAATTATGATATTCAGGAAGACCAGGAAGTTTCTGTTCCATTAATGCTGTTATATCATTAATTCTTCTCATTTGTTCTGGTAATAATATTAATGAGGGTGGAGAATTCTCACCTTTAAGGTTTTGCACTTGTACGGTCACTTTTTCATTGTTTAGAGCGGAACTAATCATCTTTTTAAGTGTTTCTGACTTTGTATTTCCATCTTTATCTGCAATTTCAGGAGAATCATCTTTAATACTTTCATCAAGCTCGGAGTCAACTCTGACAAAATTTATCTCTTTATTTTTTTCTTCTAGCCAAGGAATAAATTGGGTATCAATTACAGTGTCTAGTTTTAAAACTTCTCTGCCTTGCGATGTCCACATATTAAGTGCTGTTGATTGAGATACTTCATCCGTTGAATATAAAACCTTTTTATTCTCATCAGTTAGCCTATTCTTATAACCATCAAGGGTGGTAAAAGTCTTTGAACCAGATTTTATTAGTTCATTGGTGTTTATAAAATCTTCTGAAGTGTTTTTTGTTGTTGAATATAAAATTATCTCTTTTACTTGTTCAGCAAATTTCTCATCTTCCATAGCTCCTATCTTAATAAAGGGTGATATGGAGTCCCAAATATCAGCATAAAATTGGGCTTCATCTTTCTTTAGTGTTTTAAGCTTATCGGCTAACTTCTTTGCAATAAAGTTACCGATAGATTTAACTCTTCTGTCTGATTGTAATGCGCTCCTACTTACATTTAAGGGAATGTCTGGTGAATCTATTACTCCTCTCAAAGGTAATAAGTATCTTGGAACAATTTCTTTTATTGAGTCGCTTACAAATACCTGGTTACAGAATAGTTTGATTTCTCCACTTTCCCAATCTGCTCTTCCACTTATTTTTGGAAAATATAGGATCCCTTGCAAATTATATGGATAGTCTGTGTTTAGATGAACCCATAAAAGAGGTTCTCCTTGAAAAGGATAGAGATATTTATAAAGTTCAATATAATCTTCGTCTTTAAGATTTTGTTTGCTTTCTCTCCATGGAGGATTCATTTTGTTAATAACTTCTTCTTCAAGCGAGATTTCAATAGGCATGAAATCGCAATATTTTTTTATTAATGTTTTAATCCTGCTTGGCTCAATGTATTCATTTTCTTCTTCCATTAAATGTAAAATTATATCTGTACCTATTTCTTCTTTATCTGACTCATCAAGTGAATATTGAGGAGAACCATTACATTTCCATTTGATGGCTTGTGTATCATTCTTTGCTGATTTGGTTATTATTTCAACTTCTTCTGCAACCATAAAACTTGAATAAAAACCAAGTCCAAAATGACCAATAAATCCATCATCATGTTGTTTATACTTTTCAAGAAATTCTTCTGCACTTGAGAAAGCTACTTGGTTAATATATTTCTTGATTTCATCACTAGTCATTCCAATTCCATTGTCACTAATTGTCAAAGTCTTATGCTCTCTGTCTAATGAGATTTTTATTTTTTCATCTTCAGCTGCGACACAATCTCCTGCAAAGGCGGCCATTTTTCTTTTCTTGATTGCATCTACGGAATTACTTATAAGCTCTCTAATGAATATTTCATGATCTGAGTAGACTGCTTTTTTTATTATTGGAAATATATTTTCTGTGTGAATAAGAATAGTTCCTTCTTCTTTAACAGGCATGACTTACAAAATTTTTAACATCATAGCGATTCAAATTTCTATTTAGGTGTTAAAAGTAAAAGTATTATTAATTAGAGCCCAATAGTTTTCGATCCCTGACAATTATTAAACAAGATATAGTTAATTTATATCAATCTATCCATTCAATTGTTGTGCATCTGTTGGTTTTTAAAAGTTGATTTGTTTCATCATTGGTCTTTAGAGGTTCATGCGAAATAACAGAAATAATTCCCTTGTTGTGCCATTCCTTTTGTTGTTTTAATGCTTTATATAAGCTTGCGCTTTGCTTATATGCAATTAATACCTTTTCATTATTACCTTTCATTTCTTCGTTCGTAGAGACTAATTCTCTGATTTTATCAATGCTAATACTAAATCCAATTCCGAAGCTATTATGATCGCTAGAGCTGAATTTCTTTACTAAATCGTCATATCTACCGCCTTTAGCAATAATCACAGGAGCACTTGGGGATGATGAAACTAGTGAAAAGGTTAAACCACTATATAATTTATATTTAGTCCCTAATGTAGGGTCTAGTTGAACTTCTATCCCTTTCTCTTTAGCTAAAGGTTCAATAATAGTAAATAATTCCTTTAGGTTTTCAATGTAAGGATTCGATCTATAGATATTTTTTAGATCTGTTAATATTTTTTCTGGTTTTCCTCTCATATTCATGATCTTTTTTATAAACATTCTTTGTTCATCTGCTATATCTATTTTACTCAATGCTATGTAATCAAGCTCGCAGAGAATATTTTTTATTTGCTCTATTTTGGTCGAATCAAATGAGCTTAAAATAAGTTCCAATAGATAAGTATTACCAATAAGCAATGTCATTTTATATTTCTGATCAATTTCAATTATTTTTAATGATTCAATCAGTAGAGATAGAAGTTCTATTTCTGCATTAATAGCTTTAGTTCCTATCAATTCCACTCCGCTTTGGAATGACTCTTCGATATCAATGCCACCATCAATGTTTTGATTGCATTTAAATGAAGTACCTGTCGACCAGAAACGAAGTGGCCTTTCATATTCATAAAATCTTGTTGAAGCAGCACGTACAATTGAAGCTGTTATTTCAGGCCTTAATCCAAGAGGTTCATCAGAGACTATTTTTAGTATTTCATTGCTTGATATTCCACCAGCTGCCATAAGTGTGTCTATACGTTCAATATGTGGAGGTGATATTCGCTCATATCCCCATAGTTGATATAAAGATGAAAGTTTTGATGCGATGAGATGGTTCTTTCTTACTTGCTGAGGATTTAAGTCGCGCGCACCCGAGGCAGGTTGCAATGTCATTATTTGAATCTTTTTATTTCTTAAGGATCACATAAATTATGACTATTTTCCACCATAAGAGTTAGGAGTTAATGGTTTAATTTTTGCAAGTTCTCTTGTGAACTCATTTTTTATCTTTGGATTACAAGCAAGAATTCTTCCGGTATTCAGATCAAAATCTCCGGAGGGATAATTGGAAACTATTCCGCCTGCCATTTCAACTAGTGGTACTCCTGCTGCCATATCCCATTTTGCTAGTCCGCGTTCCCAAAAACCATCTACTTTGCCTGAGGCTACAAATGCTAGATCAACTGCCGCTGCTCCTCCTCTTCTGACACCATGGGTTCGATGGGTTAACCAGCAAAATTCTGAATAATTATTATCTAGTACTTCTCGTCGGTCATATGCGAAACCAGTAACTAAGAGTGAATCAGATAAGGAATTTGTGTCTGTGACATTTATCTTTTTGCCATTACAAAATGATCCATGCTCTGGAGATGCATAATAAATTTCGTTTAAAGAAGGTACTGATATTGCTCCCAAAACTGGATTGCTATTCCAAATCAAACCTATTGAAGTTGCGAAAAATGGATACCCATGTGAATAGTTTGTTGTTCCATCAAGAGGGTCTATACACCATTTTAATTTTCCATCTTTTAACTTATAGCCACTTTCCTCAGCAAGAATAGAAATATTAGGAGTCTCTTTTTCTAAATAGTCTATTAATATCTTTTCACATTCTATATCTGCATTGGTAACAAGATCTCCAGCAGTTCCCTTGCAATTTATTGTTTTAATCCTTCCATAATTACTCATTAGCGATGCGCCACCCATCTCTGCAGCATGCTTTGCAATATCAAATAATTTATTAATTTCATCTTTAGTTAGACCTGCATTCAAGGCAGCGGTTTTACAGGAAGGTATAATCATAAGTAATTTTTAATTATAATAATCGACTGCTATTGGATGATTCTATTTATCTTTAAATCAATTTATTCTAATTAGATAATTAATTATTACTAAGTACTTTTTTATCACAAAAATATTTACTAAATAAATTCTAAATTTTAATTTTTAATAAAAGCTCTGTTGTGGTATATATTTAAATCGAGCTAATGAAAAAGTCCTTCATTGCTAAATTTAAGGAGAGGTGGCCGAGTGGTTGAAGGCGCAGCACTGGAAATGCTGTATAGGGGCAACCTTATCGAGGGTTCGAATCCCTCTCTCTCCGTGCCTTAAGCGCTTTAGAATCACAAATCTTTAGTAATTATCCAAATTTTCCAGAGATATAATCTTGGGTTGATTTTTGCTTTGGTGAATTAAAGATATTCTTTGTTTTATTAAACTCTACTAAAAATCCAACTTTTCCTCCAAGATCTTTTTCTTTTTTTTCTGTATTAAAAAAGGCTGTAAAATCACTTACTCTATTAGCTTGTTGCATATTGTGAGTAACAATAATAATAGTAAAATTCTTCTTTAATTCATGTATTGTCTCTTCAATTTTTAATGTAGATAATGGATCAAGGGCTGAGCATGGTTCGTCCATTAAAATCACATCTGGTTCGACTGCTATTGTCCTTGCAATACATAATCTTTGTTGTTGTCCTCCAGATAAAGAATAACCACTTTCGTTTAATTTATCCTTGCATTCATCCCATACAGCTGCCTTGATAAGAGATTCCTCTACTAATTGATCCATGTCACCTCTAAAACCATTTACTCTCGCTCCGAATGCAATATTCTCGTAAATGCTTTTTGGAAAAGGATTTGGTTGCTGAAATACCATTCCAATTCTTCTTCTGACTTCTACTGGATCTATATCTTTTGCATATATATCAGTACCTTCAAAAATGACACTACCTGATAATTCACAACCTTCTATTAAATCATTCATACGGTTTATTGCTCTAATAACGGTTGATTTGCCACATCCTGAGGGCCCGATAAAAGCAGTAACTTGATTTTTTTTTATATCACAAAAGATATTCTTAACAGCTACTGAATTACCATATTTGATTGAAACATTATCTATGGAAATAGAAATAGAAGGGTCTTTTTTAAACTTTTTGTTATTAGTACTTAACTTGTCAATCATTTTATTATTTACAATAGTCATTATTATACTTTGTTTTTAGAAAAAGCACCAAGTGTATTTATCCATCTTGAAAGAATATTTAGACTTAAAAGTACAACAACTAAAATAAATGATGCTGCCCAGGCTAATTGATTTTGTGATTCATATGGTTCAAGTGCAAAATTATAAATTAGCACTGATAATGATCCCATTTCATAAAAAAGATCGTCAAAGCTTGTGATATAATATCTAGAAAATAATGCCGTAAATATTAATGGAGCTGTCTCACCTGCAGCTCTAGCAAGTGCTAAAAGTATACCCGTAGATATGGAGCTAAATGCTGCTGGTAATGTTATATTAGATATCATCGTGAATTTAGATGCACCAACTCCAAATGCCGCTCTTCTCAAATTATCTGGAACTAATTTTAATGCTTCATCAGTTGTTTTAATTATTGTTGGTAACATAAGAATTGAGAGTGAAATACCACCTGCAATACCACTAAACATTGAACCAAATAAAATTTTTGTAGATACAATTATTGCGTATATAAATACTCCAGCAATTATAGATGGAACTCCGGCAAGAACATTTGAACCAAACCTAACAAATTTTGCAAATCTTCCAGACTTAGAATATTCTGCAAGATATATTCCACCACCTACTCCAACAGGTATGGATATTATTGAAGCAATCCCTGACATTATAAAAGTTCCAGTAATTGCAGGTCCTATCCCTCCTGCAGATAGAAGATCATCGCCAGGAGGTTCAGGTTCAAGTATTAATGTTTCAAAATTTATATAGCTTCCTCCTTTTATTAATACATAACTTATCACTAATAATAATGGGAGGACAGAGATAGCTGCAAAAAAAGCCGATGTGAATGTTAATATTTTGTTCCCTATGTTTCTAGTCAAGGATGGGTTATAGGTTAATTTTTTATGTGGATATGGTTTCATTTTTATCTATATTTTAAACTTAATTTTTTAACAATCCACTGAGCAAATACATTAACCATTAATGTTAATACCATTAGTATTAATGCTGCATACATTAGAGAAGAAACTTGACTACCATCTGCCTCTCCAAATTGATTAGCTAGCATGGATGAAATAGTATATGAAGGAGCAAAAATTGACCAACTAAAGTTGTTTGAATTACCAATAATCATTGTTACTGCCATTGTCTCACCCATAGCTCTTCCTAGAGCAAGTAAAACACCCCCAGTTATCCCAGAAATTGCTGCTGGAATAATTACTGTAAAAATTGTTGTCCACCTTGTTGCTCCAACTCCATAGGCAGCTTGCCTAAGATTTGAGGGGACTTGATTTAATGAGTCTTTTGAAATGGATGTAATAATAGGTAATATCATTACGACTAAAATTAGTATTGCAGGCATCATTCCAGCTCCTAGAGGTTCAGTTCCGAAAAATGGTATGAAACTAAATAATTTATAGACTATCCTTAAAATTGGCCTTATAAAAGGTTCCATAATAAACACTGCCCAGAGTCCTAAAACTACTGACGGTATAGCAGCTAAAAGCTCAACCATTATTCCAATTACATCTCTTATATATTTAGGAATTATATTTTCAGTTATAAATATTGCAGTGCCTACGCCTAATGGAATAGCGATTAATAATGAAGCAATTGATGTAAAAAGGGTTCCATATATAGCTGTGAATGCTCCATACTCATCTGTAACTGGATTCCACGCCGAGCTAAAAATAAACCTCAATCCATATCTTGAAATCGATTCGGTTGATTCATAATAAACAACAGCAAATATTGAGAAAAGTACCACGGCTACCATTGAAGCCATTGCAAAGACAAAATTTTTAAATCCAATGTCTACCAACTTTTCAAAAGTTGGTCTTCTTCTTAGTAAAAATTTTGATGTAGTTGCTTTGTTCACGCGCAAAAGCATTTACATTATGAATCTATATCTAATTTCAAATTTTTCACTAAGAGAGGGTTATGCATTGGCTTTAAGTGTTGAAGGGTACATAATAAGTATTGAATACCCTTAAATGCTAGTTACTGTGGGGCTCAAATAAGTATTGCCATGGGGAGAATAGTTGGCATTGACTTGGGAACAACTAATTCCGTTGTAGCGGTGTTGGAGGCCGGTAGGCCTGTTGTCATCGCTAGTGCTGAGGGAGCTAGAACTACTCCATCAGTTGTTGGCTTTACTAAGGAATCTGAATTATTGGTGGGTCAACTAGCAAGAAGACAGTTGGTTCTCAATCCTAAAAATACTTTTTCGAATTTAAAGAGATTTGTTGGTAGAGCATGGGATGAGCTTGAGGAGACAAGCCTCTCAGTCCCTTATAGTGTTCGGTCAAATGATCAGGGAAATGTTCGTATTACTGCTCCAGTAACAAAAAGAGAATATGCCCCTGAAGAATTGGTTGGAAATATTATTAGGAAGTTAATAGATGACGCCGAAACTTATTTAGGAGAAAATGTTGATTCTGCTGTAATAACAGTTCCTGCTTATTTTAACGATTCACAAAGACAGGCGACTCGAGATGCTGCAATTTTGGCAGGTATTTCTGTCGAAAGGATTCTGAATGAACCTACTTCTGCTGCACTTGCTTACGGATTTGATAAAAGTTCCTCCCGTAAAGTTTTGGTATTTGATTTAGGGGGTGGCACATTTGATGTTTCTTTAATGTCCATTTCTAATGGTGTTTTTGATGTGAAGGCAACTTCAGGAGATACACAATTAGGGGGCAATGATTTTGATCAAAGAATTGTTGATTGGCTCGCTGAGGATTTTTTAAAAAAAAATAAAATAGACCTTAGAAGAGATAGGCAATCTTTACAAAGACTAACTGAAGCGGCTGAAAAAGCTAAACAGGAACTTTCTGGTGTTCAAACCACTCCAATATCACTTCCATTTATTTCTACAGGTAAAGACGGCCCATTACATATAGAAACTACACTTAGTAGAAAAATTTACGAGAGTCTTTGTGATGATCTTTTAGATAGATTATTTGAACCTGTTAATACTGTTATTGAAGATTCAGGATGGGATCCAGAGGAAATTGATGAAGTTGTTCTTGTAGGTGGGAGTACTCGGATGCCAATGGTTAAAGAATTAGTTAAAACCTTAGTTCCAAATCCACCTTGTCAATCCGTTAACCCGGATGAAGTGGTTGCTATTGGTGCAGCAATTCAAGGCGGGATTCTTTCAGGAGAGTTGAGAGACCTTTTATTAAATGATGTCACCCCTCTTTCTCTAGGACTTGAAACTGTTGGAGGTTTAATGAAAGTTCTAATTCCCCGAAATACCTCCATACCAGTTAGACAATCAGATGTTTTTAGTACATCGGCTTCCAATCAATCATCAGTAGAAATTCATATATGGCAAGGTGAGAGGCAAATGGCCTCAGACAACAAATCACTGGGTAAATTTAGATTATCTGGTATTCCACCTGCACCAAGAGGTGTTCCTCAAGTACAGGTGGCTTTTGATATTGACGCTAATGGTTTATTAGAAGTCAGTGCAACTGATAGAACTACTGGAAGGAAACAGTCTGTAAGTGTTACTGGTGGGTCTAATTTGAATCAAAATGAAGTTAATAAATTGATTGAGGAGTCCAAACTCAAAGCTTCTGAAGATAGAAAAAAACGAGCTTCTATTGATCAAAAAAACAATGCTTTAACACTTGTTGCTCAAGCTGAAAGGCGTCTAAGAGATGCATCGCTAGAGTTGGGCCCCTATGGCGCTGAAAGACAACAAAGATCTGTAGAAGTTGCGATGAGGGATGTTGAAGATCTTCTTGAAGAAAATGATTTGCAAGAACTTGAATATGCAGTTGGTTCACTCCAGGAAGCATTGTTTGGCTTGAATCGTCGTTTATCGGCTGAAAGAAAAACCGAATCTAATCCAATACAAGGGATAAAAAATACTTTTGGATCCTTAAAAGACGAATTATTTTCTGATGATTATTGGGATGATGATCCATGGGATTATTCACAAAGAGGACAAAGTAGAAATGGCGATAATAATTATGGAAAAAGGGATATAGATCCTTGGGATAATGACTACTACCGTTGATCCTAATTATTGGTCTTTATTAGGAGTCTCTCCAGATTGTGATTCTAATGAACTTAAATCTGCCTTTAGGAAAGAGGCGAGAAAGTGGCACCCTGATCTAAATAAAAACGATGCCAATGCTGAGGAAAGATTTAAATTAATTAATGAAGCTTATGAGATTCTAAGTGACCCAAAGAAGAGAAGTGAATGGGAGAAAGAAAATAATAAATATAAAGATGTCTTTGAGAATAGATTTCCAACTTATGAGGAATATTTGGAGGTTGTATTAGGACTAAAAACTAACTTAAATGAAAAGATTGATGATGTTAATTATCAATATTCAGAATTTCCGGAAGATGAATTTGAAAATATTGATCAAGAAGATTTTAACGAATATATTCCAACTACAAGTGAACCATCACCACCCCCAACATTAATTTATGAAGATCAAGAATCAATAGTTGAAATCACACCAGATCAAGCCCTATATGGTTCATCTGTTGAAATTCAGTTGCAAGATGGAACACTTGTGGAAGTCTTAACCCCACCGTTTGCTGGTGATGGATGGAGATTAAGAATAGAAGGAGCTGCAATTGGTTGTCGAGATCATTTCGTTCAATTAAAGGTCCAAACAGAGGATGGACTAAGAATTGATGGGTTAAGAGTAAGTTATCGTCTTGAATTATTTCCCCATGATGCCTTGCTTGGATGTGCTGTTGATATCCCAACTCTAAATGGATCAGTAACATTGCAAGTCCCTCCAAATTCATCGACTGGTAGATTATTAAGACTTAGAGGCCGTGGATTAGAGTTTGAAGAATATCGTGGTGACCAAATTGTTGAAATTATTATTGTGTTACCAGATAGTTTAAGTGATTCTGAAATTGCATTATATCAACGTCTAAATGAAATATCTATGGAGAACTATTAGAAATATATTGTTAATTCATTTTATCGATTTATAATGATTATGATTATTTAGTTCGTATGTTAGTACATGTCCTTTTGTATGAAGCGGGGACTGAAAGTGAGGGTATACATTCCCTTGAACTTAAAGGCACAACCGTAATTCTTATGTTTGCAGATAAGGATGATGCTGAAAGATATTGTGGCCTTCTTGAAGCTCAGGATTTTCCAACACCATCTGTTGAGGCCTTGTCAAGGTTAGATATAGAAAATTTCTGTGTTGAGGCTGGTTATGAAGCCCGTTATGTTGAAAAAGGATTTATCCCAAGTACAGATGAAGAACGCCTAATGATTTCCCCTCCTCTCTCTAATTTAGAAGTTGGAAATTGGCACAATCAAGATAGTATAAAAGATAAAATTTCCTCTAATGATCAACTCGAAGATATCAAAAAACGTTTAGAAAATCTTTTATGAGTATCTTAAATAGTGATTCTAAAAATAATAATTATCGGATACTAACAGAACAAATTAATTTAACATCAAATGACCTGGACACTAAATCTACTAATGAAATAGTCAATATTTTTTCTGAGGCTGATAAAGAACCTCAAAAGGCTGTAGAGAAAGCTATCCCAGAGATAGTTAATGCTATTGATGAGATTACATTAAGACTTAAATCAAATGGTAGATTATTTTATATTGGTACCGGTACTTCAGGAAGATTAGGTGTACTCGATGCTTCGGAATGTCCTCCAACATTTTGCACGAATCCAGATTTGATTCAAGGGTTAATCGCAGGAGGTATACCATCACTAACAAGAAGTTCTGAATCTCTAGAGGATGTTTCAGAGATTGCGATTGATGATCTTAAAGATAGAAACTTTACACATAAAGACGTATTAATAGGTATTACTGCTAGTGGTAAAACTCCATATGTAATTGGTGCATTGAACTATTCTAAAAGTATAAATGCACTAACTATTTCAATTTCATCAGTTCCAGAAAGTGATTCAATATTAGATAATGATATCGATATTAGACTTATTACAGGACCAGAGATTCTTGCAGGCTCCACAAGATTAAAAGCTGGAACTGCTACCAAGATGGCTTTAAATATAATTTCTACATCTGTGATGATTAAATTAGGAAAGGTTTATGGCAATAGAATGATTGATTTATCAGTAGCAAATGAAAAATTATTGGACAGAGCTCTTGGGATTTTATTAGATATTGGTTCAGTTAATAAGGAAATCGGTCTTGAACTATTAAACAAGACAAATGGATCTGTAAAATTATCTTTGTTAATCGCTTTAACGGGTATTAATGTTAGTGATGCTAGACAAGTACTTGATGACTCACAAGGTAACTTAAGAACAGCACTAGTTAAATTTAGTAGTGATTGAATTCGAATTTATCTTAAATTTTCTATTAATAATAACCTTTCTGCATTAGATTTTAAAACAGTTATTATAAAAAGAAATTAGAAGAACTATGTCAAAAGTATTGATGAACACTGATAAGGGACAACTAACAATAGAGCTATTTGATAATGACGCTCCAAAAACTGTTGAAAATTTTTTGAAGCTTGTTAAAGAAGGCTTTTATGACGGTCTGTCTTTTCATAGGGTAATTAATGGCTTTATGGCTCAAGGGGGATGCCCAAACACCAGAGAGGGATCAAGAGGCATTCCAGGAACTGGTGGACCTGGCTATTCCATTGATTGTGAAATTAATTCGAATAAGCATATTGCTGGTTCTATATCCATGGCTCATGCAGGTAAAAATACTGGAGGTAGTCAATTTTTTTTAGTTCATGCTCCACAGCCCCACCTGGATGGAGTTCATACTGTTTTTGGTAAAACTGATGATATGAACATCCTTTTATCTATTGCTAATGGTACGAAAATTAACAGTGTATCTCTTATAAAATAGAATTAATATTAATCATCAACTCCATACAATTGTACTAGTTTTTTCTTTTAAATTCCAATCAAATAATGGTGAACTTTCAAATTTTGAAAGTTCACTTATATTCTTCTTTTCAATTAATATATTTTGAGAAGGATGCAAAAGTTGTTCATAATTATCTGTTTTAATTATTCCTACTCTTTCTGTATTTTTCCAATTACTTAGTTCCTTAAGTAATGACTCAAGTAATCTTTTATCGATTAAGTTTCCTTCTAAATGAGATTTAATATCTCTATGCCTAATATTCCATATGAATAAGGGATTTTCGCATAGAGCTACTAACCTTGGAGCATTTTGAATTGATATATTTAAAAAATGATTTTCTGACCATTTATTAGCTTTATTCTGAAAATGTTTTAGCTCATTATTTATAATTTTACCATCCCAGTAAACCACAATATTTTGTCTTTCAATTGATAAATTTGTATGATTATTATTGTCAATTAAATGTCCAAGTTTTTCTCTTTTTACCTCAAGATAAGCGGCATTGTGATCTCCAGGACAGATCACTAATGGTACTCTTGATTCAACTTGAAGACCATAACCTCCTAGGCCAGCAATCTTTCTTGGATTATTTGTTAATAACTTAAGTCTGTTTATTCCCAAATCTGTCAATATCTGAGCCCCAACTCCATAATTTCTGAGATCAGCTGGGAATCCCAATTTTTCATTGGCTTCAACCGTATCTAATCCTCCATCTTGTAGATTATAGGCTTTTAATTTGTTAACTAAACCTATACCTCTTCCTTCCTGTCTTAGATATACTACAACCCCCTCTCCCTCTTCAGATATTCTTGATAAAGCAGCCTCTAATTGAGGTCTGCAATCACACCTTAATGATCCGAATGCATCACCAGTTAGACACTCAGAGTGCATTCTTACTAATACTGGCTCTTTCAAATTTTCTGGATCTCCTTTTATTATCGCTACATGTTCTGATCCATCCAATTCGTTCTTATAACCAATTGCCTTGAAATCTCCAAAAAGACTAGGTAATTTTGCAATTGCTTGTCTATACACAAATCGTTCATTTTCAAGTCTGTAATGAATTAAATCTGCAATACTTATCAACTTTAAATTTCTTTCTTTTGCATATTTTCTTAATTCAGGAAGTCTTGCCATTGAGCCATCTAGATTTTGAATTTCACAGATAACACCTGCTGGAGACAATCCAGCTAACAAAGATAAATCCACTGCTGCTTCAGTATGTCCAGCTCTTTTTAATACTCCACCTATTTTTGCTCTTAAGGGAAAAATATGTCCTGGTCTTCTCAGATCTATTGGCTTTGTTTGACTATTAAGAGCAACTTGAATTGTTTTAGCTCTATCTTCAGCCGATATACCAGTTGATACACCAAATTCTGGTCCTGCATCGATACTAACAGTGAATGCTGTTTGGTTTGAATCTGTATTTCTGTCCACCATTAATGGTAGATCTAACTGGTCTAATCTTTCCCCTTGCATTGCTAGACATATCAAACCTCTAGCTTCAGTTGCCATAAAATTTATTTGCTGAGGAGTCGCAAATTGAGCAGCACAGATTAAATCTCCCTCGTTTTCTCTCTTCTCATCATCAACTACAACAACACATTCACCATTTCTAATAGCAGCCAGAGCATCCGCTATATCATCAAATTCAATTTCAAAACAATCTTCTGATTTCAACTTATTCCTCGTGTTTGTGGTGAAATGGTTCTTTGCTACTTATTCTCAAATGAATATCTCATCATTCTACGAAATAACCTTGATGTTATGGAAATTAGTACATCCAAAGCTGGGAGGATCGCAATTATTGGAGCATCTGGATATGGAGGACTTCAATTGGTTAAGTTGATTAATGAGCATCCAAACTTTGAGATTTCAACTTTAAATGGGGAGCGATCAGTAGGAAAAAGCTGGAATGAAATAAATCCTTTTTTGAAACTTTTTGGGGATAAAAAAATAACAAAAAGCAATATTGATGAAATCGCTCAAGATTCTGATTATGCAATATTGAGTTTGCCAAACGGCTTATCCTCCCAATTAACGCCTTTATTGTTAGAACAGGGTATTAAAGTACTTGATTTATCAGCTGATTATAGATTTAATTCATTAGATAAATGGAAGGAAGTTTATTCCAAAGAAGCTGAAAAATATCAAAGATATGACTACGAATTATGTGAAGAGGCTATATATGGCTTATCAGAGGAATTTAGTAGTGAAATCTCAAAGTCTAGATTAATTGCTTGTCCAGGTTGCTATCCAACATCATCTCTTAGTGTACTTATTCCATTCTTAAAACAAGGATTAATAGAAAGTGAAGGAATTATTATTGATGCAAAATCTGGCACATCCGGCGGCGGGAGAAATCCAAATGAACAACTTTTACTGTCTGAATGTTCTGAATCAATTAAGCCCTATGGAGTGATGGGACATAGGCATACGGCAGAGATAGAAAGGATCGCTAGTCAATTCGCTGGTCATGAAGTCAATTTGCAATTCACGCCTCATTTGGTGCCAATGGTTAGAGGTATTTTATCGACAGTTTATGCCCGATTAAGAGATCCAGGATTAACAGCAGAAGATTGCAAAATTGTAATTGAAGCTTTTTATAAAAATCAACCATTTATTGATATTTTGCCAGTAGGAATTTATCCAGCTACTAAATGGGTAAAAAATACTAATAAAGTTATGATTTCAGTTGAAGTTGATAAACGTAATGGAAGAATCGTGCTTATGAGTGTTATTGATAACCTTCTAAAAGGTCAAGCAGGACAAGCTATACAAAATTTAAATATTATGCACGGACTTGATTCAGATATTGGTCTTCCAAAGACTACTTATTATCCTTGATGATATTCCTTATATTATTTGCTACTTTTGCTATCGCTAAAGGTAAGATTATATGTTCCATGTTTTGAATTCTTTTTTTTAAAGTCTCTTTACTATCTTTCTCTTTAATAGGTACTGCAGCTTGAATAATTATTGAGCCAGAATCTACCTCTTTTTGCACATAGTGAACTGTACATCCAGTAATTTTTACCCTCTTGTCTATTGCCTGCTGTATTGCATCAATGCCTTTAAAAGAAGGTAATAGAGATGGATGTATATTTATTAGTCGGTTATTAAATCTATTAATTATTTCTTCACCTACGATTCTCATCCATCCTGCCATGATAACTAGTTCTACGGATAAATCCTCTAGTTTTTTCATTACCATCATGTCATGTTCAAATCTTGAATCAAAATCTCTATGATTAATAATTACATAAGGTACTTTATATTTGATTGCCTTTTTTATTGCTAAGCAATTAGGATTATTAACTATTAATATAGCAATATCTGCATTAAGTTTTTTATTTTGAATTGATTTAATAATGTACTCGAAATTTGAGCCATTGCCTGAGGCAAGGATACCTAGTCTTATTTTCGGCTCATATAAAGGGCTTTCTGTATCTAATGGACTAATTAAGTTCTGTTCATTTAAATCATAAGATAAATTGTTCTCTCTATATTCTCTATTATCTTGTTTCATCAAATAATGATTATTTTCTTCTAAATATATGACCTTTCGCCAAAATTACAACATCTAAATATAAAGACATATTTAATATAATGAAAGTTAAATCAACATTTAGATATCCCTAAAGTGAGATAAATATAAATATCAAGCTTATTGACATTCCTATTTGTCAATAACTAAACATTTGCCATTTGAAAACCTTTCATGACTAGTATAAATTAAATCAATTTGTTTAACGCTTCTCACTTGAGAATAGCTGTTGACAGAACTCATTAAGGAGTATTCTTTTATTAATAATGGCTATAACTGACATCTTCAAGATGAATAACAACGATAAATGGATAAGGTACTGCGACCTTTTATTTAGCGATGATTCATTAGGCTTTTGGCTAGATATAAGTAGAATGGATGTCGAGAATCGCGATATTGAAAAATTTAAGGACATTTATACCAAAGCTTTTGATTCTGTAGAAAGGCTAGAGAATGGATCAATTGCCAATATTGATGAATGTAGACAGGTTGGTCATTACTGGCTTCGAAACCCAAATATCGCTCCAAGTCAGGAAATTTCAGCTTCTATTTCTAAAGAAATTCAAGATATATCAAAGTTTGGGGCATCAATATTAAATGGTGAAATAACTAATAGAGATGGAAAAAAATATACTGATGTTTTTTGGATTGGTATAGGTGGTAGTGGTTTAGGTCCCTTACTTATTAATGAGTCTTTTAAGAAAGAGTCAATCGGATTGAATCTACATTTTCTTGACAATGTAGATCCTGAAGGGATTTCCTCTAAATTAAATTCCATTCTTCCTAATATTGAAACAACCTTGTTTGTAGTTGTTAGTAAATCAGGTGGCACTCCCGAACCTTTGATTGGGATGGAGCAAGCTATGAAGTTTGTTGGTGATAATAACCAGAACTGGTCATCTCGAGCTATTGCAATTACATCAAAAGGGAGCAAGTTAGATCTTTTAGCAGTTAATGAAAAATGGTTAGATATTTTTGATTTACCTGATTGGGTTGGTGGAAGGACAAGTATTACTGGAGCTGTTGGATTATTACCTGCCGTCCTAATTGGTGCTGATATAAATAAGTTTTTAGATGGTGCATCTCAAATGGATACACTAACAAGACTAAAAGACATTAAAAATAATCCAGCAGCACTTTTATCCTTAGCTTGGTTCAAATCAGGAAATGGAAAAGGTTTAAGAGACATGGTTGTACTTCCTTATAGAGACAGGTTAGAAGTTTTCAGTAGATATCTTCAACAACTTGTGATGGAATCCTTAGGCAAGAAGCTAGATAGAGATGGAAACCAAGTTAATCAAGGTATTGCAGTTTATGGAAATAAAGGTTCTACAGATCAACACGCATATGTGCAACAATTAAGAGATGGTATTGATAATTTCTTTGTTAATTTCATTGAGATTCTCCACGATCCAGCAGAGATTGTTGAAGTAAAAAATAAACGTCCAGGAGACTATTTGTCTGGATTCCTTCAAGGAACTCGCGCAGCATTAACTGAAGGAGGGAGGCAGAATCTCACTATTACGTTTAAATCATTTGATGAATCAAGTCTTGGTGCTTTAATCGCATTATTTGAGCGAGCAGTAAGTCTATATTCTGAATTGATTAATGTTAATGCTTATAATCAACCAGGTGTTGAAGCTGGGAAAAAAGCCGCTACAAACATAATTAATCTTCAAAAAGAAATTGAGGAACTTTTGGATGATGGCAAGCAAAGAACATTAAATGAGATCAATGATGCATTGTCTACTGATTCAACTGAGTCAATTTATTTAATTCTTAGAAAACTTTCAGAAAATTCTGATCATTATTCAATGAGTGGTAATCAATCAAATCCAGATAAACTAATTATTTCAAAAACTTGATATTAAATAACTATATTCACTAATTTATTTGGAACAACTATTATCCTTTTTGGTTCTTTTCCATTCATCCATTTTCGAGCTGCATCACTTTTAATTGCTATATCTTCTAATTTATCCTTAGAAAGATTTTTACTTGCATTAATTGATCCTCTAACTTTTCCATTGATTTGAATCATAAGTTTAAAAGTATCTTGTTCAATTGAACTTGCATCGAATTTTGGCCATGACTGAAGATGAATACTTTGAGTATTTCCGATTGTTTTCCAAAGCTCCTCTGCAATATGAGGAGAAAATGGAGCAGTTAATTTAACTAATATTGAAATAACATTAGTTAGAGTTTCATTACTACAGTTATTAACTATTGAACTTAGGCCATTCACAGCCTTCATAAGTTCAGATATTGCTGTATTAAATTGAAGATTGTCCAGATCATCTGTAATTTCTTTAATTGCAATATTAATTAGACGTAATGCCTCTTCATCTTTAGATTTTTCTTTTTCTATATTTAATCTTGAAATACTCTTTATTTGTTCTAAATTATTAATAACAAATTTCCAGAGTCTTTGTATAAATCTATATTGCCCTTCAACATCTGAGTCATCCCATTCTAAATCTTTTTCTGGAGGAGCTTTAAAAAGAATAAACATTCTTGCAGTATCGGCACCATATTTATCTATGACTAATGATGGGTCTACACCATTATATTTAGACTTGGACATCTTTTCATAGATAATTTCAATATTTTCTCCTGTAAATGGATCTTTAGGATCATTAATATCTTTAATTTGATCTTTTGAAAAATATTTATTATTATTTGGATTTTTAAAAGTAATAGCTTGAACCATGCCCTGAGTTAATAGTTTCTTAAACGGTTCATCAATATTTAACAATCCACAGCTTTTTAGTGCTTTGGTTAAAAATCTTGAATAAAGTAAGTGAAGGATTGCATGTTCAATACCCCCAACGTATTGTTTAACAGGTAGCCATTTATCTATTTCGCTTTTTATAAATGGGTTATCATCGTTTTCAGGGTTTATATATCTTAAAAAGTACCAAGATGAACACATAAAAGTGTCCATTGTATCAGTTTCTCTTTTTGCTTCAAGTCCACATTTAGGACAACATGTATTTATCCATTCTGTTTTTGTAGTTAAAGGTGACTTTCCTTTACCAGTTAATTTAATATCTACAGGTAGAGAAACAGGAAGATCCTTGTCAGGCACTCTTACTTGACCACACTTTTTACAATTAATTATAGGAATCGGGCAGCCCCAATATCTTTGTCTAGATATAAGCCAATCCCTTAACTTATAGGTAATTTTTGGTTTTGCCCAACTAGCTTTAGAACCTAATTCAAGTATTTTTGTTTTTGCACTATCAGAATCAATTCCGTTAAATCTATCTGAATTGATCATGATTCCCTTATCTACGTACTCAGCATTTAAATAACTTTTATCATCTTCATTATTAGGCCTTATGACATAATTAATTTCTAAATTATATGATTTAGCAAACTGATAATCTCTACTATCATGGGCAGGAACGCCCATGACCGCTCCAGTTCCATATTCCATAATCACATAATCGCCAATCCAAATAGGTATCTCTTTATTGTTTGCTGGATTGACTGCATTTACTCCTAAATACATTCCACGTTTTTTTCTACTATCAGAATTACGTTCTAGATCACTTAACTTTTCTTGAGTTCTTCTAAATTCTTTTAATTTATCATTATTTTTATTATTTATTAATTGATCAATTAACGGATGATTTGATGCTAAGACAAGATAACTTACTCCATAGATTGTATCGATTCTTGTAGTAAAAGCTGTTATTTTTTGGTTATGATTTTTTATATCAAATGTTATTTCTGCACCGATTGATTTACCAATCCAATTTTTTTGCATAACCCTGACTCTTTCTGGCCAGTCTTTAAGCTTAACTAAATCCTTATTTAAATCTTCGGCAAAACTAGTAATTCGTAGAAACCACTGGTTTAATTCCTTTTTCTCAACTTTTGCTCCAGATCTCCAAGATTTACCTTCAGCATCTACTTGTTCATTTGCAAGAACAGTTTGATCAATTGGATCCCAATTCACTGTTGCTTTTTTTTGATAAGCAAGATTATTTTTATGTAATTGATTAAATATATATTGAGTCCATTTGTAATAATCTTCTTTGCAAGTAGTAACTTCTTTAGCCCAATCTATAGATAATCCAAGTCGATCTAATTGATCTTTCATTTGTAAAATATTTTTATCTGTCCAGGTAGATGGACTTGTGTCTCTCTCTATTGCAGCATTTTCAGCCGGTAAACCAAAAGCATCCCATCCCATCGGATGAAGAACGTTATAACCTTGCATCCTTTTATATCTAGCGAGTACATCTGTAATGACATAATTCCTCACGTGCCCCATATGTAATGAACCGGAAGGGTATGGAAACATTGACAAGGCGTAAAAAGTATTGTCTTTGCTTACATCCGTATTTGTTCTATAGAGCCCTTTATTAGCCCACTCTTTTTGCCAATAAGCTTCTATATCACGAGGCTCGTAACGCTGGTCAATAATCTCTGAAGTAGTATTATTCAAGGAAGATCTCCTTCAGTAGTTGATTTGCCAATCAAATAATGTTCTCATAAATTGATGCCCAATACGCGATTAATACTGAAATTACAACCAAGAAAGCTTTATTTCCTACGCACATAGTTAAACAAACTTTAAATCATGAAAAATAATTTCTCAAAATATCAAGGACTTGGTAACGATTTTATTATCTTTGATGCTCGTGGGAATAACTTAGATAATTTGTTTACTGAAAATAAAGATAATTTTATTGAACATCTATGTAATAGAAATTTTGGCATCGGAGCTGATGGAATTATTCTTCTATTAGAGTCCAAAAATAAATGTTTTGTGAGAATGAAGATATTTAATTCTGATGGATCTGAACCAGAAATGTGTGGAAACGGTATAAGATGCTTGATTGCTTTTTTAAATGATAATTATGAAATAAAAGATAAGTCTGAGATTCGAATTGAAACTAAAGCTGGTCTGATTATTACCTCTATTGATAGTAATAATAATATCAAAGTAAATATGGGAGAACCTATCCTTTCTCCTGAAGATATACCTACTAAATTGTTAATGAATAATTTAACTATTCCCAATGGTAAGATTACAATAAATGATCAAAATTTAACTGTTTATGCTGTTAGCATGGGGAATCCGCATATGATCGTATTTGTTGATAATATTGACAATATACCATTTGAAGAATGGGGAAGATACCTTGAAAAACACAATACATTTCCCAATGATACCAATGTTCACTTTGTAGAATTAATTGATAAATCAAATATTAAAGTTAAAGTATGGGAAAGAGGATGTGGGCCCACTCTGGCATGTGGAACTGGAGCTTGCGCTTGTCTTGTAGTAACAGCTAATCTAGGTAAAACTTTAAATAAAGCCAATGTCTATTTACCAGGCGGAAAGTTAGAAATTGAATGGCCTAATCAAGCAGGTCCAGTTTTAATGCAGGGGCCTGCATTAAAAGTATTTAGTGGAGAGATAGATATTTAATCACTCTTCTATATGAAAAATATTTATCTCGATGCATCAGCGACTACTCCGCCACATATTGATGTTATTAATAAATTACAGGATATACAATCTGAATGCTGGGGGAATCCATCAAGTATTCATAAAGTTGGGGTTATTGCAAGAGATATTTTAGAAAGATCTAGATTATCAATAGCCAATAAATTAAAAGCTTCATCCGACGAAATATTTTTCACTTCTGGAGCAACGGAATCGAATTATCTTGCTCTTAAATCTGTATCTAAAAATCTTGATAAAGGAAGACTTGTTATAAGTAGCGTTGAACATCCTTCTATTAATTTAATAGCCAATCAATTGCGTAATGATGGCTGGGATATTAAATACTGGCCTGTAGATAATTATGGAATTATTGACTTAGATCTGTTGGATGAAATGTTATCTCCTCCGACAAAAATTGTTTCGATAATCTGGGGGCAAAGTGAGATTGGGTCCATTCAGCCCATAAATCTTATAGGAATGGAATGTAAAAAACGAAATATACTTTTTCATACTGATGCGACACAGGTCCTCCCTAGCGGTCTTTTTGATTGGAGTAATTTAAATGTTGATATGCTTAGTGCCTCTGCGCATAAACTTCAAGGCCCCAAAGGAATTGGATTATTAATGTTGCGAAATGGTGTTCGAGATTTATTGATAAATGATCCTTCCTATGGATTTAAGAATGGCTCTATAAGATCTGGTACTGAGTCAGTTCCCCTTATTGCAGGTTTTTCGACAGCAATTGATTTACTAAATGAATATATAGAAGTTAGTGGTAATCAAACTTTATTTCCTGAGAATAATGTTTCTAAAATGACTTCTATTTTAAAAAATAATTTAGTTAAGAATAAACAACTTACATTTACTGGTCATCCTAAAGAACGACTACCGAATAATCTCTCATTTCTCTGCCATACAAAATCAATGATTCCTATTAATGGTAGAGAAATTGTTCGATTATTGTCACAACATGGCGTCTATATAAGCAGTGGTAGTGCTTGCTCATCATCTAGTCAAGGACCAAATCCAATACTGGTAGCAATTAATATTGATAAACCACTCCTAGAATCTGGATTAAGAATAACTATTGGTCCATGGATTTCAAATGATGATATTAATTCAGTTTCAAATATAATATATGAATTATTACAATCTTTAGAACTTAAAAAACAATGATCATCAAATCATGAATATCCTACCCTCAAATCTTAGAGAAGCTGAAACAAATGTATTTGAATCAATTCAAAGTTATTTTTTAAGTAATTCTGAACAATCTTTTCTTTCTATCAACCTTAAATTTGAAGGATTACGAATTAATCCAATAATTTTTCGTTTATCTAACAAACTAACTGAAATTAAATTAGATAATATATTATTGTGGGCCGATGCTGGTGGTGCGGCTCTTGCTAAAAGAGATAACCCTGAATTGGCCAATAGAATTTTTACATTTAAGGAGTTTATTAATTCTACAGATTCGTTGAATTCTTTATTATTAGTCTGTTCTCCTCAACCGTATGATATTGAGATGTTTGAGCAAGTATGTTCTCATACAAATTCAACGGTAATTATGGTTAACGGTAAGTTGGAAGATCCAATTGTAGGAATCGGAAGTGTCGGTAGAGAAATGAGAAAAAGATTTGCTGAA
>QCHY01000002.1 GCA_003216975.1 Prochlorococcus sp. AG-402-I20
TCATTAAGCTGAAAAACTTTTGATATCATTGCAGCCTCATCTGCTTCTATTTGACCTATTTGAGATCCAAGCCTAGCCATCTGTCTTATTTCTTCTTCGTCTGTTGTCAGCTCGCTTTTGGCAGTGATAATCGGTAGTAGACGTTCAAGAACTATTAGCAATGGACGCATGACTATACTTAAGAAATCAAGCACAGGAGCACTCGTTAAACTTATTTGCAATGCAAGCCTTGTGCCAAGTGCTTTAGGCACAATTTCTCCAAGAAGTAAAACAAGAATGGTTAGACCAATAAAAAATATTGGTTTTACATTTCCGATCCTATTTTGAAATATAAAACTTGCGTAGCTACCAACCATCAGACTTCCAAAAATATTGAAACTGTTATTAGCAATTGTGACTACAGTTAGAGTTCTTCCAATTCGATGACGTAATTTCTCTAATCTTCTGGCTCCAAGTACTTTTGGTTTCCTTCTGGCAAGCTCATGCACCCGTAATGGGTTGACAGCCAATAATGCTGCTTCTATTCCTGAGCACATTGCAGAACCCATTAAAATAAAAGCAATAAGAGCAGTTAAAAGCAGAATGTCTTGGCTCATCCCCTAAAGATTTTTTTAAAGAGTAAGGATCTTTTGCTTTTATTTTTCCATTAAGTTAGTTCTCTTGCCATCCTTAAGAGTGAATAGGAGTATTTTTGTGGCTGATTCAAGCATTTTTCGTCGCCGTAGAGACATATTTTTGTCACATTTAGGTTCTCATGCAGCTGTCATTCCAGCGGCAGAATTAGTCACTCATCATGCAGATTGTGAATATCCATTCAGGCAAAATAGTGATTTTTGGTACTTAACTGGTTTTGATGAGCCAAATGCAGTGGCATTGTTTTTACCTCATAAACCAAAGGGAGAGCAATATGTATTGTTCGTATTGCCTAAAGAGTCTGCAGCAGAAGTTTGGACAGGTTTTAGATGGGGAACAAAAGGAGTTTTAGAGAATTTCGATGTTGATATATCTCATCCTTTAAATGAATTACCAAACCTTCTATCTCATTATTTAAAAGGAGCCGCAGGGATTGCTTTTCGAGTTGGGAAACATCCACATCTGGAGCCTTTGGTTTTAAAAACTTGGTCTGAGCATTTACAAAAACTTCCTAGAAGTGGCTTTGCTCCTTTTTCAATGATTGCACCTTGCCCAATACTGCATGATCTGAGACTTCGTAAAGATGAGTTTGAAATAGAGAGGATGCGCATTGCATCAAAAATTTCTGCAGAGGGCCATGAAATAGTTAGAGAATTTGCTCGCCCTGGGATGAATGAGAGAGATTTACAAGCTCAAATAGAAAAATACTTTCTTGAAAAAGGTACAAGAGGACCTGCTTATGGCTCAATAGTTGCTTCTGGAGATAATGCGTGTGTACTTCATTACACGGCAAATAATTCTCCGATAAGAGATGGGGAGCTCGTTTTGATAGATGCAGGTTGCTCTTTGGATGATTATTACAACGGTGACATAACAAGAACTTTTCCCGTTAATGGGAAATTTTCTGGAGAGCAAAAAGCTTTATATGAAATTACTCTTATTGCTCAAGAAGCCGCAATTCGATGTGTTCGTCCAGGCAATAACGCGGAGAATATACATTTGACTGCTTTAAAGCATCTTGTTGAGGGTTTAGTTGATATTGGCTTGCTAATAGGTGATGTGGATTCGATAATTGAACAACAAGCTTACTCTCACTTGTACATGCATCGAACTGGGCATTGGTTAGGTCTTGATGTCCATGATGTAGGGGCATATAGACTTGGTGATTATCATATGAAGCTGGAACCAGGAATGGTTTTAACAGTTGAACCTGGTATCTATATCAGTGACAGGTTATCAGTCCCTAAGGGTCAGCCTGAAATAAATGCAAGGTGGAAAGGTATCGGGATTCGCATTGAGGATGATGTCTTAGTCACAAATGATGCTGTAGAAGTATTGAGCAGTAGTGCGGCTAAAAATTTGATTGATTTGGAAAATTAATTGAATTGATTATGTTCTTTTCTAAGAAAATCTGTTTAATTAAATTTTCCATATTTAATGAATCTCCCAAAATATTTTTCTCCTTTCATAAGCCCATTATTTTCGAATAGTAGAAAACCTTTTGAATTCCTACTCTAGCCATTCAAATAGGTCCTAGTTCCTGTTAAGTTAGTACTTTGTTAGCTAGTTGAAAACTTAGAAATGATGGTTTCCGAAGAGGCTGGTACTGTTCAAGAAGATGTAACAAGTACTGAGGCAAGCACACAATCTGAAAATCAAGAGAAAGTTAATTCTGAAGAGACAAAGTCAGGTCGACCAAGTGCACTTGGTGGAGCTGCCGCATTAGCAACTGCAACGATAGATGCAGATGGAGTACCTTCTGGACATACACCCAAGGCAGATGAGGGAAGATTTTTGCTAAAAATCCTTTGGTTGCCAGACAACGTAGCTTTGGCCGTTGATCAAATTGTTGGAGGTGGCCCTAGTCCACTTACTGCTTATTTCTTTTGGCCAAGGGAAGATGCATGGGAGACATTAAAGTCTCAATTAGAAGAAAAAAGTTGGATTACTGATAATGAAAGAATAGAAGTGCTTAATAAAGCGACAGAGGTTATTAATTATTGGCAAGAAGAAGGGAAAGGAAAGACTTTAGAACAAGCAAAAGTCAAATTCCCTGATGTAACTTTCTGTGGTACTGCCTAAAAATAGGACTAACAAAATTTTTGTTGAAAGATTAAAGAAATAATTTTTAACTTTTAGTCTGATTTTGATGCTTGAAACCAAGCTTTTGCTTTGTTCAATTCTTCTTGAGCTTTAATTTTTGCAGGAGAAGTTTCTTTGTCCTGAGCTTGACTTAGTTGGTTTTTAGCTTTTTCTAATTCAGCCTCAGCTTGAGCAGAATCAATATTTTTTCCCATCTCAGCTTTATTTACTAACACTGTTACTTCATTGGACTCAACTTCTGCGAAGCCTCCAGTTAGGGCGATTGAATTCCAATTGCCATTTTTTAAAACCCTCAGGACACCAAAATCAATAGCAGTAACCATTGAAATGTGACCAGGTAATACCCCCAGTAGCCCTGTGGTGCTTGGAAGTATTATTTCATCAGCAGTATCGTCAAATACGCTCTGATCAGGAGCAAGAACTCGTAGAGTTAAAGTCATTTCTTGAGGATTTTAGAAAAACGTTGACTGAAGTTAGTTGATTAGGAAAAAAGATTTTAGGTTTTTGCTTCAGATTCTATTTTTTCTGCTTTAGCCTTTACTTCCTCAATGCTTCCAACAAGGTAAAAAGCTTGCTCCGGTAGATGGTCTAGTTCACCTGAAAGGATCATGTTGAAGCCTTTAATTGTATCTTCTAATTTCACATATTTACCTGACATACCGGTAAAGATTTCAGCAACAAAAAATGGCTGAGATAGGAATTTCTCGATTTTACGAGCACGATCTACTGTCTTTCTATCTTCCTCAGATAATTCGTCCAATCCCAAAATTGCAATGATATCTTGCAATTCTTTATATCTTTGAAGTGTTGACTGAACTGCTCTGGCCGTGCGGTAATGCTCATCACCAACAACAGATGGCTGCAGCATGGTGCTAGTTGAGTCAAGAGGATCAACAGCAGGATAAATACCCTTAGCAGCAAGAGCTCTTGCTAGAACAGTAGTTGCATCTAAATGAGCAAAAGTAGTAGCAGGTGCAGGATCTGTTAAGTCGTCAGCAGGTACATAAACAGCCTGAATTGAGGTAATGGATCCTTCAAGAGTTGAAGTAATCCTTTCCTGAAGCTCTCCAACGTCAGTTCCTAATGTCGGTTGATATCCAACGGCTGATGGCATACGACCTAACAATGCAGATACTTCTGATCCAGCCTGCACAAATCTGAAAATATTATCAATGAACAAAAGAACATCTTGCTTGTTGACATCGCGAAAATGCTCCGCCATCGTCAATGCTGATAGGCCGACTCTCATCCTTGCCCCTGGTGGCTCATTCATTTGACCGAAGCACAAAGCTACTTTTGACTTGGTTAGATCTTCTGAATTGATAACTCCAGATTCTTTAAATTCTTCATATAAATCATTACCTTCTCTTGTCCTTTCTCCAACTCCACCAAAGACTGATACTCCGCCATGTTCTTTAGCAATATTATTAATTAGCTCTTGGATTAGAACTGTTTTTCCTACGCCAGCTCCTCCGAATAACCCTACTTTTCCACCCTGCCTGTATGGAGCAAGTAAATCAATAACTTTAATACCTGTCTCAAATACTTTTGGTTTAGTTTCTAAGTCTGTAAGGCTTGGAGCTGAACGGTGAATTGGCGAAGTTGTTACGTTCTTAAGATCGCCCTGTTCATCAACTGGTTCTCCAAGGACATTGAAAATTCTTCCAAGGGTTGCTTCACCAACAGGTACTGAAATGGGTGCCCCAGTGTCTACAGCTTCCATTCCTCTAACTAAACCATCAGTTCCGCTCATCGCAACGGCTCTTACCCTGTGATCACCTAATAATTGTTGAACTTCTGCAGTCAGTGCAACATCCTGCCCAGCAGGATTCTTAGCTTCAATTCTTAACGCATTAAGAATTTTTGGGAGTTTGCCAGCTGGGAATTCAACGTCTAAAACAGGACCAATTACTTGGCGAACAATACCCTTAGTTCCAACAGTAGCGGTAGCAGAAGCGGCCATAAGATAACTAGAAACTTTGTGAGCATGCTCTGATGTGCATACTCTTATCAGCGGCTTAGACTACCACTCCACAGGCATTTTTTTTCAGTGTTCGGTCAACCGCACAGAATATATGTGGTCTTGAGAGGACTTAGATGCATAAATTAATACCGTTGATAATGAGTAATACTCTTTATCGAGTCAGCGCTAAGCGCTCTTTGTTTTTTCTGCTACTGCACTAATTTATGGCAGCTGTATCTCTCAGCGTCTCCACAGTTAAGCCACTTGGAGATCGTGTATTTGTAAAAGTTTCTGAATCGGAAGAGAAGACGGCGGGAGGTATTTTGCTTCCCGACACTGCTAAAGAGAAACCTCAAGTCGGTGAAGTTGCTCAGGTCGGTCCTGGAAAACGTAACGAGGATGGTTCCCGTCAATCTCCTGAAGTAAGTATTGGAGACAAGGTTCTCTACAGTAAGTACGCAGGTACTGATATCAAACTTGGTAGCGACGAGTATGTCCTTCTCTCAGAGAAAGATATTCTGGCTGTCGTCAACTAAATCTCAGCTTATTAGCTGAAGTCCAAACAAAAAAACTTTTCGAAATTAAAGGAAATCGCCTCTTATGGCTAAGCGCATCATTTACAACGAGCAAGCCCGCCGTGCACTCGAGCGAGGTATTGACATTTTGGCTGAATCAGTCGCAGTCACTTTAGGACCCAAGGGTCGTAATGTTGTTCTCGAGAAAAAGTTTGGTGCACCTCAAATAATCAATGATGGTGTAACAATTGCCAAAGAAATAGAACTCGAAGACCACATAGAAAACACTGGAGTTGCTCTGATTCGTCAAGCTGCTTCAAAAACCAATGATGCAGCAGGAGATGGCACAACCACTGCAACTGTTCTTGCTCATGCAATGGTCAAAGCTGGTTTGAAGAATGTCGCAGCAGGGGCGAATGCAATTACTTTGAAAAAAGGAATTGATAAAGCAACTGAATTTTTGGTTGAAAAAATAAAAGATCATTCCAAACCCATTAGCGATAGTAATGCAATTGCTCAATGTGGAACTATTGCTGCTGGTAACGATGAAGAAGTTGGCGAAATGATTGCTAACGCAATGGATAAAGTTGGCAAAGAAGGTGTGATTTCTTTAGAAGAAGGCAAGTCAATGACCACTGAATTAGAAGTCACTGAAGGTATGCGGTTTGATAAGGGATATATATCTCCTTACTTTGCTACCGACACTGAGAGAATGGAAGCAGTGTTGGATGAGCCTTATATCCTACTTACCGACAAAAAAATTGGTCTAGTTCAAGATCTTGTTCCTGTCTTAGAACAAGTAGCTAAAACCGGAAAGCCTCTTCTAATAATAGCTGAAGACATAGAAAAAGAAGCTTTAGCTACATTGGTTGTTAACAGGCTTAGAGGTGTTTTAAACGTTGCAGCTGTTAAAGCACCTGGTTTTGGAGATCGCAGAAAAGCGATGCTTGAAGATATGGCTGTACTAACAAATGGTCAACTCATAACTGAGGATGCAGGATTAAAACTTGAAAACGCCACTCTGGATATGCTTGGCACTTCAAGGCGAGTCACAATTAATAAAGACACATCAACAATTGTTGCTGAAGGTAATGAAGTAGCTGTTAATGCTAGATGTGAACAAATCAAGAAGCAGATGGATGAGACCGACTCAACCTATGACAAAGAAAAGCTTCAAGAAAGATTAGCCAAGTTGTCTGGAGGTGTAGCTGTAGTGAAAGTTGGAGCAGCGACAGAGACTGAGATGAAAGATAAGAAGCTTCGCTTAGAGGATGCCATTAATGCTACTAAAGCAGCAGTTGAAGAAGGAATTGTTCCTGGGGGTGGAACTACACTTGCTCATTTAGCGCCTGCACTGGGTGATTGGTCCTCCTCTAATCTTTCTGGTGAGGAATTAATCGGAGCAAATATTGTCGAAGCTGCCCTTACTTCTCCATTAATGAGAATAGCTGAGAACGCTGGTGCAAACGGGGCAGTTGTTGCCGAGAATGTTAAAGCTAAACCAGTAAATGATGGCTATAACGCTGCAACTGGTGAATATGTAGATATGCTTTCTGCTGGAATTGTTGATCCAGCGAAGGTAACTCGCTCAGGTTTGCAAAATGCTGCTTCAATAGCAGGAATGGTTCTTACTACTGAATGCATAGTTGCTGATCTTCCTGAGAAGAAAGAAGCTTCTCCATCAGGCGGAGGAATGGGTGGTGATTTTGATTATTGATTAATTTCAGGATTAAGCTTCACTTAAATATAAATTTGGACTGGGTTTAACCCCAGTCCTTTTTTTATATAAAGGTTTAAAATGTTTCCGAGATATCTGATCGATAGAAAAAGGTGATTTAAGTTTTTTGAACAATCTTTCAAAACTTTGACTTAAGTAAAAAAATATTTAGCAAAGGATAAATTTATTCATAGAAAGGATTTAATTACTAATTCTTATAAAATTATCATTAATAATCTATTGATTGAGTTTAAAAATACTTAGAAAGAAATTTAAAAAATCATTTTAGCCATCCTGCACTAAGGATAACTGCAAGGGTTAAAAAAAAGATAAGACATGTCCAGGTAGCTCTATTTAAGGTTGATTCAGCACTACTGGCACTTGTGAACATAGAGCTTCCGCTAGATGCAAGCCCACCCATGCCATCACCTTTTGGGCTATGCAGAAGAACCAATAGGATTAGAAAAACTCCTGAAATTGCCCATGCCCAAGATAAAAGAGGAATGATCATTGTTGTTTGTTTTTATGCGGGTTGAGGAATGAGATTTGGCTTTTTAGGTAAATTAATTGGTTCAATTAGTGTTGAGCCAGTCATTGCTTTAGGCTTTGGCAAATTTAATAGATGCAAAAGAGTTGGAGCTAAATCAGATAATCCACCTCCGCACTTTCTAAGTTGTATGTCATTGCCATATCCATGTAATTTACGTTTTTCACCCTCTACAAGTATAACTGGCACAGGATTTGTTGTATGAGCGGTCCATGGTTGACCATCTGGTCCTAACATCATTTCAGAATTACCATGGTCAGCTGTTATCAGTAGTGAACCTCCTAATTTGCCTATTGAATTTAATAATTTCCCTACGCAGCTATCAACTTTTTCATTAGCTTTGATAGCTGCTTCCATTATCCCAGAATGTCCAACCATATCTGGATTGGCAAAATTTATTACTACTAATGAGTAAATCCCAGTTTCAATTGCTTCAATGCAACTTTGAGTTAACTCATCAGCCGACATCTCAGGTTGTAGATCATAAGTTGCAACTCTTGGAGATGGGACAAGGTGTCTGACTTCTCCTTTAAGTGGTTTTTCAATACCCCCATTTAAAAAATAAGTTACATGTGGATATTTTTCTGTTTCAGCTGTCCGATATTGATTTAATCCATGATTAGATACTACTTGACCTAACAAATCATTCAGAGGTTCAGGCGGGAAGGCAACTGAAACAGGTAGGCCCGATTCGTATTGGGTAAAGGTCAGTAAGTCAATATCTCTTTTGTTCTTTCTCTCAAAGCCATCAAAATCTTTTAATTTTAGAGCTTTTACTAATTGCCTAGCTCTGTCAGGACGAAAATTAAAAAAAACCACTCCATCTCCATCATTTAAGAAGGAGGACGAAAGCCTGACTGGTTCAATAAATTCATCTGTTATACCCTCTTCATAGCTTTTATTTAAACTTTCCTCTGCAGATAGATCGCTAATTACAAAGTTTGGATCAGTAAGTAGTTCATAAGCTTTTAAAGTCCTTTCCCATCGATTATCACGATCCATAGCCCAATACCTTCCGCAAATTGAAGAAATCTCTCCTACTCCAGTTGATTTAATTTCATTTTCTATTTTTTTTATATATTTTGAAGCACTCTTTGCGGAGGTGTCTCTTCCATCGGTGAAAAGATGTAATGATACATTTTTTAGTTCTTTTTCAGCAGCCCATTGAATTAATCCGCACAAATGATTTATATGGCTATGAACCCCTCCATCGGAGCAAAGTCCCATGATATGAAGTGTTCCCCCTTTCTTTTTTAAAGTTTTGGAAAAATCATTGAGAGCAGTATTTTTAATTAATTTTTTTTCTTTAACAGTATTAGAGATTCTGACTAGTTCTTGCTGAATTATCCTCCCTGCTCCGATAGTTAGATGTCCAACCTCAGAGTTACCCATTTGATTATCTGGTAATCCAACATCTGCACCGCTGGCCTCAATAAGAGTGTGTGGATATGCATGCCATAAAGCATCCATTACTGGGGTAGATGCTTGTTTAATAGAATTATGATTAGTTTCTTCAGAGTGCCCCCAGCCATCAAGTATAGCCAAAACAACTGGCGCTACTTTCACTTTGCTTTTCGAAACAGCGGCGTTACTGTTTGACATTCAAAGAAATTGGTTTCTAAAAAATGGTTTTCTTTAGTATTAAATTACTTCCTAATAGGTAAACAGGCTAATACTTTGATGTTTGGTTAGCTTTTCCCTATTAGATTAAAAAAGTAATTCAGTTATTCCTAAGAAAAAATAAAATTTTTAGGACTTTAAAATATGTCAGATGAAGCCATTAAAAAAGAGATAGAAATACTCTCTAAACAAGAACTTGATAGAACCATAAAAAGATTGGCTTCTCAAATTTTGGAAAAGATTCCAAATATTAGTTCAGTATTGCTTATTGGAATACCAACTAGGGGAGTTTATTTATCTAAATTATTAGCAAAATACTTAGAGGAATTAGCTGGCCAGCCAGTAGAGAATGGTTGTTTAGATCCGACTTTCCATAGAGATGATCTTGTGAGAGTTGGCACTCGCATAGCTCAAGTGACTGATTTACCCTCATCTGTTGATGATAGAGAGGTCATTTTGATTGATGATGTTATTTATACCGGGAGAACTATCAAAGCAGCATTAGAAGCTCTGCATTCATGGGGGAGAGCAAGAAGAGTTACACTTCTTGCGATGGTGGACAGAGGTCACAGAGAAGTTCCAATTCAACCAGACTTTTGTGGGCGTGTGGTTCCAACTAGCAAAGATGAGACTATTGATCTTAGATTGCGAGAAGTTGATGGAGAAGAGGGTATTTTTTTATGTAAAAAACTATAAATAATTAGTATTAAAAAACATAAGATAATTATCTAATTTCACCTAGGTTTTGACTATTTATTTTGTTGTTATTACGTAAATCAATACCTTTAACTTCAAGTTGACATTTATCATTAATATTAAAACTTAATTTAATACAATCCTGACCAACTTCACTTGGAGGATCCAGAGGAATTGAAATAATAGTATTATTTATCTTTTTTATTTCTTCCTTAGATTCTATTGTTTTTAAAGTGGGTAATCCATTAATATAAATAATCTCATTTGACCCTTGTTCCTGAGGCTCCCCAATAATTAAATCTATGCTTGATTGATTAATTGTACTTGCAGCTAAAATTATTTCTAAAGGTTTATTTGTTGGCCATGTTTGACCTGCTAGAAAAAGAGGATGCCATATATGCTTTTTATTTTTTTTATTCCAGCATCTTAAGCTTACCCCTTTATTCAGAACATCTTTTACTTGAACGCCTGGAGTGAGATTTAATGCACCCAGTGCAATTGCTTCAATAGGGGGAGGAGTCAGAAAAGGAATGGAATCACAGATATTACTTAAATATTTTTTGATTAAAGGTATTCGTGATCCTCCGCCGACTAAGACAACACTATCAAGATCTTTTAATTCAAATGAATTTCGTTTTGCCACATTAATTGTTTGCTTGAAAAGCTTTTCAATACTTTTTAGGAGTCCTTTTTCAATCAGTAATTCTTCAAGTCCTTTTTTAGATAGTTTTAAAAACTTTGTTGAATTCTGATTATTTTTTACTTCTTTAGTTATCACCAATGTCTCTTTTATATTTATATTGCTTAGTTCACATTTGAGTTCCTCGGCCTTTCTTAAGATTGAATTGGTTGGCTTTTCTTCTGGTAATAAATGATGAGATATCCATCTATCAATATCTTTGCCTCCTAACCGAAGTCCTGATTTCCCAAGAACTTTTGCTGTACGAAGAACTTGTGAACTTTTCCCCTCCAAATTATTTCCATCAAATCTGACAAGTTGAGCAATTGGTGAAGCTTGTCCTTCTCCTCCCTCTAAAGCAACAATTGACATATCAATTGTGCTTCCTCCAAAATCTAAAACGAGTAATGTTGATCCAGGTTCCAGTCCAGCACCCATTGCAGCAGCAGTAGGTTCATCCACTAATGCAATTTCTTTTACCTTTAAAGAATTACACACATTGACTAACCAAGTTCTATATTCACGATATGTATCTACTGGAGCTGTTAATACTAGTCTTTTGATTTTTACCTTCGTCGAAACTTTCCCCCAAATACTATGAATTAGAATCTCCCCTGCTTTTTCTGGGGAGATTTTTGAATCATATATAGGTTCAATTTTGCTAGATCCTATCCATCTTTTAAAATCTTGACTTAGGTTCTTTTCTTTTTCATTGATGAGATTTAAATCTATAATTTCTTGTCCTATTAAATAGCATTCTTCTTTTTCTGATGATTTCCAAATTAAGCTTGGTATCTCTCCGGGAGCTCGACTAATTGGAGGTAGATCTAAAAGTTCAGGAGGTTGACCATTTTCTTTTTGAAAAACAACTACTGTTGTTGAACTACCTAAATCGATAGCTAATGTTCCAAAATCTCTTTTATTGATTACGGTTTGATGAACTTTTTCGTTTTTATCTTTTTCCATTTTTTTTAGTAAATTTTTAATCGGAGGAGTAAGAATTTCTCAATAGAAAATTAATCTAGAAAAATTAACACCATTGTTATTATTTGGCTAAAAATATATAAATGAACGATTCTCTCCTAGAATAAATCAACAATAAACTTTTAAGTGTGATTAAGTCAGGTTCGGGAGTCAATTCCAAGGATTTAGCAAAAAGAGGCGAGAGTCTCATTAGACATTCAACTAATCGCTACCTCACTACGGTTAAGATTGCTTTTAGAGCAAAGCAAAGAAGATTTGATGATTTTGATGGACTTTTAGAAGAATCAACAGTTAAGCCAGTACAAAGAGCCATAATTGAACTAAGTGATGAACAAGATCAGCCTGACTTATTACCTGGTTAGGTGATCAAAAAAGAAGGTCCAGGTTGGAGAATAATTAAAGATTCATCGAGAGATAACTTTTCTACTCTTATAGGAGGAGAAACTTGGGCAATAGAGTTGAATAAATCTGAGTGGGAAAATCTAGTTCAAGTAGTAATAGATTTGTCAGATCAATATAAATCTGTGAAAGAACAATTAATGGGAGATGAGGACATAACTTTGGAATTAGAACGTAGCCCCTGGCTAGCAATTTTGAAAGGTGATCAATACGGATGGAACCTTAAGTTGATCTTGAGTGCTAGTGGTCTATTAAATCGAGGTGCTGAGATCTATTGGCCTAGAAATGTGACTAACCATGTTGCTAATGCAATGAGAAAAATGTGGGATTCAGACTATTTGTGAGAGAACTTAACTAAAAGTTTTTCAAATTTTTCCCCAAACCTAACTGGATTTAACTCACATCTTTTCCACAGGATTGGCATGGTTAACAAGACCTCTACTATTTGCTGTGGAAAAGATGTGGGCTTGGTAGAGTAAATTTGCTTTTCAAATAGAATCAGCAAGATAGATAAGAAATACTTATCCTAAGTTCAGAAAAGCAGCCGAGGACTTGATCTGAAAATGAGACGGCCCGAGAAAATGTTTTTTATAGATTAGATTTTGATAGTAGTTTGCGGATGGATTAAATCTTCTACTAGCCTCTTAAATGAAAAATATTGATTTCACGGAAGGAAAAAGTTCGATTCAAAGTACGGAAGTTTTGGAATCTGAGGATACAATTAGTTTTCAAACAGAAATACCCAAGCAAATTCAACAAGCGATGAAGGCCTATATTGAGAAATATCCTAACTGGGATCAATACAGACTTTTACAAGCGGCTCTTGCAGGGTTTTTGATCCAAAAAGGTATTAGTTCCAGATTGATAACACGTCTTTATATCGGGAATATGTTTGGATCTCATTCTTTTTAAATTAAACTTTCTTGAGCTTTTTAAGAAGCTCTAGAGCGATATTTTTTTTAATTGGCATGATTGATAGTCTGTTACCTTTACGAACTAGAGTTAGTTCTTCAGGCGTATACGTTTCACATAACTCCTTTAAAGTAATCATATTTTGAAATTCACAGATATATTTTGTCTTTACACAATCCCAACGAGGGTTATCTTCCTTTGATTTTTTGTCAAAATATTTTGAACTTTTATCAAACTGAAAAGGGTCGATTAAGTTAGTCTCAATAATTTCCATCAGACCAACTATTCCAGGGGGCTTAGTATTTGAATGATAAAAAAAAGCTTTATCACCAATTTCCATTGACCTCATAAAGTTTCTAGCTTGATAATTTCGAATTCCATCCCAGAGAGTTTCTTCTTCCTTTTGTAAATCTTTAATACTGTAAGCATCTGGCTCGCTTTTCATTAGCCAATAGTTGATTTCTTTTGATGCCATGGGATCTCAGCGATATTGCAATGTGTGGATGGTGTGTGGATGGCTTAACATTCTCACCCCTATTTCTTTATTCTATTTCAATCAGGTTTCTATTACTAATAACTAACAGAAAGCAAGTTTCAGAAAAAATGATGATTGCTAATAAGAACCCCCTGTTGAGAAAACTAGTGCGCAAACAGATTTGAGTTTTTAGTATTTTCTATCTATATGATTTTCAAAACCAATCTAGACAACACTCATTGATGGAGTGATGTCTGGACGGTATGTGTTTATTTAATGTGTATGAAGCTTTTTTATATCTATTCCTTAGAGCTGTATAAATAGTACTTCCTAATTCTTCTAGCTGATCTAGTGAAAAAATAATTCTTTTACCATTTCTTGTATGGCAAAAATTTTCCACACATTGATACTTTTACTCTGTCACCTTTTGGGTCTTCAACCTTATCGACGTTAATTGTAAAATCAATGGCACTCATGATTCCATCACCAAACTTTTCTTGAATAACGTCTTTCATGGGCATTCCATATACTTGCATGATTTCATAAAATCGATATATCAAAGGATCAGTTGGGATGACTGGATCTAGTGATCCTTTCACTGGAGGCGTTGTTAATAATTCTTTTAGTCCTAAATCAAGTCCTAACTTAGTCAATAATTTCTCAGCTTCTTCCTCACTTGCAGTTGCTTGACCATAAAAAAGACTTGCAACCCAGACTTCATCAAGTCCCAATAGATTTCCAATTTCCGAAAAGGTTAAACCTTTTTCTTTTTTTGCTTTTAATAGTAATGGAGTAGCTTCAAAAATTGACATAGAGATAAATCTAAGAATGAAAGATAGCCATCTCTCTAAAAGAAAAGATTCTTTGAGATAAGCAATTAATTAATAAGTCTTAGTCTTAATTCTTTCAGTCATATCAATTACATTATCTAATAATTGATTGTGTATATAATCTTACAATGAGTTTTTTATTTTCATGCAATAAAATTAAAAGTAAATAGAAATTATAAGTATTTGATTCGAATTAATTACTTGTTATTTTTACAATAAATCATATTTTGAATCCTCTTTGATCTCGTTCCAAAGGTCTTTTATTGATTGGTTAAATCCATTTGAAGTAAGAAACTTTCTTGCTTGAGCAACTCTTTCTTGAATGATTTTTTCTTGTGGAGTCATTTCATTAGCTGAATCAATCATGTGTTTGGAGCATATAGATTAATCTTGAATTTTCTTAAAGTATTTGAGAAGTGATAGTCGCTACAATATAAGTTCTACTAATAACTAACAGATCGCAACTGACAGAATATCTCAAAATTAAAGCTTAGAAAAACTGATCTTCCACATATTCTTTTGGAAAAGCTCGCTCTGAACGTCATTATCTGATTGTTGGCTCATCATCTATAAAACAGCCAAGAACTATGACTTCTAAATCCTCTCGGAGTGTTCTTTCAATGAGGGAATACAAAGCAGTTCTTGCAGAAGCTTCTTGTATTGAGAAGCCTTATTCAGAGACAGGTCACTTATATCAAGAGAATAGACTTCTTCCTAGACCTGTATGGTTTAAAGGAAGTAGGGATAGAGGTTTGAGAGGAAATCTAGCAGCATAAAACTAGTTTTTTAGATCCTAAATACCTAAAAAATGTCAACCAAAGATCCTCTTAAAAGAAAGGAATTAGTGTCATATACAAACAAGGAAATTAACTAGTTGCCATAATGTACTCATACAATAATTACTAATTCATGGGTGATAAGTGCCAAGCAACTTGGAAGCCAACTGAGGAGCAAGTGGATAAAATAATTCTTCCAGCTATGCAGGGAATAGCTCAACAATGCGCTTCCCATATTAATGAGCTTCAATGCCCTCCAGAGTTTATAGCTTTAATGCTTAGAGATATTGCCGATGCATTCGAAAACCCATCATCCGAAGGTGAAAGTGATTGTGAGTGCTGTTGATGCATCGTCCCAATCCCCTGCTCTTGACATTCTTAGGTATAAATACTATAAATAAAGAGTAGCCATGGCTACCTAATCGTCCGATCTGCTACTTGTAGACCGCAGTTCGACTCAAGCCATAGGACGGGGACTTGAGCGTTTGAAGGGAGACTGCATCATCATGGTAAATATGTTTTTTAATGGAAAAGCTTTTGTTTATTGCACTCATGTAGAAAAGGCATCAATAACTCTTACTTATAGAGGTTTGAAATATTTAAGATAATCAGTTGGCTAGATTAATTAAATAGCTTCCTATTTTTAATCCTTTAATCTGGCTCATGCTTCATTAGCCAGTAGTTAATCTCTTTTGGTGCCATGGTTTCTTAGCGATATTGCAGTGTGTGGATGGTGTGTGGATGGCTTAACATTCTCACCCCTATTTCTTTATTCTATTTTAATCAGGTTTCTATTACTAATAACTAACAGATCGCAACTGACAGTAAATCTCAAAATCTAAGCATCGAAGAAAAACTGATCTTCCACATATTCTTTTGGAAAAGCTCGCTCTGAACGTCATTATCTGATTGTTGGCTCATCATCTATAAAACAGCCAAGAACTATGACTTCTAAACCTTCTCGAAGTGTTCTTTCAATGGAAGAATATAAGGCAGTTCTTGCAGAAGCTTCAACCCTTAAGAAGCCCTATTCAGAGACAGGTCACTTATACCAAGAGAGTAGACTTCTTCCCAGACCTGTATGGTTTAAGGGGAGTCGAAATAGAGGGTTAAGAGAAGATATCGCAGCATAAAACTAAGATTGTTGTATTCATAGATCTGTTGAGGCAACAGATTTGAATTATTTGCATTTTTTCTATCCACACAATATTCAAACCCGATCCACACATCGCCCAGTAATGGAGTGACTTTAAGGTGGTACGTGTTTCTGTATAGAGTATCATCTTCCCATATGTCTACTTCATTGAGGGTGTGCGGGGATATCTATGTCCTACCTATTAACAGCTGAATTTCATTAATGACCTCCACTTGTTCTCTTATGCTTTTTTGCCCTTGCTTTCTTTTATTATGAATTGGGTTTTGCTAATGATTATCAAGTTGATTTAGGAATTTTCTACTTCTCTCATGCCTAGCATTAGAAAAGAAAATACTTGGAGGAGATGTTTCTATGACTTTACCTGAATCCATGAATAAAACTTGATCGCTTACGTCTTTAGCAAAACCTATTTCATGTGTTACGACAACCATTGTCATTCCTTGCTCAGCAAGTCTTCTCATCGCATCGAGTACTTCGTTGATTCTCTCTGGGTCTAGAGCGCTAGTGGGCTCATCGAATAAAAGTAATTCAGGTTTTAAGGCTAAGGCTCTAGCTATGGCTACTCGTTGCTGTTCTCCTCCACTAAGTTGACTTGGGTATTTCTTTGCATGTGAATCTATTCCCATTTGACTCAAGAGAAACATGCCATATTCTTCCGCTTCAATTTGACGACGTTTTTGCACATGAACTGGAGCGAGGGTGATATTTTCAAGGATTGATAGATGAGGGAATAAATTGAATTGTTGAAATACCATCCCTACTCTTCTTCTTATTTTTTGGATTTTCCGTTCATCAGGAGTAGAATTAACTTTTATTCCTAAAATACTTAGTTCTCCTCTATCAAAAGTTTCAAGACCATTAAAAGTCCGAATTAGAGTACTTTTCCCTGATCCTGAGGGCCCCATGACTACTAGGACTTTCCCTTGATTAACTGTTAGGGAAACATTATCAAGAGCTCGTAATCCTTTTGTGTATGACTTAGTGAGATTCTTTGCAATAACAATAGGTTCCATGAATTATCAGAAATTAGCTTGATTAATGGTCATTTTTTGTTCAAGATTTCTTGCTAGAACAGCCATTATTGTACAAACCATCCAATAGACGCTTGCTAGCCAAACATAAACTTCAATATATTGACCAATGAATTCTGGATTAGCCAGGATACTTCTGCCTATACCTAGTAACTCCACTAATCCTAAAATAGCCATCAAAGATGTATTTTGAAAAAGGCCAATAGATTGATTAGTGAGAGCAGGTAAGGCAATACGAATAGCTTGAGGAATTAATATGAATTGAATGATTTGGTATTGATTAAGGCCAAGACTATTTGCGGCCTCTATTTGAGTGTTCGGGATTGACTGTAGTCCGCCACGAATATCTTCCGCAATATAGGCAGAGACAAATAGAGAAAAAGCAAAGATAGCTCTCCAAACACGATCAATTTCAATTCCAACTGGAAGAAATAAAGGTATTAGTAGTTGACCAAAGAAAAGTACTGCAATAAGAGGAATTGATCTCATGACATCTATATAGATTGAGCTTAGTTTCTCAACGAATGGTAATGAACTCTGTCGACATAGAGCCAACACTATTCCAAAAGGTAATGATAAGAATGAACTACAAATAGTTAATAGTATAGTTAGAGTTAAGCCACCCAAATGTCTACTCATTATGGGTGATAAGCCAATTCCACCATAAAGTAAATATAGACCTATGGGTATTGTACCTACCCATACTTTTAGTAGATTTTTACGTAGCCATTTCCACTCAGGGCCGCAAAGAGTCAAGATACTAAGTAAAAGAAGACTAATAATCCAAGTAGCAGGTCTCCATTGTTCATTAGGTGGAAAACTACCAAATGCATATAAAGGAAGATTCGTTGTTACTACTTTCCAATCAGCCTTAAATATGAGCCATTCAAAAGTATTAAAACAAGCTTTACTAATAAATAAAATAATGAGTAAACTAATAATAGTATTGAATAAATTTGAAAATAAAGTTTTCTTTAAGTTTTTCAAGGAAAATATTATTGAACTTATATTAATTTTGAACATGAATTTATGTATGTTTTTGTGAGTTTAAAATCAATCTATTAATGATTTCCATTGTATTAGTTATCAATAGATTTAATAGCAAAAAACTAAAAAGTAATATAATAAAACACTCGATAGCTCTACCTGTCTGATTTATAATAGTATCATTAATTGCGTAAATATCTGAATATCCAACTGCTATTGCCAAGGTACTATTTTTAGCAAGGTTAAGATATTGACTTGTTAACCCTGGAATAATCGCTGGTAATGCCTGTGGAAGTATTATACGGATAAGTCCTTTTCTTTCAGAAAGTCCTAAGCTCCTAAATGCTTCCCATTGCCCTCGGGAAACAGAGATAATGCCTCCTCGGATTACCTCTGCTATATAAGCACTCGTGAATATACTAAGGCCAAGTGATAATGCTAGAAACTCCGAGGAAAAAAATAATCCTGAAAAATCTATTCCTTGATTTGTAATGTTAAATATATTTTTTATATGGATAAACATATTGTCTTTTAAACCTAAGAACCCAACAAAATACCAAAACATAAGTTGAAGTAAAAGAGGAGTTTGTCTGATTATGGTTATATAAGCAGCCGAAATTAGACCTAGTAATGAGTTTTTACCGGTTCTTGCAAAAGCTATTATTGTTCCCAAAAAAGTAGCTAATATTAACGATGACACAATAACTTTAAGACTGTTGAGCCAACCTATAAATAATGCCCAAGCATAACTATCTGAGGAGGTATAAGGTAAGGGGTGTTCCGCTAAAGCAAAACTTGCAGGCTTGAAAAGCCAGCTAAAATTAAAACCAAGACCTGTTCTTATTAGATTTACTGTTAAATTATTAATTAGGATCCCAATCAAACAAAATAATATAATACATATTCCAAATTGCAAAAATATTTTTTGATTTATTTTCATTCCCGTAATCAATTATTTTTAGTTAAATGGTGGTGAAATATGTACACCTCCTTTGTTATACAATTCATTTTGTCCTCTTGGAATAGGGACCTCGCTATTTGGTCCTAAATGTCTATCGTAAATCTCTCCATAATTGCCAGTTGAGCTAATTACTTTAACTACGAAGTCATTGCTAAGACCAATTTTTTCTCCTAGTCCTCCATCAATACCTAAAAATCTTCTTAAAGGTTTTAATTGAGGATTATCCTTTGCAATTAGCACTTTTTCATCAATATTTGACTTTGTTATCCCTTGCTCTTCGGCAGATATAAGAGAAAAGACAACCCATCTCATGGCATCAGCTAGTTTCTGATCTTGGCCATCGGAGGCTGGAGCAAGTGGCTCCTTGCTCAATACATCATCAAGAATAATATGTTCTTTTGGATTCTTAAAACCAGATCTGGCTGCCGCTAATTGTGAACGATCAGAAGTCATGGCTGAACAACGACCCTGTAAATAGCCAGCAACTACTTGATTAAGATCTTGATATTTGATTGGTGTATAAGGCAGTGCGGCACTCTCAAACGCATCATTTATATTTTGTTCAGTAGTTGTACCTGAGCCTACACATATAGATTTATTTGCAAGATCTTTAAGACTACTAATTTTACTTTCTTTCTTTACCATCAATCCCTGACCGTCATGGAAAATAACTGGTGCAAAAGTTAATCCATTTCCTCCTGAGGAATCTCTACTGAGAGTGAAAGTGGTATTTCTTGATAAGAGGTCAATTTCCCCTGTTTTAATAGCAGTGAATCTCTCTGCTGCAGTTAGAGGTCTATATTGAATTTTTTCTGAATCTCCTACAATTGCAGCAGCAAATGCTTTACATATATCGACATCTAGTCCTTGATAACTACCATCACTTTTCAAAAAACTAAATCCAGGAATCTTTCCACTTACTCCACAAATCAACTCATTGCGATTTTTTATTAGGTTAAGTCTAGAACTATTATCTTGATTTGTTGTCGCACAGCCAGCCAAGAGAGCTGCTAGGCCAACTATTCCTGTTACCAATCGACGCATAACTTTTTTAGATCATTAAGGTTGATTTTCGCCAGATTTTTCTATTTCCTAGTCAATTAAAGAAAATCTTTTACTTTTTCTTCATTGAAAGTTGTGATCCCCAAAAATAAACTCCTGAAATTTCTAAGCGTATTTTTGTGATGTTAAATCTATTTCTAAAGATAGAACATTTATCTTTATATATACAATTAATAAACTGAGATCAACGAGATCATTTCCTGTTAATGAATCTGAATTAGGGTTACTCCTGATTGACGAGTGGTTAATTTCATCCCTATAAAATGATTTGTATGTAAATATGTGATCTGAAAAAGGTTGGGAACTTTTCTAAATATAAAGAAGGGGATTCTTCTTATTGAATATTTTTTCCAAAGGTAGATGTATTGATAAAGAGTATATTTTGTGGAACAAGGTCTTTATTCTTTATGCATTTAATCCATTCTCTGTATTCTTGACCAATAGCTAACTGATCTCCATTATTGAGATGGTCGGTTCTCTTAAGCATATGACATATAAGATCTGACATTGTTTCCTCGACAGATTGATGAAATGCCATTTGCTAAAAGTAGTTAATCTAAATTACCTTCTGAGATCAGTTTGTAAACTTACTAAAATTTGGCTATAAGTAATTTTAATATTTAGATGAATTAACGTAAGCCCCTCGCTTGATTGCTATATTTGTATCTAACCACTCTTTAATAGATATATCTATTAAAAGTAGTTGAATTCAACTATTTAATCTCACCCTTTGGATTATCTATTATTTGATCTGTGAATTTTATATATTCAATATTAAAGGTGAATCAACTTTTATTACATTAAAATTCCTTTATTATCTATTTTGCTTGAGAATGGAAAGTATGCATTCCTAATAAGATTCCAAGCATTTAGGTATGAAAAATTTCAACACGAAAAAAACAATCAGAGCTTTATTAGTAATAGCTTGTATTACTTTCTCTTTGTTTATTGGCTTTATAATTAGTATTAATCTTATTGTAGATCCTATTATCTATTGGCTTGCTTCCACAAATGGCGCAAGGATATTTATAAGTTGTATTCTATCTTGGCTAGGAGTGTCGACACTTTTCGACTTGTTTTATAAGCGTTATAGGCGTAGAAAAAAATTAAAAAGATTTAATGCTCTTAATATCCCTTATCCTCGAACTTTTAAGGGTAGGAAATGACTATTTTTCAGAGGAAGGTTGGGCAAATATATAAAGATTGTAGAAAGGAATAAATGAACAAAGCGCCCATAAAACTAAGTTTTCCTTACCAATATCTCTCAGCCTTCTAATTATTAAAGCTATAAAAACTAAAAAAGATGGAATGCTATACAAATAACTCCAATCATATCCTTCAGAAATGGTATAAAAATCATTTGGATCACTAGCAAGGGTGTTATTAGATAGTATTGAAACTAAAGCTCCTATTAATCCATCCAGGATAAAAAAGTGCCAAAAAGGTATTCTACTTGTTTTATCTTTGTAATTAAAAATCTGACTCCAAGCCAGAAAGTAATTTGAAAGAACTCTCTCTAAAAAATTCATTCTTATTCTTAAATGTATAAATAATTATGTAAGATCTTACTCTCAAAAGGCTTTAAAGTTTTTTATCTCATAAATAAAATAATGAAACGTATCTTTCTCATGGCTCTATCTTTTGCTCTTATTTTGCCAATGGCAGTTAAGTCTGATGATCGAATTTATGAAACCAAGAATATTTGTGGACGATATTATGATTCGAAATTAACGGTGGTGATGCCGCAAGGTTACTAGGCTTAAAAGATTCTGGAAGAGTTAGCTCAAGGGTAGAGCAGTACTGTAATTTCTTTCGCTGAGTTTCTTATTTATACTTTCTTCTTTTGCAGTCCCATTACACATTTCGTAGTTGATACAACTGTTGAAATAGAATGTATTAGCTATTAAGCAACGAAAGAATTTATTTATAAATTTTATGTTCAAGCCTTGACAACGAACATGAGGACTAAGGGGGGTAATATTTATGAGTTAGCTTTAGTTATGGACGTGAGGACGTAAGCTGTGTTAATTAGTCTTGTTAATGCTTCTACAGACTTTGGTATAAAAAATCTTTTTAAAAATTTAGATCTTCATATAAATAAAAAAGAGAGACTTGGTTTAATTGGGCCAAATGGATCTGGAAAGTCAACACTTTTAAGAGTCATTGCAGGAATAGAACCTTTGATGGAAGGAGAAAGGAGATGTTTATCATCTTTGCGGATATCTTTAGTTGGGCAAGAAACAAGTTACAACAGTGAAAAAAGTATTTTGGAAGAAGTTCTTGAAGGATGTGGAGAAAAAAGAAAATTATTACTTAATTTCAGTCAGCTAAGTAGAAAAATCGCTCAAAACCCAGAAGATGAAGACCTGTTGAAAAAACTTGGTCAGGCTAGTGAACTTATGGATGCCGCTGGGGCATGGAATTTAGAACAACAATGCCAAGATGTACTAAGAAGACTAGGTATAAAAGATTTAGATAAGCCAGTAAAAGATCTTTCTGGTGGTTACCGCAAAAGAGTGGGACTTGCCGCTGCACTTGTTTCTAAACCAGATGTTTTACTTCTTGATGAACCTACCAATCACCTCGATGCATCTGCAGTGGAGTGGCTTCAAAATTGGTTAGACCATTTTGAGGGCGCGCTTGTTTTGATAACTCATGATAGATATGTTCTGGATCGCATTACTACTCGGATGGTCGAAATCAATAATGGAGAAGCTCGCAAGTATTCAGGAAATTATCGCCAATTTCTTCAACAAAAAGTTGAACAAGAACAATCAGAGGCATCTACAAAGAAAAAATTTCAGGGTGTTTTAAGAAAGGAATTAGCTTGGTTAAGACAAGGTCCCAAAGCAAGAAGTACAAAACAAAAAGCACGTATTCAAAGGATTGCTGAAATGCAAGCGAAACCTAAAAATTATGTCAAAGCTAAATTAGAAATGAATTCTTTGAGTAGAAGAATTGGAAAAATCGCAATTGAAGCTGAAGGTGTAGGACTCTCTTTAAATGATATCGAGAATAATTTGGATCTTTTACATGATTTCACGTATAGCTTTAGTCCGGAGGATCGAGTAGGTATTATTGGTCCAAATGGAAGTGGTAAATCAACTCTTTTAGATCTAATTGCAGGTAAAAGATTGCCTACTAGTGGAAAAATAAAACTTGGAGAAACCGTTCATATTGGCTATCTCGATCAACATACAAATGATGTAAATCAAGGGAGTGGCCTAAAGCGCAAAGTTATCGAATTTGTGGAGGAAGCTGCATTACGAATTGATCATGGTGGAAAACAAATAACTGCATCACAACTCTTAGAAAAATTCCTTTTTCCTCCCAGTCAGCAACATAGTCCTCTACTTAAACTTTCAGGAGGGGAAAAAAGAAGACTTGCTCTCTGTAAAATGCTCATACAATCTCCCAATGTATTGTTGCTTGATGAGCCTACAAATGATTTAGATATACAAACACTAAGCGTGCTAGAGGATTTTCTTGAGGACTTCAAAGGTTGTGTCGTAGTCGTATCGCATGACAGATATTTTCTTGATCGAACTATTGATCGAATTTTTAATTTTGAGAATGGTCACTTAAGAAGATATGAAGGTAATTACTCTCGATTTCTGGAACAAAAAATATTAGAGGAGCGAAATAAAGAAACCAAAGATCGAGCTCAGATGGTTGATAAATCACATAACAAGGTTGGATCAGAAATAAAGTCAAACCCTCAACAAACTTTGAGAAAATTGAGTTTTAAAGAAGCTAGAGAATTAAAAGAACTAGATCTTAAACTACCTATGTTAGAAAAACAGAAAATATATTTAGAAAAAAAAATAACTGATAGTGATGTAGACATTAGAGAAATCAGTCATCAGTTAGCAGAGCTTATTGAAGCTATTCAAGAGCATGAGGATCGATGGATTGAGCTAAGTGAGTTGTCTGAGCAAGCCAAATAACAACGTAATTTTTCTTGTGACGTTGAAAAACAGATTGAGACTAAATTGTCACCATTGATATTCTTGAATATAAATACTAAAAAAGGGATGTAGCTTTTGCTACTCAATCATCTGATCTTCATATGTAGACAGCAGTTCGACTCAAGCCACAGGACGGGGACTTGAACACTTTTGATGGGTCTGTATCATGGTCAATATGTATTTCAATGGAAGATTATACGTTTATTGTAATTCAGCTTCAAAGCCTAGGATAAAGATCACTTATAGGGGATTGAACTATTCAAGATAAATTCTGCCTCTAATAATTTAAAGCATCTTAATATAGCCATATTATTAGAATAAGATTATATGATTTTTATGCCTATTAAAGTTTGCTGAATTAGTTGAATCACTGGAGTGATATTTTTATAAATTTTAAATGACTCATTTTTGTAGTTATTTATACAAGACAAAAATATTATATTTTTCTTTAGTTGGTTAGCCTTAGAACTGTGGCATAGAAAAATCTCTCACAAAAGAAGATACTATTGTCCTTGAAAAATTTGTTATTTGCAGCTTTTAACTATAATAATTTTATGTACACAGATGAATTGTGAAGTTGATTAAATGGCATAAATCATTTGTTGAACGTGCTCAAAAAGAAATGGGAATATCCAACTACGCCCTTTATTGGTTTGGCTTCCTTGAGGGTGCTTTAGTTATGTGGTTACTGATGAAAGTTATTTCTGCGTTATGGATAAAATCTGAATTTCCTTTTTAATAAGGATGTTTTTAATAGGTAAATTATGGAGTTTATAAAAAAAACCCTTCCAATACTTATCTAATTTTTTCTTTAATTTCTATAACAACAGCTATTGTAATTCTTTTTTAGGGAAATTTACTTTTCCATTTTTTCTTTGCTAATAGGACTTATTTCATTAATAGCATGGATTTTTTTTTGGATTACTTGAAGAAACTAAAAATACATAGATGCTTAATTAAACTTCGATATAAGTATGATTGGCAACAAATTTTCAGGATTACAGTATCCATTAGTTGCTTGTTTTCCATTTGAATGAATTTATTCTGATAGAAGATAGATTATCTTTTAGTTGAACATGGCAATTGATTCAGAAGTAATTCCCACTTCAAGTAATAAAGGGAGTAGAGCCGGTAGATATGTTCCGAAATGGGCAATTTATAGCTCTGTAGGGATAGGGGTTTTCGTTCTGGTTGGGTTGATTAAAACCCTTCTCCCTTTAATTGGAATGGCTTTTTTATTGACTTTTATCTGGACGCAATCAACAACTAATCGAAGATACTGAGAATTCTGTTTTCAAATAATTACAGTCGTTCTCCTGGTATCGTTTGAGTTATCTCCCGATAATGAAATGGTGAACAGAGGGAACCGTTCTATAGAGAATGTAAATAATAAGAACTAGTAAATTCCCTCCAACAACGGCCGCTCCTGCCGCAAAATTTCCTTCTTTGGTGGTGTAATCCCACTTTGGCTCGTTATCTGTCATGGTTGAATTATTAATCCCTTTATTATTGCCATTTATCCAAAGTGTTCAACAAATATAACTAATAAAAGAACAAAGAAACTCCTAATTTTTTCGAAATTCACAATATAATCCACTTTTCTTTAAGGGGAAAGAGACCTATGTCAAAGAGTTGGGAGTTTTCTTCTCTTCTAATCTCTCATTATCACTGCGTTGTTAAATTCAAAATTTATGCTTCCTCTTTTGAAACAACTTCGGCATCAACCACTTCTTTTGAATCAACAAATTCGTTTCTTTTCCTATCTATCCAACTATTAATTCCAAAAACCAGAGGTTTTGATCCTCGATAAATAAAAATGGCGGTAGGAAGAACACTTATTATCCCAATTGTAGGATTTTTGAATATGAGTCGCCCTGCTTTGAGATTAAAAAGGATAATTAATAAAGAAGGAATTAAAACACTGAGGATTGTCTTTAGAGCTTCAGTCCATCCAACACGATAAACCCACCAAATTGAAGCTATGCCTGAAAAATATAAAATAAAATAAGTCATGAAATATCACTTACACAGTAAGTCGTTTTAATTATTCAAATTATTCTAAGAACTTCTTTTACGCTTTGAGTTGCTCGTCTCAAGGATGTAAACACTAAAAGCTATCAATAAAGTTACCAAAATCGATGCAGCCACCCAACTTAATTGACTTGATGTCATTCCTAAGTAAGGACCATCAATAGGTTGTTCAGACCAAGTGCCAGGTAAATGCCACACCTGAGGATTCGATAGAAAAACCATGCAATACCTTTCCATTACTTTATGAGCAAAGTTTAAATTTAAAATGCAACCATGCTATGAATAATTACTTATCGTTACTTGTTCTTAGAATTAAGATTGATGTCTAATTTGATTTTTATGTTAGTAACTGATTTTTTAATCCTTTAAAAATAATAATTACTCATGGCAAAGCTTTGAAAGATAAGCCATCTTTAAGTTGAATTCATTTCGAGGTCACAATGTCTAGAGCTGTGAACTGGGTTTTGCTTCAATTGGCTATGATTTATTATGGAGACTCATTGAAAGAGTTTCAAGTTGATAATGATTAGTTATTTATAAGTTTTGAATATTTTTTAATTTCTCTTGATTTTTATGAAATTACTAACTCAGTTCAGTATTCCTAATCCAAGCAAGGCTGATCTGGCTAAAAAGAATAATAGGACTTCAAAAACACTCAAAAAAGCAGCTAAACAATAAATCCTTGTTGAGGTTTAGAAGCATTTGTAAACCCCCTATTCATATGATTCTTCTTAATCGAAAATAGTTAATTTATAAATCCCGGTTTTCACCTAGGCTGATATTCTTATGAATTATGACTTTGGCTGCATTTCCGTAAACTAACCTTGCTCCGAACTAAGACTTTTTAACTCCGAAAAAGAAAATACTTGTTTATTTATTATTGAACCTTCTGAGGATTCTTGATGTATGGATCTAGAGGATAAAACCCAAGGACCACCTTTGAATAAAGGTATAAAAGCATCTTTGTAAAACCTTTTTCCCTTTAAATCTTTTTTTGAAATTGGATCAAGGTATTGACTGGAATAATTTTTGCTTAAGTAGCCATTACCAGTATGAGTCACGGCCTTAGTGAGGATAATTATTAGATTGCCATGAATATGCCTATAAACCATCGTAACAACATCGTTTTTGACCCTATATTTGTCACCTGCGTTTTTCCCTCCAACTATAATTTCTGAGCCAATTTCATTTGTATCTCCAAAAGTAAAGGTATTTTTACCATGAGTTTGTTCAAATGATCTTCTGACTCTATGAATAGCAACTTCCCAAATTTGTGAAGAAATAGCTTTGTGTATTTCTTCGTCATGTATTTCGTAAACAGTGGCTTTTAAATCCTGTCCTAAGCAAAAGCTTCCTTGTATTTCTCTTTCGCCATCTGTCCAAGAACATCTACCTTCATAACCTGAAAAATTGGGTTCCCACGTGTAGCGGTTTTCATAGGCAGACTTAAATAAATGCGTACAATCTGCTCCTGTCATTTGCTTGGTTACCATAAAACTCTTTTTATGATTTATTTTAGTAAATCAAAGATATTAATAAACTAATAAAAATTATATTTACGAAACAGAATTATTTATAGTTATCTATTGCGATTGTTATTAGCAATAAACATAGATAAATTACTTTCCAAGAAATAATTTTTAATTTCATTTTATTTAAGGTTATTATTTTTTTAGTAGCCAGGACTAGGTAAGAAATGGCTAACATGCAAAAGCTTTCACTAAGTTTAAAAAACTCTTGCTTTGTATTTTTAATATATCTTTCAAAAATTGTCAGATTAAATGATACACATTACTGCAAATCATTTGACCTTATTAGCGATTAAAAGATTATTCGTTATTTTCGTCCACTGAGGATTTTCTATTTTCTGGGCTTAGAGACTCATACTTGTTATTAGTTGCTTCATCCCAACCCCAGCTTCTTTTGATTTCGTTTAGTGAGCGGCCATTTTTTCTTTGTTGAGGACTTAAGGGAATCCAACTCCAATCAATTAAAAGTGTAGCGGCAACACCAAAAAGAACATGTCCTACAAGTACGCCTACAACATCAACTGTAGTGAGTGATTCTTGTCCAATCGAGGGGTCGTACAAATCTTTTCTTCATTTAATTTTTCTGATTATAGGAATTTAACAAGTATTTTAAAGAAAAGTTCTGTATTCTAATTTCGTTTTTTATATAGATTTTTCTAATATATTTGATCATTTTTACTAGTATGTTCGGTTGCCCACCATCAACCACAAGTACAGACCTGTTACATTCCTTTACATACATTAACCCATGTTCAGATGACTCCTGAAGCAGAAAAGTTTAACGGTTGGGCAGCAATGCTTGGCTTCGTTGCAGCCTTTGGTGCATATGCAACAACAGGACAAATTATCCCTGGCATCTTCTAACGTTTTAATTATGCAACCTTCTAATAAGACCATTCTAGAAAGAAGCATCGGCAGGCCAGCAATGATGGCTTTCGTACTTCTCACAGGTATCTACCTAACAACTGGCCAACTAATCCCCGGAGTTGTGTAATGTCTACTCAAAACAACAACACTAGAAAAATTGATCCTGAGAAGGTAACTGCAGAAAGGCTCAACGGCTACGCAGCATTATTTGGATGTATCGCTTTAGTTGGTGCATATGCAACAACAGGTCAAATTATCCCTGGTTTTGTTTAATCCAAAAAATTACTTAAAAAATTGCTGAGCAGCTGAATTGACACTTTGAACAATTCAGTTAATTACAGAAGTTAGTAAGTTATTTCTTTGGTTGGATTGCCTTAAGGAATACCTCAACTTGTAAAAAAAAAAACAAAAAAGCTCTCGCCTTCGAGAGCTTTTTTGTTTCATAACGAATATCTAAATATCTAAATCAATGTAGTCAAATTCAAAGGAATATTCCTCTTGATTGAACAAAGTTGTGAAAAGCTGGATTATGAAGATATTCAATATACAAAGCGATTAAAAATGCACCACTCAAGCAACCACTAGCAATTATTGATCCAAAAATAAAAACTTGTTTTTTGTTTACTTTTGGCTTCGTATCTATAAATACAAATCTCTTTGATCCTGAGATAGTCATGCAGGTTTTTTCGACTACCTAATACGTAGCTATAATCATGTCTTTAATATGTCTTGCTTAAGACTTTCTTTATGAAACCCTGTCTTCCGTGTAAATGGCTTGACAAGAAAATTCTTGAATTTCTCCATTAGGCAAAAGTTGAGCAAATCTAGGATCATCCATTCTTAATCCAATTTTCTCATCCTGATAACTCCACAACCATTTCTTGTCCGTGAACGAAATGTCGCCGACCTTAAAAGATACTGGGAGCATGAGATTGAGATCACGCCAATTAAGAACTATAAATGCTCCTTTATCAATATTTTCAAGATCATTAGTTATTGCGAAATCTCCATTTAAATTGTTCCTGATTACCGCAGTTAATCTATCTCCATCACAATTGAAACTTGAAGAAGGATTAAGAGTAAGAAGTAAACTAAGAAAAAATGAAATAAAAATCATTTATTTTGGTAATGATAGAAATTTTTCTATGAAAATAATATTATTTTTATTTGTGATTATAATTCATTTTTCTTTAATAAAAGGAACTTATTCGATACTTGATGAGAGTGAAAATTTGGTAAAATAAATTCATTCAATTGGTTCTTCAAATCATAAACTCAAAAGATATTAATTCCAATTCTACGAAAATCAGTTGTACATATCTTGGCGACTTGCACACTGAAGCAAAACATGCTCTTTCTGGGAGCATTATCCATACTGATGCACCCAAAGATCATGATGGTGAAGGAAAAGATTTTGCTCCAACTGATTTGTTAGCCTCCTCTTTGGGAACTTGTGTAATAACAATTATGGGTATTGAGGCAAAACGTAGAGGGTGGAAACTTGGTAAGATTCAGATTGATGTTTATAAGATAATGACAACAGAGGGGCCTAGAAAAATAAAGACTCTTGTTTTAGACATTTATATGCCATCTGAAATAGATTCTCAAAAGTTGAAAATTCTTCAGAGAACAGCTGAGGATTGTCCTGTAAAGCTTAATCTAGAGACTTCTGTGGATATTAAGTTGAATTGGCACTAAAAAAATTAAAAAAAATTTAGCTTTTTGATTATTTTTTAATTGTCTGATTATTAAAAGTTCTTTAATTAATTACCTTTTACATTGTTTGTACCTAGAACTAAACCTCCAATTAGAGCTGCATTCATTAGAACTGCTTTTATTTGGAACGGAGAAAAATGAAATATAAAAGTTGTTGGGACAATAAATACTAATAGAAGATATGCACCTGATTTTTGCTTGTATCCTGAGACAAAAAGTATTGAGCCAAAAATTAAGCAAATGATGGCTAAAATTAACAAAATTGGAGCTAATGTAGGAGGTATGGTTTTATTTGAGATAATATCAATAGTTCGTTCAAAATTTATTATTTTGCCAGGAATTGCATAAATAAATATAGCTGAAATTAAAGTTCTTCCGATAAAATTTTTTGTTTGTTCAAAATTCATTTACTCAATTTGATAGATGAAAAATAATTTCTCTTGGAAAAATTAGATGGCTGAGAAATTCTCATTATCGTAATTATGTAATATATATTTGTTTTTTGTGGATATCTCTCGATTTTTTGATTTTGTTTTTAAACAATTTAATTTTTTTGTTTGAGAAATCAAAGGACAAATTTTTTGCTATGTTATTTTTAGATTATTTGAATTTTAGTAATGACAAGGGATTGGGACTCAGGTCCATCATTTTATAAGAAGGGTTCGTTTCATAATAAAATTGGTATGATATTACTTTGGATCTTTATATGCTTGGCCTTAATTCAAATTTTTATATTGATTCTTGGCTGAATTTATTTTATATTCCTTTAATATTAAAAATGATGAAGTTGTATAATATTTAATTATAAATAGACTGAATTTGATTTCAATTCATCTAAGTTTTGATTTAATTATGATTCTTCTCAAAATTACTAATGCATCAGATGTGGTTGCCTCTAAAGCAGGCAAATTATTTGAGAAAATGACCCCAGAAATGATTGATCAGAAGTTAGTAGAAAGTCAGGTTATTCAGCAGATGATTGATCAACTTCAACTAGAGGGTCTGAAAGGGCAGATCTCTAGCGTTAAAGGGCTAGATGTTAGTGATGATACTTTAATAACTAATAATAGTTTTAAAATTAGAACTACAAAGACTTTTTGAAAAAATTATCAAAAGAATTTTTTCAGTAATTCAAGAAGAAAAAATAGACAAGAAGCTAGTTTTTGTAGTCGCTCTAGTATAAATTAACTTTTGAAGTTATTTTTCAAGAATTTTCTCTATCTGAATGTTGGTGATATTTATCACATATCTTATAAAAACTTAATTGTTTATTATTAAGAAGAGATGAGTTCTTATCGCTCTATATTATCTATTCTTAAACCATATAAATAAGGAATTATTTTGGGTTTTGGTGCCCCTAAAATAAGCAATGAAGAAGAGCGATTAAGAGCTCTTGCAGAGTACAGGATTTTGGGTACTCAACCTGAGCAATGCTATGACGACATAACCAAAATCGCCTCTTTGACTTGTGGAACTTCTATTTCTTTGATGAGTTTGGTTGATACAGATAAGCAATGGTTTAAATCAATGTGTGGGTTTGAGACGAAAGAAACTTCAAGGGACGTTTCGTTTTGTGCTCACGCAATTGCTAGTTCAGAACCATTGATTATTGAGGATGCTTTATTAGATGATCGATTTAAATCAAATCCTTTGGTGGTTGAAGAACCCAAAATTCGTTTGTATGCTGGTTTCCCATTGCAAACACCAAATGATCAGAGGATAGGAACTTTATGCGTTATTGATAGAAAGCCCGGTAATTTGTCTGATCAACAGCATCAAATTATGGAAGCATTGTCTAGACAAGTTGTAACCTTATTGGAACTTCGTAAAAGATCTATTCGTCTTCTTGATGCTCTCACCCATATGCATAAGACAGAGGGTATTTTGACAACGTGCTCATATTGCAAAGAGGTCAGGGATTCAGATGGTGAGTGGCAGCATCTAGAAAAATACCTTTCAAAAATTACAGATATTCGTTTTAGTCATGGGATTTGCGATTTATGCATGGAGAAGCACTTTCCTGATGTGTTAGAAGTTTGGAGCGATGAAAAACTTAATTTAAATGGTAAAAAGAATAAGCCAGAATGCAAAAAAAGTAGTTAGTTGCCTAAAACAATAATTATTTGAGTTAGTTCTTTTCTAAACTTTTGATGAATATATAAATACTTTAAAATTTTATTTATAAAAAGTTTTAAATATGATTGGCTTTTTTGCGGCAATATCTGCAGTATTTTCTTGGACTTTCGCTTGTTCTATTTGGCGTAGAGAGTCTGAAAACTTGCTACCTAGGCAAATCAATATTTATAAAAATGTTGTTGCCTCAATCTTCTTTTTGCCAGTGGTCCTAACGATAAGTTGGTTTTCTGATGTATTTTCTATTTTTGTTTTGATGATAAGTGGAATAGTCGGTATTTCTCTAGGGGATACTTTATATATAAACTCTTTAAAAACAATAGGAACTAGAAAAACTCTTTCATTTGAAGCTTTAACGCCAATAATTGCAACTACTTTAGGTACTTTAAGTATCAATGAGATCTATCCTCAAAAAGTTTGGATAGGTTCTTTAATCGTTTCTTTTTCTTTATTAATGATTGTACGTCAAAAAACATTTAAAGAAGAAGAATCTAGAGGAAAAAATATTCTTGGTATCCTCTGCGCATTGGGTTCTGTCCTTTGTGCTGTTTTGGCAGCTTTATTGTCAAGATTAATTTTAATCAGCTCTACATTAACCCCATTACAAACAACTGAAATCAGACTTTTATCAGCATCCTTATTTTTATTTTTTATTTTTAAACAAGATTTTTTATATCTTCTTAATAATAGATCAATAACTAAAAAAAATCATTCAAATTTAGTTTTATCAACCTTACTTGGTACTAATTGTGGAATATTATTTCAACAGATAGTTTTTAAATTTTTACCCATTGGGATTGGTTGGACTTTGTTAAGCCTTTCCCCTGTCTTTGCACTTTTTATTTCCAAGAGAGAGGGAGAAGTAATAAATAAAGTAACAATTTTTTATTCTTTTTTATCTTTTATTGGAGTTGCTATTACTTTAACTTAGACCTCAAAGTAATCATTTTCTTGCCAATATTCATCTGGATCATCTTCTACATCGGGTGGATCTTCAAGTTCTCCAGGTTTCTCTCCTAATAGTATAAGTAATCCTTCTAAATATCTCATCTCGGAAGGGTTGTCTGATTTATCAAGGTGTTCCTTAATTTTTTTTGCAACTTCCGGATCGCCATCCTCAACAGCTTTTGTTAATAAATAAAGAGGATCATTTTTGGGGTCTATTTTTTTCATTTTAATTAGAAATTATTTAGGTAGGTTAGATTCAGGTTTGCATGTATTCAAGATAAACTTCTATCAGTTGTACCTGGATAGAAAAGAGTATTTTGATCAATATTAATTTCTGAAAACTTGATAGGTTTCCAAAATAAATCTCTTGTAATTAAAAAACGAATATCTTTCTCTTTTAAAAATTTCTCATTGACAAGTTCTTGAAGTGCTTTTATAGGAATTTCTCCCCATTTACTTGAATTAGTTAACCAATTATCCATTTCCCAAGCAGGTTCAGAATTTATTATTTGGAATCCAAAGGCTTTTTCTCTGTCTTCAGATATCTCCGAAAGGTACCAATCACCTACAACTCCATATAGGTGACAATAAATTAAATCATCAACCGATCCCTTATCTTCACCTGATATTGATTTCATCAACTTAGCAAGAGACTCTGGAACGAGAACAAGTGGATTTTGATTTTGTTCGGACAAAATAAAATGGAATGTATAATCCTTTGAATCAAGGATTTAATATCTAATTATATTTTTTTAAAAGTAAATTATGTTATTTTAGTTTCTTATGTAATAAATTTACTAATATTTCAAATTCAATGATCAGATCCTGTCGCTTTAAGTGCTTGTAAAGCCATATTTATATGTGCCCCCATTGCTCCAAAGGCTATGAGAGATTTAGGATTTTTATTCTTAGTAAAAGTAGTCTCTTTCTTATTGATCATTAGTAGAATTTTTTGACTTGTTTCAGTCCAATTTTCAATTAAATCATTAAAATCCTGCTCTTCCTTGATTTCGTTTTGTTCAGAGGGCATATTATTTATATTTATTTCTTTTTTAGCTTTGATCAAAAAGTCGTTTAATTTCTTGTGACTAATAGCATTTTGTGGAAATTGGTTGTTATTCAACATATATCTATAAGATCTATAGTTAAGCTATCATGTGCCAACTTCTTAATAAGGGTGGATCTCCGACCAAATGTAATCCATTTTCTAAAAGTTGATCATTCGTTAACTCTATACTTGCTAACTAGTTTTTTGAAATGATCTCCTCTTTCTTCATAGTTTTGGTACTGATCAAAACTTGCACAGGCTGGAGATAATAGTATGCTTTTTGAATTTGTTTTTTTTGCTATCTCGATAGAAGCTATTGTCGCTTCTTTTAGATTTTGTTTGACAATTATTTCTCCTTTATAAGATGACCTTAATAAGGCCTCCTTTAAGTTTTTTGCACTAAGTCCAAATAAAACTATCCCATTAGTGGATTGCTTTATTTGTTTAATCCATGGTAGATAATCTCCTTTCTTTTGTATACCACCGGCTAATAAAATTATTGGATAGGGAATAGATTTTAAACCAGTTAGTGAAGAGTCGAAATTAGTGGCCTTGCTGTCGTTATAAAAACTCAAATTGTTTTTATTCCCAAGATACTCCAATCTATGGGGAATTGATTTGAATGAATTTATAGATGTCGATATAGATGAATAATTAAGACCTATTTCCCTTGCTGCGGCTGTTACGAGCAAAAGGTTTTGCAAATTATGCTTCCCAGGTATCTTAAGTATGGAACTGTGAAATAGTTTCTTTTGGTTTTCAAAAATATAACCTTTTTGATCGATCCAGAATTTTGGATGATGAGAATAGAAGGATTGTTTATTTATTCCTACCCATATACCTTTAGGTAATTCTTTTCTTTTACTGGATAAATATTCATCATCAGAGTTATATATTCGAATGGATGATTTCTCTAGTAAACTTCGCTTGATTTCGAAATAAGTTTTTATATCATTATGTCTTTCTAAATGATCAGGCGTAAATGTTGTCCATATACCTATGTTCGGTGCTACTTTAGGTGAAGCTTCAATTTGGTAACTACTTAATTCGAGAACTAGCCAGTCTAATTCTTGATAATTATCGTTCATACTTTCTAGAGCAATTTCCGATAGTGCTTTCCCAATATTTCCTCCCATGTCAGTATTGAAATTATTTGATTTGAGAACATGATTAAGCATATTAGTCACGGTTGTTTTCCCATTAGTTCCTGTTATACCAATTGATGGGATATGCTTTAATCTTTCCCAAGCAAGTCCAACTTCTCCTTGAACATTTATATTTTTACTTCTTAAATTTTTTAAAGCTGTAAGCTCCCAATCTATTCCTGGGCTTACAATGATATTACCAATCCTGCCTATCCATGGCTTGAAATGATTAATATTTAGTGGTTCGCTAAGGAAAATAACTTTAATTCCTTCTGATTTGAACTTGTTAGATAGACTTCTTAGTTTTTTATTTGAATTATTCTCTAATACAATAACGTTCTTTCCCTCTGATTTAAGTAGTTTTGCGGCACTTGTTCCTGAGCTACCTAGTCCAAGTACAAAATATATCTGATTTGATTGATTTTGTTTTGACAATTTGATTTAGATTTTAATGTAAATAGCTTTTCTCTTTGGTTTGTAGCTATGAGCTTAAGCTGAATTTGATTCCATAAAATTTTAACTACTCTCTAATATAAAATATTTTTATATTGGTATTGTTTTGATTTTTAAATAAAGATATTTCTCATTAGTACTTGAATACCTTCCCTTATAAGATAAGTACTTGGAATTTTTTGATTGATTTTAATAAGATTAAAAAAATGTTAATACCTCTGGCTTTATTCTTTAAAAGTTGGTTTGATGCAAATGCATTTGCTTCTTTTTAATGGCTGCAAAAATTGAGGGTATTGAAATTGTAAAAGAAAAAGAAATTCAAGAGCCAATGAATGTTGAGTATTCTCTAAATGCTTTAGTTGATCAGAGTGAGAGTGAAATCAAATGGATTAAACTTCATCAAATGTTTGATAAGTAGAAAGTTTCTCTATTAAATATAATAGGCATATGTCCCTAACCCATGAATCTTGGTGAATGGGCGATACTGGAATCGAACCAGTGACTCCTACCGTGTCAAGGTAGTGCTCTACCTCTGAGCTAATCGCCCTTATAAATCAGTTTAAAATTGAAGTTTTCACTCCTTCAACGAAGTTAGCAGGCAATAGGACCTAATAATCATTGCCTTAGTAATTTGATTCTCCAACGCTCCTTTTTCGTTTTGTCAATGTTTAAAATTTTAAGTGAACCTTTTGTCTCTAAATGAATAAGGTCTCCAATATTTACCGATTTGCTGGGCTGATTATTCAACTCCCAATTAAGTCTTAAGCATCCGTTCTTGATTCGTGAGGCTATTTTTGATCTAGATAATCCAAAACCTGCAGAAGCTATTGCGTCAATCCTTGTAGATGCCTCAACCGTATTGATTACTTTCTCTGGTCTATTAAAAGGGATTTCCATTTCGCTTAAATCCAATGCTTCTATTGATATTGCAACTTCTCTGAGTTTTCCATTTTTTTGATCTATTGAATCAGCATATTTTGTAGAGCAAATAGCTTGAGCTCCCCTGTCTCTTATTAACCAAATGTCTCCAATTTCATCTGCTTGCGCATTAAGTTCATGTAAGATATCTCTAAAATCATTCTTTGTTGCTCTATCAAATAGAAAATTGCCTTTAATATAAATACCTTTTAATGGAATATTTATAGGAGGTGAGTTCATCTCTTCTTCAGATCTTAAGAAACATATTCTTTTACGTTCTGCATTAGGGAATCCCCCCTCGAAAAGAAGACTTATATCGTTTAAATTATTAAATTTATTTTTAACTTCTTCTATTAAGGGTGCTGATACAAAAGGAGACCATATTGCTTCTCTATTGTTTAGAGCCTTCTCTGCGTAGTCAAGCAAAGTCTTTAACTCTTTACGAAAAGGACTTTTAAATAGAATTTCTTCTTCTGGAAGATGCATAAAAAGTGATCAATTTTCTTATTTTATACATGAATATGTTAAACCATTTTTTCTTTTTTCTTCTATATCTAGAGAAATATGATATACAACATTGGATAAAAATTATTAAATATATATAGTCACTTTTTAAAAATATTATTTAAATTATTACTATTATTTGCCTATAGTTATTATTTCTAAGCTGTCTGTTTCTTTTATTATTGCCCAAGGTGGTTCTGTCTCCATTGGTAATTCAAGAATTAACAGCCAAAAACCTTCTTCACTTTTTTTTCGAAGAGCTCTCAAATCATCATCTGTTTCTTGGCTAATTCCTCCAACTGAAAAAAAACTTCCCAGAGCTCCTGCAATCATTCCAACTATGCCTCCTAAAAGCTTCTCTAATTGATTTGGGAATCCCATATCTGCAAATGTTTGCAGATTGGTCATTTGAGAAAAGCTTAAGCCTGCAATAAAACCAAAGGGTATTAACCATGTCGCTAAAGTTTTTTGGCGTCTCTTTTGAGCAAGTGCTGGATTTAAAAGCTTGATATTATTAAAACTTGATTGATTGGCCAATACTTCTTCAGATGTGTCTAAATTTGAATTCTCATTGTCCGATTTTTTATCCAATGGTTCTACAAGATCGCAATTAAGGATAGGTGTTTGAGCCTCTCTCAATTTGAGTAGCAACTCTTTTGCTGGTTTCTTTTCTTTTAGGATGATGACGTATGTGGACACTAATAAGCTCCTTGAAATGTTTGGATATTCAATCCTGCTCAACATAATTCTGGTCAGCGGCAAATAGATCACTAAAGTTCAGAACGGCACGTTTATCGCCTTTAATGACGAAAGTTCTTGTTTCTGATCCCATTGATCAAGCAGGTATAGACATTCTTACTCAGGTTGCTCAGGTTGACCAAAAAGTAGGTCTTTCGATAGATGAGTTAAAGAATATAATCTGTGATTATGACGGATTAATGATTCGTTCAGGAACTCAAGTTACCTCGGATGTGATTTCTGAGGCTAAGAAATTGAGAATCATTGGTAGAGCAGGAGTTGGCGTGGATAATGTTGATGTACCAACCGCCACTAGAAAGGGGGTCTTAGTTGTTAATTCTCCAGGTGGAAACACTATTGCTGCAGCTGAGCATGCTTTGGCAATGATCCTTGCCTTATCTAGAAATATTCCTCAAGCTCATGCAAGTATGATTTCTGGAGGTTGGGATCGGAAGAAATATGTAGGAAATGAGCTTTATAAGAAAACTTTAGGAGTAGTTGGACTTGGCAAGATTGGATCTCATGTTGCAAAAGTTGCGAATGCAATGGGGATGGAAGTCATTGGATTTGATCCTTTTGTTTCAAGTGAAAGAGCTCAGCAAATGCAGGTTCGATTAAGTGATATTGATGAGTTATTCAAAGAATCTGATTATGTAACCCTTCATCTTCCCAGGACCACTGAAACAGAGAATTTAGTTGATATTGACCTCCTAAGAAAAATGAAACCAACTGCCAGATTGGTTAATTGTGCGAGGGGTGGGATTATTAATGAAAATGATTTAGCTCATGCATTAGAGGAAAATGTTATTCAAGGTGCTGCAATTGATGTTTATGCAAAAGAACCTTTAGCTGAAAATTCTCCTCTACGTAATGTAAAAAAAGGATTGGTACTTACGCCGCATCTGGGAGCTTCAACTATTGAGGCTCAACAAAATGTTGCTATTGATGTTGCAGAACAAATTAGAGATGTTCTTTTAGGCTTGCCTGCACGCAGCGCGGTAAATATTCCAGGACTTAGCGCAGAGATAATGGATAGTCTTAAACCACATTTAAAACTTGCGGAGACATTAGGATTATTAGTTAGTCAAATTGCAGGAGGACAGATACAAAAATTAGAAGTTCGTTTGCAAGGGGAATTCGCTCAACATCCATCTCAACCACTTGTTATTGCAACTTTAAAGGGCTTACTCACCAGTGCATTGGGAGATAAAATTAATTATGTAAATGCCTCATTGGAAGCTAAAGGACGTGGTATCGATGTCGTGGAAATTAAGGATGAGTTGAACCCAGAGTTTGCTCGAGGTTCTTTGCAATTGGATAGCTTTAGCGAGAAAGGAGGACATAGTGTCTCTGGGACTGTTTTTGGTGATGGCGATCTTGGTATTACAAGTATTGATGAGTACCCTATAAATTTTGTGCCCAGTAGGCATATGCTTTTTACAAGGCATAGGGATATGCCCGGAATTATTGGTCAGATAGGCTCACTTCTTGGAAAACACAATGTGAATATCGCTTCAATGCAAGTTGGAAGAAGGATTGTAAGAGGTGAGGCCGTTATGGTTTTAAGTATCGATGATCCTATCCCTTCTGAATTGTTAGGCTCAATTCTTTCAATGCAAGGAATAAACGAAGCTTATTCTGTGACTTTGTAAATTGTTGGGTGAAACAATTATAGATTTGCAAAAATCCCAGATTCCTTGGTTGAGATTGGAGCAGGAATTTCCATTTGAGCTAGAAGATTCTTTTTATTGGCTTTTGAGCAATTTAGAAATTCATAGATTTTCTTTTGAGCATGATCCAAATAAAAACTCAACGCAAACTCTATTTATATGGCTTCCGTTAAATGAGTGGTCAGTTAGAGAACAACAAAGCCTAGTAAAATCATTAATCTCGGTGGCAAAAGCTTTTGACTTTACTTTGCCTCCTTGCAAGTGGATTGAAGTCAAAGATGAAGATTGGAGCTTAAGCTGGAAAAAAAGTTGGGAACCTGATCCAATAGGTAAATTAATTTTAATTTTACCGGCGTGGTTAGATGTTCCTGAAAAATTTTTAGAGCGAAAAATTATTCGTTTAGATCCTGGAAGCGCTTTTGGAACTGGTAGCCATCCTTCTACCAGGTTATGCATTGAAGCCTTGGATAATAATCCTCCAGTGGGTCAAGTAATTGCTGATATTGGTTGTGGAAGTGGAATACTATCTTTAACTGCATTAAAATTAGGAGCAAAGAGTACTTTCTCAGTTGATACTGATTCTTTAGCAATATCAGCTACCAAAATTAATTCTGCCTTAAATGATGTTCCTGAAAACCTCTTAAAGGTTTTTTTTGGTTCTATTAAAGAAGTTGAGGCGAATATGCCAAGCAAAAAAATTGATTTGGTTCTCTGCAATATTCTGGCACCTGTCATAAAATTAATAGGAGCAGATTTCGAAAAAATTATTGCTCATAAAGGTAAAGTGATTTTGTCTGGTTTATTGGTTGAACAAATTGAAGAAATTCAAGAATTCTTTTTACCACTTGGTTGGCAAGTTCTTGAAATTAAAATAAAGGATCAATGGGCTTTAATTGTGTTGACTTTGGATTTATCTTGATCAAAAAATTCTAAATTTCAGATTAAAAAACCTTCATGACATCTTTTAAGATCACTTTTATTAATGAGTTAAGTGGTCTTAAAGAAATTATTGATATACCAGATGACAAATATATTCTTGACGCTGCGTGTGAACAAAATATTGATCTCCCTTCCTCTTGTCGATCGGGAGCTTGTTCAACTTGTGTCGCTAAATTAGAAAAAGGACAGGTTGATCAACAGGACCAAAGTTTTTTGGACGATGATCAGATTGAAAAAGGTTATGTTTTGATTTGCGTTGCATATCCGACTTCAGATTGCACTATTAGAACTAATGCAGAAGATGAAATGTATTGATATTAATTTTTTTGCTAGATTTTTATCGTTTTGCTTGCCAAATATCTCTTTTCTCGCCAATCTTTTGTTTATGTGCTCATGGGCGCAAATTAAATTATTTAAGGATTAATTGATTTCAGAAGTTTTACCAACCGATAAAGTTCAAGATCTTTTAGATCATGGTTCTATTCATTCGAGTATTGGAGGCCAATTTAGTTTTAGGGTTCTAGGACCATGTTGTCGGCTCTATGACCGAGAGGAATTACCATGGCCTTGTTGCAGGCTTTCATGGCGAAGTAAGGAGCCTAGTTGGAGAAGAATTGGGAAAAGATTGGTTGCTGATATTGCCGCACAAAAATGTCCATCATATTCTGTTGAGATTATCCAACCAGGAGTTAAACCAACAAAAACAATTTTGACATTGTTTTCTAGTCGTTTAGATTCCAATGTTCAGGAATGGTGGTACAGCAAACATCCACGTTCTAGGGATAGCTCAAATATTGCGCCTCAAGCAGTATGAGTTTAAAAAATTTGAAATTCTTTTTGGATTTAAAGTGATGAAGATATGAAGCATTTCAGGCATAAGTCCATACCATTTTTCAAATTTGAAGGATAATTGTAAGTAATTAAATTTCAACACAGGGATGAACTTCGACTATCACGCTGTTGCTTCTGCTGCTACTGCTGCTATTCCTTTAGCTGCTGGAGCTGCTGGAGTTGGCTATTTTATATTGCGCCAAAAAGGCTTTGGCTTTGGAACCTCACATTTGCTAGTTGGGTTGCCTATGTTTGCGGTTGGCGGAGCTGCAGCGGCTTTCTTTCTTATTACAAAGTGAAAACAGTTGGTTTAACAACCAATAAAGAAGGGGGCCAATGGCCCCCTTCTTTATTGGTTGTTAAATTTTGGAAAAATTTTATGTACCTGGGTTGAAACCTTTACCTTTGGTCGCAGGCACATATCCAGCAGCTGTAGTGCTACAACCAAGACTTTCGGCTGTGTTTCCTGTAGCTACTTTACATAGGTTTTTTTGTTGACTTCTATCTAATACAGCATCAGTAAAGTCAGCACCATCAATGGTCGCACCATCAAAAATACTTTTTAGTAATTCTGCACCTGTAAGATTTACATTGGTAAGATTTGCATTATCAAACCTTGTTGCATAGGCAATAACATTGGTCATGTTTGCGCCTGTTAGATCAGAGTCCTTCAAACTTGAGACACTGAAATAAGCCCCAGTGAAATTCGCCCCACCAAGATCTTTTCCTGATAAGTCGTATTTTACATACTCTGTATTTTGTAAGTCCTGACCAGCCAAGCTTGTATCTAAGGTCTCCACTGAAGAGGGGTCGCTGGGATACAAGGCACTTACAGAAAGAGGACTAATACTGAGACTTACAAGCACAGGTATTAAAACAAATAGTCTTGTAAGGGACTGTTTAAGAGAAGAAATAAGAGAGTCCATTAATAACGCCAGCGATTGACGGAAGCACCAAACTGGACCATTGTTTCATGTAGTGGCATTTCATAGGCAAAGGGATCAAGAACTGTTGCAGGTTTTTTTTACATCAATTTGCAAAAAGTCTTTCGCCAACTGAGTATTTGGAAAAATTGCTTTTGCTTCATTAAGCAAATCATTAGGACTTGTTTCATTCCCAGGGGTATATCTAGGGCTCAAATGAGTCAAAATTAATTTATTTACGTTCGCTTTCGCAGCAATTTGAGCTGCCATGGTGGCAGTTGAATGTCCTCGCTGAAACGCCATGTCAGTTTCTTTATAAGAATAAGTTGATTCATGGATTAGTAGATCGGCTTCTCTAGAAATCTCAACTGCTGATTCTGTGTAAACAGTATCTGTGCAATAAACCATGCTTACTCCAGGCCTAGGAGGACCGCAGAATTCTTTTCCAGAAAAAATACGACCATCATCTAACCTCACTTCCTCGCCCCTCTGAAGGGCGGCGTATACGGGGCCAGGAGCTATATTTTTTGATTTTGCTTTTTCTAGGTTGAATCTACCAGGTCTGTTTTTTTGATTAACTCTGTAAGCAAAAGATGGGATTCGATGCTTGAGTGGAGCAGTTTTGACTTCTAAATCGGAATCTTCAAACAATATTTCTTGACTAATGGCAGCATTCTCAACCTGATGGAATTTTAAAGGGTAAGCCAATCTGCTTGAACTATTGTATAAACAAGAATCAATGAAGTTTTTAAGTGGAGTTGGCCCATAAATTTCAATTCCTAAGCTGCTGCCAGCTAATCCAATGCTTGCTAGAAGTCCAGGTAGACCATATATATGATCCCCATGCATATGAGTAATAAATATTTTTTTGATTTGAGATAACTTGAGATTGCTCTTGATGAACTGATGCTGTGTACCTTCGCCACAATCGAACAACCACAATTCTGACCTTTGTGGAGGTTTTAGTACCATTGCTGATACATTCCTATTTAGAGTTGGAACCCCTGAACTTGTTCCTAGAAAAGTAACTTGCAAGTTTTCCTCTGTTAAGACATGTTGCCATTCACGGTTTTGACCACTGGTGGATCTCCTTTCTTATAGGCAAAATTAGAACTTAAATCCAATTTTTATTGTGAGCGCATCACTTAAAAGAAAATTAGGATGGACAATAATCTTTATAGCGATATTTTTTATCTCTCCATTTAAGGCATTTGCAGCAAAAGAGCCAATAATGCGAGTTTTATTAAGTAATAAAAATAAAGTGAGATTTAGAGCAGATAATGTAGAAAATATTTTTGTTCAAGGTATCTCTTCTAATCATAGAAGAATTAAATCTTTAAATTTAGTTTACAAAAATAATAAGGTTAAATATTCAGTTAATAGCCTAAATACTTGGTTCGAGTTACCAAATGATTTTAATTTAATTATTAGAAATGGTGATAAAAGAGGAATTTGGTTTGATAACAGAAGATATGCTGGAGAATTAAGAGTTTCATTATATGATAAGAAGTTAAGTATAGTAAATCATTTAAAATTAGAAAAATATTTGAAAAGTGTAGTTGGAAGTGAAATGCCTAAAGAATTTCCTCTTGCAGCACTTCAAGCTCAAGCAATAGCCGCAAGAACTTATGCTTTGAAACTTTTAGATAAAAATAAATTATTTGATCTACATTCAACACAAGCTAGCCAAGTTTACTTAGGACTTGAATCTGAAACTGCAAAAACAAATAGGGCAGTAAGAAGTACAAATTCACTTGCTCTATTTTATAAGAATCAGCTGATTAATGCAGTTTTTCATAGTAGCTCTGGAGGTAGGACGGAAAATAGTGGTCAAGTTTGGAAGTATCAATTACCTTATTTGAAAAGTGTTATTGATTACGATCAAAATAGTGAAAAATATAGATGGAAGAATAAATTTACTTCTGCTGAATTGGAAAGCTTATTCCCTGATTTAGGCGGTGTAAATAGTATTCAAATTATTGATAAAAGTAAGACCGGTAGAGTCTTAAAAATTAAACTGCATGGAATTCATGGAAATAAGATTATTTCAGGTAAAGAGTTACGAAAAAAATTGCAATTGCTTAGTACAAAATTTGAAGTTGATTTGAAATTTAATTCAAATAGTCTAGATAATAAATTGAATTTTAATAATAAAATAGCTGATGATTTTTCACGTCAACTTCTCCCACCTATTCCAGTAAACTATTTTCTATTAGTTGAAGGTTCTGGAGCTGGGCATGGGGTTGGGATGAGTCAATGGGGTGCTAAATCTATGGCTGAAAGAGGATCAAATTTTCTTGAAATTCTAAAACATTATTATACAGGTGTACAAATAAAAAAATATTAGTAAATTATTTAAGAGGTATGAATTGTTAATTTAAAATATAGATTATATCGCTTAACCAATTGCATTGAAAACAACCTTGGGTTTAATATCATAGCTTTCATCTAGATTTGCTATTCCTAGTATTTGTTTCTTGTTGTCTAACACTAATATATTTTGATTATGACTACTATTAGCTTCAATCTTATTTTTTTTGCCTATATTTAAACGTTTAATATTACTCTGAAAACTTATTTTTCTTCCTGAGCGCCAACTAATAATCTCTTCTTCAGAAATTAATTCAAAAGAAGAAAGATGTTTAAAAAAGACATTTGGAGTAAGAACTTTAGGTTTATTTCCCTCTGGGTAAAAGTCTAATTTCTCAGGAAGTATTATTGAATGACTTTCGTTGAAATCATATGCTTTTGTACGGCGTAAACTTTTTAAATAGCCACCGCATCCAATTTTATTTCCAATATCTCTAGCTAAGGATCTAATATATGTTCCTGTTGAGCAGTCAACGTCAATTAATAACTCACCTTTATCTTGAGACCAGCTTATTAACTTTAATTTATTTATGATAACTTTTTTAGGGATTAAATCAAATTTTTCTCCTTTTCTTGCTTTCTTATAAGCCCTCTCTCCTTTTATATGAACACTAGAAAAAATGGGAGGCTTTTGTAATAGCTCACCTCTAAATTTTTCTAATAGAGAATTTATATCATCTTCGCTCATTAATGGCCAATTTCTTGATTTTATAATTTCTCCTTGCATATCATCAGTATTTGTAGTTGCACCAAGCTGAATAATTCCTTTATAAGCTTTAGAGCCTTGTAAATAAGAGATTAATCTTGTTGCATTGCCTATTGCTATTGGAAGTACTCCTGTGACTAAAGGGTCTAGAGTTCCACTATGTCCAACTTTTTTGATACCAAATACTTTTCTAAGTCTATTGACGCAATCATGAGAAGTAAGACCAACAGGCTTATCAATGACAACAAATCCAAAAGGCTTTTTCAAAATTAATCTTGTAGGTTTGGGCTCGGATGAAATAATGGTTCAAGTAACCCTGAACATTTAAAGTTATAACTCAGTGTGTTCAGTGAACCAAATAATATGAACAATTTAGATCTAAGTATTTCTTGCTTCCTTAAAGATGGCTTTAATTTAAAAAATCACCTCATTGATTTCCTTGATATTAATAATGATGAATTAGAACAAAGGTTGCTTAACGGTGTTGATGATTTGGCCGCTTTGCATCCAGGTGCATTTACTGAGCATAATGCAGGCGATTTTTACGAAGAAAAAGTTGGAGATGCTCATCTAATTGATTTAGCATCTTGGCATTTAAATAGTTCTAATTACATAGCTGATACTCTTCGTTTACAACAAAAATTTGCTTCTGGAAAAGTTTTAGATTTTGGTGGAGGTATTGGTACGCATGCTCTGGCCGCCTCATTTTTGCCAGATGTTGAACATGTTTGGTTTGTGGACCTTAACCCTCAAAACCGAAGTTTTGTTGAACATAGGTCTAAAAAATTGGGGATCGAAAAAAAGATTTCAGTTTTTAGAGATTTAGAAAGCACGTCAGGTGTGACTTTTGATTCTCTTGTTTGTTTGGATGTCCTTGAACATCTTCCAGATCCAGCAAAACAATTAAAAATATTTCTGGAAAAACTTTCTCCAAAGGGAATAGCTCTAATGAATTGGTATTTTTATAAAGGAAAAAATGGAGAATATCCTTTTCATTTCGATGATCCTAGTTTGATTGAGAATTTCTTTTCTACATTACAGTTAAACTTCCTAGAGGTTTTCCATCCTTTTTTAATTACTACTCGAGCTTACAAACCATTACAAAAATAAATCAGCTTGCTGTCGCAGTAGAGATATTAATTCTTTTTCTATTTCTTAAACCTCTACGAATGCTTTCAAAATGAACTGAACCATCAGTTAGAGCAAAAAGAGTATCGTCCTTTCCCCTGCCTACATTAATACCTGGAAGTATTGAGGTGCCTCTTTGGCGAATAAGAATAGACCCAGCCGTTACTTTCTCGCCGCCATAAGCTTTTACTCCAAGTCTTTTGGAGTTTGAGTCTCTTCCGTTTCTTGTTGATCCAGTTCCTTTCTTATGAGCCATGATTTATGTAATTTTTTATTTTAATTATTCAGATTCTACTTTATTAGCTGATGTTTCGGCATCTTTTGTTCCTTTTGATTTTTTAGTGTTTGATCCTACTGATATGGATTGAACTAAAACTCTTGTCTGTTCTTGACGATGCCCATTTTTTCTCCTTGTCTTTTTCTTTGGTCTCATTTTATAGACAATTATTTTGGGACCTCTCCTATGCTCAAGGATTTTTATTTCTACTTTTGCATCTTTGACATAAGGTTTTCCAATCTTTAAATCTTTGCCATTGTTAAAAAGAAGAACCTTGTCAATGGTTAGAACATCATTAACTTCTGCATGGCATCTATCTAAATCATAATACCGGTTAGGTTGCAGCCATAACTGCTTACCAGATGCCTCAACTATTGCATAAGTTTTATCTAGTGGAGTTTCCTTTTTAGGAGATGATTTTTTATCAGCCATGATTATTGGTGACACGTTAAGGCTCGAAATTAATTAAAAAAGTAGTTTTTACCCTTTTATTAAGTTAATAATCGATTAAGCCTTAATCGTAATCGGAAAACAAACTAACATTTTCGCCTTTTGTTGGTTATTTAGTCAAGATTTAAGATGAACAATGTTCTTTTGATCTTTTGGAGTTTTTACATGAATGCAAGGAAAACATATATTCTTAAGCTTTACGTTGCTGGGAATACGCCCAACTCTATGCGGGCTTTGAACACATTGAGGGAAATATTGGAAAGTGAATTCAAAGGGGTCTATGCTTTAAAAGTTATAGATGTACTAAAAAGTCCTCAATTAGCTGAGGAAGATAAAATACTTGCTACTCCAACTTTATCTAAGATTTTACCGCCACCAGTAAGGAGAATAATCGGTGATCTATCAGATAGAGAAAAGGTTTTAATTGGCTTGGACCTTTTATATGATGAATTATCAGATCAAGAAATGTTTTATTCTTCAGATAATTAATTGAATTATTTAAACATGAAGTTATTGAATTCTTAAGCCTATCTGATAACCAGGCTATTTTTACAGTTCGTTTATTATGTTTTGTACATAAGAGCTTCTAGCGTTCTTCAATAAAAAAATTAAACAAAAATGCATGTTCAAAAACTCCCTACTGGAATTGAGGGCTTTGATGATATTTGTCATGGTGGATTGCCTAATGCGCGCAGCACTCTAGTTAGCGGAACATCAGGAACTGGTAAAACTGTTTTTTCATTGCAATATCTTCATCATGGAATATGTAATTTTGATGAACCTGGGATTTTTGTAACTTTTGAAGAATCACCATTAGATATTATTCGAAATGCTGCAAGTTTTGGTTGGGATTTGCAAGGATTAATTGACCAAAATAAACTTTTTATTTTAGATGCATCTCCTGACCCAGATGGACAAGATGTTGCTGGAAATTTTGATTTATCAGGGTTAATTGAAAGGATCAGTTATGCGATTAGAAAATTTAAAGCTAAGAGAGTAGCTATAGATTCAATGACAGCAGTTTTTCAACAATATGACGCTATCTATGTTGTTAGAAGAGAGATTTTTCGATTAATAGCAAGACTTAAAGAAATAGGTGTAACTACTGTTATGACGACTGAAAGAATAGATGAATATGGTCCAATTGCAAGATATGGAGTTGAAGAATTCGTTTCTGATAATGTTGTTATTCTGAGAAATGTTTTAGAAGCAGAGAAGAGGAGAAGAACTGTAGAAATTTTAAAATTAAGAGGAACTACTCACATGAAGGGTGAATTCCCTTTCACAATGGGTCCCCAAGGAATAATTGCATTCCCTTTAGGTGCAATGAGATTAACTCAAAGATCATCAAATATTCGTATAAGTTCTGGCGTTCCTGATTTGGATGAAATGTGTGGAGGAGGATATTTTCAAGATTCAATTATTCTTGCAACTGGTGCAACTGGTACTGGAAAAACAATGCTAGTATCGAAGTTTGTTGAAGATGCATATTTACATAAAGAAAGAACAATACTCTTTGCATATGAAGAATCAAGAGCACAACTTCTTCGTAATGCCACTAGCTGGGGAATTGACTTTGAAAAGATGGAAGCAGATGGATTGTTGAAGATTATTTGTGCTTATCCAGAATCAACTGGGTTGGAGGATCATCTTCAAATTATCAAAACCGAGATTGGCGAATATAAACCTTCCAGAATGGCAATTGATTCTCTCTCTGCATTAGCTAGAGGTGTAAGTTTAAATGCCTTTAGGCAATTTGTTATTGGAGTAACTGGTTACGCTAAACAGGAAGAAATAGCAGGATTCTTTACTAATACCGCTGAAGAATTCATGGGAAGCCACTCAATTACTGACTCTCATATTTCAACAATAACTGATACGATTTTGCTTTTGCAGTATGTAGAAATAAGAGGTGAAATGGCAAGAGCAATAAATGTTTTTAAAATGAGAGGATCATGGCATGATAAGAGGATACGTGAGTATATTATTACTAATAAAGGTCCTGAAATTAAAGATTCATTCACTAACTTTGAACAGATATTTAGTGGAGCCCCTCATCGTGTTAATCCTGAAGATCAAGTCCCAGGGGTTTTTAAAAGTATCGAATCAAATGACGAGTGATTTTTATGTAATTAAAGACTTATCATTTTCATATTCCCAATTCTTCCTTGCAGATTTTAACAATAGCTGATCAGCATCAGAGTCTTCAAGAGGAAGTTCAAACCAAAATGTCGTACCAGTATTCGGCTCGCTAGCCATTCTTATTTCACTTCCGTGTTTATCAACAATCCCTTTAACAATTGAAAGCCCTAGTCCAGTCCCAACTTCAGTGTGGACGGAATCTTCAACTCTGTAAAAACGTTCAAATATTCTTTGTTGATCTATTTCAGAAATACCACATCCTGTATCAGATACTTCCACTCTGATTTTTGGTATTGGAGACAATATTTCACAATGTGGAGCTTTATTATTTAAATCAACTGGCGAAGCGACGCATATGTCTGGCCATGTATATGCTTTTAAACTTATTGTCCCTCCTTCTTGACTAAATTTAAGTGCATTACCAACAAGGTTATCTAAAACCTGAAGAACCATATCCCAGTTTCCCAAAACAAAAGTTAAATTATTTTCAACATTCAATATTAATTTCACATTCTTATCTTCGGCATTAAGTTTATAGTTCCTTAGGGTTTGTTCCATAGCTTCTTTGATACTTAGTGCTTCTAATTGGATAGTTCTTCCAGACTCCAACTTGGATAAGTCAAGAACATCATTGACCAAGCGTGTAAGTCTATCGGTCTCTGAATTTGCAACACCCAGAAATTCTTTTTGCTCATCTTTTGTAAGTTGTTCTCCTAAGTCATAAAGAGTTTCAACATAGCTTTTAATATTAAATAATGGCGTTCTTAGTTCATGAGAAACATTACTGATGAATCGTTTTTGTGCTGCGTTTAATTGAACTTCCCTAGTAAGATCTTGAACTGTAACAGCAATACCTTTAATATTCTCTCCTGTTGTATCTCTTACGGACTTTAAAACTATACGAAGCGTTCTTGGTGGTTCTTCAAGATTGCAGCGCAAATCATCACTGTCTCCGAAGTTGCTTAAAAGTGAGGTTATTGGTGTTTCAAGTTCTTTTGCAAGAGAATCAGGAAGTTGGTTCAACAACTTTTGACCTTCAAGATTTCTACCTTCCCAGCGAAATAGTCTTCTGGCAGTTGGATTGACTAAAACAATATTGCCTTGTTCGTCAAGAAGAAGTGCTCCGTCCGCCATGGTAGCTATTAAAGATTGCTGCTTGACTTGGGCCGCTTTTAATTCTTCAATATTTGCAGCGTCATAGTCTTCTAATTTTGATGCCATTGCATTAAACCCATTTAAGAGCTCTCCAAGCTCTCCACTCATAGGGAGATCTACTCTTGATTTGAAATTACCTTTGGCAATCTCTCTGACTCCAATAACTAATTCTTTAATGGGACGAGTGATTGTTAAAGCATTAAATACTGCGCCAATTATTACTAAAACCCAAATAGAAATAAATACTGCAACAGTGATCTCTCTAGTTAATGCAGCTGTAGCAAGAGCTTTCTTATTAGGTGTTACACCTAGAGCTAACGTGCCTAGATATTCACCCTTCCAAAGCATGGGAACAAAAACATCAGTTACTTGACCTTGTGGAGTTGAATGTTGTCTAACCAATGGAAATTGAGGTTGTTTTTTTAATTCACTTGGTAGTTGTAGTTTTCTTTTTAGTTGTAAGGCACCTTCAACCTCAGATTCTGAAGTTGTTGCACTTACTGGAATCCCCAGCTTTACAAAGCCATCTGGGTCAGTAAAGAAAATGTACCTTAAGTTCCTGCTTGAACGCCAAAACTTTTCTGCCACGTTAAAAAGTTCTCTAGTTTGATTATTTGCGACTAACTCCGTTACATTCCCTGATAATAATAAACCTAGATCTCTAGCATATCTCGTATCATTCATACCAGCATCTTTTTGTATAGTACTTAACGCAAAAAATGTAATAAGTGTCATTATAAAACTAACTACTAGAGTTCCAAATGCTAGTAATTTTGAACGTAAATTAAACCTCGACCACCATAAATTTATTTTTTCTAATAAGTCTAATTCTTCTATAAATACATCATCTTTTGATGGTAGAAAAGATTTTTTATTCTTTAAATTTGAATTATTCATTTTAGTATAAAAATCAAATTAAATATCTCGAACTTGGTGACCTATATCTCTGCGAAAATGCATACCATCAAAGCTGATTTTTTTTAAGTTAGAATAAGCCAAATCGAAAGCTTTGTCGAAGTTATCTCCCTGGGCAACTACTGAGAGCACTCTTCCACCAGAGGTGATTATATTGTCAGATTTGTCTGTCGAGGTCCCCGCGTGAAAAACTTGAAGTGAAGAATTTGAATCAACATCAATGTTAATCCTGTCACCTTTTTGAGGGCTCTCAGGGTATCCCTTAGCGGCCGCAACAATACAGACACTGCATTCGGAGTTGAATGTAAGTTTTGGTGCATTTTCGAGCTCTCCTCGAGCGCAAGAAAAAAGAACAGAAGCAAATTCCTCGCCCATTAATGGCATTAAGGCTTGGCATTCTGGATCGCCAAAGCGGCAGTTAAATTCAATAACTTTTGGTCCAGAAGATGTAAGCATAAGTCCTGCATAAATGACGCCGATATATTTGATGTTCTTTTTTTTCAGACCTTTTAACGTTGGGATGAGAATAAGTTCAGTTAAGTCTTCAAGATCTTTTTCATTAATCAAAGGCGCAGGCGCATAAGCTCCCATTCCTCCAGTATTTGGACCATTATCACCCTCAAGTAACCTTTTGTGATCCTGGGCTGGAGGAAGAACAATTAATTTCTCTCCATCACAAAGAGCAAAAATTGAAACTTCTGGCCCTTCAATTTTTTCTTCGAGGATAATTTTGTTTCCTGCAGAGCCAAACTTCCCAGAGAATGCGTCTCTAATCGCTAGTTTAGATTGCTCAATAGTTTCACAAACAGTTACTCCTTTACCTGCGGCAAGGCCATCTACTTTTATGACTAGAGGTTGATTGAATTCTTCAAGTATTTCTAATGCTTCCTCTGTAGATTCTGCTGCCCAGTACTTAGCTGTAGGAATATTGTTTTCTATCATAAGAGCTTTAGACCAGTCTTTACTTGCTTCTAATTGAGCACCTTCTTTATCGGGCCCAAAAACTGTTAATCCTCTTTCACGCATTTTATTAGCCAAACCTTCAGCTAAAGGTACTTCAGGACCAATGATGACTAAATTTATTTGAAGACGTTGACATTCATCAATAATTGTTTTTTCTTCTCCAGTTTTAGGTTTTAGGCAAATACATTTTTTATAGTTGGCTGTCCCACTATTTCCAGGACAAACATATATTTGTTCAATAGATTGATTTTTTGATAAAGCCCAAGCAATGGAGTTTTCTCTTCCTCCATTTCCAACTATTAATATCCTTCTTAATTCGCTTGATGCATCTGGTTTTTGATTTTTTGCCATAGTGTTTCTTTTGCTTAAATGAAAAAAATAGTTTTAGTGGACCTTTAATGACCTTTAATTATTAGTTAATATATTGCTTGAAGAAAAGTTATGTAGTTGTTTGGATTTTAGTTTTTAAATAAAATTGTTCTGATTGAGGTGATTTTTGTAGCATTGTCTATTTATACTAATTAGATATCTGAGGTATTAATGAATCATATCCAAGGATCACTAATTTACGAGGGAAAGGCAAAACGAGTCTTTGCGTGTGAAAATCCAGATAGGGTTTTAATAGAGTTCAAAAATGATGCTACAGCTTTTAATGCAAAAAAACGGTCAGAGATCGAGGGCAAAGGAAGATTGAATTGCAAAATTTCTGCTGCTCTTTTTAAATTGCTTGAATTGAATGGAATTCCTACCCACTTTTTAGAACTTCATTCAGAAACATTGATGATTGCTGAAAAAATTAATATAGTTCCTTTGGAAGTTGTTATTCGCAATATTGCGACAGGATCATTATGCAGAGAAACACCAATCACCCAAGGAACAATATTAAATCCTCCACTCTTGGATTTATATTATAAAGATGATGAATTAGGAGATCCTATACTTACAGAAAGAAGATTGAAGTTGCTTGATTTAATTACCCCTTCTCAGATGGAAATGGTAGAAAAAATTACTAGAAGTGTAAATAAAATTTTAAAAGAATATTTTGATAACCTTGATTTATTATTGGTTGACTTTAAATTAGAATTTGGTCTTAACTCACATGGAAAACTTGTGGTAGCTGATGAAATAAGTCCAGATAATTGTAGGTTTTGGGATAAAAAAAATTCCGATCCTAAGGATCGTATCCTTGACAAAGATCGCTTTCGGCAAGATCTTGGAGGTGTCATAGATGCTTATGAGGAGATTTTGAAACGTATAGAAAAAGAGTCCTCTAATTCTACTTAAGCTGATATTTAAACAAATTCTACTTGCCTAAGAATTCCGTCATTGAATTGATTTGAAATTTATGTTAAAAAAACACTTCAGCTCTGATAAGAAATTAAAAACCAAAACCGCATATGCCATTGCTATAGCGTTTCCTCTTCTTAGTCTTTTTGGAGAGACTAAAGCTTCTAAAATAATCTCAGTTGAAAATCAGTTATTTATTGAAAATAAACAAACTGAAAATTTTCAATTTTCTCAGCAATTAAATAATAAAAAATTCAATTTTAATTTTGATCATTTTTTAATTTCTGATGAAACAAATAAAAAAGATGTTAATATTATAAATGAAGAAAAACGAGTATTAATTTCAGAGATAATTATTGAGGGACTTGAAGATCATCCAGACAAAGAGCGTTTGGAAGTTCTTGCTTATGATGCAATGTTAATTAGACCTGGTAGTAAAGTTACAAGTGAAGAAGTTAAGAAGGATTTAGATCGAATTTATTCAACAGGTTGGTTCTCTGGTGCGAAAATTGAATCTTTACAGAGTGCTTTAGGAGTCCAACTTTTGATTAAAGTTGAACCAAATCCGATATTAAAGAAGATAAATATCCTGCCGATAGAAAAAAAACTATCAAATAAAAAAATAAATGATATTTTTAATAATGATTATGGAAAAACTTTAAATCTTAATACTCTAAAGATAAGAATTAAAGAAATGAAAGATTGGTATAATACTAATGGATTCTCTTTAGCAAGGATATTTGGCCCAAGTCGTGTCACCAAAGATGGAATAGTAGAACTTAATATTCAAGAAGGATATATTGCCGGTATTGAGATTAATTTTATAGATGAGGATGGAAATACAGAAGATGAAAAAGGCAGAACAATAAAAGGAAAAACAAAAAAATGGGTAATCGAAAGAGAGTTAATAACTAAAGTTGGAGATATTTTTAATAGAAATAAATTAGAATCAGATATAAAAAGACTATATTCAACATCACTTTTCACTGATGTAAAAGTAACCCTTAAACCAGTGACTTCGAAACCTGGAAAGATTGTTATTTCACTAGCAATAACAGAGCAAAGAACAGGCTCTTTGACTGGAGGTCTTGGTTATAGTGGAGGTCAAGGTGTATTTGGACAAATTGGATTACAAGAGTCCAATCTGGTTGGGAGATCATGGTCATCAAATATGAATTTGACTTATGGAGAATATGGAGCGCTACTCAATCTTTCTTTATATGATCCCTGGATTAAAAATGATAAACATAGAACATCTTTTAGAACTTCATTATATTTGAGTAGAGAAGTTCCTCAAGAATTTAGAAGTCAAGAGGGCGGAAGTATTAGAGGAGTTACAGATAGATATGAAGCCCCTAATTCATTAATAAGTTATGACACCAATCAATCTCAAAACTTAGACTTAAACAATAATAATACTTTAATTGAAACTGGTCCATTTGCTAATCTTTCTTCTGCTCAGGCATCTGTACCACAGTTTAGTTGGTTTGATTATGAGGGTGATTCTATTGTCTTAGAGAGAACTGGGGGAGGCTTCTCTTTTGCAAGACCTCTAAACGGTGGTCAGCCCCTAAAAAAAGTTCCATGGAGTGTACTTATAGGTGCAAATTTCCAAAAAGTGAAGCCAATAGACTACGCCGGAGATAAAAGACCTTATGGCGTAGCATCAACAAATTTTATACACGGTAAAGTTCCTGAGAAAGAAGTTATTTGTGTTGCATATAATTGCTCTACGGAAAATACTTTAGTTAGTTTAAAAAGTGCAGTTACTTACAATAATTTAGATAATTCAAGAAATCCAACTTCTGGAGATTATTTAAATATTGGCTCTGAACAATTTATTAGTTTAGGTGAGAATTCACCGACTTTTAATAGAACTAGGTTTAGTTATTCTCGTTTTTATCCTGTTAATTGGCTTAAGTTTCATAAGGGTTGTCGTCCCAAGCCTGGTGAAAAATCAGATTGCTCCCAATCGATAGGCTTTCAAGCAAAGATCGGGACAATTATTGGAGATCTACCTCCTTATGAAGCATTTTGCTTAGGAGGCGCCAGCTCTGTTAGAGGTTGGAACTCTTGTGATCTAGGTGTTGCAAGAAACTTTGGAGAGGCAACAGGCGAATATAGATTTCCTGTTTGGCGATTAGTTTCCGGAGTCTTATTTGTTGATGCAGGATCTGATTTTGGCTCTCAATCAAATGTTCCAGGGAAGCCTGGAAAAATTCTAGAAAAACCAGGATCTGGTTTTTCTGTTGGACCTGGAGCAGTCATTAATACACCTGTTGGTCCAATTCGTATAGAGGCAGCAACTCAAGATTTCAGCGGTAATTGGCGATATAACATTGGAATTGGCTGGAAATTCTAGTGTTCTCCTTCCCTGATGACTATGAAGAAGGTTGGACGCTTCAAAATGAAATCAAAAAAGATGGTATTGGATTGCATACAGGTCTTAAATGTACAGTCATTATTAAGCCAACAGAATTAACCGGATTTCATATCTCTTTTTCTGATGAACCTAATAAAGTTATTCCCATAGATATTTCGCAAGTAAGGAATACTCCTTTATGTACAACACTTGAGCTGAATGAAAAAAAAGTATCTACTGTTGAACACTTGTTGGCTTCATTGATAGGTGTAGGACTAACTCATGCACATATTGAAATCAGTGGTAGTGAGATTCCCTTACTTGATGGTTCTGCTATTGGTTGGATAGAAGAAATTGAAAAAGTAGGAATGATTAATTCCACTACATCTCCCAGACCAAGACCAGAAATAAGGTCTCCAATTTTTGTAAACAAAGGAGAAAGTGTAATTTTTGCAATACCATCAAAACAATTGAAATTAATAGGCTTGGTTGATTTTCCGTATAAAGCAATTGGACAGCAAATGTTTTCTATTGAGCTGTCTCCAAATAATTTTGTTAAAGAAATTGCACCTGCGCGAACTTTTGGTTTTCTTGATCAGCTAGAAGAATTAAAGAAAGCTGGTCTAATTAAGGGGGGAGCTCTTGAAAATGCTTTGGTTTGTGATGGTGATTCTTGGGTGAATCCACCTTTGAGATTTTCAAATGAGCCAGTGCGTCATAAATTACTTGACTTGATTGGAGATTTAGCTTTCGTTGGATTACCGAGAGCGCAAATTTTTGTTTATAAAGGGTCTCACTCTCTTCATGCGGAATTTGCTTCTTCTCTGCAAAAGGTATTAACTTAATTAAATCCGATTTTGACTGACATTTCTACTTCTCAACCTCTTGTTTTAAATAGCGAGCAAATAATGGGGCTTTTGCCACATAGATATCCTTTTGCGCTTGTTGACAGAGTTATAGAACATGACCCAGGGAAAAAAGCTGTGGCTATAAAGAATGTCACTCTTAATGAGCCTCAATTTCAAGGCCATTTTCCTGAAAGACCTTTAATGCCAGGAGTCTTAATAGTTGAAGCAATGGCTCAGGTAGGTGGTTTGATTGTTTCTCAAATGCCTGATCTTCCCAAAGGTCTGTTTGTTTTTGCCGGAATTGATTCAGTTAGGTTTAGACGCCCCGTGGTTCCTGGAGATCAATTATTAATATCTTGTGAATTGATAAGTATTAAAAGGAAGAGATTTGGGAAAGTTAGGGGAGAAGCAAAAGTTGATGAAAAGTTGGTTTGTTCTGGAGATTTGATGTTCTCTCTTGTTGATTGAAGTGATGAGTGAACTTCAATCTTCTGAAAGCTTTATGGGAGATAATAAAGTTAATATTCATGACTTTGCAGATGTGTCTCCTAAGGCTGAACTTGGGAAAGGTGTCTGTGTAGGTTCAGGTGCTGTTATTGGTCCAGATGTGATTGTTGGTCCAAATACATGGATAGGACCAAATGTAATTATCGACGGAAAAGTAAAAATAGGATCAAATAATAAGATTTACCCAGGTGCATGTATTGGATTAGAACCCCAAGACTTGAAATATAAAGGAGATTTTACCGATGTATTGATTGGAGATAATAATACTTTAAGAGAATGTGTAACTATTAATAGAGCCACCTTTAAAGGGGAGAAAACTATAGTTGGGAATCAAAACTTGTTAATGGCTTATTCACACTTAGGACATAATTGTGAAATTGGCAATAGTGTAGTCATAGCTAATAGCGTACAGATTGCAGGTCACGTTGTTGTAGAAGATAGAGCTGTTATTGGAGGCTGTTTAGGGATACATCAATTTGTTCATATTGGTTATTTATCTATGGTTGGAGGTATGACAAGAGTTGATAGAGATGTTCCTCCATATTGCTTAGCAGAAGGCCATCCCGGAAGAATAAGAGGATTAAATAATGTTGGAATAAAAAGGAAAAGTATAGATAAAGATAATAAAGAAGAATATATACAATTGAAAAAAATATGGAACTTATTATTTAAATCTGAATATGTAATTTCTGATAGTTTGAAAATTGCAAGACAAGAGAATTTATTCCAATCCTCAGAAAGATTATGTAGATTTATAGAACTATCTATTGGGAAAGGTAGAAGAGGTCTAATACCTTCTTTAATGCTAAATAAATAATGAAGTTATTAATTAGTACCGGTGAAGTCTCTGGAGATTTGCAGGGAAGTTTATTAATAAAGGCTTTAAAGACTAATGCAGAAAAAAGAAAAATTGAATTAGAAATAATTGCTTTAGGTGGTGAAAGGATGAAAGAAGCTGGGGCTGAATTAATATCTAATACTTCATCAATAGGTGCAATCGGCTTTTTAGAAGCTATTCCTTACGTGCTACCAACTTTAAATGCACAATCAAAAATTGATAATTTCTTAAGTTCTTCTCCTCCAGATGCAATCGTTTTAATTGATTATATGGGGCCAAATATTCGACTAGGATTAAAGGTAAAAAAAAAGTTCCCTAATATTCCTATAATATATTATATTGCGCCTCAGGAATGGGCATGGAGATTAGGTGATTCGGGTACAACCGATTTGATTAGTTTTACAGATAAAATATTAGCTATCTTCGAAGAGGAAGCTAAGTTTTATTCAAATAAGGGAGGAAATGTAAAATTTGTAGGTCATCCAATGTTGGATTTTTATAGAAATATTCCTACTAGAGAAGAATCTTTTAAGAGAATAGGATTAACCTCTGATCAGAAACTTCTTCTTATTATTCCCGCTTCTAGGAAACAAGAACTTAAATATATTTTACCCACATTGTTACAAGCGGCTAAACTTCTTCAGGAAAATGACCCTTCCTTTACTGTGTTAATACCATCTGGTTTAAATGAATTTAATGAATTTTTAAATAGTTCATTAAAAGAATATGGTGTATCTGGAAGGATAATTTTGTCTCATGAGGTTGATGAAATAAAGCCATTTTTATTTTCTGCTGCTCATCTAGCCTTTGCTAAGTCTGGTACGATAAATATGGAATTAGCTCTAAACGCAGTTCCACAAATAGTTGGGTATAAAGTAAGTAGAGTTACTGCTTTTTTCGCAAGATATTTATTGAGATTTAATGTTAAATACATTTCTCCAGTTAATCTTCTTTTAAATAAAATGTTAATACCAGAGTTCATACAAGAGGACTTTAAAGCTGAGAAGATTTTTAATGCAGCATTAAAAATCATACAAGACAATTCGACAAAAGAAGACATAATTCTTGGTTATAAAAGATTGAAAGATAAATTAGGAAAGCCCGGAGTTACAGATAGAGCATCAAAGGATATTCTGGACATATTAGTTCAATAATCCTTATGAATAAAATCTTCAGAAGACTAATAGTATTTTCTATGCTCCTTCAACTTTTAGTAGTTTTTCCTTTGGAAACATTTGCTGAATCACAGGAAGCTGTTTTTGCAGGGGGTTGTTTTTGGTGCCTGGAGCATGACCTAGAGAAACTTGATGGAGTAATTTCGGCAGAAAGCGGTTACTCCGGAGGAGATCTAACTAATCCAACGTATGAAAATCATAGTGGCCATCAAGAGGTTGTGAAAGTTAATTTTGATTCTGATATTATTAGCTATAAAAAGTTACTTAAGCAGTATTGGCTTAATATTGATCCATTTGATAATAAAGGACAATTTTGTGATAGAGGTGATTCATATAAGCCTGTTATTTTTACATCTAACAAAGAGCAAGAGCTAGCTGCGAAGGAGAGTCAAGAAAATATTTCAGTTGAATTAAATATACCCTTAGACCAATTTAAAGTTGATATTGTTGATTCAAAACCTTTTTGGATAGCTGAGAACTATCACCAGAACTATTCTGCTAAAAATCCACTTAAATATAATTTCTATAGGACAAGTTGTGGTAGAGATAATAGACTTAAAAAGATATGGGGAGAATATAAATAGTAATCAATTACTTAATCGAAAAATCAAAAAAATATATTTAATATCTTTTACTATACGTAAATATATTAATGCACATTGAGACTCAATTCTTTTATCCAATTAACTAACATTCTTACTCCATAACCAGTTGCACCCTTTGGATTTATACCTCTATCTTTTTCAGTCCAACATGTACCTGCTATGTCAATATGAGCCCATGGAATGCTGGAGTTTACAAATTCTTTTAGAAACAGTGCAGCAGTAATTGATCCTCCTGGCCTTGGACCAGTGTTCTGCAAATCAGCAATAGATGATTTAATTCCAGATTTGTATGAATCTTGCATAGGCATTCTCCAAATACCCTCTCCCGCTTTATCTGCCGCTTTAGTTAATTGTTCCGACAGCTGATCATTGTCAGTCCATAAACCTGCTATTTCATCTCCTAACGCAATCACGCAAGCTCCAGTAAGAGTAGCTAGATCTACGATGGCGTCAGGCTTAAGTTTGCAAGCATAAACCAAAGCATCAGCTAAAGTTAATCTTCCCTCTGCATCGGTATTGTTTACTTCAATGGTTTTTCCGTTCGAGGCTTTGAGGATATCTCCAGGATGCAATGCAGAACCATTAATCATATTTTCGCAAGCAGCAACAATAAAATGAACCTCTGTGTTGCTTGGTTTTAGTTCTGCGATTGCTCTTGCTGTTCCAAGGACAGCAGCACTTCCTCCCATGTCGTACTTCATTTTTTCAATTTGAGAAGCACCTACTTTTAAGTTGTATCCACCAGAGTCAAAAGTTAAACCTTTACCAACTAATACGACTTTGTGTTTTGCTGTTTTTGGAGAATATTTTAAGTGTATAAAATTAGGCTCTAGATCTGATCCTTTAGCAACTGCTAAGTAGGCTCCCATTCCTTGCTTTTCGCACTCTTTTTTGTCAAGAATTTTCAAATCTAGATCATAATCAGTGGCTAATTTTTCAGCCTCTTTCGCCATTTGATATGGGGTAAGAACATTGGGGGGAGCTGAAACAAGTTCTCTTGCAAATTTAACTCCTTCGCAAATGGGGTTTATTTCAGCAATAGCTGATTTAGTGATTTTTGTATCCAAGCCTATTAATTCAACTTCATCAATTGGAGTAGTCTCTTTTGAGTCTGATTTGAATCTAAGATCTTTAATAGATGACAATCGAACTGCTTCTCCAACTGCGCATGCAACTGAGGAAGGGTCAAATGCATCCCAGGGGAAAAATATTCCTATTTTTCTTTCATAACCTGAAATTTGACGAGTACAGATTGAAGCTGCCTTCCTTAGATCATCAATTTGAAGAGTTTCGGCCTCGCCTAAGCCTACAAAGATTACTTTTTTTATTTTGCCTTCTATTAGTTCAATTGATAATTTCTGATTCTTTTTGCCTTCGAATTTTGAATCATTAAACCTTTGACTCAAAAAAGTATCTTTTATTATTGTCTTAAATAAATTTATTTGGCTTTCGATTGTTCCTTTTAAAATCCCAGCAATAAGTACTGATCCTGACCATTCGTGAATGTCTTTGGAGACTGCTGAAATTTGCATTTAATTTTTATACTTGTATTTATGATAACAATTTTTTACTAATTTCTTTGTGAAGTAAATGGCGTTGCCCATTTTTCTCTTGTCTCTTTATTAAATGGTGGAAGCCAAGCTTGGATAAGCTTCTGTTCTAATTTTCTTCTTTCCTTGGTTTTGATTGGAACATCAAGCCAAAAACGAATATTTAGCCTGGGTATAATATTTGCTTTTTGTAGAGAATCGGAATAAATTGAAAGGTAATTTTTACAGTCATGTGCACCTTTCCACCTCTTTTCTGCGGAAATTGTTTCTCCAATATATAAAATTATATTTTCATCAGAATCAATAATATTATCCATTACAAAATATATAGCAGCCCCCTCATGCATTGCCTTTGGCCATCTCCAAAAACTTAAAGGTAGTGGAGTAAGATTTATTGGGTTGAAAGATTCGTTTAACTCTTCTAAACTAGTATCAAATAGTGATGATTGATTTACATCTTGATAGCCGTATTTAAAAATAGGAGATTGATGATTAGTGATTTTCTCTTGCCATTCCTTTATTGTTTTTTTGTCGATAAAGATGTCTTGAAGAGGCTTTATCCCGGAGACAGCAACATCATTATTTTTAAATAAATTATATTGCTTTTCGAAGTTTAGCATGTTAAAAAGCCTGAAATTAAAAATAATTTTTAATTAATATTTCATCATGATATGATCAATATTTTATATTATTTTAATTTAGATCAGTTTGATCTTAGCTTGTTAAGCTCAAATTAAAAGTGTTTTTCTTCATTAGTAAGTTTTTATGTAACTTGAGTAAGAATTATATTTTTTTGTTGGTGTGGCTATTTACACTCCCTAAACAAATGTTTTTATGTAGAAATGGTCTAAGCTTGATACAAGATTTTAATGATACAATCAATGCAAGTCATTGAACTCAAAATCGATCAATTGATCTTTCAACCAGGGTTAAGGGTATGAGTTTCTTTGAGTCAGAAATTGTTCAGGAAGAGGCAAAAAAACTCTTTACTGATTATCAGAATCTGATGCAATTAGGCTCTGATTATGGAAAATTTGATAGAGAAGGAAAAGTAATGTTTATTGATACTATGGAGAATTTAATGGAGAGGTATAAAGTTTTCATGAAACGATTTGAACTTTCAGAAGATTTTCAGGCGAAAATGACAGTAGAGCAGTTAAAGACTCAGCTGAGTCAATTTGGAATCACTCCTGATCAAATGTTTGATCAGATGAATAAAACTTTGGTGAGAATGAAATCAGAACTGGATAAATGATTATCAACCTTTTTAATATTTAGACTATGTTAGATAAATTAAATGAATTACCAGATTTCATTTCTAGAGGTTTAGATGATCTTTTCCCCTATGATAATACGAGAGATTCAGATCAAAACTTTCTTAAAAGATTAGAACTTTCAGCCATAGAAAAAAATCCTTTACGTGTAAAACTTGGAATTGATCCAACAGGAACTGATATTCATTTAGGTCATAGTATTCTTTTTAGAAAATTAAGAGCTTTTCAAAATGAAGGACATACAGCAGTACTTATAATCGGAGATTTTACAGCAAGGATTGGAGACCCAACTGGAAAAAGTAAAACTAGAATTCAGCTTTCAAAAGATGAGGTTGAATCAAATTCGTTGAATTATCTTGAACAATTGGGTCTAGGTAAAGACCCCAGCGATTCATTGCTTGATTTTGTAACTCCTGGCCGCTTAGAAATAAGAAGAAATAGTGAGTGGCTTGAAAATCTTAATTTGTCTAAAATTATAGAACTTTTGTCAAATTCAACAGTTGGTCAAATGCTAGCTAAAGAAGATTTTAGTAATCGATATAAATCTGGCACTCCTATATCTCTTCATGAATTTCTCTATCCACTTCTTCAAGGATTTGATTCAGTCGCAATCAATTCTGATGTAGAACTTGGTGGTACAGATCAAAAATTTAATATTGCCATGGGAAGAGATTTACAACGAGCTTTTGGACAGAAACCGCAATTTGGAATGCTATTACCAATTTTAGTTGGGCTAGATGGGACACAAAAAATGAGTAAAAGTTTAAATAATATTGTAGGCATAAATGAAGATTCATTGTCTATGTATTCCAAATTAGAAAAGGTTCCAGATGATTTGGTTTTGAGTTATTTAAATTTACTAACTAATGAAAACTTAAAAGAGTTGAGTCTAAATCCAAGAGAGCTTCAGAAATTTATGGCTTTAAAAATAACATCTAATTTTAAAGGAATTGAAGCGGCAAAAAAAGCTCAATTTAACTCTGAAAAATTAGTTTTAGGTACTCAAGATTCTCTTGAGGAAATACCAGAAGCCTCTATCTCTAATGTGAACTTTCCAGCTAAAGCATTTTATTTATTTAGTAAAATGGAAATGTGTTCAAGTAGCAGTGAAGCAAGAAGACAAATTCTTGGAGGAGGAGTAAGAATTGATGGAAAAAAAATTGTTGATCCTAATTTTGAGTTTGATACTCCAAAAGATCTCATAGGAAAAATCTTGCAAGTAGGGAAGAAAAAATTTCTTCGTGTTTCAAATTGATATAATGTTATGACAAATATTGATAATCCAAGCGAAAAAATAATTATTGCCTTAGATGGTATGGATAAGAATAATGTTTTCAATCTACTGGAAAAAATACCTGAAGTTATCTGGGTTAAAGTTGGACTCGAGTTATTTGTTAGTGAAGGACCAGAAGTATTGTCATTATTAAGAGATAAGGGAAAAAAGATATTTCTAGATCTTAAATTTCATGATATTCCCACTACAGTTGCAAGAGCATGTTTTGTCGCATCGCAAACGGGTGCAGAATTTATTTCTTTACATACTTGCTCAGGTATAAAGGCTCTTAAGATGGCTAATGAAGCGGCACACGAAGGAGCAGCCAAAGTTAATTTAATGCCACCAAAACTTTTGGGAATTACAATCTTGACTAGTTGGACTAGCGAAAGTTTTGCAAGTGATCTATTGATTAATCAATCAATAGATCAACGTGTTAAGCACTTAGCAGAGATTGCATCTAAGTCTGGTTTAGGAGGATGTGTCTGCAGCCCTAAAGAAGTTCAATTTCTTCGTAAGGTCTATCCTGACACGTTTGAACTGGTAACTCCTGGAATACGTTCATTAGATTCAGATATCAACGATCAATCCAGGGTTTCTGATGCATCTGAAGCTATTAAAATGGGAGCTTCAAAATTAGTTATTGGCAGAGCAATCACTAAATCTAATGACCCAGCATATATGTTCAAAAGTTTTTGTGATAAAGTTACTATTTAATTTCTTATGATTGACCAATTCTTGGCTCTTTCCCTTGGATTAGTCTAATAATATTTTCTCTATGTCTCCAAATTACTAAAGACATAGCTAATAGTGAAATAACTAAAAATGGTAACGAAATATTTGTAGTTTCAAAGCTCAAATACATTATTAAAGGCAGAGCTAGTGCTGCACTAATACTCGCAAGTGATACTATCCTAAATATTGCAATCATGATGATAAAGATACCTAATGTGGCCAATCCAACTTGCCATGAAATGCCAAGGAATACCCCTAGCCCTGTCGCTACAGCTTTACCACCTTTCCATTTAAGCCAGGCAGGCCAGATGTGGCCAATTAAAGTTGATAGTCCCACAGCAACTTGCCATGAATCATTTAGTTGGAAATATTTTGCTAATAAAATAGATAGAACCCCTTTGAAAACATCTAGTAGAAAGACTGTAATTGCTGCGCGCTTTCCAATATGTCTTAATACATTCGTTGCTCCTGTGGACCCAGATCCTAATGAACGAATATCAATTCCTTTAGCAATCCTTCCAGCTAGATAACCACTAGGGAAAGATCCAAATAAATATCCTAAAAGTAGAATTAATAGATTCAAAATAATTGCAATAGGAATTTTTATATTAATCCATCTTCTTCGTAAATTTCATTGGGACTTCCTGCAAAAGCTAGCCAAATAGGAAACTGAAGAATTGGAATTTCTACATTAATTTCAGCCGCATCAATAATTATCAAAGGCAACTCACCTCTTTCTTCAAGTCGATCTGCTCTTTCAATTAGTCCATCAGATCGCTCGAAAAGGACTATCCCGCTATTTGGCCCGAAATCTTCCCTGTTAAGTCCTAATGAATCTTGTAGGCATCGTCTCCATTCTCCCAGTCGCTCTGGCTGACTCGCTAAAACCAAAGTTTGAAATTGTTCTCCATACAACTCTCCTAATATTGCAATAATCCCTGCTGCAACTAAAGCATTTTTTGATCTGCTCCCTCTACTTGGTTGAGCGCCTCTTCCCCCCATGCTGAAGAACCAGTCTTCAAGCATTTCAATATCAATGGATTCAAGACTTCTTCTTAGTTTCCATGGTTCAGCATAGAAATCGGGTTGTTCTAGAAATTGACTAAAGCATCTTCTTATCAAACTCTCGTCAGGTTTGAAAGTATCTGAAACAGCAGGAATAACTTCAGGCTCTTTAGAAGGCTCCGTTTTTTTATTTTCATCAAGAGGTGAAGGCTTCACTATTACTGGTGGTACAACAAGTTCTAGTTGCTCTGCTGACTGGGCTAGATCTTGCAAGGCACCAGTTAAATATTCCTGAAAACCTTTAACTTTCCTAGCGATTGCATCAGATTGCCCTGTAAATGAGCTTTTAAGTTCAATATTAATTTGTTCTTTCTTTTTGGAAAGTTCCTTTAATTCTTTTTCTAATTGCTCACGTGAAAGCTGAAGATCTTTAAGAGCAAGGTCAATTAAAGATTTTGTCTGTGAGTTAGAGATTTTTCGATTATTTTCAGGATTAGAGGTGTTTTGAGATTTAGTGTCATTCTCTAATGGCTTTTGGGGTGTATTTTTTAATAAAGAAGAATTTTCTACAGAAATATTCTTTTCTGAATTTTGTTTTTCTTTAAATAGATTTTCTTCGGATTCCATATTTCAAAACTTCAATTAAGTTTTAGATTTTCATGAGTCTACTGCTTTTTGTATTTCTAAATCCTTGACCCTTAACCTTAGCTGTTCTTCCAATGAGTTGACCTCAAAAAGTATTGGTAATAGATGAGGGCTTGCTTCTTCTCTAAAGTAAAGAAAACCTGGCAATTTAGGTAATATAATTCTCCATGCTATCCAATTTTTAAAAGGAAATCTTCTTAATTCATTCCCAAGTTGCATTACAATTAAATCTTCATTAGTAAATTTTAGTTTTAAGGTAAAAGATTGCAGTAGTAGAAAAAAACCAAAACTGCTAATTACAATTGTGGGCCAGGGATGTAATGGTGTTATTAAAAATAATAAGCCCAAACATATGATGAAGATAGGTAAACGATAAGAAGGCGATAAAATCACACTATCTTTATCAAGTAGATTTTCAGAAGTCATGGTTTTTAGCCAAAAAGAACTTGTGTAAGCAAAACATCTACTAAAGAAACGGTTATTAGAGTCATTACTACTGCTCCAGTAGTGCTTGAACCTACTTCTTTTGGACCGCCTCTTGTAGTTAATCCCCATCCGCAAGCAATGATTGCGATTAAGAGACCAAACACCAATGCTTTCACAAGCATAAATGGAAGATCAGATGTTACGAGCCATTCTCTTACCGAATTCCAAAATATGCTTGGGGGGATTTGATAGAGAATCGTGCTGCTAAATTGACCGCTAAATAAAGCGATAGAAAAAAATAGTAAGCATTGGATTGGAGCCATTACAACCATTGCACATAGCCTTGGCACAACTAGGTATTCAACTGGATCTGTTTGTAACATAGTAATAGCATCAATTTGCTCAGTAACTTTCATTGTCCCTATTTGAGCTGCATAAGCAGTTGCAACTTTTCCAGTTAGTAGAGTTGCGGTAAGTAAAGGGGCTATCTCTCTTGCCATGCCAATTGCTAAAAGTCCTCCAACGGCAGAACCTAATCCTTGCTTACTCAATTCTGCGGCGACTTGAATATTGAAAACTGTTCCTGCCGCAATTCCTGTTATTAGAACAATAAGGAAGCTACTTGGACCTGCTTCCATTAATTGATCTATTAAATCAGATTTATTGATATTCCATTTGACTATAGATGCAATAGCTTGCCCTCCAATTAACATGCTGCTAAAAAATCTTCTTAGCCAGCGAGGTGAGTAGTTCATTGAATTTTTCTTTTAGGTTTGAAATCTAAACTTCGCCAGGTTTTCATAGTTATTAATCCAGCAATTACTAAGCAAGAAGGTATTAATCCCATGCATAATCTAATAGTAATAATTGCGGTTAGAGGTTGATCTAAATCTTCAAAACTTGATAAGCAATTAGTTGATGATTTATATCCTGATAATGATAAAAGAACTCCCAAAAATTGAACGCTTAAACCAATACCGATTTTCTGAATAAAAACCATCCATGCTGTATATATTCCTGAAGGTTTTTCTGGATCTTGATCAATAGCATCAGGAAGTAAAGACCAAGGAATAAGATATGCTGTTGATGCTCCAAATCCTACTAAAACAATTATTGATAAAAGAATGAGCATCTTTATCCCTTCAATATTGCCATAAGATAATAAATTATTAAGACTGACTCCTTTAGTTATAGGGGGCATAAACATAACTAAAATGCAGGCTAGTATCCATATTTTCCCTCCTTTAAATAGTGCTGATATCCTTCCATATTTATTGGAGTAAAAGCTCCAAAACTGTAGACCTAATAGAGTACTAATTTGAAATGGTATTGGTATCCATTTTGAAATTTCTATTGGAACAAGCATTACTTGCTCAAGATAGATTAATGAAACGGTTTGCATTAATTGTAGTCCGCACCAAAGAAGCAAGTAAAGAGCGATAATTCGTGTAAAAAGTTTATTATTTAAAATCCTTTTTATTTGCTGATTAAAAGGTTCTGATTGAGAAGTGGGCTTTCTAGCTTTTTTAGCAAATGGGGCTAGTCCCCAGCAAGCAATTAAAGTGGTAAAAGTAGCAATAATTCCTGTTACTCTTCCCATTGAAGTATAACCTTCCACTCCTTGGGATAAGAAGCCTGCAGCCACTATTAACCCAGTGGTCCCAGCGATTATAGATCCAGTAAATCTTGCGGCATTGAGTCTTGTTCTAATAGCTATATTTTCCGTTAGCTCAGTAGACAGTGCGGCAAAAGGTAGATTTACAGCTGTATAGGCTGTCATCAACAAAATTGCTGCGAATACGTAATAAGTTGTTTTCGCATCTATTCCTCCTGGAGGAACCCACCACATTGCTGCAAGAAATAAACCAAGTGGAACAGAACCTCCAATCATCCATGGAAGCCTTGGGCCCCATCTTGACTTGGTGCGATCACTCATCCATCCAATTAGAGGATCATTTATCGCATCCCAAAGTTTTGAAACCATGAGAAGAGAACCTGCAATAAATGCAGGAATTCCTGCAGCACAAGTGAAAAATAGAAATAGATACGTACCTAACTGTATTGCGGCTAAACCTGTTCCAGCATCTCCCATTGCATAAGAGATCATTAGTCTTGTGCGATTATTTCCTTCGTAAAGCGATGTGGACTTATTCACTCTTTTTTGGATAATGGGACTCGCAAGGTAATAATGGAGGAAGCTGAATTAACTTTTACTCCAATTGAGTAGATCTTTAGTTCTAGCGCGGGCGTAGTTTAGTGGTAAAACCTCAGCCTTCCAAGCTGATGATGCGGGTTCGATTCCCGCCGCCCGCTTGATTGTTATTCTCATAGCTTTATTTTTTTTGAATACTCGCTGGAGACCATAAGCACAAGACTGTTACTTTCAATTCGCACATTTGATTGATTCTCTAAAGGTTTTTTTGAGACATTTTTAGTTTTCAAAATAGAGGTGTCAATGTATTTTTTCCAAGGAGAAATTGGGGTTGGCAAGTCAAAAACCATTGATTCTTTGTAAGCATTAAAGCCAAGCCAGATTGCTGAGCCTTCATTATTTTTGTTAATGCTAAATCCAAGAGTATGTGACCAGTCACCCCAGTCAGGTTTATTAACTTTAATACCATGCCACTGAATCCAAAAATGGGATGCTTTGACCTTGGTATTATCTTTTTGACAATCATAAATACTATCAGGAGTAAAAAACTCAGGTAGTTGTTTCCTTAGAGATATCAGCTTTAATACAAAATCTTTTAAGTCATGATCCCAATTCTTCTGATTCCAATCCATCCATCCAAGTTGGTTGTCTTGACACCATGCGTTGTTATTACCTCCTTGGGTTCTACCTACTTCGTCTCCCATTAAAATCATCGGTACTCCTGGGGATAAAAGGAGTGTTGAAAGTAGATTTCTTTGTTGTTTTTGCCTTAAATTATTTATTTCTTTATTAGTAGTTGGTCCTTCAACTCCGTAATTATAACTATTATTATTGTTCTCCCCATCTCTATTGTTTTCACCATTTGCAAGGTTATGCTTTTTGTTAAAACTTACTAGATCTTTTAATGTGAATCCATCATGAGAAGTTATAAAATTAATACTAAATAGATTTGCTAAATTATTATCATTATATAGTGATTTATTTCCTATTAATCTATCTTTAAGTGGCCATATTGTGCCTTTTTCCCCTTTCCAAAATCGTCTTATATCATCTCTAAAATGACCATTCCAGGTTCTAAATTCTTTCGCTGGAAAATCACTAAGTTTGTAAAGCCCTCCACAATCCCAGGGCTCACTGATTAACTTCACATCGCTTAGTTTAGGATCTGCTTCTATTTCTTCAAATAAGGGAGGTTTATCTAAAGGAATTAAATTTTCGCCCCTGCTCAAAGCAATACCTAAGTCAAAACGAAATCCATCAACACCTAACTCAATTGCCCAGCAACGTAGTGACTCTAATATTAATTTTCTAACTAAAGGACGATTAGCGGCAATACTATTTCCACATCCACTCACATCTTGATAATTTTCCTTTTCATCTTGATGGTAGTAAGTTTTTGGACCAAAATTCTTCCAACTTATACTTGGACCATTTTGATTACCTTCTGTTGTGTGATTATAAACAACATCGATTAATACTTCTAGCTCATTATCGTGGCAAACTTCTACAAACTGTTTGAATTGTTTTCTTGCTTCTAATGGATTACAACTATCTACAAAACCTTGATGTGGTGTGAACCAATTAATAGGGCTATAACCCCAATAGTTAACTAGTCCTTCAGGTGCATCACTAGAATCAAAAGCGAATACTGGAAGCAACTCAATAGAAGTTATACCAATACTTTTAAGATAAGGTATCTTTTCAATTAAACCTATAAATGTACCTTTCTTACTTTCTCTAATACTTGAATTATTACTTTTAGTAAATCCGCCAACATGTAATTCATAAATAATTGTTTTATTCCATGAATGTTTAGGTCTTGGGTGAGATTTGAAATCAAAATAATCTCTTTTAGTTACTACGCCCTTTAGGTAATTACCATAGGCTTTGTTCACTTTTTCTTTTTGATTCCTTATGTAATTTCCCCATCCTGCAATTGCTCTGGCACATGGATCTAAAACAATATGCTCATCGGCAGTTATTTGTCCTTCTATTGATACTTTGTATCCATATAACGTTCCTTCTGTTAGACCCTCTATTTCGATGTGCCAATAATCCCCAGACCTATTTCTTTGATCTAAACATATAGTTTCTTTTGCATACTCGTCATCTTCATTTTGGAAGATTAGTAATTCTACATTTTTTGCATGTGGTGCTGCGATAGAGAAATTAACCCCATCAAGGGTAATTGAGCTACCCAAAGGCCATGCTGAACCAACTTTTACTTTTCCCAATTGTGTTTGTCCTTTATAAAAATAATTAAGTAACTTCCCTTACAAGTTAGGTGTTTAGTTTGTTTTAACAAGCTATGAAAAACGAAATTCAATTTTAAAAGAAACTTGTATTGGGCATTTGCTGCATTTTTAAATAAATACTTAATCGTTTTTTGCGAGAACTTCTTGGTTTTTTGCGATTTGGTTTTGAAAGGAGTTCAGATAGATTCTATCCCAATTGAAAATCAAATCTATTGAAGGTTTTGGAAGAAAGGTAAAGGAGATCTATAGAGCTTTTTTAGGGATTACAGCTTCAAAATGGATCTCCTAGAGCTTTAGAAAAACCTGATTTATCATTTGTTTTTCTCTTTTTTAGTGTGGGTATTATTTTGTAATACCAATAAATGTGCTGTTCTGCAGACCTTTGTTAATTCATGAGAATGTAATTAAATGTCAGATTTTTGTTAGATAAAAATAATTAATTTCAAACTTTATAGATGTTCTTAAGGATGAATGAGGAAATACATTTTTTCAGAAGCATTGCCCTGACAAGCTTCTTGGAGAAAACAGAAAACTCGCATCTTTCTTAAGTTATCTAGTTCGAATCGTTGAAAGATTATTGAATTAAGAAAATAACGCAGATATATTTTTTAGAAAGCTTACTATCACAAGTCCTTTGGGTTGCAGGCAAGTGATTTGGTCCATACGATTAGCAAGATTGAGTTTTTTGAAAACTAATTCCCTATTGGTTTTCCTCCTCTTACTCCCTGCTACATACAATCTTTCCAATGAACAAAGCAGATTTAGTCAACCTGGTTGCAGCTCGAACAGAGCTAACTAAAACAGACGTATCTCTGGTAGTTGATGCCGCCATAGATACAATTATTGATTCTGTTGTGGAGGGTAAGAAAGTCTCCATTCTGGGGTTTGGCTCATTTGAGCCCCGCGATCGTTCGGCTCGTCAGGGACTAAACCCTAAAACTGGAGAAAAGATAGCAATACCGGCTAAGCGTGTTCCTGCCTTTACGGCTGGAAAATTGTTTAAGGACCGTGTTCAGGGATGAGTCTTTAAAAAGCTGTTTTGCTTTCTTACCTTTTTCTTTTTTATAAGGGACTCTTTAAAAATGAGTCCTTTTTTTTGTAAAAATCTAAATTTTGTATTATTAAGAAAATAATTTTTCTTTTATTCATGAAGGTCTTCTTAGTCATATTCAAATAATTATCAACACATTTTATAGGAGCTTATGTTTTGATTAGTTATTCATTTGAAAAAATTAAATTCGTATCAGTTCTTTTTATATATATATTTATTCCTTTAAATCCACTGATAGCAAATGAATCCAAAGATCATATGGGAATTGAGATGCTGCTAATGAGATGTTATGAAGACATAAAATCTTGCAAGCAAGCATTATTTAAAATAAATAACTATCAAAAAAATGCTGCAATGAATAAAAAGTTTTCTTGTCAAACTAGATTACTAGGTTTAGAGGCGAATTTAATAATGGCTGCGAATTCTAATTTCAAAAGAAAAGAAGCTAAAAGTATTATTTATTCTATCAAGAAATATTGTTAAATATAATCAATAAATTGATTATTGATTTTTGACTTTTGACTTAGTTAACAAACTAATGTGAAAAACTAGAACAAAATAGGTTTTTATCTGATTTGTTTAAGTATGCTTAGAACTATAAAGATAAAGAAATTCTTCTAACTAAGCAAATGGGCTCCAAAGCTTTTAATCCTAAAGAAACTAACGATAAGGCAACTAAGACCAATAAGGTCAAAGGCAATAAGTTTAAGAAATCAACTACTAATGATCCAGATGTATTAGTTAACCTGCCTGCTGGCATGAAATATAAAGTCCCAGGTAAGCGTCAGAGAGTTATTATTGGCTCAATTGTAATTGGTTTGAATGTCTTATTAGTTATTAGTGTACTTGTTTACTTTTACAATCCTGCATTTCAAGAGTTTGTTTACAATTTTGGCCGATGATAGTGGTTTTATAAACCTAATATTTGAAAAATTAGTAACGATTTAGTTGGATTGCTAAAAATAGGAAAATATTACTATTTAAAATAAAAGTAAAGTTTGACTAAGAAATTTTTTCTCAAGTTCTGAGAAAGAAGCTCCATATTTTAATGTTTTAATAGAGGCATTTTATTAGTAATGGTCCAAAAAAGAAGCCAGGAGAACAAGGCAAGAAAGATTCCTCAACAGAGAAAGACAACTCTTAAATGGGGAAGCAATGGGGAGCTGTCAGCGCTTGATATGGTTCGTATATTGGATCGTTTAAATGATCAGGATTTGACTGAATGTGAGATACCTTTAGAAACAATAAAAGAAAAAAAATTATAAATTCATTTTTTGTCTATGAGAAAAGCTAATATATTATTAATGATTTATTAGTTTTCATGAAAATAGGTATTGCGTTTATATCTTTAATAGCAATAATTATTGGGTATTTATATTTTTTTACTGGCTATAAATCTGCTTTTGAAGCCGATCAGCAATGCCATTATGAATTACGATTGAAATCTGTTGAACTTGAAGGCTTGGGCTGTGATCATGATCTTGAAACTAATCAATGGATCCTTTATCAGAAAGGAATTAATGACCAGCCTTCTCAAGTAGTTGAACGTTATCGTTATTAGCTTATAAACTTATTATTTATTGTTGGGAACAAATATATAGCAATAATTGAAGAGAGAAAAGCTGTAATTATAAATGTTGAAAATTGCCCTATTGATCCAGGAAGATATGTGTTTTGAAGGAAATAAAAATCAATAAGTGAGCCAATTGTTCCCCAAATAATTACCCAAGCTGATACGTACGAAACACCCACTAATGTTTTTTTATTCATAGCTTTTAAAAATCAAGTAAGTTAATGTAATAAATATAATATAAAGATTTGATTTCTAGCTAATCCCAAAAATTGTTAGCGTTGCTGGTTCTCCACCAAAAGCTAATTCAGTGAGTATGAGCATTAAAAAACCAATCATAGCGACTCTTGCATTAACAAGTTCAGCATTTTCATTGAAACCAAAAACTTGTTTTACCTCTTCGCCTTTATTATTTATCCATTTAGGGTATGAATTTAGGTTTTTACTTTGACCAATTAGATTTGGATCATTTTTAGGTTCAATTGTTTCTGTATCATCTAGTTCTGAATTGATACTTTGATTATTGATCTCTGAATAATTCTCAGGCATTTGAGTGTAAAGCTTATTCTATAATTAATTATAAGCGATTTTGATATGAGTTTTCTATTTTCTAAATGAGGCTATATCTTTTAGATTTTTTGAAATGAGTATCTTTCAGCATCATTTAGAAAATAATCTGAATTTTTAATGAGAAACAGAAAAAATATTCTATTAATTAGAATTTTATTTTTAAAAATGTATGAATTATTAATTTGTATAACTTATAAAAAAAGAAAAGAGTTATATAAAAGCGAAAAAGATTCTATGTACTCCTTATTAAGTTTTGTTGGACTATTAAGTTATAGCTTGTTTTCGACTGATTTTCTTGCTAAAAAAATATTATATGTTTTTATAAAATGAATAGTTCTAATTCGATTAGTATTGTTTTAGATTCAGTTTGCTTTTCTATGCTTGTGCTTCAAGAAGTAATAAAAGAACTTTTAGCTTCATTTGAAATTACGCTTGTTTGATTACTATGTTATTAAATCTTACTTGGCTAATTCCTGGGCTCCCATTAATTGCATCTATTTTTATAGCTTTGCTCTTATTAAGTTTTAGTAAAACAATGAACAGGCTTACAAAGCCAGTATCATATTTTATTATCATAAGTCTAACCTTTTCTGAAATAATCAACTTTATCTTATTCAAAAAAAATATATCAGGCAATGATATTATTTTTGGAAGTAATTTCGAATTAGTTGTTGATAGACCAGCTTTATTAGTTTCAGAATCAATGGGTTTAATCTTTTTATTGATAATGCTTTTTTCAGTTTTTAAATTAGAAAGAAGAAGTGGCTATGTTAGATACTTTATTACTCTAGGAATCTTAAGTGGTTTGGTTTTCTTATTCTCTTTGAGCGGAAGTTTATTTCATAACTTTTATGATCCATTAATTTCTTCTATTGATAAAACAGGTATTTCTTTTTAGAGATATTATTTGATCAGCTTTTACGCTTAGTCAAAAATAGTATATCTTTGCAGAATCTATTATTTTATTTTATCTTGTCATAATATCTAAGTTGTAATAAAATAAGAATAATTTTAGATTTAAGCTTTTAATTTTGCGTGTAAATACATCTTTAGATCTTCCAAGGAATATTGCTTTAGTGCATGAATGGTTTACTCCAAGATCCACTGGTGGAGCAGAGAATGTTGTTCAGGTAATTGATGATTTGTTAACTGAAATTGCGTCAGAGCCACAACTTTTTTCTTTGGTTAATGAAGAGAATTTACAACAAAATAACTGGTTGTTTAAAAGAAAAGTAAACACTAGCTTTATTCAAAAATTACCATTTGGAATTTCACATGTTCAACAATATTTACCCCTTTTGCCTTTCGCAATTGAGCAGATCGACCTAGAGGGATATCCTTTGGTTATAAGCAGTAGTCATCTTGTCGCTAAGGGTATTTTAACTTCGCCTGATCAACTTCATATTAGTTATGTTCATACACCTGTCAGATATGCCTGGGATCAAATGAATATATATTTGAAAAGATCGTTTTTAGGAAAAATCGGTTTAGGACCATTAATTAGATGGCAATTGCATAATTTGAGACAATGGGATCAATTAAGTAGTTCCAGAGTAGATTATTTGCTGGCAAATTCTAATTTTACGGCAAAGAGGATTTGGAAGTATTGGAGAAGGTACTCCGAGGTTTTGCATCCCCCCGTAAATGTAAAGCGTTTTGAATGGGATAAGCCTAGAGAAGATTTCTATTTGAGCGTTTGTAGATTGGTCCCTAATAAAAGGGTTGATTTACTTGTTAGGGCTTTCAATAGGCTCAAATTACCTTTAATGGTTGTTGGAGATGGAGCAGAAAAAGCTTATTTAAAAAACCTTGCAGGTCCAACAGTTCAAATTCTTGGTTTTCAAAGTCAAGAAAAGATTGAAAATCTAATGAGCAGTTGTAGAGCCTTTGTTTATGCGGGGATTGAGGATTTTGGGATTGCTCCTGTGGAGGCAATGGCTTCGGGTGCTCCTGTGATTGCTTTTGGTAAGGGAGGAGTTTTAGATACGGTTAAATGTTACAACTCTAATTCTATTGAAGGGGCAACTGGACTTTTGTTTCCTGCTCAGACAGTGAAGTCTTTGGTTGAAGCAATTGAATTTTTTAAGGAAAAGCAATTATGGAGAGATTTAAATCCTGAGATAATTAGAGATTGGAGTAATTCTTTTTCTCAAGATTCATTTAAAAATAGATTTGAGAAAACCATAAATAGAGTTTGGAGGGAACATATCAATTCTTGTGACATTGCTACTAGTGACCTTGGTTCTTCATCAAGAAATTCCTAATTCAGTAGGGTGTAAATTTGAAGGATTGAGATTACTAACTCAATAATTTGTGCAAACTAATCCAAGAAAATCTTTATTACGATGGTCTGAGTTTCGTAAAGGCTCTCCAAAAATCCCTTTTGAAGTCATCTCAAAAGAACCTTCTTCTTTGCTTGCGGTAGAAATAATAAGAAATCAAAGTCGTTATGGAAGGACATTAAAAAGAGTAGGTGATGTAATTTTTTCTTTATTAGTTTTAACTCTAGGTTCCCCAATATTCATATTAATTGGAATATTAGTAAAGTTAAGTTCTCCAGGATCTGTTTTTTATGTTCAAAAAAGAATAGGAAGAAATTATAGGGAGTTTGGATGTATTAAATTTCGTACTATGTATAAAAATGCTGATGATTTACTTCCAAATTTATTAGACAAATATCCCCTAATGAGAAAAGAATTTGAAAAAGATTTTAAATTACGTAAAGATCCTAGAATAACAAAATTAGGTAGATTTCTCCGACGATCTAGTCTAGATGAATTACCCCAATTCTTTAATGTTTTTAAAGGAGAAATGAGTGTTGTTGGTCCAAGACCAATAGTTAGTAATGAAATAAACAAATACGGTCTTTTTATGGAAGAAGTTATATCTGTCAGGCCAGGCCTTACTGGCTTATGGCAGGTTAGTGGTAGAAACAATCTTAGTTATAAAAAAAGGGTTGAATTAGATTTAGCATATGCAAGAAATCGAAATTTTATACTTGATTTGGAAATCGTTATTCTTACATTAGGAGTATTAATTTTTCCAATGGATAGAGGTGCTTATTGAATTTACAATTTCATGAACTCCATTATGATGTAAAAACTTAATAGCCAAGTGAGTTCAAGTCTAAGACTTAGATTAAGTATCTTTTTGACAGAATTAATACTTGCTATTTGATAAGGCTTTGCAATTATAGGTTTTATTTTCTTTACCCCTTTGTAATAGTTTACTCCTCCCAATCTTACTTGGGCACAATAAGCAAATATTGCTTCAGAAATTCCTGAGTTTGGGGAAGAATCAACAATTCCATCCTTCCAGGAATCTTTTATTGTTTTGAAAATTGAGTTCTTTGTTTTGCAGCAAAAAGGAAGAGTAATTAATACAATTCTTGAAGGAATCCATACCATTAGATCATCAAACTTCGCACCAGTAAAGCCAAGCCACTTTAGTTTTCCCTCTTTGTATCCAAGCATTGAATCAATAGTGCTGGATGCTTTAAAGAACCACGCCATCGCTAATGGCCCTGGTAAAGATTGATTGAATTCCCAAAAAATAGTTCCTACAAACATCCAAAATAAGGGTGCAAAAATACCATCTACAGAATTTTCACTTGCTGTCTCGGCAGCAGCTCTTAGGATTTCATTCGTATCTAAATTCTCAACATCTCTACCAACTATAAGACTTAATTTTTGTCTTACATTACTAAGATTTCCTTTGCTAATTAAATTTATAATTTCTAAAATACTTTTATTTAGACTCTTTGAAGCAAGCGAGCTACTTAAAATGATAGAAAAAAATAATGTACTTAAAACAGAGTTTTTTAGTTCAAAAAATAAGAATAATCTTTCTATAAGCCATCCGGATATTCCACTTAGTGATACGACTATAAATGTAATTATCGCTCCTCCTATATATAATTTTGATCTATTTTCTTTTGCGATTCTTTCAGCTAATCCCTTTAGAAAACTAATAACCACACCCATGAATTGGACTGGGTGTGGCAAGCTTTTTGGATCGCCTATTAAAAGGTCAAGGAGAACGGCAACTATGATTAAGTGAGTGATATTTCTAGTCTGATTTAAGCCAACTAAACATGGCGCGAAGAGTTTTGCCTACTTTTTCAATTGGTAGTTCTGAGTCCTTTTGGCGGATTCTCTTCATTTCAGGTTTCCCTGCATCGCATTCTTTTACAAAGTTTTTAGCAAAAGTACCATCTTGAATATCAGCAAGAATATTTTTCATTTCTTCTTTTGTTTCTTTGGTTATTAATCTTGGACCGCTTACGTAATCTCCATATTCAGCTGTATTTGAAATCGAATCTCTCATTGCAGTCAGACCTCCTTTAACCATGAGGTCAACTATTAATTTGACTTCATGCAAACATTCGAAGTAGGCCAATTCAGGTTGATAGCCTGCTTCAACAAGAGTTTCAAAACCAGCTTTTACTAACTCTGATAGACCTCCACATAAAACTGCTTGTTCTCCAAAAAGATCAGTTTCTGTCTCTTCTTTGAAATTAGTTTCTAAAATCCCAGCGCGGGTTCCGCCAATACCTTTTGCATATGCCATAGCAAGTGATCTTGCTTTGCCAGAGGAATCTTGCTCAATGGCAAATAAAGCTGGAACGCCTTGACCATTTTGATACTCCCATCTGACAGTGTGTCCTGGCCCTTTTGGGGCAATCATTACAACATCAACAAATTCAGGTGGTTTTATTAATTCAAAGCGAATATTGAAACCATGAGCAAAACTTAGTATTTTCCCTGGTTTTAAATGCGGTGCTATCTCGTTGATATAGACATCTTTTTGAAACTCATCAGGTAAAAGTATCATTATCCAATCGGCCCTATCGGAAGCCTCTGCGACGCTTAAAACTTCCAATCCATCTGAAGTGGCTTTACTTGCTGAGCGACTTCCTTGATAAAGACCAACAACAACTTTGATGCCACTATCTTTTAAATTCAATGCGTGTGCGTGGCCTTGAGATCCATAGCCAATAATTGCAACGGTTTTATCTTGAAGAAGACCCAGGTCTGCATCAGAGTCGTAAAAAAGTTTTGCCATGTGAGTGGGTATTTCAGAACTGTATTAAGGCTGAGCTTACGAAATAGAGTGCTATCGAAACCACTTTCATTGATATATTTTTTTGACTATCAAGATAATTAGATTAATAAAATGAACGAATTTTTAATCCTAACTTTCACTTGGATGGGTTATCACTCGGTCGATTAGGCCATAATTTTTTGCCTCTTCGGCGCTCAAAAAGTAATCACGATCAGTATCTTTTTCTATCTTTTCATATGTTTGTCCCGTCATCTCTGCCATGGATTTATTGAGCATTTCTTTTATTCTAAGAATTTCACGTGCTTCAATTTCTATGTCACTAGCCTGTCTTTGAGCCGTACCGCCAAGTGGCTGGTGAATCATTATTCTGCTGTGGGGTAGAGCAAGTCTTTTCCCTTTTGTTCCTGCTGAAAGTAAAAAAGCACCCATTGAGGCAGCCAACCCAACACAAATGGTTACAACGTCACTTTTTACATATTTCATCGTGTCATAGATCGCTAAACCAGCGGTTACGGAGCCTCCAGGACTATTGATATATAAATAGATTGGTTTACTACTGTCTTCAGAATCAAGATAGAGCATTTGTGCTACTAGGCTATTTGCAATCCCATCGTTTACTTCTTGACCAAGAAATAGAATTCTTTCCGCACCAAGTCTTGTATATATATCGACCCATCTTTCGAATTGACTTCCTGGTAAACGGTATGGAACGCTTGGAGTACCTATAGGCATGGCTAATTAATGTTTAATAGTTGAGGTTAATGAGTTAAAGAAATTTGGAAAATTTTTTGGTTATGTGGGCAGAACTTTCTCGCCTGGTAAGTCTTTTCTACTAGTAAGAACTCGATCAATAATCCCATACTCAACTGCCTCATGAGGGTTAAGATAACTCATTCGATCAGAGTCTTTAGATAATTGATCTACTGATCTTCCAGTGTTATGACTAAGGATTTCTAGCATCGCTTTCTTATTATGAATAACTTCCTTTGCTCTGATTTGAATATCAGTAGCTTGGCCTTGGGCACCACTTCTAGGCTGATGCAGCACAATTGATGAATGAGGTAATGCTGCTCTTTGCCCTTTCGTCCCAGCTGAGAGAATGACTGCTGCGGTACCCATAGCTTGACCAATACAGATTGTGTGAACAGGAGGCTTCACATATCTGAGTGTGTCGCAAATTGCAAAGGCTTCAGTTTCAAATCCAATCGCGTCTCCTGTGTACCAACTTGTTCCAGTTGAGTTGATGTAAAAATATATAGGTTTTTCTGAATTATCAAATTCCAGAAAAAGCAGTTGAGCAATAATTAATTCAGTTACATCCATTCCGAGTTGCCTTTTGGCATCATCATCGGAAAATAGGGGTAAGCCTAAATAAACTATCCTTTCTTTAAGAAGAAGGGATGGTAAATCAGGAGGTGGAGTTCTCATTACGGCAGAGTCGCCATAATACGGAGAAGATGCGGTCATATGAAGTTAAGTCTTCTTGGATTCGAGCCTAGCTAGATCTAGCCTTGAGATGCTTTTGTTGTTTCAAATTTGTTCGGGGGCTGATCATTGGAGGCTTTACTAAAAACCATTCGGCCCGTCGGGGTTTGTAGTGCTCCAGTCACAACTACTTCTATTCTTTTACCGATCCATTGAAGACCCTCCTCGATAACAACCATTGTGCCATCTTCAAGATAGGCAATACCTTGTGAGTTTTCCTTACCTTCTCTAACTACTTTTAAATTTAACTTTTCACCTGGTTGAACTTCAGGCCTAACTGCGAGTACTAAATCACTTAAGTTAAGAACTTTTATTTCTTGGACTAAAGCTACTTGAGATAAATTGTAATCCAGAGTGATTAAAATCCCTGCAATGTCTGAGGTTAATTTTAAAAGAATTTCATCAGTTCCTTCCCCTTCATATTTTGTACTGTTGATAACTAATCTTCTTCCATAACTTTCTCTTAATTGGTTAAGTAATTTAAGTCCTCTTCTTCCTTTCCCTCGTTTTTCGTTATTACTTGAGTCAGCTAGTTTTTGTAGCTCATCCATAACTGATTGGGCTACGATTATTTGCCCTTCTATTAGTCCCAATCTAAGTAGAGCCTGAATACGACCATCAATTATTACACTAGTATCTAAAACTTTTGCACTGGCTGGAGTTAGAATTCCATCTGCCATTAATAAAGATTCAGTGCTATTTGAATTGAAAAGACGTAAAACCGTTCGACCATGAACATCAGCAAGGTTATACCCAAGTACTCCAAAAAAAATGTTGCTTAATACAGCAAAAATAGGCTTTACAAAAAATAATTCAGTGGGTAACGGTAGAAGTAGTACAGGTACTAATAAAAGGGTAGCAATGATCAGTCCAAGAACTATGCCCACAGATCTACTAACTAGTAGATCTGTGGGCATAGTTCTTATCCTTGTAGTTAATTTAGTTCTAAATTGCTGAAGAACAAAGGCTATTAAAAGACCTACAAGAGCGGTTAATCCTGAGAGAGCAATTTTTAAATTTTTTAGATTAGTAACTTGATCTAAAGTATTTTCTGGTAACCAATTCACCCCAATCCATCCGGTGATTGCACCTGATATAAGAAATAAAACCAGAATAACTAAGTCTGCCATGTATTCAGGTTATGCTTGCTTTTCGTTTTTTACTAAAGCTTTATTTATTTTCAAAGATTTGTATTGTAAAAGTGACCATTTATTTGGGTTTGTATATCTATTGCTCAAATGGTAGCCCCACCAAGAAGTGCATATTTGCATATACCTTTTTGCCATAAAAGATGTTTTTACTGTGATTTTTCCATTATCCCTTTAGGTGATAGCGCTCAAATTCCAGGCAGTCCAGGGATAAATTCTATTAACGCATATTTGGATTTACTTCATCGAGAGATTTCAATTTCCCCAAAAGGTCCTGCATTGTCAACAATCTATTTGGGCGGTGGAACTCCTTCTTTATTGAAAAAAAATGAGTTAGGTGATTTATTGAAAAATCTTCAAAGAAAATTTGGCTTTCAAGATGGTGCTGAGATAACCATGGAGGTTGATCCATCAACATTTTTTGAAAATGATTTGATTGGATATATCGAAATTGGAATCAATAGATTTAGCTTGGGAGGTCAGTCATTTGATGACAGTATTTTGGCTTCAATTGGTAGAAAACATAATCGATCAGAATTAATAGAGGCTTGTAAATGGGTAAATAACTTGTTCAAAAAGGGACTATTAAGAAGCTGGAGCCTTGATTTGATTCAAAATCTTCCAGGAATAAATTTGTCGAAATGGATCAAAGAGTTGGAACTAGCGGTTCAAGTGGAAGCCCCCCATTTGTCAATTTATGATTTATCTATCGAACCAGATACCGTTTTTGGAAGAAGACACAAAAAAGGTAATTTGAATATCCCAATTGAATTGGTGGCTGAGAAAATAGATTTTGAAACCAACAGATTTTTAAAAAGTAGAGGTTTTTCTCGATACGAAATTTCAAATTATTCTTTACCAGGGCATGCATCTAGACATAATCGCACTTATTGGAATGGTTCTGGTTGGTGGGCGTTTGGTATGGGAGCAACAAGTGCTCCTTGGGGTCAGAGATTCTCTAGGCCCAGAACAATTTCTGGTTATAAAAATTGGCTTGAGCAACAAGAAAGTCATTCATTAGAGAAAACTTTGTTTTTTGAGGAATCAAAACGAATGCCATTGGATGAACTTTTAATGATTGGACTTCGAAGACGTGAAGGCGTTCATCTTGAGGAACTTGCTAAAAATGTTGGATGGACTCAAAAAGAATGTAATAAAAACTTGGAATTATTGGATAAATATTGGCTTAATTATTTAAAAGAAGGATATTTAATGAAAAATAATGGAAGATATTTTTTGAGTGATCCTAAGGGGATGATGATTAGCAATCAGATTTTGATTCAGATGTTTTCGTGGTGGGATGCCCTTGATTTTGAATAGTAGATTTAATCCATTTTTCTAGAGCATCAATGCAAAGTTTTCTTCCTTCAAATAATGGCTTTGCAAAAGGGGGTTGTTCAACTGAAAGACCAAGAATATCAGCTGTAACTCTTACCTGCCCATCACAATCACTCCCTGCCCCAATGCCAATAACAGGAATGGTTAAATGTTTTTTTAATTTGCTAGCAATTTCTCCTGGGATATGTTCTAGAACTATTGCAAAACATCCTGATTCTTGAAGCATTTTTGAATCTTTGAGAATTTTTTCTTGGCTATCTTTATCCCTTGCTTGCGATTTGTATCCAAGTTGATGCACTGATTGTGGAGTTAAGCCAAGATGTCCCATCACCGGGATTCCCATTCTTACAAGTCTTTTTATTACCATCAATGTCTCAGGTTCTGCTCCTTCAAGCTTGACTGCTGAAGCACAAGAATTTTTGAGGAGAGTCCCAGCCGCTTCAACAGCCTTATCTTCTCCACATTGATAGCTTAAAAAAGGAAGATCACAAACTACTAATGGTTGCTTGGAAAGAGGTTTAGAAAAACCCCTACAAACAGCTTGTGTGTGATGAAGCATTTGATCAAGTGTTACAGGAAGAGTCGTTGAGTGTCCTAAAACAACCATTCCAAGTGAATCTCCAACGAGAACTACATCAGCACCTGAAGCTTCAACTATTGAGGACGAGATAGCATCCCATGCAGTTAATACAGTTATCTGTTTACCCAAGTTTTTAAAACGAACCAATTCTGTGGTTTGCATTTAATTTTTAATAACGTGGTTAGCTATTGCTAGAATATTATTGACTCGGCCCCATGCGGCTGTGACGCCTAAACCTGGTCAGGACCGGAAGGTAGCAGCCATATGGGATGCTCAAAGCAGGCGTGGACTCCGGGTCACCTTAATTTAGGTGGGTTTCAAGTCTCAACGATTCTGTCTTAAACGTAAAAACTCTGGTATTGAAGCACCTGATTCCTTCACTTCAGATTGTTCGTAAAGAGATTGAGGCGAAAGTCTTGCCCTGTTTCTTTCATTTGAATAAATCTGATTACTGTCAAAGCCAGTTGCAATAACTGTTACTTGAATCTCTCCCTCAAGTTTTTCATCAACAACAGTACCTACTATGATATTGGCTTCAGGATCTACCACGTCTGATATGACCTCAGAAGCAGATGTCATATCTTCAAGAGTCATATCTTTTCCTCCAGTTATGTTTATTACGCATCCTTTGGCTCCATCGATACGAGCTGCCTCTAAAAGAGGGCTATTTATTGCTGCTTGAGCTGCTTCTAAAGCTCTTGATCTGCCTGAACCTAAACCAATTCCTAAAAGTGCAGTACCAGCTTCGGTCATAACAGAACGCACATCAGCAAAATCTACATTAACCAATCCAGGACATGTAATTATGTCGCTTATTCCTTGAACTCCTTTCATAAGAACGTCATCAGCGCTTCTAAAGGCTTCTTGCAAAGGCGCTCCTGAAATAACGTCCTTTAGTCTGTCGTTTGGAATAACAATTAAAGTGTCTACATTTTCGGCAAGTCTTGCGATACCTTCATCAGCTTGCCTTAAACGACGTTTGCCTTCAAAACTAAATGGTTTAGTTACTATTCCCACTGTCAAAGCACCGCTTTCTTTAGCTACTTGTGCAACAACTGGGGCCGCTCCTGTTCCAGTGCCTCCTCCCATACCAGCTGCAATAAATACGAGGTCTACGCCCTCTAATGCTTGTTGAAGATCAGTTCTTGATTCCTCTGCTGCCTTTTGTCCAATGCTTGGATTACCGCCTGCACCAAGACCTCTAGTTAGGCTTTGACCAAGCTGAACTCTGTGAGTTGCAGATGATTGGATAAGAGCTTGAGCATCTGTATTAAGTACTCGGTATGTAACTCCATCTAGATCACTATTGATCATTCGGTTGACGGCATTACTTCCTCCACCCCCAACACCAATCACCTCAATACGTGCAGATTGACTGGGTAGGATTCCTTCATCCATGTTGAAACTAGATTTGTTTCCAATTCCCATCACCATATTCAGGATTAGAACTCGTTTTGGGCATTATGAACATCATCCATGAATTCTGTTGGTTTATTGGTTCAAATTGATTAACAAATTAATTTCATTAATTAGCCCTGAATTGCTATCAACTTGCTAGGAATTTCTAAAAATCAATGTCATAGTAAGGTTTTTACATTCCTTTGCTCAGTATTTTTTCTATTTTTAGTTCTGGTTTGCGTGGATCTTTAAGATCCACGATTTTTACTTTTGTGTTGATTAAAAGATTTGGCAATGATTTTTGTAGTTGATTGAGTTTATTGATTTGCTCGATTAAGCGATCAGTTCTTGAGCCTAGAAGGACTAAATCGAAATGCTCGGTTTTTAGGCTGATTTCTCCAAGAGGATTTATTTTGATTTTTTCAAGAGGGCTTTGAATAATAGATCTATTTTTTATTATTAAAATGACTTCTTTTTGTTTATTTGGAGTCCAATTCTCAATAGATAATTTAATTTGGTTTTGTTTTAATTTATTTACAAATTGAATTGGTATCCAAGATCCTTCAATATCAATCATCCCTTTTTCAACATTGTTTGAAAAAACTCGACTTGCAAAAGCAATTGGTTCTCTTTCTGAAATATTTAGATGAATTTCAGGAGGAAAAAACTTACGACTTACTGAAACCTCTTTAATTGGAAGCTTTTTTACTAAATAAGATTCAATTTGTTTCGGATTTAATTCCAACAAATTTTTAGGATAAAAAATATTAGTAGTTTTTTCGATGTCGTTTTTTGTTATTCCAGATAGGCCTGTGATTTTAGTTTGATCAAAACTTATTGGTTTCCAAGCTTGGTTTGAAAATGTTAGAACCAGAAAAATTGAAGTGCTTGAAAAAAAAAGTAAATGCCAAAGTTCAGTTATAAAATTTTTATTTTGTAGAATATAAGAGACTTTTCCAGTTGATAATCGACTTTTGGTATTTAATTTACTCTTTTTTCTTTTAATTGATTTCAAAGATCGCATCTTGCTCTGGACATAAGTTTGTCCATCCATTGACGAGCGCGCTCAGCATCTGAAAAAGGCACATCTATTTCTCTTCCTGAACCAACAAGTCTGAGTCGGCAACGTCCTTCAGATTCTTTGGTTAAAGGTGCTTCACCTGAGCTGAGAGCCATCAGCTCAACCATTTCTAATTTCTTAACTTCGAATGTTGCTTCCTCTTTGAATGTACCGGCCTCAAAGCTACTCCAGCATAAAATGCCAGCTTTTAATCGAGCCGCTCCCGTTCCATCAAGTTTTGCTAGTTCTGAACCTTTAGCCCAAATCAAATAGAGATTCTGCCGCCTTCTCTCTATCCAGCCAAGAGCGGCTATGAGAATAAAAGCCATTAATAATGGCAACCAAAGGAGGCCGTGAATCATTTTTTGAAAAAGAGATCTAAAAATGTCATGGGTAATTTATTTTCTAGCTGTTTCTATGAGACTAGCAACAAGTTTTTCTAGTTTTAATCCAGAAGCTTCCCACAACATTGGATACATGCTTGTTTTCGTGAAGCCTGGCAAGGTATTGACTTCATTTATGTAAATCTGTTGCGTGTTCTCTTCATAAAAGAAATCGACTCTCGCCAAACCAAAAGCATTAATAGCTTTACATGCTTCGATAGCTAGTTTTTGTATCTTATTAGATATATCTACATTTAAATCAGCTGGGATAATTGTACTGCTTAGATTCTCATCATATTTTGACTCGTATGTATACCAATCAGTTTGACATTTAACTTCGCCAACAACTGATGATTTCATTAAGGACTTTCCTAATACTCCACATTCAAGTTCTCTTCCATTAATATTTTTTTCTATTATGATTCTTTCATCATATTTTGCTGCTATTTCTATTCCAGTAAATAGTTCTTGCTTTGAATATACTTTAGTTATTCCAATAGAAGAACCGAGGTTGGCTGGTTTTACAAAGCATGGATAATTTATGGTTTTTTCTATTTTATCAAACATAGAATTCATAAATAAGTTATTTAATATATTTCCTTTGTGTAAATCAATATATGGAGCTTGAGGAAGATTAAATGATTTAAAAATTGATTTCATTGCTATTTTATCCATACCTAAAGATGAACCAAGAATTCCTGATCCAACAAATGGTTTTCCCGTTAATTTGAATAATCCTTGAATAACACCATCTTCACCATTAGGACCATGTAATGTGGGGAACCATACATCCACTTTATTGCTTTCTATTGGAAAATTAAAGAGATTATTCATAGAATTTTTATTTCCTTTTGTTTCTATATGTGATTTTTTGTCTTCAAACAAAATTGACTTTGAGTATTCCGAATCCTCCCAAAAACCATGCCTATCTATATAAATAGGGTTTACAGCAAAGCGTTCAATATTGTTAGAATGTGATAAGGCTTGGTAAATAGTTTTAGCTGATTTGATAGAGACTTCGTGTTCGCTTGAATTCCCACCAAAAACTAGTCCTATATTGAGCTTTTTATTCGACATAACTATTTTGTTTTGAATATTTTATAAGGTTGTTTATTAAATTTATCAACATTTATGAAAAGCTTCCAGTTAATGAAAATGGACGTATTTCATTGATTCGTATATTGACTATTTCGCCTGGCTGGTGTGATTTGTTGTCACTTGAGGACCTTGGAAAAAACGTTAGTCTGTTTGTTCTAGTCCTTCCCATTAATTGTGAATTATCTTTAGAATTTATATTCTCTATAAGTATTTCCTGTGATGAGCCTTTATATCTTAAATTTCTTTCTTTTGCGATCTTTTCCACTAAGTTGTTAATTTCTCTTAGCCTATCAACTTTTATAGTCTCAGGTAATTGATTAGGCCATAAAGCAGCTGGCGTATTTGGTCTAGGAGAGTAGGCTGCAGTATTAACAAGATCAAATTTAACATCTTCTATAAGTTTTAGTGTCTCTTCGAATTCATCTCTTGTCTCTCCTGGAAAAGCTACAATTGCATCAGAAGTAATAGATGACTCAGGCATTATTTGTTTTATATAGTCTATGATTTCTTTATAAGTTTGAACGGTATATCCTCGACCCATATTTTTGAGTACTTTATTATTTCCACTTTGGAATGGGATATGAAAGTGTTCACAAACCTTAGGAAGTCTTGCACATACATCTATTAATTCTTTCGTAAAATACCTTGGATGACTTGTAGCAAATCTAATACGCTCAATTCCTTCAATATCATGAATATATTCTAATAAATATGAAAGTGTCATTTGACCAGATTTATTAAACTCATAAGCTTTAAAGTCTCTGCCATAAGCATCTATATTTTGCCCTAAAAGGGTTATTTCTTTGTATCCAATTCTCGCTAACTTTTCTATTTCATGTTTAATAGCTTGTGGTGTTCTTGATTGCTCTTTGCCTCTAACTGAAGGGACTACGCAATAAGTGCACCTCTCATTGCATCCATATATAATGTTGACCCATCCGCAGATAGCGCTCTCTCTTCTGGGTGTCGTTATGTCTTCGTATATGTGCTGTTCATCAGTAGCTAAAACCTGGTGACCGTTATCAACTTGATTAAGAAGAGTCTCCAGTCGATTTGCATGCTGAGGACCCATTACAAGATCTATTTCAGGAACTCTTCTTAATAGGGCTTCACCTTCTTGTTGAGCTAAGCATCCTGCAATAATAATTTTTAAATGAGGATCTGATTTTTTTCTTTTAGCTTGCCTTCCTAAATAACTATAAACTTTTTGCTCAGCATTATCACGAATAGTACAAGTGTTATAGAGAATTAAATCTGCTTTCAGTTCCTCCTCTGCAAGCTGATATCCCATTGTTTGCAAAATGCCTGACATCCTCTCAGAATCAGCTTTATTCATTTGACATCCAAAAGTGGTAATCCAATAGCTTCCTTTGTTGGCCCTTAACGATGTGCTTTGTTTATTAGGAGCTATGGATGCTGTCATCGCAGGGTTATTTTTACCTTGGAAAAAGATTTTTGAGATTAAGTTCCAAAAAATGTTCAAGGGCGAGCGAGGGGATTCGAACCCCCGAATAGCGGCGCCACAAGCCGCTGCCTTAACCACTTGGCGACGCCCGCCTTGTGCTTTTAATCTACCAATGATTTGTCATTTTGAGATTCCAAAATGATTTTGGTAAGAAATTTAGCTTAATAATATTGTAGATAGTAAGGATTAATTTTTTAACTTTTTATATTTTGATCACAACGCAATTGATAGGTATTGAAGTTACTGTGTAATTAGAACCCGGATTAATAAAACTCGGGATTGAAATCTCTTCAAAAGTGAATTTCGCAAAAAATGTTGAATTGATTGCAAGTCCTCCAAAGTCTGGGCGCATAGATGTTCTTGTCCCAAGATGTTTGATTGGCAACGGAAAGGATGTATTAGGAACATCAATTGATCAAGAAGGCTTGTCCTCTATTCAAATTGAGTGGAGGGATGGAGTGATTACCTCAATTAAGGGTTTAAAAGAAATATCTAAAGGTCCTGAGGAAATCCTTCTGCCAAGATTTACTGAACCTCATGCACACATAGATAAAGCATTCTCATGGTCCCGTTCATCGAATTTGAAGGGTACTTACCAAGAAGCATTAGCCGCGAATCTAAGTGAATATGAATTGAGGTCCAAAGATGAATTAATTTTTAGCGTTGAAAACTCTCTCAATCTAGCTCTTGTTAATGGAATTAGGGCAATTAGATCCCATATTGATAGTTTTGGAAAATCTGCAATGAGAGATTGGGATCTTTTGGAGGATGTTAGAAAAAAATGGCAAGAAAAAATTTTCTTACAATTTGTAGCTTTGGTTCCATTGGACTTTTGGCAAACTTATGAAGGAGATCTTTTAGCTCAAAGAGTTGCTTCCAATGGAGATCTTTTAGGTGGAGTAATAGCTCCTCCTTTTAACAAGAGGAGGACTTTTCAGTCTTTATTACATCTAGTGCAACTCGCGAATAGACTTAATTGTGATATTGATCTACATATTGATGAGTCTCAGTCTTGCTCGGCTTGTGGATTGAAATTACTTCTAGATGTATTAGGCCAAGTTAAAAATGAGATATCAATAACTTGTAGTCATTTAAGCAGCATGGGATTGCTCAAAGAAAAGATGATTTCACATTTGGCTAGAAAAATGGCTAAAAACAAGTTAAAAGTCGTTGCTTTACCACTCACTAATTCTTGGCTTCTTGGAAGAAAAAATCGCTCCACTTTAATTAAAAGACCAATGGCTCCAATATTTCAACTTCAAAAGGCTGGAGTTGTTGTAACTGTTGGAGGTGACAATAGTAATGATGCATGGTTCCCTTTATCTAATTTTGATCCAATAAATTTAATGGCTTTTTCCATGCCAATTGCTCATTTATCTCCTTGGGATAGATTGGGACTTTCTCCGTTTACCTCGTCTGCAGCACAAGTGCTTGGCCTTCAATGGGATGGCGTTTTTCAAAAGGGAAGTCCTGCCGATTTTATTCTGTTAGATTCAAATAGTTGGGTCAAAGCTTTGTCTGATAGACCTAAACGAAGAGTAGTCGTTAATGGTGAATTCTTGAATGAATTGCCTAAAACAAAAAATCAACATTCACAAATGATAAGTCATGACTAATAAAGAGAAAATACAGTTGCTTTTAAGTGAACTAAAATCAATTTCTGATCTAGAGATCTACCAAAAAACTAGTGATTTAAAAAGGTTCTCTAAAGATTTTTTTGATTATTCGCCAATATTGATCAATGAATTAAAAGATTGTGTTGCTGACATAGTTGTCAGACCACTGTCTGTAGATGTAATTATTGTTGTGGCTCAAATTTGTAATAAGTATTCAACTCCTTTGACCCTTAGAGGGTCTGGAACAGGGAACTATGGACAATGTGTTCCTCTTGACGGTGGAGTTGTTATGGTTATGTCTGGTCTTAAGAAAATTAGAAATTTCGATTCGAAATCAGGTGAAATTACAGTTGAATCTGGTTGTTTGCTTAGAGATATTAATGATGAGTTGATTAAGCATGGTCGTCAGTTGCGGTTGCTTCCAAGTACATGGAGAAGCGCCTCAATTGGTGGTTTTATCGCTGGTGGTTCAGGTGGAATAGGATCCGTTCGTTGGGGATTCCTTAGAGATCCTGGGCATTTACAATCTTTAGAAATAATAACGACTGAGGATTCACCAAGAAAACTTGAATTGAATGCAAATAATTCAGAGGCTTTGAATCATGCTTATGGAACTAACGGGATTATTACTGCCTTGAAATTAACAACTGCTCCATATGTTAAATGGCAACAAATAGTTGTCGACTGCTTTGATTGGAAACAGGCTGTTGAATTACTAAGCAAATTTAATTGCGCTGCACTGGAGCTTTATTTGGGAACCTTATTAGAAAAAGAAATTGTTAATTGTCTGCCACATTGGTCTGGTAAACCCTCAGGTAAACATAGGATTTTATTGTTGGTCTCATCTGATGGCGTTAGTACAATAGAACGTCTTGCAAATTCAGCTGGTGCTGACTTTTATGACTTAGGACCGGAAAATTTGAGTGCAGGGACAGGTCTTCGAGAGCTTTCTTGGAACCATACAACTTTACATATGCGTGGTATTGATCCTGAATGGACATACTTGCAAATGCTTCTTCCTCAACCTGAATCTGAAATGCTTAGAAAATTGAAATCTGATTGGAAATCGAATCTTTTATGGCATTTGGAATGTGTTCGTCAAAATGGAGTTCAAAGACTAGCCTCACTCCCGCTTGTTAAATGGCAAGGCGAAGAAGCTATGAATCAATTAATCCGTCAATGCAAAGACCTTGGTGCAGTGATTTTTAATCCGCATACAATCACTGTTGAAGATGGAGGCCTAGGTGTAATTGATTCTGATCAAGTGCAAGCTAAGAGTAACTTTGATCCAAAAGGGATTCTCAATCCAGGTAAACTCAAAGGGTGGAATCCAAAAGTCAATTGATTTAATTGCTCTATCTTTAAACAATTTAACTTGTCAATATTTTCCTTTGAAAAAGGTCACCTATTAAATATAGCGATCCTGAAATGATAGGTGGTGGAGATGGCCATCTAGGTTGTTTTTTAAGTGTTGATAAAACTTCTTCTACACTAAGTGCTTCTTTGATTTGGTCTTTATATTCAGGGCAAAAACTTAAAATTTGGTCTTTTGACCAGCTTTGTTGGCCTGGGACAGGAACTATCCAAGCTAAATCTTTTTCTCTAATTAGCTTATGCAAAATACCTCTCATGTCTTTTGTTTTTTGAATTCCTAGTATCCAAATAATTCCACTTTCATGATCAGTCCATGCGTCTCTTTCAATTGATAATTGCTTAGCCGCATGAGGATTATGTGCACCATCAACAACTATGGGCATCTCTTCCCATTTTGTTGTTTGCAATCTTCCAGGCCATTTAGCAAGAGATAAGCCTTCTCGAAGTTGTCCTTCAGAAATATTCCATCCAATATTTTTTAAGGATTCAATAACTCCTTTGGCTACAGCTGCATTTTCTTTTTGTATTGCTCCTGATAGGCCGAGTTCCCAATCTGATGGAATTGGATCTACCCAATGAATGTTTGCTTGTTTTCTCTTGGCAGTCTCCTCGAAAACTCTTTTTACTATATTGTGTTGAGTAGCTGTAATGACAGTACTCTTTGGAGTTATTACAGCTGCTTTCTCAATAGCTACTTTTTTTAGACTTTCACCTAAGTACTCACAATGATCAAGCCCAATAGCTCCAAATGCAATAATAGGTCTATATGGATGTGCTGTTGTTGCGTCAAGTCTACCTCCAAGCCCTACTTCAAGGATAAGAAGTTCAACTTCTTTTAAACTAAAATATTTAAGTGCTATTGCAACAATACATTCAAAAGGAGTCAAGCTATATTTTTTTAAAATTGGAAGAAGAGACAGGCTTAATGATTGAAATTCTTCTTTTGATATTGGAGTCTTGTTGATACATATTCTTTCGACCCAATCAACTAAATGGGGAGAAGTGGTAACTCCAGTTTTGATATTTACTAAGCTAAGAACACTATTAATAAAAGCGGCAATAGAGCCTTTCCCATTTGTTCCCGCTATGTGTATAGCAGGTGTTTTTTTGCAGGGATCTCCCATGGCATTAATAGCCAATAACATACGATCTATGCCCAGATTCATATCTTTATATTCTTTGCTCTTACTTTCAAAAATGAAATTCGATTGTGCTATGAAAGTTTCATCAGACATTTGTCTAATCTCGATAAAAGCTCGTTGATTTCTTTTTTTGAAATAGTTAGAGGAGGGACTATCCTTAATACTTTTACTCCAGCTGATACTAGAAGTAGTCTCTCTTCTAAGGCAGATTTGACAATGTCAAGAGATGTTATTTTGATACTGTCTTTTATAACGAGACCTTGAATAAGTCCAACGCCTCTAGTGGAAATAAATATGTCTGAATATTTATTTGAAATTTTAATTAATCCTTCTTTTAATTGAGCACCTCTCTCGGTGACTTTATTTAGGAGGTTTCTTTTTTGTATTTCTTTCCCAACGGTTAGAGCTGCTCTACAAGCGAAAGGATTCCCTCCAAAAGTGCTGGCATGATCACCGGGCTGAAAGACATCAGCTAATTGATTAACCAATAAAGCTCCAATGGCATGACCTCCACCAAGCCCTTTAGCTAGTGTGAAAACATCAGGTTTAATACCCAGTTGTTCATATCCCCAAAGAGTACCTGTCCTTCCCATTCCAGTTTGGACTTCGTCAAATATCAATAAAACATTGCTTTGGGTACATTTTCTTCTTAAGAGCTCAAAAAATGATTTTTTTCCAATATTTATGCCCCCTTCACCTTGTATAGGTTCAATAAATACAGCTGCAATTTGTGGACCTGTTTTTTCTAAATCATCAAATAGATTTTCAAAAGATTCACTGTTGTTATAAGAAAAAAACTTAAATCCCTGAACCATGGGCTCGAAACCTTTATGGTATTTCGGTTGCCCAGTAGCACTTACAGCTGCGAGTGTTCTTCCGTGAAAGCTTTCCTTTGAGCAAAGAATGACTGGGTTGTCAATGTTACGCTCAATATGCCCATATTTCCTTGCCAATTTAATTGCAGCTTCGTTTGCTTCAGCACCGCTATTGCAAAAAAATACACTCTTGGCAAAACTTTGTGAAATTAACCATTGAGCTAGTTCTTCTTGCTCTGGTATCCCGTAAAGGTTAGATACGTGTTGAAGTTTTTTTAATTGCTTGGATAAGGATTTAATTAATGCTTTATCACTGTGGCCTAGTGAACAAGTTGCAATACCAGCCACAGCATCAAGATATTTCCGACCTTTTTTGTCCCACACCCATGAACCTTTACCCCTGATGAGGTCTAAGGGAAAACGATTGTAAGTTTTCATCAAAGAAGTGGGAGCGGTCGGACTTGAACCGACAAACCCGAAGGTGCCGCATTTTGAGTGCGGTGCGTCTACCAATTCCACCACGCTCCCATATGTTTATTTTATGTCAAAACTAGCAAAAATATGAAACTAAGCTGCATTTTTTTGAGTATCAATATTGTCTTCACTAATTATTTTGTTAGAGAAAGAATTATGAGATGTTGTTTGATCAAATTTTCTAGAAATAATAGAACCTGCATTAGTTAATTTTTCTTCTAATTTTTCATAGCCTCTATCTAAGTGTTCGAGGCCCGTAAAAATACTATTTCCTTTAGCAGAGAGACATGCAAGGATAATGGCAGCAGAAGAACGTAAATCTCCCCCCTCTACATTTGAACCTATAAGTTCTTTTACTCCTTTTATATGAGCAGTATTGTTTTCTAGATAAATACTGGCGCCCATTTTATTTAACTCCAAAACATGTTGCATTCTCTTCTCAAAAACTCTTTCTTTGATTTTGCTTGAACCTTTAGCTGTGGCCATTAATGACATAAATGGAGCCTGAAGATCAGTTGGAAAGCCAGGGAATGGACTTGTGGTTATGTCAACTCCTGAAATCTCTCTTGGAATGATTTTTAAATGATGATTCCCATGATGAGATATTGAACAACCACATTCTTGTAATTTTGAAATAACAGCGCTCAAATGATTTGGGATTACTGGACCAATAATGAGAGGCGATCGTGTTATTGCTGCAGCAATAAGAAAAGTTCCTGCTTCTATCCTGTCGGGGATTACACAATGAGAAGTCCCGCGTAAAGATTCCACTCCAATGATTGTGATTCTTTTCGTTCCAGCTCCGAAAACCTTTGCCCCCATTGAATTAAGCATTTTCGCTAGATCCTGGATTTCTGGTTCTCTAGCGGGATTCGATATTGTTGTTTTGCCTAAAGCTAAGCAAGACGCCATCAAGATGGTTTCCGTAGCTCCAACGCTGGGATATTTAAGAGTAATATTTGCTCCACGTAATCTTTTATTTTTGGATGAAACTTGAGCTTTTACAACATCATTTATAACTTCAACTTCCGCTCCTAAAGCTTTTAAACCATTGATATGTTCATCAACTGGTCTTGCGCCAATGTTGCAACCACCAGGTAAAGGAATTTTTGCTTCTCCAAGTCTTGCAAGTAAGGGCCCAACACAGAAAAAACTTGCTCTCAAGCTATGAACTAGTTGAAAGGGTAATTCAGCGTTATGAATGGACTCTGAATTAATCTCAATAGAATTTTTTGTTTTAGTTAACTTTGCGCCCAAATTACGGAGAATCTCTGACATGACTTCAATGTCTGTAAGTTGTGGGACATTCTTAATGAGGAGTTTTTCTTTAGTAAGAAGAGACGCAGCCATTAAAGCTAGCGAAGAATTTTTTGCACCACTGACTTTTAAAACCCCACTAAGCGGACACCCTCCTTTTACCTCCAGATGTGGCGGAATAATATTCCTTTTAATTGTCGCCACACTACTCATATTGGAGCGAACTGCTTACCCAGCCATAATGCCAAGAGGATTTAAAATAGTCCAGTCAACCTTATTGAAAATTGATGGGTTCAAATTAAATATTGATAATGTTGAAAGTATGAATAAAATTTTGAATATAGTTTTTTTGAATTTAATAAGAAAATTCAATGTTTATTCTTTTGCAAGAAACTTTGCTTCTTTTCCAAAATTAAATAATTTGAGGTTAAAAAATTAATAATTCATATTCGCCATTGATTACAAGTAAAAGAAACCCTTTGGTTAGAAAATTAAGGAGTCTTTTGAAAAAAACTGGACGTGAAGAGCATTCTTCTCTTTTGTTTGAGGGGACTCATTTGTTAGAAGAGGCTTTGAAAACAAATTTTTTGCCAACAGAAGTTATTGCAACTCCTGAATGGTGTGATGAGCATGAGGAAGTTTTAAAAAAAATAACTTCAAGATCGTTATTAACCCTAGTAACTAAGAATGTTTTAGCAGCATCTCTGTCAACAGTGACACCTGATGGTGTGGCAGCGATATACCCAATGTCAGGATTGCCAAAACTTGGGAAAGCCCCAAAACATATTTTAGCTTTAGATAGGATTCAAGATCCTGGCAATTTGGGAAATTTATTCCGATCAGCCCTTGCTGGTGAATATGAAGTTATATGGCTGGCTTCTGGAGCAGATCCTCTAAATCAAAAGGTTTTAAGATCTTCAGCTGGCGCAGTTCTTCATTTACCTTTTGAACGAATTGGAGATTCATCTTCTTCCAGTATTGAAATGCTTGTTTCAAAACTCAATATTGCAATTGATAATAATTACCAAGTAGTAGGAACAATTTCACCGAATAAAATTACTTATAAGAAAGTGAAACCTTATTGGGAATTAGACTGGGATCTCCCTACTGTATTGGTTCTTGGTAATGAAGGCTCAGGTGTTCATTCTTCAATTGAAGCCTGTTGTACAGACTTTGTTACGTTGCCTCATAGCTCATTAGTTGATTCACTAAATGTGGCATCTGCAGCAGTTCCTCTCCTGTTGGAGCGACAAAGAGTAAAAATGGTTAAGGGTATTCAAAAAAAACCGTGAGTGAAATTTCTTTTGACTTTGACTTAATTGTTGTCGGAGCTGGATATGGAGGTTTTGATGCTGCTAAACATGCAGCAGAGGCTGGCTTGAAAGTGGCGATTGTCGAATCAAGAGATATGGGTGGAACCTGTGTCAACAGAGGCTGTGTCCCCTCTAAAGCATTACTAGCAGCCAGTGGTAAAGTTCGTGAGCTTGCGAATGCTCCTCATCTTGCTGAATTTGGAATACATTCCGCTCCGGTGAGATTTGAACGCAAAAAAATTGCCGAACATGCAAAAAACTTAGTTGAGACTATTCGAAAAAATCTAACTAAAACATTAGAAAGATCGGGAGTTGAGATACTTAGGGGAGAGGGACGTTTAGAAGGTAATCAAAAGGTCGGTTTAAGAGAAACTAATGGAGTGGATAGAATTTTTTCCGCTAGAGATATTATCTTGGCTACAGGCTCAGACCCTTTTGTACCGCCTGGAATTGAAATTGATGGACGAACTGTGTTTACAAGTGATGAGGCTATTAATTTAGAATGGTTACCAAGATGGATTGCAATAATTGGTAGTGGCTATATAGGTTTGGAATTCGCTGATATTTATACAGCTTTAGGTTGTGAGGTTACCATGATTGAGGCTCTTGATAAAGTAATGCCTACTTTTGATCCTGATATCACGAAGATTGCTTCAAGAAACCTAATTGATAAAAGAGATATTGACACTCGAGCTGGCGTATTTGCCACTAAAGTTAAGCCAGGTTGTCCCGTAGAAGTCGAGCTTACAGATGCAAAGAGTCGAGAAGTGATTGAGGAGTTACAAGTTGATGCTGTTTTGGTTGCAACAGGTCGTGTACCGTCGACTAAAAATCTAAACCTACAATCCGTTGGAGTTGAAACAAAGAGAGGTTTCATTCCAATTGATGATCAGATGAGAGTATTGGTAAATGAAAAACCAGTTTCAAATCTATGGGCAGTGGGAGATGTTACGGGTAAGTTGATGTTGGCTCATACTGCTGCAGCGCAAGGGAGTATTGCTGTAGAAAATATTTTAGGAAAAGCGATAGAAATTGACTACAGAAGTATTCCTGCAGCGACTTTTACTCACCCTGAGATAAGTTCCGTTGGCCTTTCGGAAGAAGAATCAAAAGATTTAGCGAAAAAAGAAGGCTTTGAACTTGGAATTGTTAGAAGTTATTTTAAAGCGAACTCTAAGGCCTTGGCTGAATTAGAAAGTGATGGAATTATGAAGTTGATTTTTAATAAAGAAACGGGAGAGGTCCTTGGTGCTCATATTTATGGATTACATGCAGCTGATCTTATACAAGAGGTTTCTAATGCAATTTCTAGAAGACAACGCGTCGATGATTTAGCAAAAGAAGTTCATACTCATCCAACATTAAGTGAAGTTGTAGAAGTTGCCTATAAACAGGCATCTTTGCAAACAAAAAAGTAGTTAAATCAAATTTTATTTTATAGATCATTAATTATTTAAATTATGGAAATCAGAAGAAGACCTCCTAACCCAAGTATTAAAGTAGCTAATTTAGAGTATGCAATCCCTCATCCAGATTCAAAACCTCAAAATATTTTAGAGGAAATTGTTTGGGAAAAACATCTAGAAGTAGAGATTGCAAGAAAAAAAGTTTCGCTTGAAGATTTAAAAAAAAAGATTAAGGATTTACCAAAAACAAAAAATTTTATAGATGCATTAAAAAATAGTAAGTCTAAACCAGCACTAATCTCAGAAATAAAAAAAGCTAGTCCAAGTAGAGGGATAATTAGAGAGGACTTTGACGCGAGAATGATAGGTAAAATGTATCAAGAGGGAGGTGCTAACTGCATATCAGTTTTAACAGATAAAAAATTTTTTCAAGGTGGTTTTGATGTCTTAGTTGAAGTTAGAAAGGAAATCACAATCCCAATTCTCTGCAAGGATTTTATTCTTTACCCCTATCAGCTTTACCAAGCAAGAGCTGCGGGCGCTGATGCTGCACTTTTGATAGCGTCAATCCTGACTGATTCTGATTTGAAGTACTTATCTAAGGTCGCTGAACATTTGGGACTGACAATATTAGTAGAGGTTCATGACTCAGAAGAACTTGAACGAGTACTAAATATTAATGTATTTAATTTAATAGGAATTAATAATAGAAATTTAAAGAGTTTTCAAACTGATCTTGAGGTTACAAAGGAATTGGCTAAGAATTATGCTAACCAAATCAAGAAAAATTCTATTACTTTGGTAAGCGAGTCAGGTTTATTTACTCGTGAGGATTTGGTCTTAGTAAACAGTTATGGGGCTGATGCTGTTTTAGTTGGTGAATCTCTTATGTCACAGGAAGATATATTAGGTGGAGTTAAAAAGTTAATTGGTAACTTATAAATTAAGAACAAAATCTATACCAAGCTTTTGACTCTAGTTAGAGAAAATTTTTTCTACTTTCCCTATGATTAAATCTAATTCAAATAAACCCATTTCTCTACTATCAGTGCTTGATCCGGAGTTGTCTCCTCTTAAATCAAATTTATTTTGATTAATCCTATGAATTCTTTTAATTATTAACTTATTTTTTATTTTTGGATGAAAGGCAACAACTATATCTCCAATTTCTAAGTTAAGATTCTTAGTCCTAAATATAATTAAATCCCCCTCTGAAATTGTTCCCTCCATAGAACTACCGACAACACGTAAATGTTGTCGGTGTCCTATTAGAATGTCACTTTTTGCTTCCCAGGGAATTAATACAAATAAACTAATTAAGTCTGGTTTCTTGAAAAGATTTTTATCAGCTTGCTGTAACCCAGCTATCACTTCTACCTTTTGATGACCAAAACATAGAGTGAATCTTTTGAACAGCAGCTAATAATTCTTCTGCCTTAGTTTGATCAATGCTTACCTTACATGCACTGCAAAGCTTTGCTGCTTTCCAAAAAGTGTCATGAAGATCTGGATATGTGGCTAGGTGTTCAGGCTTAAAATAATCAGTCCAGAGGATTAGAAGTTCTTTTTTGGTCTTTTGTGATTCTTCTTCTTTTATCGCAACGAAACGAGAAAAAGTATTGTTGTATGCAGAAATGGAAGCTTGATCATTACCAGCTGGAGCTAGGGCTATAAGTTTTTTTGTCATAGATAAAACAGCCTCTGCGGCAACTCTCGCAGAAGCAGGGTCGTATACACCGCAAGGTCCGTCACAGTGAGCGTGAACAGATTTTGCAGGTAGCTTGTTAAAGATTGATGTAAGTGTTTCGCTCAACATCTGAAAATAATTTGAGAACAATTTTTTTACATTAATAGCGTTTGTCAACAAACGCCATAATTTTTTTTAGAGCTTTCTGAATAATTTAAGAAATTTACTTAACACCCAATAATTCAACTTCAAAAGTTAAAACCGAATTAGGGGGGATTGGACCTATTCCTCTGCTTCCATACCCCAACTCTGGAGGGATGACTAGTTTTCTTTTGCCTCCAACTTTCATCCCTGCGACCCCCTCATCCCAACCTTTTATTACCATCCCTGCACCTAAAGAAAATTCAAAAGGACCTCTTCCATAACTGCTGTCAAATTCTTTCCCATCATCAAGAGTACCCTTGTAATTTACAGAGACATTCGTTCCTGGAGTCGCTTCTTGACCTTCACCTAAAACTAATTCAGTGATTGTCAGCCCACTTGAAGTTACTTGAGATGCTCCTATCTCAGCTCCTCCGAGAGGAACGTTGCTTGAACTGGTCTTATCTGAAGCCATAGTAAAAAGTGATGGATTGGGGTCTTCTGGGTCTAATTCAAATGGATTAGTTACAGTCTCGCTGGTTTTTGTGGATTGCCTTACATCCGCTTGGATTGGTTGGTCAATTTGTAAGGCATTAGTTGGAGTTGGTGAGATGATTTGGCTGATCACTGCAATTATCAAGCAGCTAAGGCAAACAAAAAAGCTAATTAAGATTTCTCTCACAGCAATATTAAGTAGACGGAATTATTCTTACAGATTAATACCCAAATTACATCTATTTAAAAGATAACTAACCAGAGAGTATGAATTTTGTCGGTGTATATTTTAACTAAATTGGATTTATGAATAATATCTATTTTCTTTTTTTTAAAGCTTTTGTTGGGGGTGCTCTAGCAGGAATCTCCCTTAGCGAAGGCAATTATATATTCATGCTTTTGGGGATATCTTTACTTTGGCCTGCTAGTAAGAATCCATGGGGAGGCTTTTGTTGGGGTGCAATGGCTATCTTATGGAGTCATAAGTGGTTGCTATTTTTGCATCCACTTAATTGGGTAGGGATAAACTCAAATTTAAGCTTACCTATTACCACTCTTATTTGGCTTTTTTGTGGAACTTTTGGAGGAGTTCTGGTTTTTATTTGGTCAGCTTTGAGTAGCTTTTTGGCTCCTATAAGACTGCGGTTTCTAAAGTTAGAAAATAAGTTTATTTATGCCGTTTTATTATCAACAGTCTGGGGCCTTACTGAAGAATTACTTTCTAGAGGACCTTTGTTTTGGATGGGTATAGGTCCAAGCTTGTTACCACAAGATAGATATTTGGCAGGATTGGCAAGGTGGATAGGTTCAGGTGGTTTGGCCTCTATTACTCTTTTAGTTGGATGGTGGATTTGGCAACTTTCAATTGCTTTTGAAGCTAGAAAAACACTTAAGAAATTGATTTCGCTTGGCGTTGTTTATTTGTCGTTAGCTCATTTAATTGGATTTATTTTGTTGTTGGATTCTCCAACTGATTCGTCGGAAAAGGTTGCGATGTGGCAAACAAATATTCCAATAAGACAAAAATTTAGTCAGGAAGAGATAAATGCTTTGCCTTTAAAAGTTAATAGAGCTTTAACTGATGCTAATGAAATGAATGCATCTTTTTTAATTGCTCCAGAGGGAACGTTGCCTCTGGATAGATCAAAGATTCGAGACTTTCCTCTTAAATTCCTCTCTGGAGGTTTCAGAAAGATAAATGGTTCTCTACGAAGTTCTTTGTTAGTTTTTTATCCAGGTGAACATTCATTTTCTGATGTATTGGACAAATTTAGATTAGTCCCTCTTGGCGAATGGATTCCTGCATTGCCTAACTTTTTGAAAAATGGTCTTTCTGCAGTAGGTGGAATTGAAAGTGGGAATCCATCAAGACTTCTTGATTGGCAGGGTCCCTCTTTTGCAGGTGCTATTTGTTATGAATTGAGTAATGGGAAAGCTATAGCTAAAGCAGTAAATCAAGGTGCTAAATGGATTTTAGTGATTGCAAATTTAGATCCTTACCCTATTTCTTTGCAGAGACAATTTTTATCTATTGCTCAATTAAGGAGTATTGAAACATCAAAAAATTTAATATCTGTCTCTAATACCGGGCCGACATCTTTGATTAAAAGTAATGGAAGAATTGAGACAATACTTGAACCAAATAAAGAACTTGTTAAACTTGTTGATCTGGAATTAAATGGAAAGAAAACACTATATACATATATTTCTGATTTACCTATGATCCTAGTCATTATTATAAGTCTAATAGGCGTTTTGCGATTACGTAAGTATGGTTAATATTAATACTCTTTGGAAATAATTCCTCCTCCTAATACATAATCACCCTTGTAAAACACCCCTGCTTGTCCCGGAGTAATTGAAAATTGATCTTCTTCAAAATGAATATGACATTTAAAACAATAGTTTTCTTTAGTATTATCAATAATTGGTGTTAACTTTGCTTTCACTGCTTCACTTCTATATCTAATTTGGATTTCAACTTCAATTGGTTCTTGTGGCGCTTCAATTGATACCCAATTTATATCTTTTACAATACATTCTGACTTTCTAGATTCTTCTCTTGGAGCAACAATTACTCTGTTTGAATAGGCATCAATTTCAACAACATGTAAAGGTACTTCCCAAGAAATACCTAAACCCTTTCGTTGTCCTATCGTGAAATGCTGAATTCCATTATGGGAACCTATGATTTGTCCATTTTTAAGGACAACCTCTCCTTTCTTTTTTGGTAAATACTTATCGATAAATGCATTCATTGATCCGTAATGTTCAGCAAGACAAAGGTCTTGACTTTCTGGCTTTTTGGCAGTTTTTAATGAATGTTTAAAAGCTTCGATTCGTGTTATTTCTTTAGTTAATTCTCCAAGAGGGAAAATTGTTCTTCCTAAAATTTCTTGAGGAAGATCATATAAAAAATAGCTTTGATCTTTGTTAAGATCTTTGCCTCTTAAAAGCTTATGTCTTTTAATTCCATTACTGGGAAGATCATTTTTATTGAAAGATTCGTTTGAGTATCTAATCCTTGCGTAATGCCCAGTGGCGATCTTTTCGATATTTTTATTTTCTTTAACCCATTTGAGCATTTCTGGAAATTTGACTGATTTATTGCAGCGCGAGCACGGCAAAGGGGTAATCCCCTCCTCATATCCTTTTACGACATTATTTATAATTTCTCTTTGAAAGATTTCTTTTGAATCAACTATGTGATGCTTGATTCCAAGTTGATCACATATCCCTGCAGCATCAATTAATCCATCAGAGCAGCAAGAACCTTTTCCTTTCATTAGCCACAAAGTTAATCCCACGACATCCCAACCAGCTTGACAGAGAAGAGCAGCCGTTAAGGAGCTATCTACCCCTCCTGAAAGCCCTACGACAACAGAATGATTCCCAGAAAATGTTTTCAGTCTTTTTAATGTTTTCTCGACTGTTTCTTCTGATGTCAAATTATTTAAAAATTTTTTTGTTTCTCTTGTTTCCAAATTCATGGGGATTGATAGTAGCTTCTATCCATAGTGGGTTTGGTTGCTTTTTGATTTTGAATTGGCCTCAATCTGATTCGGAACATTTGATGGTTTCCTCAGAACAGATGAAAAACATAGAAAAACAAATGTTTTCTATGGGTATGCCTGTTGAAGGCCTGATGGAAAAAGTAGGGATTGGTATCTCTTCATGGATATTAGACAGACAAGGATTGATTGAAAATGGTGCAATCGTTTTAGTAGGGCCAGGTCACAACGGAGGCGATGGACTCGTTGTTGCAAGAGAACTGTATCTGGCAGGCGTAGATATCTCTATTTGGTGCCCATTACCATTGAAAAAAGAATTAACACAAAAACATTTCAATTATGCAATGCAGCTTGGGATTAAAAACTTGGAACATAAACCCGATTCGAATTCTAATTTATTATGGATTGAGGCCCTATTTGGATTAGGACAATCAAGAATTATTTCTGATGAAATAGTTCAGTTATTGAGTTCGAAGAAGACGTTTAGTCCTGACAAATTAATTAGTATTGATGTCCCGGCAGGATTGAACTCCGATAATGGAAATATAATATCAAATACATCATTTAAAGCTAGCTTTACATTATCTTTGGGCTTATTTAAGACGGGGTTGATTCAAGATTCAGCTATTGATTATGTAGGTAAATTAGAGAGAGTAGATATCGGGATTCCGGAAAAAATCTTAGCTGATTTTCCTGTAACCCATCCTTTAAGGATTTCTTTTTCAGATTTGTCTACATTTGTTTGGCCTATGCCAAGTAAATGTAAAAGTAAATACCAGAGAGGAAGAGTTCTCGTAATTGCAGGAAGTGAGAAATACAGAGGAGCAGCATCCCTTGCTTTGAATGGAGCTTTAGCAAGTGGAGCAGGTAGTGTTAGCGCTTTTTTGCCTAATTCAGTTTCATCTGCTCTTTGGACTACTCACCCTGAGGTCTTATCGCTTGGAGATCTAAATACTTTTCAGAACGGTTCTTCAGATTTTTCCAAAGTTTTCAATGAAGTTGATTTAAATAGGTTTGACTCGATTTTACTTGGACCTGGATTAGGGATTGCAGAAGAAAAAGATTGTTTTGGATCAGAATTACAGGATTTTGAAGGACTACTTATCCTTGATGCTGATGCAATAAACCGTCTTTCGATAACTTCGAAAGGTTGGGAATGGCTAAATGATAGAAAAGGTCCCACTTGGCTTACCCCTCATCTTGAAGAATTTAAAAGGCTATTTCCTTTAATTGATTGCTCGAATCCGTTGCAGGCTGGAATTGAAGCTGCAAACATTTGCGGTGCTTCGGTCTTATTGAAATGTGCTCATAGTGTCATTTCTGATCCAGAAGGGAAAACCTGGCAAATAGGACAAGTAAATTCAAGTGTTGCAAGAACTGGCCTTGGCGATGTTTTGGCTGGTTTTGTTTCAGGGATGGGAGCATTTGGTCTAGCAAGTAATAAAAGGTTGGATACTAATTTGCTTGCTGCTTCTGCATTGATGCATGCATATGCAGGTGCATCTTGCAAAAGCGGGAGCACTGCAAGTGCTGTTTGCACTTTTCTTGGTGAATTGATAAAAAAAGAAAACTCTTGAAATGTTTTGAAACAAACATTTAGAGGACTGTAAATGGTCGATTTGGTGTCATTTGTTAACTAATCGTCAACAGAATCTGAAGCCTTCTTGAAACCCATGGGTTTTTTGCGATTTATGTAGGAAAGTCTTATCACTTTGATGTAGGGGTCAAGAAACAATGGTTTCATCTGCACCCAAACCTGCTGAATCACAAAAACGACGAAGCAGTGATCCAATTAGTTGGTACCTATCTTCGATAGGAAGAGTCCCTCTTTTAACTCCTGCGGAAGAAATTGAACTAGGTAATCAGGTTCAAACGATGATGAGTCTTACCGAGGATGGTCAGATTAAAGAACAGAGCAAAGAATTTAATTCCCATCAAAGAAGATTGATAAGAATTGGAAGAAGGGCAAAGGAAAGAATGATGAAAGCCAATCTTCGACTGGTTGTAAGCGTTGCAAAGAAATATCAGGGGAAAGGACTTGAACTTCTTGATTTAGTGCAAGAAGGCTCCCTTGGATTAGAGAGGGCTGTAGAAAAATTTGACCCTACTCGTGGTTATAAGTTTTCTACTTATGCTTTTTGGTGGATAAGGCAAAGCATGACTAGGGCCATTGCATGTCAGTCGAGAACAATTCGACTACCTGTTCATTTAAGTGAGAGATTAGCGACTATCAGAAAAGTCAGCTTAGACTTGGCTCACAAGCTAGGCGCAATGCCTAGTCGTATTGAAATAGCTGAGGCAATGGAAATCGAGTTAGAAGAACTTGATTCGATTTTGAGACAAGCTCTTACCACAAGTAGTCTCGATGCTCCCGTTAATGGTGATGAAGGTCGTAGCTTTTTAGGTGATTTAATAGCTGATGGTTCTGGAGAAGAACCATTGGATAAAGTTGAACAAAAAATTCATCAAGAGCAACTTGGAAGGTGGCTAAGTCATCTAAGCGAACAAGAACAGCATGTTATAAGACTTAGGTTTGGCTTAGAAGGCAATGAAAGGCATACACTCGCAGAGATAGGAAGACTGCTACAGGTTTCCCGTGAGAGGGTTAGGCAAGTTGAGTTAAAAGCTTTAAGGAAGCTGAGAAATCTCACGAGAAAGCTTCCAAGTGGAATTTGAAGATTTATATACTTTAGTTTTCTGCCCAGATATATTTTGTTAGATCGCTAGGATCTGGCTCTGGAGCATTCAGAGCAAATTCAACAGCATCGTTAACTTCAAGATCTATTTCTTTCTCAATATTTTTTAATTCTTCATCAGAGATTAATCCAGAACTAGTTAAATCATTTTTTAGTTTTTTAATTGGATCTCTTTTAGCCCAGAATTCCTTCTCCTTTTCAGATCTAAGTTCATCTGGATCGGCCAATGAATGACCTCTGAACCTGTAAGTGAGACACTCTATCAATGTTGGCCCTTCCCCAGCTCTTGCTCGCTCTAGGGCTCTTTGAGTAGCTCCTCTTACAGCTAAAACGTCCATCCCATCAATCTCTTCTCCTGGCATCCCAAATGCTGAAGCTTTTCTCCATATTTCAGTCTCACTAGTTGCTCTGTCATGGGCCATTCCAATTGCCCACTTATTATTTTCGACTACAAATATGATCGGTAATTTCCATAATTGGGCCATATTTAAACATTCATAAAACTGCCCAATATTGCAAGTACCATCTCCAAAAAATGCTGCAGTTACAGAATCACTATTTTCCTTGAGAGCCTCTCTTTTGTACTTGCTGCTGAAAGCTGCCCCGAGTGCAACTGGAATACCTTCACCAATAAACGCATAGCCTCCAAGTAGATGATGTTCTTTTGAAAATAGATGCATAGATCCACCTCTGCCTTTACTGCAGCCTGTCTCTTTACCAAAAAGCTCACTCATCACTTCTTTTGCAGGCACTCCAGCACTTAAAGCATGAACATGATCTCTGTAGGTACTGCAAAACCAGTCGTGTTTGCGTTTCATTGCCCCAATAACACCTGTACTTATCGCTTCTTGTCCGTTGTAAAGATGAACAAACCCAAACATCTTCCCTCTGTAATACATTTCCGCGCATTTGTCTTCAAATCGTCTTCCCAAAGTCATATCTTTGAAAAGATTTAAACCAATTTCTCTGTTGATTTGAGCTGGTTTGATGTTAGCAAGATTGCTTAATCTGTCGGCGTGTTCCCTTTGCTGCAAAGGGTCTTGACTGGTTTTGTCCTGGTTTTGAGGCATGACTTTGTTCATATTCACTTATCAATCCTTTTTAGACTTTAAGCGTCAATGGATGCAAAATGGTTAAAACCCCTTACGATGCCTAGAGCTTTTTTCTGATTACCTAGTAGCGATTGGAATTACCTATTGATCATTTTCGCTTATTGGGGGTTAGCCCTTCTGCAAATGCTGAAGAAGTCCTAAGGGCTTTTCAGCTAAGACTAGATCGACCTCCCAAGCAAGGCTTTACTTATGAAGTTTTAGCTCAGAGATCCGAGCTGCTAAGACTCTCTGCTGACCTTTTATCCAATCCTATCGAACGACAATCTTACGAACTTGCTCTTATTGAGGGTTCGTCTGGTCTTGACTTATCTTCAAATAGAGAAGTTGCAGGTTTACTTCTATTGTGGGAATCAAATGCTTCTTTTCAAGCTTTTAAGCTTGCAAAAAAAGCTTTGCAACCTCCTCAAGCCCCAGCCTTGGGAAGTGGTAGAGAGTCAGATTTAACTTTAATAGCAGCTTTAGCTTGCAGAGACGCCTCAATTGAAGAGCAGGCTTGCAGAAGATACGCTTCAGGAGCAGATTTGCTGCAAGAAGGCATACAGTTATTGCAAAGGATGGGAAAGCTTGTTGAAGAAAGAAAAACCCTTGAATCTGATTTAGAGGCTTTACTTCCATACAGAATTCTTGATTTATTAAGCAGAGAGAAAGAGGATGAAAAATCTCATCAGGAAGGCCTGATGTTGTTGGAAGACTTTGTTAATAAAAGAGGCGGACTTGAAGGGAAAAGAAATTCAGAAAAAATAGCAGGATTAAATCAAAATGATTTTGAGTTATTTTTCCTACAAATCAGAAAATTTTTAACTGCACAAGAACAATCAAAAATTTACGTAAATTGGTTTAGAAGGGGTTCCGAAGATGCTGGCTTTCTTGCTGCTTTTGCCTTGATTGCTTCTGGCTTTTGTGACCGGAAACCAGAACTCTTGCAAGAAGCACGAAAATACCTTCGAAATATCAATATCAATGGTTATGACCCCATGCCATTAATTGGATGCCTTGATCTTTTATTAGGGGATGTGAAACAAGCAGAGTCTCGTTTTAGAAGCAGTTCAGATGAGAAATTAAAAGACTGGTTAGATAATTATCCAGGTGAAACCTTGGCTGCCCTTTGTGACTACTGTAGGAATTGGTTGAAAAAAGATGTATTAGTTGGTTTTAGGGATATTGAAATACAAACTGTAAATCTTGATGATTGGTTCGCTAGTAAAGAAGTACAAATTTATGTAGAGCAGTTGGAATCAAAAGGGGCATTAGGAATTGCAAAAGCAGGATTTTCATTCTTATCGTCCCTGTCCCCGGAACAACAAATTGATAGTAATTTATCAAATAGCCCAGAGGAACAAGCTGATTTGCCAATGCCAGGTGGGGCTTTAGATGAGATTCTGAAAGAAAATTCTTTTAAATCACCATTTCAAAGTAAAGAAGCTTTCTTTAAATCAGAGTTAGTTAAAAATATAATTTCAAAATATTATTCAACATTTGAATTAATTAAAAATTCAGATTTCAAATCTTTTATTTTAAAGCGCCCGATTCGTACAAGTGCTTTAGCCTTTATTGTGTTGTTTTTTGTTGGAACAAGCTTAGGAATCCTTAGACAGAGAAAACCATCAGGAAATAATGATCTAGATAATATCTCTAAATCTGAAATTGCCAAACTAGTTGATAATAAAATTGAAGATAATGGATCAACTAAAATATTTAATAATAAAGAAAAACAGGTTTTAAATAAATTAATTCCTCTTACTTCTGTAGCTCCCTCAAATCAAGATGTTAAATTACTTATTGAATCATGGTTGAAAGGTAAAGCTGATATTTTGAATGGTTCAGAAAGTCAGTTACTTTTTTCTGTTGCAAGACCCTCTTTGTTTAATAGAGTTATTGATCAGAGAAAGAAAGATAAATTATTAGGTCAAAGACAGATTATTGAAGCAAATATAAATTCAATAAATATTATTGAAAGATCAGATAAAAGAATTGCTGCAGATGTTGAATTAAATTATCAAGATAAAATGATTAGTTCTTCTGGTGATATTTTATCAGAAACGGTTATTCCATCTTTAAAAGTAAGGTATATATTAGGTAAGAATAAAAAAACCTGGCTAGTAGTTGACTATATTAGTGGTAATTAAAAAATAATTTTTTAAATTATTTCTGGAACTCTAAAAAATGTTTGATGAACTAACTAATCAATTTGAAGATGCTGTTAAGGCATTTAAAGGTGAAGCTAAAATTTCAGATGAAAATGTTGATGAAGCACTTAAGCAGGTTAGGCGAGCTCTATTAGAAGCTGACGTTAGTTTGTCTGTAGTAAAAGATTTTATCGAAGAAGTAAGAGTAAAGGCTGTTGGTACAGAGGTTGTCAGAGGTATAAATCCTGGTCAGAAATTTATTCAAGTAGTTCATGAGCAACTTGTAAATGTAATGGGGGGAGAGAATGATCCCCTGGCAAATTCAGAGAAAAAACCAACCGTAATTTTAATGGCTGGACTTCAAGGTGCTGGAAAGACTACGGCTACAGCAAAACTTGGATTGTTTCTTAAAGAAAAGAATCAAAAGCCATTACTGGTGGCTGCAGATACATACAGACCAGCCGCTATTGATCAATTAGTAACTCTTGGAAATCAAATCGGTGTAGAGGTTTTTAATTTAAGTTCAAATTCAAAGCCGGAAGAGATTGCCAGAAGAGGCCTTGAAAAAGCTAGAGACGAAGGATTTGACACTGTTCTTGTAGATACTGCTGGGCGGCTTCAAATTGATACCGAGATGATGGGAGAAATGGTTCGAATTAAAGAGGCCGTTCAACCTGATGAGGTTTTGCTGGTTGTCGATTCAATGATTGGCCAAGAGGCTGCAGACATTACCAGAAGTTTTCATGAAAAAGTAGGAATAACAGGTGCTGTTCTCACAAAGCTTGATGGAGACTCAAGAGGTGGAGCTGCTCTTTCTATTAGAAAAATCAGTGGAAAACCAATCAAATTTATAGGGACTGGAGAAAAGGTTGAGGCATTGCAACCTTTTTATCCCGAGAGGATGGCTAGCAGAATCTTAGGGATGGGTGATGTTTTAACTCTTGTTGAAAAAGCACAGAAAGAAGTTGAGATTGCTGATGCGGAAATCATGCAAAAGAAGCTTCAAGAAGCAACTTTTGATTTCTCGGATTTCGTAAAACAAATGAGGATGATAAAGAGAATGGGCTCTTTGGGGGGATTGATAAAAATGATTCCTGGGATGAATAAAATTGATGATGGAATGATCAAAAGCGGAGAAGATCAACTAAAAAAAATCGAGGCAATGATTGGTTCAATGTCTGTAGAGGAGAGGAATAAGCCTGAATTATTGGCAGCACAACCATCAAGACGTAGGAGAGTCGCTAGTGGTAGTGGACATCAGCCTGCAGATGTTGATAAGGTTCTTGCTGATTTCCAAAGGATGCGAGGCTTGATGAAGCAGATGTCTTCTGGAGAAGGACTTCCTGGCATGGATGGAGGAATCCCTGGAATGTCCTCATCAGGTGTTAATCCATATCAGTCAAGAAAAGGTAGAGGGGCCCCAGGTTCTGCCCCCCGAAGACAGAGGCCAGTTAAGAAAAAGAAAGGTTTTGGTGATCTTTAGAGATATCAAAAGGCTAAATTAATCATCTGTGGAGTATTATTAGAATGAAGAACTTTTGAGTTCAATCCACTTACAAATAAATCGAAGATGATCAAGCTCCGCCTTAAGCGGTTTGGTAAAAAGCGTGAATCCAGTTTTCGTCTAGTTGCCTGTAATAGCACTTCAAGGCGAGATGGTCGCCCTCTACAAGAGCTAGGCTTTTACAATCCAAGAACCAAAGAAACTAGGTTAGATACAGAGGCTTTGAGAACTCGACTAGGACAAGGTGCACAACCTACTGATGCAGTAAGAACATTATTAGAAAAAGGAGGACTTCTTGAAAAGAAAGTTCGGCCCGCTGAAGTGCTAGGTAAGCAAAAACAAGAAAAAGAAAGATCAGCAAAGAAAAAAGATGCAGCTGCATCGGAAACTTCTGAATAAGAAGTTTTGATGAGTATTAATAACTTCAAGAATATTTATGAATGAAGCAACCACTGAAGGTCGCTTTTGTATAGATCTGCCTGATTCCGATTCTGCTACTGCTTTGTCTGGAACTGGTCAGTCAACACTTCATAGATTGGAAACTCTTTCAGGGGCTGCTTTTGTATTGAGAGGATTGCAACTTGAAATAAAAGGCACTTCTTATCAAATAGAAAGAGCTGCAGCACTAGTTGAATTGGTTAGACCAATTTGGGAAGAAGGACAAATTGTTTCTGCCGTTGATTTATATGCCGCGGCGAAAGCATTAGACAATGGAAAAAAAAATGATCACGCTAAATCAACAAATAAAGTTTTAGCTAAAAGTCAAAGAGGAAATCTTCTAAGACCAAGAACAATTAGACAAAAATTTTATGTAGAAGCTATGGAAAAAAGTGATCTTACTTTTGCTTTAGGCCCAGCAGGAACAGGTAAAACATTTTTAGCAACTGTATTAGCTGTGAGAATGCTAACTGAGAGAAAAATTGAGAAAATTATTTTAACAAGACCTGCAGTTGAAGCTGGAGAAAGATTGGGCTTTTTACCTGGAGACTTACAGCAAAAGGTTGATCCTTATTTAAGACCTTTATATGATTCTCTACACTCTTTACTTGGACAAGAAAAAACTAATTTACTTATTGAAAAGAACGTGATTGAAGTTGCTCCCTTGGCATATATGCGAGGCAGAACTTTAGAAGAATCTTTTGTGATACTTGATGAAGCTCAAAATACGACTCAAGCGCAAATGAGAATGGTTCTTACTCGTTTAGGTGAAAGATCAAGAATGGTGGTAACTGGGGATATAACCCAAGTTGACTTGCCATTTGGACAAATGAGTGGACTTGTTGAAGCAGCAAATTTACTCGAAAAGGTTGATGGGATTTCAGTTTGCAGGCTTACCTCAGCAGATGTAGTAAGACATCCACTTGTTCAAAGTGTTGTTGATGCTTACGCAGAGTTAGATAAAAAAAGACGATAGGGTCATCCGCATTCACATTCATGGAGACTTATTTTTTTTGTGCCAAAATGGGTATTAATAATTATCTGGTGCGTTATGCCAGCAAACAGCAATTTTCAACAAGCTATTCGTGAAGCACAATCAAGTGCGCTCATTGGCCCAAATGTAGTTAATAAAGCCTTGCCTTATGTAGGCGGAGGAATGGCATTAACCGGATTAGGTGTATTAGGAGGACTTTCTTTACAAGCAACTAACAATCCTTTATTTGGTCCACTATTTATAGTCGCATTTATTGCAGAAATAGTTTTATTTTTCATGGCAAGCAGTGCTGCCAATAATGCAAATAATTCTAAAGCGCTTCCACTATTGACCGGATTCAGCTTGCTTACTGGTTTTACTCTAAGTGGGATTGTTGGGTTAGCAATTCAAGTTGCAGGGATGGGAGCAATAGGAACAGCTGTATTTGCTACTGGAATCACCTTCGTGATTGCCTCTTCTGTAGGTAGAAAAATGAGTGATAACGTCGGTCAAGCTTTGCAAGGTGCCGTTGGTCTTGGTTTGCTTGGTCTGATTATTGCAATGGTTTTCCAGTTCATTGGTGGATTATTTGCTCCAGGAATGTTTGGAGGCAGCGGCTTTGAGCTAATGATTGCTGGCTTTGGAACTGTACTTTTTGTTGCGATGTCTTTTGTAGATTTCTACACTATGCCAAGAAGGTACAATGATGAACAGTATTTAGCAGGTGCATTAGGAATGTACTTAACTTATATAAATTTATTTGTTTTTGTTCTTCGTCTGATTATTGCTCTACAAGGTGGTGGCAGAAGAGATTAAGACTAATAAATTGCAACATAAAAAAAGAGCCGAAAGGCTCTTTTTTTATGTTGCAATTTCATAAATACTTTCTGATATTGCATTAATTTGCTCATCGTTATACCCCCATTTATTAAGAAACGTCAAATCCGTTCCATTCCCTTTTGTTGCTTCAAGCAAAACATCTAAACGTTTTTTTACCTTAGTCGAATCTAATAGCTTAAGTAATTCAATACACCGGATTTTTATTCTCTCTGATTGGATTTCCTGCGGATCTTTATTATTTCGGTGTGTAATTATCATCGCTGAACTCATAGCAAGATTCTTTACGGTTAAGTCAACAACGATTTCTCCAGAACTTCTTAATTTAAAAATTAATGCATCAGGCAATCTATCTATTAAAGGGCAATCTATTGAGAGACTTACAGCAAAAAATCCTCTTGCACCCTCTACTGTTTTAATAAGCTCGCCAATGCGATCAGAAATAACTTCGTCACTTATTTCATCATTTTCCCAACTTTTGCACCAAATCATTGATGCTTGCATAGCCTCTTTAAAAGTTGGTTTCTGTTCATTCATGGTTTTATTGCTCTTTTAGAGTAAGGCTATAGATAATCGTAGAGAAAGAAAATGTCTTTGGGAGATTTAAATCAAGAGAATTTTAAGTCAGGATTTATTGCATTAATAGGTAGACCCAATGTTGGCAAATCAACTTTCATAAACAAATTTATTGGTGAGAAAATAGCAATTACATCACCCATCGCTCAAACCACTAGAAATCGATTAAAAGTAATACTTACTAATGAAAATTCTCAAATTATTTTTGTAGATACTCCTGGTATTCATAAACCCCATCATTTATTAGGTGAAAGACTTGTTCAGAGTGCTAAGAGATCTATTGGAGAAGTGGATGCAGTTTTAGTTATTTTTGAAGCCAATCATTCTCCAGGTAGGGGTGATGCATTTATTCTGAATTTGATTAGAAATTTACAAATACCAGTGATTATTGCCTTGAATAAATGGGATCTTGTTCAATTGAGTCAATTTAAAGAAAGGAAGAATGAATATTTGGATTTTTTTGAGGGTACAAATTGGCCAGTATTTTGTTGTAGTGCTCTTACAGGTCAGGGATGTAATGAATTGATTAATGAAATAGAAGAAAAACTACCTTTGGGACCTCAGTTGTATCCAAGTCATATGACTTGTGACCATCCTGAGAAGTTTTTAATGGCTGAATTTATAAGAGAACAAGTGTTAATTAATACACGCGAAGAGGTCCCTCATAGTGTTGCAGTCTCTATTGATAAAATTGAAGATATACCCTCGAAAAAAAAATCTAAAGAAAGTCCCAGAACAGGTATTCTTGCAACTATTTGTGTTGAGAAAAAAAGTCAGAAAGGAATTTTAATTGGTAAAGGTGGAAGTATGTTGAAGAAAATTGGACAGGAATCTAGACTCCAAATTCAAACTTTAATTAATGGAAATGTTTATTTAGAATTGTTTGTTAAAGTTGTTCCTGACTGGAGAAGTAAATCTTCTCGGCTTAATGAGTTTGGTTATGAAGGGAGCTAATTTATATGAGTAAATTCAGGTTTGATGTAGTAAGCCTTTACCCAGAGGCATTTAAAAATTTTTTTAATCATGGACTTATAAAAAAGGCATTTGAAGAGAAGATTGCATCAATTCATATACACAATCCTCGTGACCATGCAATAGATAATTATCGAAAAGTTGACGATGAACCATATGGGGGAGGCGTTGGAATGGTCTTGAAGCCAGAACCTTATTTTTCGATATTTGATCAAGTTCCAAAGCTCAATAAAAAGAAGGTACTTTTAATGACTCCACAAGGGAGAAAAATATCTCAATCTGATTTTTTTAGGTGGTCAAAAGAAGATCAACTCATATTGATATGTGGTAGCTATGAGGGGTTTGATGAGAGGATTCGGACTCTCGCTGATGAAGAAATTTCAATTGGAGACTTTGTTCTTACAGGTGGAGAAATTCCTGCAATAACTGTGATTAATGGAGTAGTACGTCTTTTGCCTGGAACATTAGGTAGTGCCGAATCATTAGACGAGGAAAGTCATAATGAGTTCCTTTTAGAACATCCGCAATACACTCGACCCTCAGAGTTCAAAGGTATGAAAGTTCCTGATGTCCTACTAAGTGGTAACCATAAATTAATTAAAGAATGGAGGCAGAAGCAAAGAGAAATCAGAACGCAGTCCCGCAGACCCGATTTGTTCGAACTTTGGAAGCTCGACCAATTATCATTCGATAAAAGAAGTTCATTATTGAAAACTGAAGTGCGCTTAAGAATAGGAAACGGTTATGACATGCACAGATTGGTTCCTGGTCGCCCTTTGATACTCGGAGGGGTCAAGTTAAACCATCCTGAAGGTTTAGGTCTTGATGGACATAGTGATGCAGATGTTCTTACTCATGCAATTATGGATGCCATTTTAGGAGCATTATCTTTGGGAGATATTGGAAAGTATTTCCCTCCAGATGACCCTAAATGGAAAAATGCAGATAGCTTGATTCTTCTTGAACAGGTAGTGGAATTAATTGAAAAGAAAGGTTGGCAAATTCAAAATATTGATTCAGTTGTTGTAGCTGAAAGGCCAAAATTAAAACCTTATATTGACTTGATGAAAGAGAAAATATCTAAGAAAATAGGAGTTGACATTGATGATATAGGAGTTAAAGCAACTACAAATGAGAAATTAGGTGCTGAAGGGAGAGAGGAAGGTATATGTTGTCATGCAGTTGTTTTGATGAAAAGAAATGAAAACAAGTAGAAAGAAAAATTTTATTGAAAAAATATTTAGGTATTTTTTTGTTGCTTTGATTACTCTTTCTACTATTTTTGGAAACGTGAAAAATATTCAAGCTGAGTCTTTATTAAAAGTGAATTTCCCAAAGGAATCTATTGTCGAGCATCTTAAACTTGATGTCCCGAAAAAATATAAACATGCTTGGTTAAAAGCCGAACATGGAAGCTGGGAGCCATGGTTGTTGAAACAAAATGGTTTTCTAGGACGCCAACTTTTTTGGGATCCTAAAGTTGAAGAAGCGACCTTATTAATTGGTTGGGAGTCAAGAGCAGTTTGGAAAAACATCTCTCAGACAGAAATAAATCATATCCAGCAGGATTTCGAAAAAATTGCCAGAAACGAAACAGGTGAAACTAGTGGAAATCCTTTCCCATTGATTTTTGAAGGGGAATTAAATCCAGAGTAAAGATGAATCAATCAATTATTGATTTTCAGAGGCGAAGTCGACTTGGTGTGATTGAGGCTATCTGGGGGGAGCATAAAACAATTGAACAAATTTCTGAAATATTGAAAAAATATCAACTTGAATCTGAAACTGCTTTGGTGACAAGACTGTCCAAAGAAAAAGGAGAGAAACTTTTAGTTGAATTTCCTTCTGCAGAATTTCATGAAATATCTGGTTGTTTAACTATGGGGGATTTTCAGGAGTGTACTTCTTCTGAGGAAGAAGTAATTATTTTGACTGGAGGAACAAGTGATGTAGGAGTTGCCTCCGAAGCAGAAATAGCTTTGAATTTGCATGGAATAAAAACTAAATTGTTGATTGATATTGGTGTCGCAGGACTTCACAGGCTGCTAGATAGGCTTGAAGAAATAAAATCAGCAAAAGTAGTTATTGCATGTGCCGGCATGGAGGGAGCATTGCCTACGGTACTCGCTGGATTAATTCCTCAGCCAATTATTGGACTTCCAGTTTCAGTCGGATATGGGATTAGTGGTGGAGGTAAAACAGCTATGGAAGGAATGCTTGCAAGTTGTGCACCAGGATTATTAGTAGTGAATATTGATAATGGTTATGGTGCAGCAATGGCTGCTATTAGAATTTTATTAGCCTAATCTTTGCTTGAATTTATTTCTAGAACCTGTTCTAACCACAACTTCATGGAATTAGGCAATAGCCCTTTCTCATAACGGAATATTGCTTCAGTAATAACTGGTGTGTTTATCCATTGAATAGTCTTTTGCCTCATTACACTCTCTTCTTTCTCCTAAGTTGAGCTATTAACTCAAGGAGCGCAAGGGGGTATTTATGGTCTTAAGATTCTTCGTCATATTTGCTACCCAGTCTTGTTAGCTCATCACTATTGTTGCTGGATTCAACATCGAGAAGACGAGTGACTAATTCAGATAAATCTCTTTGAGCGAGCTCTCCTGAGCTTTCCCATTTCATTGAACGAGGTTCTGGTTGCGAAGAAGCCGACACTTCTATTTTAAAAATGACTGTCACGGAATGCTAACTCTTATTTGTATGTTTTTTGACGCTTCTTTACGTAAATAAGATGAAAAAAATATAAAGAAATCAGGTTTTTTGTTACTTATGACACTGACTTTATAAATGTTTAAGATTTGGGTATTGAGTTATTAGCTCTTCTTCTCTCAAAGTCTCTCCTTCTCCGTCAGGTTGCCAGATAACTTCTAGGGCGATTAGGTCATTTGATGAGATTGATCCTAATAGTCTCAATGCCTCTGTGATTTGTTCGTTGCTTAGGGAATCGTTTAGTCTTAAATCCTTTTTTGTCGCTACTAAAATCGTAATAGCGATGTATTCATTTGTTGAATCTGAATCACCAGGATTGGATTCATTATTTGTTGGTGTAGTTATTTGACCGGAATAGTTTGATGTGAGTTCAGCTTTTAATTTGCTTCTTTCAGTTATTGAGATTCGATTAAATGTTGATTCTGCGGAGGCAAATGGAACGGAACCTGTTTCTATATTTGAATAGACCCATAATTCAGGCTTCCTTAGTAAGGCGAGTGTTGTGTCTTGAAGAACTCTTTGAAGCCCAGATGAAGTTGAGGTGTTTGAAGAAGAAGCAAGCTCTCTAAGCTTCATTTGAATCTCTTTTGCACTTGCTAGTAAGCCAATTTGAAACTGTATTAATGAAACTTTGGATGGGTTCGTTGATTGAGAAAGTATTGAGTTATTGCTTGAGTTGGAAAAATTTGAAGAGTTTTTAAATGAATTAACAATCACACCAACGATTGACATAAGTATTAAAAACCCAAAAATCCCACCACCACCAAAGCCAAATATTGGCAATAAGAAAGGAAAGCCAATACCACCACCTCTGTATCCACTCCCATAGCCTCGAAAGTTATTACCTCCATAGCCTCCGTAATTTTGGCTCCGTGGTGACGGTGACTGAAAACTTCCACCACCAATACGTCCTCCACTGGCCGCTGATGCCGGGTCAGGATTGATAAATAAAAAAGAGGAAATTATTGAAGAAATAACTAGAAAAGAAAAAAATCTTTTTCTTTTCAACCAGTTAAAGCGAGTAAGTTTGAACATTTATTTTTGTCGGTTTAATCAACTGTAGGAACCTCCACCAACAATTGTCACAACCTCTAAGCAATCACCATTTTTTACTTTTGTACTTATCCAAACTTTTGGGCTAATTATTTCACCATTTAACTCAACTACAACCAACTGAGGTTTAAAACCTAAGTGTTCAAGTAAACCTTCCAGTAGAAAATCTTCATTAGAGTTGTCAATAGTTTTAATTTCACCGTTAATTTTTAATTTCATGTTAGAAATTTGAGAAGCTCTTGAGTTGTCAAAAAGGGGTTGGTTGAATTAATGATTGCATCTGAAACGGCTATGCGTAGATTGTTTATCTTGTTTAATTCCTTAATAGTTGCGCTATTGATTCCCCCAATAGCAAAAGCGGGTAGGAAAGTTTCATTTAATCCCTTTTTAAGGTAGTTAATGCCAATTGGATTTAGTTGCTTTTTAGTTTTCGAGGGAAATACTGGTCCTATACCAATATAATCACAGCCTTCTACTTCGGCATCTTTTATATCTTCAAGGCAGTGTGTGCTTCGGCCAATAATCTTTTCAGTCCCTAGAAGCTCTCTTGCGATTTTTGTTGGTATGTCTTCTTGTCCTAAATGAATCCCATCGGCTTCAACAGCAAGTGCGATATCGATGCGATCATTGACTATAAATAGTGAATTATATTTTTTACAAAGAGAAGCTAAGAATTTGGCTTGTGAAACTTTTTCCTTATCTTGTAAAAGTTTCTCTCTATATTGGATTATTTTTACACCTGCTTTTAGAGCCTGAAGAACAATCTCTTCGAGGTTTCTAATGTTTGTGGTTATTAAATATAAGGAACAATCTTTTAGAATTTGTCTTTTATTGATACCTTCTGTCGCATTGAGAACTTTGATTTCGATCTCATAAGTTTCATATCTAATTTTGGTTGCTATTTCACAAAGCTTCGGATCTGTTATTCGAGTGAATTCCTCTATTACTCTTAAGGCCTCTTGAACTCTGGATGAATTTGCAATAAATACAGTCTCAGGGGTTGATCTGACTTCTTGTAATGGATGTGAAACTCCCATAGCGGGGTCTTTGGATGTAAACCTTGCTTTTCGATAAATGTTGTGGTGATGTATTCCTAGTTGTTGCCTCCAATCTTTGATTTGAATAGAGAAATCTCTCCTCTTTAGGCCAAACCTGCACCAATCTTCCATAACTCGAAGCCCTTCTCTAGCTCTATCAAGGTTTGCGTCAATTAATTGAGCAATACGATTATCAGATGGAGGGGTGACAGGCATTGATTTCATGTCATCCTTTATTAGATGATATGTATTTAAATTTTATTGTGGAAAATGATTCTGAGAACAATATGACTGTGCTTATTTGGGGTGTCTTTTTGTTAGGGGGCATTGGTTTATTCGTTGTGTGGGGATTGTCTAACGCTTATCCCACAATTAATTGAATTTAGAGGTTTTTTGTCAATATTTCTTTTGCCAATATTGCGTCCAAGCTTATTTGTTCGCTTAGTGCCTCTATGCTTTCGAACTTTTTTTGAGGTCTAATTCTATGTACAGGTTCAATAATTAATTCCTGTCCTAATAGGTTGATCTCTTTGTCTAGAAGGTGAACTTCCACTGCTGATAATGAGTTTGGATCAATAGTAGGTTGAGGGCCCATATTCATAACTGCTGAAAACTGTTCTTTTTTATTTGCTATGGAAGCCCAAGCCGCATATACCCCCAATGATGGAAGAAATTTGCGCCCATCTATTTTTAAATTTGCAGTTGGCCACCCAATTTTTTTACCTAAACCTCTCCCTTTCTCCACTATTCCTCTAAAGGTATATGGTCGCTTCAAAAGATATTCGGCATGTTTTAAATCACCTTCATTGAGTGCTTTGCGTACTCTGCTACTACTAAGACGACCATGATGGTCCTCAAGGATAGGAATAATTGAAATTTTTATGCCTAGAGATACACCTATCTTTTTTAAAGTAGAAACGTCACCTTCTCTATTGCGTCCAAACCTAAAATTCTCTCCAACTGCTATATGTTTAGCATGAAGGGTTTTTACTAAAATTTCATCTACAAATGTCTCAGCATTTTTAGACGCAAGAGTTTTATTAAAAGGAACTAAAACTAATTGTTCAATTCCTAATGGCTCTAGCAGAAATGTTTTTTCATTTGGTAAATCTAATCTTAATCTTGATTCTCCAAAGAGAACTTCCCGCGGATGCGGCCAGAAACTTACAACTGTAGGTACACCAATTGGCTCTTTTAAGATGGCTTTTATTACTTTTTTATGACCTAAGTGAAGACCATCGAAACTACCTAAAGCCAGTGCTGTAGGCAGTTTTGCGTTTTCAGGAGCACAGAGAGGAATCAAGATAAACGTGCAATTTTTGTGCTTAGATGGCAAGTTTGGTTTATCGCCTTATTCATCGTGATAGCAGATCAACGCGACTTTCAATTGCTTTCTCTAGGGATGAGAAGAATTGGTTGGCTTCGGTTTTGGATTCAAACAATTTTAGGTGTAGTAGTAGTGGGTGTTTTGTTGTTCAACAATGTTGGAAGTAGTTTAGCTAGAAACTCAGAGAGAGCATTGGGTTTAGGACCAGGTTTGTCTCTCACGACATTGGCATTCATTTTATTACTAATTAGCCTTTGGCAAGGCTGGTTGATAGTAAAGACTGGTAGAGCTTTAGGCAGCGAGGCGCGCCCAAGTAGAGGTGAAACAAGTCGCTTACTTAAGAGAGGCTTGATTGTCGATTTGGTCGGATTGATTTTTTCTTCGGTTGGATATCAATCTCTCGCAGGAGCTTTGTTCGTACAGGCTTCAATGCAAGCCCCTGGGATTTCCATTGGAGCAGGTATGAGAGCAATGGAAAATTATCCAATTACTTCTTTAGAGATGCTTTCTGTCTTGAGTAATACCCAAGTTTTATTTGCCCACTTGATTGGTCTGATTTTTTCTTTATGGTTATTGCAAAGAATTTTTAGGAAAAACTAATTTTTACATTAATTTTGGCAAATTATCCAGATTCCCTCTCCAAAATAGATCAGGTTGAATAGGTGTTATTGAAGGAGAACATAAAGCTATTTGCGAAACATCACTTGGCCATTCTTTAGGTCCTTCTCCAGCTGATTGAAGATCTTTTACGGCTTCCCCAGCCATCCAAAAATAGGTGTTGCCTCTTGGATCGACCCTGCGAATGAATTGCTCTTCGTATTGTCGTATTGAAAGTCTTGTCCACACCAAATCTCCCATTTCTTTTTCTTCACAAGGAGGAATGTTCAAATTTAGGAGTAAGTTTTTTGGCCAACTTTGTTTAATTGCTTTCTCTGCAATATCTAAGGCAAGTTTTCCAGCAAAACTAAAACTTTTCCATTGAAAACTTGCAATGCTTACTGCAATAGATGGGATCCCATCCAAAGTCCCCTCAAGTGCAGCAGCAACAGTTCCTGAGCAAAAAATATCCGTACCAAGATTAGGTCCATGATTAATTCCCGAAAGGATTAAGTCTGGTTTTTGATCAAGAAGTTCATTAAGTGCGAGTTTTACGCAATCAGCGGGGGTACCACTACATCCCCAAGCTTTAATACCTTCACCAAATAATTCGTCTGCTTTTTCAGCGCGTATTGGTGAATGTAAAGTTAATCCATGACCAGTTGCGGATCTTTCTTGATCTGGACAAACAACCGTAACTTTATGTCCTCTGTTCGCTGCAGATGTTGCAAGTGTTCTTATTCCTTCTGCGAAAACCCCATCATCATTACTAATTAAAATTCTCAATGGTTTCATTTTTTATCAATTGGTTTTTAGAATTGGGACATGTTGCCGATTAAACTAGTACTCGAGATTGGAGTTCATTGAGTTCAACATTATCCCTAAAACAGCTCATTAATGAGCTTGAGATTCTAGAAAGCGAAGCTGCAAAAGAAATTGCAGCTTCTGAAAATTTTGAATCAATAGAGAAATTAAGGTTGGGTTTCCTTGGAAAGAAAGGAAAGCTCTCAATTCTATTGGGAGGGATGAAAAATCTTTCTAATGAGGAAAGACCTTTAATTGGCCAGAGAGCCAACGTTTTAAAAACTCAATTGCAAGAATTAATAAAGGAAAAGCTTGAAATTTTAAAAGCTCAGGCTTTAAATCAGATATTAATAAAAGAAACTATAGATGTTACAGCACCTCCAAAAGGTATTTCTCAAGGACATCGGCACCCCTTAATAACAACTACTGAGCAAATAATTGATCTTTTCTTGGGCCTTGGTTACCAAGTTTCTGAAGGACCTGAGATAGAGAATGATTATTACAATTTCGAAGCCCTAAATATTCCACCTGACCATCCTGCAAGAGATATGCAAGATACTTTCTATTTGGGAGGTGAATACCTTTTAAGAACTCATACTTCGCCTGTTCAGATTCGTTGTCTTGAAAGCAAAAAGCCCCCTGTAAGAATTGTCTCTCCTGGCAGGGTTTATCGAAGAGATGCAGTTGATGCCACTCATTCGCCTGTCTTTCACCAGATTGAGGTCTTAGCAATTGATGAAAAAATTGATTTTAGTCATTTAAGAGGTACTGTAATGGCTTTTTTAAAAGCGTTTTTTGGAGATCTTCCTATTAGATTTAGAGCTAGTTATTTCCCCTTTACGGAGCCATCAGCAGAAGTTGATGTTCAATGGAGAGGTAAATGGTTAGAAGTTATGGGTTGCGGGATGGTAGATCCTGCTGTCCTAGAAGAATTAGGTATTGATCCAGAAAAATATAGTGGATTTGCTGCTGGACTTGGGGTGGAAAGATTTTGCATGGTTCGTCATGGAGTAGATGATATTAGAAAGTTATATACAAGTGATCTCAGATTTTTAGAACAATTTTAAACTTAGATATTTTTGAGTTAACTTTTAATAGTATTGAATAAATATTTTCGACATTTAATTGCTAATATTGATAAATAGTTTGAGAAGTATGATCGGTGCCCCGAGTTGGACTGATCGTTAATGATGGGAAAGAGCTTGCTGTGGAGACAGCAAAAACTTTTCAAAATAAACTAGAAAATTCTGGTTTTGAGGTGGTCAGAGTTAGTAGCGCAGGCGGCTTATTAGGTTTTACTAACCCTGATCAATATATGAGTTCACAAGGATATAAATCATGTATTCCAGATGGATTTGATTCTTCAATTTTGTTTGCTGTTGTATTAGGAGGGGATGGAACTGTTTTATCTGCGGCAAGACAAACTGCGCCATTGGGTATCCCTATTCTCACTGTAAATACAGGACATTTAGGGTTTTTAGCTGAGGCGTATCTATCAGATATAGAAAAAATTTTTAAACATTTAGTTGCAAGGCAATGGAATATTGAGGAGAGAACAAGTCTAGTAGTAAGTGTTATGAGAGGAGATCAATGCAGATGGGAAGCTCTTTGCCTAAATGAAATGGCATTACATAGAGAACCTATGACAAGTATGTGTCATTTTGAAATTTCTGTTGGTCGGCATGCGCCCGTGGATATTTCTGCAGATGGTGTGATTCTCTCTACTCCTACTGGCTCAACTGCCTATTCACTTAGCGCTGGGGGGCCAGTAATTACTCCTGACTGTCCTGTTTTACAGCTTACCCCTGTATCTCCACATTCATTGGCATCAAGAGCTCTTGTCTTTAGCAATGAAGAGCCAGTAACAGTTTTCCCTGCTACACCTGAAAGATTAATGATGGTAGTTGATGGAAGTGCAGGCTGTTATGTATGGCCTGAGGATAGAGTTTTAATTAGAAAAAGTGATCATCCAGTTAAGTTCATTAGACTTTCAGATCATGAGTTCTTTCAAGTTTTAAGAAATAAATTAGGCTGGGGCCTACCCCACGTTGCTAAACCGGATAAAACGTAAAAATTATTGAATCTCACCTTTCAAAATAAAAACAGGATTTAAAGGAGATAATCTTATATCTTCTCCAATACTTATACCTCTATATGATTGATGTTGACTAATAGATAGCTTTTGTACTTTAGACTTTAAAATAGACTCTAATTTTGGTATAGATTTTAATGATATTAATGGTACAACTATTATACAAGCACTGTTTATTAGTTTCAATACTTCTTTGATAATTAAATCTAATTTTGATCCTCCACCTCCTATGATAACTCTATCTGGATGTATAAAATTATGTGTAATTCTCTTTTCTTTTAATATATTTAGTGCCTCGTCTTCAATAATTAAAGATGGATTAACACCAAGCCTTCTAGCATTCTCTTCAATAATATTCTTACTTCCTATTCTTTTGTCAATGGATACTAACTTTAATTTTGGAGATATCCTTAATGCCTCTAGACCTATGCTACCAACACCACTACCTATATCCCATATTATGCCTTGTTTTGGGAGATTAAGTTCGGCAAGAATTTGAACTCTAATCTCTTTTTTTGTCATTAATCCAGGGCAGTCTGAATTTTGAAGAAAAACTGAATCATTAATTCCAAATAAAGGTAATTCTTCTGATGATGCTAATGGCTTTTCTTTTTGAAAAAGAATAACGAGATGCAATGGATCAAGGTCAATTGGGAAATCATCAGTACAAGAAATCTTTAAAATTCTTTCATTTAGGTATCCGAGCCTTTCGAAAGTCCAAAAATCATATTTCCCTTCAAGCTCCAATGACTTAAGTAGTTTATAAACTTTTTTAGCACCTCCATTATTTGAGTCGGTTAAAACCACAAGTGAAGAAGGAAACTTTTTAATTGCTTTTTCAAATGGAAGGAAGTCTCTTCCATGCAGACTGATCCATTGTGTATTTTGCCAGGGTTTACCAAGTCTGGAAAAAGCCAGTTGGAAAGAGGTAGCTGCTGGTTCAAAATAAAGTTTTGATAATGGAAAGTTTTGAATTAATAACCTACCTATTCCAAACCAAAGAGGATCACCGCCCGAAAACACAATTGTTTTTTTCTCTTTCTTTTTTAATAAAGCAATGAAGTCTTTTAATTTGTCAGTACAAATGAACTCAAATTTATGATTTTTTATATTTTTATCCTTTAACCAAATTTTGAATGAATCTAAAATTCTTTTTGGACCAGTTATTCTTTCAGCTTTGAAAATTGGTATTTTTTTAGCTTCAAAAAAACTTTCAATACATGATGTATCAATTCCTATTACGTGAATCTGATTTGACTCCTCAGGCATGGGTTAAATAAATGGACGTAGAAAAATTTCTTTTTTATAGCTTTACTATTTTTTCTTTGAAAATCAACTAAAACTTCAATAGTTATTTTTAAAATTTTGTGAATCTTAAAAAAAAAGAATCTGAGGAACATTCATCTAGAAGATCCCGACTCCATGAAATTTTGATAGCTCTTATTAATCAACAAAAAGATTTAGAATTAATGGATGATGGCGTTCAAGTTTTTAAAAATCCTATTAATCATTCAGAAAAATATGATTCTTCAAAAATAATTGAACGTAATCAGCGTATCATTAAGAAATATCAGTCACTCGTTAGCTCAGCAATAGTATTAGATGCACTTCTTGAATCAGAGCAAAGTGATATATGTGATTAAATGGTTTCGTGATTTTTGTCGCCTAATAATTTCTTGTCTTTTGATTTTTTGTTGTTTTTTTACTCTGCTAAATAAAGCTTATGCAGATTCAAAAGCCATTATATATGATCAGAAAAGAGAGATTAAAAGAAGTATAGAAAGCCTGCAAGACCTTGATTATCAAACTTGGCAGATTATCGTTTATCCAAGTTCAAAAGTCTCAAAAAAATTAATTTTTAGAATTGTGGGTTATCCAGGCTCATTAAGGATTGATCATCCAACTAATTTGATAGTTAGCTCAGGCCGAAAGACTTGGGAATTAAAAGACATCACAAAAAACAGTAAGACTAATCTTGAAATTTTGAATGATTCTGCTGCAGAATTTGATATTTCCCCTTTGATTGCTGACTTGGATAAAAACAGACCCTTAAGATTGAGCTTGCCAGGATTGATAAATGATTTACCAATTCCGCCTTATTTAGTAAACGAATGGAGAACATTGGTTGAAAAAAATGATTGATTTTTCTGTCGATAAAAAAATATGGGTGCCATGGATGAGACGTTCCATCCAACTAGCACTATTGGCAGAAGGCAGAACAAGCCCAAACCCCCTTGTGGGAGCAATTGTTCTGGATTCGATTGGTAGGCTTGTTGGAGAGGGATATCACACTGGTGCGGGAAACGCTCATGCTGAAATAGAAGCACTTAATCAAGCTGGAGAGAAATCAATTGATGGAACAATAGTCGTAACCTTAGAGCCCTGTTGCCATCAAGGCTTAACCCCTCCTTGTACAGAAGCAATTATAAAAGCTGGTTTGAAAAGAGTTGTTATTGGGATGGTAGATCCAGATCCTAGGGTTTCAGGAAATGGAATTTCAAGATTGAAAGACTCTGGATTGGATGTGATAGAAGGTGTTTTAAAGAAAGAATGCGAAGAGATTAATCGCGAATTTATTTTCCGAGTTCGTAATGGTCGACCGTGGGGAATTCTAAAATGGGCCATGAGTCTTGATGGAAGGATAGGTTTGCTGAATGGTTCTAGTAAGTGGATTACAGGTGTTACTGCTAGGGATTCAGTTCATCAAATCAGATCCAGATGTGATGCGGTAATAGTTGGTGGAGGAACAGTTCGGGCCGATAATCCTCTTTTGACTTCAAGGGGAAAATCAGAAATTGAACCTTTAAGAGTCGTTTTCTCTAGAACTTTGGACTTACCTCTATCTGCAAAACTTTGGGATACAAAAATTGCTAAAACCTTAATTGCTTATGGTCCAGAGGGGGATGAAGCTTTCTTTTCCGATTTGCCAAGTGGTCCAGAGAGATTAAGATTAAATTCTGATGATCCATCTGAATTGCTAATCTCGCTTTCGGAAAAAGGTTGCAATAAAATTCTTTGGGAATGCGGCCCACTTCTAGCAACAAGTGCGATTGAGGCTGAATGTGTTCAGGAAGTAGCAGTTTTTATTGCTCCAAAACTCTTAGGAGGTATATCTTCAATGAGCCCTCTGAACAATTTTGGATTTGAATCAATAAATTCTACCTACAAATTGCAACATTCTCTTTTAGAACGAAAAGGAGAAGATCTTTGTTGGAGTCTGCTTATTTAGTGAGTTAATTTTTAGAAATTTGATATTCGTTCGGATCTCCCTCCAGTCAAAGAAGTCGATTTGGCATGAAATTTGTTTAACTTAGTATCAATCAAGTTTTTGCTAATGCCAATACGACAGGACGAGAATCAACCCAATAGACGTTTTGGAATAATTAATTTAATTCTTATAGGTTTTGGAGCGCTTCTTCTTTTCAGCAGCTTTTTCCCTAGCTCAAATACACAAGTTCCAAGAGTTCCTTACTCACTTTTCATAAATCAAGTTGATGATGGAGAAGTTAAGCGAGCGTACATAACCCAAGATCAAATCAGATATGAACTTTCTTCAGCAGAAGAAGGCGCTCCTTCAGTTTTAGCCACAACTCCAATATTCGATATGGAGCTACCTCAAAGGCTCGAGAAAAAAGGTGTGGAATTTGCGGCAGCGCCTCCAAAGAAACCAAACATTTTTACTACCATTTTAAGTTGGGTCGTACCACCTCTTATTTTCATCCTAGTTTTACAGTTTTTCGCTCGTAGAAGCATGGGAGGAGGAGGAGCTCAGGGAGCCTTAAGTTTTACCAAAAGTAAAGCTAAAGTTTATGTTCCTGATGATGAATCCAAAGTTACTTTCGAAGACGTTGCAGGTGTTGATGAAGCAAAAGACGAATTGACTGAAATAGTTGATTTCTTGAAAAAGCCCCAGAGATATACTGATATTGGTGCGAGAATACCTAAAGGTGTATTACTGGTTGGACCTCCTGGAACAGGTAAAACTCTTTTATCCAAAGCAGTAGCTGGTGAGGCAGAAGTACCTTTCTTTATTATCTCTGGTTCTGAGTTCGTAGAATTATTTGTTGGTGCTGGTGCAGCAAGAGTTAGAGATTTATTTGAGCAAGCCAAGAAAAAAGCTCCTTGTATTATTTTCATTGATGAACTTGATGCTATTGGTAAAAGTAGATCAGGTTCAATGGGAGTTGTTGGTGGAAATGATGAAAGAGAACAGACTCTCAATCAGCTCCTCACAGAAATGGATGGATTTGCTTCAACCGATAAACCGGTTATTGTCCTTGCTGCAACTAACCAACCTGAAGTCTTAGATGCAGCTTTACTACGTCCTGGCAGATTTGATAGGCAAGTACTTGTAGATAGACCCGATCTTTCAGGTAGAAAAACAATTTTGGAAATATATACAAAGAAAGTAAAATTATCAAATGAAATAGATTTAGATCGTATTGCCCAAGCTACAAGTGGCTTTGCCGGGGCTGACTTGGCTAACATGGTCAATGAAGCAGCCCTATTAGCAGCCCGAGGTAAAAGGATTGCAGTTGAACAAAAAGATCTGAACGAAGCTATTGAAAGAGTAGTTGCAGGTTTAGAGAAAAAAAGTAGGGTTTTGCAAGATGATGAGAAAAAGATTGTGGCCTACCATGAAGTTGGCCATGCAATAGTTGGTCATCTAATGCCTGGTGGTAGCAAGGTTGCTAAAATTTCAATAGTCCCAAGAGGGATGAGTGCTCTAGGATATACTCTCCAATTGCCTACAGAGGAAAGATTTTTAAATTCAAAAGAAGATTTACAAGGTCAGATAGCCACCCTACTGGGAGGGAGATCAGCAGAAGAAATAATTTTTGGCAAAATTACAACCGGAGCTTCTAATGATCTTCAAAGAGCTACTGATTTAGCCGAACAAATGGTAGGTACATATGGTATGAGTGATATCCTTGGACCTCTCGCATATGACAAGCAAGGAGGAGGCCAGTTCCTGGGAGGAAATAACAATCCAAGAAGAGAACTAAGTGATGCAACTGCACAAGCAATTGATAAAGAAGTAAGAAGTTTGGTAGATGATGCCCATGAAAGTGCATTAAACATTCTTAAGAATAATCTCTCCTTGTTAGAAGATATTTCTCAAAAGATCCTTGAGAAAGAAGTAATAGAGGGGGATGAGCTTAAAGATATGTTATCTAATAGTGTCATGCCTGAAAAAGTTTTAAGCTAATAGACTTGACTTTTATAACCTTTATCCCCGATAAAGGTTATTTGAGGCTTATTTATGGCTTCAGCATCACATAGCTTAGCTTCTAAATTAACTTCTTTCAGTAATAGAAATTTTCTTTCTTCATCCGATTTAAATAGTGAGCAGATCTTATCCTTATTTGAATTAGCTAAAGAGCTAAAAATAGGGAATAGAAAAATAGATCTTGGGAACAGAGTTCTTGGATTGATATTCAAAAAAGCTTCTACACGAACAAGAGTTAGTTTTCAAGTTGCAATGGCAAGACTAGGAGGTCAGACTGTTGATTTGAATCCTAAAATCACACAACTTGGTAGGGGGGAACCTATCAAAGACACAGCAAGAGTTCTGAGTCGATACTGTGATGTTCTCGCGATTAGGACCTTCTCTCAGCAAGAACTAGAAGAATATGCTCAGTGGTCTACTATTCCTGTTATTAATGCTTTGACGGACCTTGAACATCCTTGTCAGGCACTGGCTGATTACTTAACAATTCAGGAGAAGTATGGGGAGCTTAAAGGAATAAATCTTTCTTATATAGGAGATGGTAATAATGTTGCAAACTCATTAATGATATGCGGTTCAATGTTGGGTGTTAATGTGACAATTTGTTCTCCAAAAGGTTTTGAAGCAGACTCTAAAATTGTAGATAAGGCGAAATCACTCTCGGAATTTGGATCAAATATATCTATTTGCAATAATCCTTCGCAGGCTGTCAAGGAGGCACAGGTTATTTACACAGATGTTTGGGCTTCTATGGGGCAAGAGGAAGAATCCTTAAAAAGGAAAGAAATTTTTGAAATGTATAAAGTTGATCAAAAATTAATAGAGCTTGCAGATAAAGAAGTGATTATTTTGCATTGCTTGCCTGCTCATAGAGGAGAAGAAATCACCGAAGAGGCATTAGAGAGCCAACATAGCAATATCTTTGATCAGGCTGAGAATCGTCTTCATGTTCAACAAGCCTTGCTCGCAGTTCAGCTTGGAGGACTATAGGGTTGCAACTATTAAATATTTTAGGTACATATGTATTGAAGGACATATGTACTTAATCTATCCGAATGCCAGAAGAAGCTCTTACTACTGCCCAACAAGAACTCTATGATTGGCTTGTAGATTTTATTGGTGATCATCATCACAGTCCTTCAATAAGGCAGATGATGCAAGCTATGGGTTTGAGGTCTCCAGCACCCATTCAAAGTCGTTTAAGACATTTACAGCAAAAAGGTTGGATAAAATGGCAAGAAGGTCAGGCAAGAACGCTTCAATTAATAGAGGAAAGTATTTCTGGCGTTCCTGTTTTGGGGGCAATAGCAGCAGGTGGATTGGTTGAAACTTTTGATGATGTACAGGAAACTTTAGACTTCAATTCAGTCCTTCAATTAAAAGGACTTTTTGCTTTGACTGTAAATGGAGATTCAATGATTGATTCTTTTATCGCAGATGGAGATATGGTCTTAATGGAACCTGTTAATGACCCGTCTCGTTTGAGAAATGGAACTATTGTTAGTGCAATGGTCCCAGGTTTAGGAACTACTCTGAAGCATTTTTTTCGTGATGGAAGTTTAGTCCGTTTAGAAGCTGCTAATACATCTTATGAACCTATCGAAATTGATGCTGAACAAGTACATGTTCAGGGCAAATTAGCTGCTGTTTGGAGGAAAACATAACTCTTTCTTTATAACTAGTTTCAACTATGAGTTCTTTTTTGACTTCCAAGAGTTGAATAAAGATTTTCTATTTTTATCTTCCCTGTAAACTAAATTATCTGCTGCAGTTAAAGGGCTTTCAGTTGCCATTAAAGGTTTTCTTATTTGAATACCTAGTCCTTTTGCCTCTATATAAATTCCACCTTCCTTATGAACTATTTGAAAGGTCCAATTTTTATTCCAAGAAATTGAGAAAGGATTTTGCATATAATCTACTATTACTCTAAATGATCTTTAAGCGGTTTTAAAGTCAGCAAAATAAATTAATTATTTAGTTAATCAACTTTTATCAAAAGTTACTTTCAACATAAATGATTGAAATCAGTGATTAACTATTTATTTTGTTTAAAAATTGTGGTTATGAAGAAAGATTTTTTTGAAAATTCTCTAGGCAATGAAACTATTGAAGTTTTAGGCTTTAAAACCATTGATGCCCTTGAAAAGGAATTAGAATTATTAACTAAAGAAGTAGAAGAACTAGAAATCAGCCCAAGCTATAAAGACTAGATTGACTAGCGCTGGATTATCTTTCCGTCTGATTTGTTGTTTCTTTTAATTTTTTAAAGAATATATTTTGAATTTTTTTTTTTTTTTTTGAAGATCAATAAAAAATAATAGGATCTAGAGTCATTAAATAGAGGTTTTTCCACTTTTCCACAAAATTCATATTTGAATGAAAATCTCAATAGGGGTCATGTCAATTGAATAAGTGGATTAATTACAAAAAAAAGTTTAGCCATCAAAGCTTTTCTGCTGCAGTTAGTTTCAAGGATTTTGTATAGCTTGATACATTAAAACGTTCTTGTTAAAGTTCTCGCACAAAACTTTTCTTAATATGTGGAAAGCTAAAAAATGTGGAAAAGTATCGTTTTGTACAACTATCTCTCAAAAGAGAACTTTTTAGGTTGAAAATCGATTTATTTATCCTTTTTTTTTCCAAAATCGAGGTCGTTTTTTTTCGTGAATTTTTGTTATGAATAATTTTTTTATAGAACTGTTTGAAAAGTTATTAAATTTCTTATCTAATCAAAAATTTAATTCACTGTTTGATGGACCCCTTGAAATTAAGAAATACAAAAAAATCTTTTACGATTAATTGGTTGATTGGAAGATTCGCTAATTTTTCTCAGAATCTGCTTTAACAAATTTTTTTTATGAGATTGACAATAAATCACTTGCGATAAAAAACAATATTTCAAATAAAGTTTATTTGCTTTACTGAGCAATAATTCTGCTTTTTCGAAGTTGCAAGATAATTCAATATGCTTCTTAGGCTTAAATGAGAACCTGCTAAATTAGAATTGAGTTTTATACTTTAGCGAAAAAATTAATCTTAAATTTCTTTTTTTATATCATTCAAGGCTTTCTCAATTTCATTTTTCATTGTTTTTCTAAATAATTTTATAGATGGGAACCAATAACTTTTTTTATCGTTCAATCCCCATTTCCAGTAATTATTTTGTGGGATAATAACTTTTGTGCTTACTCCTAAAGCACCTGCAAGTGTCGCAGTTATATTGTCAATACTAACAACTTCATTACAGATCTTGATTAGAGAAGCTAAACCATCAATATCATTAAAATAATCAAAATCATTTATTTCTAAAACTTCTATTCCTAACTTTGATTTTACATGACTAATTTCTTTTGTTACATCTCCATACTGGAGGTTGATAAATCTAATATCAGGTGCATAAATTCCTGAAATTAGTTTCTCTAGAGATATAGAATATTCTCTCGCTCTATTAGGGTGAACATTGCAAATTGTTTTCCAACTTACACCTATATATTTTTTATATTTATTGTCTATGATTATTTCTTTAAAATAATTGAACTTATTTTTATTGATTTGTAGCTTTAATCTCTTTGAAGTATAGAAACTCTTTAACTTTGGTCTTATAAACTTTGGTAGAGAACCTATTGGAAGTTGATAGTCATAATCTGTCAAGTTTATAGAATCATCTTTGCTAATAAAGTCTATATTTTGATTAAGTGATCTCTTGAATAGAGGAATGAGTCTTTGATCGATTTTTAGTATAACTTTATTGACTTTATCTATAAAGTCAGGAACTAATGATAGAAATAGAATTTCATCAGCGATTCCTTGTTCTCCCCATATCAAAACATTACCCTTACATTCATTATTCCACCTAGGTTTTTTGAGTTTAGACATTAATGATTTATTTGTTTCTTTCAGCATCCATCTCCATTCATACTTTTCCCATCCCTCTTTGAAAAATTTTAATTTTAGGAGAAGATAAGATAAGTTATGATGTGCTCCTGCAAAATCAGGCTTTATTTCAATAGCTTTTCGCATATATAATTCTGCTTTTTCAAAGTTACCAAGTTCTTCTAATATTAATCCTAAATTAGAATAAGCCTCTGCAAAATTAGGCTTTAGTTTAATAGCGTTTTGAGTGGATAATTCTGCTTTTTCGAATTTGCCAAGATCTTTTAATATGTTACCTAGATTAAGATGAGCCTCTGCGTAATTAGGATTAAGTTCAATAGCTCTACGAGTGGATAATTCTGCTTATTAGAATTTGCCAAGATCTTTTAATATGATACCAAGATTAAGATGAGCATCTGCGTAATTAGGATTAAGTTCAATAGCTCTACGAGTGGATAATTCTGCTTTTTCGAATTTGCCAAGATCTTTTAATATGTTACCTAGATTAAGATGAGCTTCTGCGTAATTAGGATTAAGTTCAATAGCGTTTTGAGTGGATAATTCTGCTTCTGTTAATTTGCCAAGATCTTTTAATATGTTACCCAGATTAAGATGAGCATCAACGAAATTAGGATTAAGCTCAATAGCTTTACGAGTGGATATCTCTGCCTCTGTTAATTTGCCAAGATCTCTTAATATACTACCCAGATTAAGATGAGCATCAACGAAAATAGGATTAAGCTCAATAGCTTTACGAGTGGATATCTCTGCTTCTGTTAATTTGCCAAGATCTCTTAATATACTACCCATATTTGACTGTACCTCAGCAATATTAGGATTCAAATCAATAGCTTTGCGATGAAAAAACTCTGATTCATTTAGTTTCCCTTCGCTTCTTAAAATATTTCCATAATTCGAAAAAATGCATGTATCTTCATACCCTTGATCAATGAAATACTTATAATATTTTTTAGCTTCTAGAAAATTCCCTATGGATTGTAAGTATAACGCCTTAGCTATTATTTTTTCTTTTAAAAGTTCATTGGAATTGTTAGTAGAAATAGAAAAATTTTCATTCAATTCTTTTAAATAAAATGGAACTGGAAATGTTTTTAGTTTAGATCTTTCTTTCTTTTGATCTTTTTCTCTATCAGTCAAATCTATTTCTCGTTAATTTAATTAGATTATATCCCTGAACTGTTTTATAGCTTTCAAGAGATAATGCCCTCTCTTTAATTATGCAGTGGATCATCATCTCTCTACAAAGAGAGTAATTAGTTCAGGTCCATTATGCCTTAAACGTTTTCAGCGCAAGATGCGCCGCCATGTGTGCCTTTCCCGAAATCTCTGTTGGACAAACCAGTAGTACCAATGCGGTCGCTTCTCGACTCTAGAAAAGCTTCAATTATGTTTTCCCAGTTAGTAACACTTGGAGCTTGATCCTTCGCTACAGGTTCAAGCATGAACTTTGCAGCTTCTTTAAGAGATAGGTTTCTTTCATCAACAAGTCTTTTTAGATCAGCAACTGCGGTGATAATCTTGCTTTGGTTGCGGCTGGTCCAGTCATAAGGAAGGAAGACTGCTGACCTAGGATTTTTCATTCCAAGACCACCTTGGAAACGATAAGTCACTTGGGTTTTATTCATTCCCCTTATTTCTCTGCCACGAACTGACCATCCATCTCCATTTCCGAGTTTGATGGTTTGGCGCATAATTTTGTGCCATTCTTGCCGAGATCCTATGTGGTTATTAGCTCCCCATGGCGAATAACTGCTTAATTAACCACTATAAAGTGCTATCAAGTAAACCAGCCGATTTTTCTAAATCTTCTAAACTGCTTGATATTAATGCCATTTACATACTTGGGGCCATAGCTCAGCTGGTAGAGCACCTGCATGGCATGCAGGGGGTCAGCGGTTCGAGTCCGCTTGGCTCCATTTAAATTTACTAATGTTTATATGATCATTTGTCATTAATTTTCTATTTGAACAACCTTTAATTTTTATAGTATTCTTTCTGATTAGTTTATTTTTTTTCTGAGGAATCTTGATCTTTTGATAGATAGTAATTTTTAAATTCCAGGATCCCCTTCTCTCCTGATAGGTTTATTGGATAACCACATTTTTCAACAACTGCTATGGCTATTTCTTCTGCAAGTAATTCTTTATTTAGACTTTTAAAATCTTTTCTTTTATTGAATACTTGATTGTTCTCTTGTAGGGAAAAGTTCATTGCACTTTCCTGGGATAGTCCAAATCCAATAGAATTACAAAACTTCTTTGTATATGATTTAGATACTTTTTGAATTAATGTAGATTCTAAACTTTCTGATGCATATAATTCTTCTGTATAAAAAGGAATGAATAATATATATGTATATAATACAAAGGCAAATAGCCTTAAAGCTATGTTCTTGAATGTATCATTCATATCTATTCGAGAAAATACCAAAATAGTATAATAAATTACATTCAGAACGATTTTTAAAATATTTGTAATAGCCTCAGTTTATTTGAAATATTGATGCTAAGGAAAAAATAACTTGTACTAAAAATGATTGAGGCTGATTATTTTGAAAAATCATTTTAATGTCTAAGTTAAACTTGTTTTGCTTTTCGAAAAGCTTCACTATAACCACTCTGTGATTTATGATTTTAGTAATTGTATAAATTGAGCAAATTAAGTGACTTTGTTCGGATTCGTTTTACCAATTGATTTATTGAAATCTGCCTCAGTTGCTTATATTCATTATTTGAGCTTTATGCTTTGTTTTGGAGCATTAATCTATGAACGTATTTCATTGAAGGCTAATCCAAATAGGCAAGAAGCAATATCCATGGTTGTTGCAGATATTATATATGGAGTAGCTGGGATTGCTCTTTTAATAAGCGGGATTTACAGAGTGATAAAGTTTGGTCAGGGTTCAGAATTTTATACTCAAAACCCTATCTTTTGGACAAAGATTGTTGTCTTTGCTTTAGTTGGCTCCTTATCTCTTTATCCTACAATTACATACGTTTTATGGGCTATTCCACTTAGCAAGGGATCTCTTCCTGAAGTTAAGGAGAATCTGGTTTCAAGACTAAGGTTAATAATTAATGTTGAATTAGTTGGATTCGCTTCGATACCTTTCTTAGCGACACTTATGGCAAGAGGAGTGGGATTAAATTGAAAAAGAATTAATCTTCGCCAGCTTTTTTAATTAGATCTATTTTATAGAATTTATTATTCTCCAAGCAAGACCCGAACTTTCGCTCTAATAATTAGTAGGAAGTGATTCCTAGCCTGAAAATCGAGTTAGAAATATTCAGGAATTAATTTGGTATTAAGTCAAAAGCTATGACTATTCTATCTGTATCTGTAGAGAAAGGAATAGTCCTATGGTGAAGAGAAGAAGGGAACAAAACTATATCCCCTGTTTCTGGTTGATGAATTAATTGTGGGGAGTTGACATCAAAATAATTTCCTCCATTTAAACTAAATTTAATTGCACCTTCATCTCTCTCTAGAGGAGGAACAACCTTCAAATAAATCACTCCACTAAGCCATCCAGCGGGATGTATGTGTGCACTCTGATATCCTTGCTTTTTAAGAATTACGTGCCACGCTGTTAAATTTTTATTTGATGGCCATTTTTCAATATAGGAGCATGATTCTTTTTCAAATTTGAAATAATATGAATCTAATTCATTTAAAATGATTGATTTAAGGGATGAAATCTTTTCAGATGAGTTGGAAAACAAATTTATATTAATAGGTGTTTGGAAGCCCCCGAATGTTGTCTGATTTGGAGGTTCCCAAATAGTTTTAATATTAGCGAGCTCATTAATTATTTCTTTAATAAAGTCCTCATATTCTTTAAGATGAAATTTTAAATTTGAAAAATATAAAAATGATAATGGATTTCTACAAAAATTATTGGAGGTATCTTTCTTTTCCTTTTCTGCGATAAATGAAGAAAATGCCGCCAATCTTATATTTCCTTCATCTAATTTAGACGTTTTTTCAATTCTCTGATAAATCTCTTCAATTCTGCCTAACGCATAAAGTGTCTCTAGAGAAAAAGCTCTTGAGCCTGCTGAATTGCATAAATCTGAATCTCTTAATGCTTTATCAAACTCTTTGTTTTCAAAAAATAATTGTGCCCTATTCATTAATGCAAGATTTGAATTTGGATTTAACTGAATTGCTTTTGAATAACTAGTTTCGGCTTCTTTTAATTTTTCAAGATCTTTCAATATTATTCCCAGATTTAAATGAGCATTCGCGAAATCAGGTTGAATTTCAATTGCTTTTCGGAATGATAATTCTGCTTCTTTTAACTTGCCAAGGTCTTTCAATGTGTTTCCAAGGTTGTAATGAGTATCTGCAATATCAGGTTGAATTTCAATTGCTTTGCGTTGTGATGATTCTGCTTCTTGTAATCTGCCAAGATCTTTCAAAATGGTCCCCAGATTTGAATGTGCCTCTGCGAAATCAGGCTTAAGCTCAACTGCCTTGCGTTGTGATAATTCTGCTTCTTCTAATCTGCCAAGATCTTTCAAAATGGTCCCCAGATTTGAATGTGCCTCTGCAAAATCAGGTTGAATTTCAATTGCTTTGCGAGTGGTTAGTTCTGCTTCCTTTGATTTTCCTAGATTTTTTAAAATTGCTCCATAATTTGCAAAAACTCTGTGATCAGCAAATCCTTGTTTGATAAAAAATTGATAATATCTTACTGCTTCTGAAATATTGTTTTGTGAATGAAACTTAAATGCTTGATTAATTATTTCTTCTTTAGAAGATATAGAAGGAGGATTAGTATTAATAGTAATATTTTCTTTGATTTCTCTTAATGCAAAAGGAATTGGGAATGTTTTTAATTTAGATCTTCCTTCTTTTTTATCTATTTGTCTATCAGCCATATCTATCTTCTTCAAAGAATCAATTTCATTAGAATTATAACTTTCCCTAGGGTTTTTTATCTTTTAAAAGGAAGTTAATCATTCCCATTAGGCAGAATCTTCTTTCCCTAGTAAGCGAAGTGATTTTGTAGATCATTTGAAAATAAAGGCGTTTGGTGATTTTCCACCTCTTTCACTTTTTGTTTAAATTTCTTTGATTTCTAAGTTCTTTTGATAGGAATATTTAGCTATTTCTTGCCATAGTCTAAAAACTTTAGCTCTTCGCAGAGTTGAAGAGATTAAATGACATCCTTTTGTTTGTATGCGATCCCTGCTGGATTCGAACCAGCGGCCCACTGCTTAGAAGGCAGTTGCTTTTCTCTTCTAATCTATTGGTATAACTAGGTTTAGCACTAAGTATTACAAAGTTATGCGCATCAAGGTGCGCACCATATCCATAACAAGATTAATTAGAACTATTCAGTCTATGTCTATATTTGACCACTTTATTTCTTATTTGTTTATACATAAAAAGGTTCAAAAGTTTATAAATCAATTTATCATAGGAAACATAAAATTTATATTAATAGAAAGTCTAGAACCAACTTCTTTTTGATCATGCTCAAAAGAATGCCAGCTAGTAGCTGATCTAAAGAATAATAATGTAAATTGATTTTGAAATTTAGTACGAATTGGATCATGTTTTTTATTAAATCGTTTTAGATTTTCTCCAGCCAAATGTTCATTTGCTTTTTCAATAGTTTGCAAGTAAGAATTATTAGTGTTCAGGGGTTTAGGCTTCCAAAAAATTGTACCTAATGGACTATCGCTTTCTTCTGTATTTTTTGGAAGATAAATCATAAATGATGCAATTTTTTCAGACTGATCTGTGTGGGGTAACAATCGTCCGCCATAATCAATCCTCGAAATCTCAAAAGTTGGGTAGTAAGGTATAAAATTTTCAGATAAGATAAGCTCTTTTATTTGTTCTTTTTTGAAACAACTAATTTGTTTCCATGGATTATTTTCATTGTTTCTTCCTATTCCGCAATTAGGTTGTATTTTAAATTTTTTATTAGCTAAATCATCTATAAACTTATATTTATTTGATTCATTTAAAATTTTATGATATTCTAAATGTTCTATAATAGAAGAGTTACTTTTATATAGTAGATTTCCAATATATTCAATAAATTTAAGATCATCAAAAATATTCATAAGACGTTGAAAAACATCAGCTTCAAATAGATTGCTATCTAAAATTTTTTTATTATAGCTTGTTAAATAAAGTTTATTACCGTACATAGGCGATTGAAAATTATCTTTTGTAATTTTATTAATTGATTCTCTGAAAATTTTTTTATCACTCAATGTGATTAAGTTTTCAAAACCCCAGAGAGGATTTTGTAAATCTAAAAGTTTTTTGACTTTTACTTCAGTCATATAAACAATAGTAAATTAGAATCCTATCATTGATCCTATTATAATCAATCGATTGATATTCTCAAATATATCAAAACATCAATTTAATTAATATATTCAATCAAACCCACGCAAAACCTAGGAATGGCTAACTCAGTTTTTATTAAATTTGAATATCTGATTTTTCTAAGTAATGTATTAAAGTAATTAAGTATTTTAATATATCCATTGATATAAGGTTAACAATGGTAACTCCTAATCAAACTAGTAAATTTTGGAACGAGGATAGAGCAAAACGCCTTAAGGATACTTTGAAACCTGAAATAGATTCTGAAGGAAATTTAGTCCAAAAATTTTGCCAGGTAAAATACAATTCATATGGAACTTTCTTGATCTGTCTCACGAACGAAACAACATATGGAAGGTCTGCTACTTTTTTAACTAAAGAACCAACAACTTTAGAATGGTTACAGCAATTTAAAAAAGAATCATGGTTATTAGATATTGGCGCAAATATAGGTATATATTCAATACCTGCAGCCATATTTCATGCAAGTAAAGTTATCTCTGTAGAAGTTGAGCCAAGTAATTACGCTGAGCTTCTAAAGAACATCCAAATCAATAAAATAAACCCTGAAAAAATTGATGCAGTTCTTTTAGGAATATCAACAAAACATGCCAATAAATTAAACAAATTATATTTAACCAAGGACGAGATAGGTTCTAGTTGTCATCAATTAGGTGAGAATAGAGATTTCATGTTGAGACCTTTAAAAACAGATAGACCAACAAAGTCGGTCTACAGCATTTCACTTGCGCAATTAATTCAAGGGTCTTCGATACCAAATAATGTTCCTTTACATATAAAGGTAGATGTAGATGGAATTGAATGTGATGTTTGCGAAAGTCTTTTTACATCTGGTCTGATTAAAAGATTAAGTAGTATACAAGTAGAATTAAACCCCATAAATATAATTGAGCATAATGAACTTAAAAATAGATTTATCAACAACAACTTCACATATTCAGAGGATCAAGTTGAAAGGATGAGAGAGAAAGATGGAACATTTAAGGATTTCTCAAATTACATTTTTTTTCCAAAAGAATGTCCTAATAATGATGGAGAAGTACTTTCTAGAGAGATTGAAGAACAGCATTTTATTTTTCATCAATTTTATAATTTATGAATTAAAACTTAAGTCAAATATTCATTCATAAATTTACATAAAATTAAATCACTTTAAATAACCACGAAAAGTTAAGCGGACGTTTATGCGCTTTTTTTTTTCTATCTATTAATATCTAAATCCAATACTCACAACCAATTCATAGGAATTGCACCACAGAATACGTAGTAGTTGGACATCAAAGGGTCTTAGGTGACTTACGTTCTTTTGAGCACTTACTACTTACCACTTAGTTTTCATTCACTGCTTGCAATGGTTTTAGCGTGCGCATATCTGTGCGCATCTTAACAATATTTAGCCATAGCCAGCTAGGCAGTAGACCTTAGTGGAATTACTGTGATCTCTTGGTATCACTTTAGTTTGAGTACGCTCCCTGCAGGATTCGAACCTGCGGCCCACTGCTTAGAAGGCAGTTGCTCTATCCAGCTGAGCTAAGGGAGCCAGAGGAGATCTTTAAGAACAAAGACTAGGAGTAAAGCTCTGATCTGAAAACCAACCATTCAAGATTACATACTGACGCAGCCCGCAACAAGCAGAATTAAGCAGACCAACAACAGTTTGCTTGGCTTTCCCTTGCTATTGACTCTTTTTAGGAAGTAGAAACATAAAATAAATACCTTAGGAATTAAGCATTAGTAGTGTTCTAGTGATAATTTTGTCGGCTTTTTTTAGCTTTCTGACTTTTTATAAGAGTTTTTTATAAGTTGAGAATTTTTTTTACTACTTCTGATGATCAGGTCTTATCTTGGATATATAGAAAAGATAGAGATGATTTTAAGAAGATTGACCAAGACGCAAAAAACTGAAATCCTAGAGGCATACATTGCTGGAGATAGTACTAATCTACTGGCAGAGAAATATAGTTGTACTCCTAACACTATAAATAGAACAGTTAAAACCTTATTATCAGAGGATGAATATAAACTTTTAAAGAAGAATAGGTTAAAGATTAATAATAAAAATCAAAAATCAATTAAGAAAAAAAATTTAAAAGAAGAGAAGGATGACATAGAAAAGGGGAAATCAATAACGTCATTGAAGGGAAAAGTTAAGGAAGAAGATTTAAGGCTAGAAATTAAAGAAGAATCTAATGAATCTGAGTTAAATGAAATTGCATCTATAGCTTTTGGAGATGATGATTTAGCTGTGGATTTTAGCTCTAAAGATAAAAAAAATAAAAAACATGAAAATAATCAAAATTTTGATAATAACTTTGCGGAAATAGCTCCTCTTCTTACTGGGTTGGATTTTGATTTAAATAATCAAAAATCAGATTTCGAAATACTTAATTATGAAAGTCTCCCTGAGAGCGTTTATATGATTGTTGATAAAAAAGTTGAGCTAGACTTACATCCTATTTCTGATTTCCCAGAATGGAGTTTTTTACCCGAAAATGAATTAGAAAGAAATGCTATTGTATTATTTTCTAATCAACGTTCAGCAAAAAGAATTTGTTCAAGAAATCAAAGAGTTATTAAGATTCCAAACACAAGTATCTTTGAACTTTCTAAATCATATTTGATTTCAAAGGGTATTACTAGATTAATTCTTGAAGACTTAATTATAGGTTTGGATGATTAGTTACCTTAGAGTTTGATTTTTATCAGTATTATTAATCATTAATACTGAAGTTATACCTCCAGACATTAATCCTAGAGTGAATGATGAACCAATTAAGAAACCAATTGGAAGAACAACAGTTTTATTAATTAAAAAATCTAAACTATATTTCTTATTTAGATTTTGAGATCCAAGGCATAGGAAAAAAATTAGCAATATTGCAGTAGCCATGTTTAGAGTTAAAAGTTTTAATCTTAAAAACACTTTAAATTTTTCTAGTTTAAATTAGTCTAAAAAATAGTTTTGAGTGGAAAAGTTTATTTGTCAAGTCTTTTATGTAATTGTGAATAAAGCCATTTTTTCTCATAACCTGTTTCTTCTGCTATTTTTCGAGCTGCGATATTAGATCTTTCTCCTTGATTGATTAATCTACTAAGTTTATCCAATGCTTCTGATTCACTAGTTTTATTTTTGTGCTTATTATTCTTCTTTTTTCCCCCTAGAACTATTGTGAATTCACCTTTTGGTTTATTAGCAATGAAATATTTTAGGACCTCTTCAATCGTCTTCCCAATTGATTCTTCATATCTTTTTGTAAGTTCTCTCGCTATTTGAATAGGACGTTCTTTTCCGCATGCAATAGATAAATCTTCTAAGAGTTTTATTAATTGGTGCGGTGATTCATAAATTATTGTCGTTCTCTGCTCTTGAGAAATATCTTCCAAACGTTTCTTTCTTATGCTTTGTTTTTTAGGCAGAAATCCTTCAAAGCAAAATCTTTCTGAGGGTAATCCACTTATTACTAACGCTGTAGTTGCTGCGCAAGGACCAGGTATACAAATTACTTCATAATTATTGGACTTGGCAGCATGAACAAGTTCTTGTCCTGGATCATTTATTCCTGGTAAGCCAGCGTCGCTAATTAAAGCAAGACTTCCTTTCCTTTCAAGAGTTTCCAATAATTGAGATTGTCGACTTTTGAAATTGTGCTTGTGATAGCTAAGTAGTGGTACTTTGGATTTGATTATTTTCATCAGCTGCCCACTTCTTCGAGTATCTTCACATGCTATTAGTGACACATTCCTGAGAATGGACTTTGCTCTTGGGGATAAATCGCTTAAATTACCTATTGGCGTACCTACTATGTAAAGAGTACCTGGACAAGGTTCTAATCTTTCATGTTGTAGCTGGTGATCGTCTATTAAATCCATTATGTCAATAGATCATGTTGTGCCGGAAGAGGTCGAATTAAAGATTTTATTGGATGAGATTAGAAAGCTTAGCTGGGCTTCCGCTGACGTTTTGATGGCATATGCCAGAGGGGAAGAACCTCCCTATGGCTTCCCAAAATGTTTAATAGTTGAAGAAGGTGGTGATGGCCCCGTATCAGCCGCTGACATGGCAGTGAATGAATTATTGATCTCTGGTTTGAAGGATAATCTTACTTTTAAAGAATGGGATATTTTGAGTGAAGAAACTTCGAAGGAAAAAACTTTTCAGCAAGATAATTATCAAAAAGATTGGTGTTGGATTCTTGACCCACTTGATGGGACAAAGGATTTCCTTCAAGGGTCTGAAAACTATGCAGTTCATATTGCTTTGGCGTATAAGCAAAAGCCAAAAATTGGGATAGTTTTAATTCCTGAAAAAAATGAATTATGGTTTGGAATTATTGGAATTGGTGCTTGGGTTGAAAATCGTGATGGCTCTAAAAATCACTTTTCTTTTAGCGAGAGGCTAGATATCTCGGAATTGGTTCTAGTCTCAAGCAAAAATCATCAACAATCAATACTTAAAAAACTTCTGTCAACTTTGTGCTTTGCTGAGATAAAAAAAATAGGAAGTGTCGGTTGTAAAGTCGCCTCAATTTTGAGAGGAGAATCAGATGTTTATATTTCTCTATCAGGAAAAACTTCACCAAAGGATTGGGACATGGCTGCTCCACATGCACTTATTGAAGCTGCAGGTGGAATGTTCTCTCATGCCGATGGAACAAATTTGATTTACCAAAAAACAAACTATTCTCAGTCTGGATGTTTAATTGCAAGCCATGGTAAATCTCATCAAAAGATTTGCCAAAAAGTTATGGAGTTTTTCTCTCTGGAAGAAACTAAATATATAGTCTAATAATTAAATATATTTAAGTAAGAGGGGCGACTGGAGTTGGCGTTGGTTCAGGATAATTGTTCATTCCTCCATTTTGAGATACTCCTCTTAAGGTTAGATTAATACGTCCACGATTATCTATTTCTCTTACCCTTACAGTTACTTGGTCTCCAACTTTTACAACGTCTTCAACTTTTTCAACTCTTGCTTCAGATAATTGAGAAATATGTATCATCCCTTCTTTCCCAGGAAGTATTTCAACAAATGCTCCAATTGGAATAATTCTAGTAATGGAGCCAGGAAAAATTTCTCCCTCGTGTACTTTTCTAGTTAAACCTTCAATGATTCTCTGAGCTTCTTCTGCCGCTGCTCCATCATGGGATGCAATAGTTACAATTCCTCCATCTTCTATGTCGATTTTTGTATTAGTTCTTTCTGTGATTCCTTTTATTGTTCTTCCCCCAGGGCCAATGACAGTTCCTATTAGCTCAGGATCTATTCTAAAGCTTAATAGTCTTGGAGCATGAGGGGATAGATTGTCTTTTGGCGTTTCAATTGCCTCTAGCATTTTTCCTAATATGTGTGTCCTTGCAGGAAGTGCTTGATTAATAGCTTCTGCAATGGTTTCAATTGGGAGACCAGTTATCTTCATATCCATTTGCAAGGCTGTAATTCCTTTTTCTGTCCCTGCAACTTTGAAATCCATATCTCCGAGAAAGTCTTCAATTCCTTGAATATCAGTTAAAATCCTTACTTCTTTCCCCTCCTTGATTAGTCCCATAGCTGCTCCTCCTACAGGTGCTTTTAAGGGAACTCCTGCATCCATAAGTGCAAGGGTACTTCCACATACTGAAGCCATAGAAGTAGAGCCGTTTGAACTCAAAACTTCGCTAACAACTCTTAAAACATATGGGAAAGTATCTTTCGCTGGGAGTACAGGTATCAATGCCCTTTCGGCTAAAGCTCCATGACCAATTTCTCTTCTGCCAGGAGTTCTCATTGGTCGAGTCTCTCCAACTGAGTAAGGTGGGAAATTATAGTGATGGATATAAGTCTTATCAGTATTTGGATTTAAATCGTCCATCTCTTGAGCATCGCTTGGGGTGCCCAAAGTTGCAGTAGAAAGTACTTGCGTTAAGCCTCTTTGAAATAAGGCTGATCCGTGCACTCTGTTAGGTAAAACTGCTGCATCTGCATCAATAGCTCTTACTTCATTTAATTCTCTTCCATCGACCCTTTTCCCTTCCTTAAGTATCTGATCTCTCATCAACTTTTTTGTTAATGCTTTATAACTATTTTCCAATAGTTTGTTATTCAATGAAAGAGATTTTTTAACTGCATTATCATCTTTTAATGCATCTATTTTTGAAGAAATACTTATCTTTATTTCTTCAATTTTATTATCGCGCTCTTCTTTTGTTTGATCAAAGTTTTTAAGTACCTCACTAATTGATTTGGTACAGTTTTTATCTAAATAGTTTGAGATTGTATCATCAACTTGAGGTGCTTCAGGCATCTCTTGCTTAATTTCTGATTCTTTTAAAACTTCTTTTTGAGCATTGATTAATTCAGTTATGGCTTCGTAGCCAAAATCAATAGCTTCAATAACGTCTTGTTCTGAAAGTTGATTGGCTCCCGCTTCAACCATCACTACACCATCTGGAGTTCCAGCAACTACAAGATCAAGATCACCTCTTTCGATTTCTCGATAACTTGGATTAAGAACAAAGTCATCTCCTAAGAGCCCAACTCGAACAGCAGCCATAGGTCCTTGAAAAGGAATGCCTGCGATTAATGTTGCCATTGAAGCTCCCGTCACAGCTAGAACATCTGCTGGAACCCTTTCATCTAAGGAGAGGCATGTTGCAACTATTTGAATATCGTCTCTCATCCATCCAGGGAAAAGAGGTCTCATTGGGCGATCAATGAGTCGTGAAATCAAAGTCGCTCTCTCAGGAGGACGACCTTCACGACGCATAAAACTTCCTGGAATCCTTCCTGCCGCATATAGCCTTTCTTCGTAATCACACATTAAAGGTAGGAAATCAACCCCCTCTCTGCCCGTTGATTTTGTCGCTGTTACGAGAACGGAGGTGTCTCCACACTCAATCATTACTGAACCACCAGCCTGTGGAGCAAATCTCCCTGTAGTGAGCTTTATCTCTCTACCATCGAAGGAAACGGATTTTGTCTGACCTTGCACGTGACTTTATAGCTTTTTGTCTTTAGACATTCTTACACTTGATGGGACTAATTGAGTAAAAATCTCGATAGATTTGTTTCCTCTAGGAAACATTTACCAGAATTACTGAAATTATAAAATTAAAAAAAAAAGTGGGAGATATAATCTTTCCCACTTCTTGGTATGAATAAAGTTACTGTTATTTTTTACCAGCTTGATTTTACTACCCCAGGCAATTCTCCATTATGAGCTCTAGATCTAAGTTGATTTCTGCATAAGCCAAAGTCTCTATAAACACCTCTTGGTTTACCAGTCGCCCAACAACGATTTCTAATTCTATTTGGTGCACAATTTCTAGGCAAAGCTTGAATCTTTCTATGGATTTCTAGTCTTTCCATAGGATCTTTGGCTGCTTTGAAAGCATCAATCAGAGTTTTACGCTTTGCTGCGTATCTTTCCACAAGTTTTTTGCGCTTTATATCTCGCGCTATCATTGACTTTTTGGCCATTAAGGGACTTATTTAACTCATTGAAAGTTCATTTTAACTCCTTGCCTGATTGTTTTATGAAATTGCAGTAAATTTATTTTCAAAATATTTTTTTAACCCAAAATAATTCGTAATTTTAGGTCGTTATCTGTGAACAAACTGTTGAACTAAAGATAGCTGTGTTGTATCACGGATTATCAAAACAACACTTAGTCCTACAAGTAAAACAAATCCTGATTGCATAAAAGCTAATTGGATTTTTTCAGGAACTGGCTTCCCACGGATACTCTCTAGAATTAAAAGAACAAGTTGTCCACCATCTAGAAGTGGCAACGGTAACGAGTTAAGAACAGCAAGATTAATTGAAACCAAAGCAGAAAAGAGTACGAGCCCTGAGCCACCTTGCTCTGAAAGTTGAGCACCAATTTCAACAATTTTGACTGGCCCACTTAATTGCTGTGCAGTTGAGGAGAAATTAGTAATCAAACTTTTATAACCAATAACTGTTCGACTGAGTAATTCATAAAATTGTGAATTAGAGCTATTAACTATTTCTCCAATATTCTTTGCTTTCGATACTTTATTTGGAAGATTTGGTTGCAATTGTGCTCCTATCCTCCCATTCCCTTCGTTTTCAGATGGGATTATAGAAATGGTTTCGCTTTTCCCTTCATTAACTCTCTCAAAGAGTAATTCTTCGCCAGAAGATTGTTGAATGATATTGACTAAATTCATAATCCCCTCTTTGCCGCTACCTAATTCTTGTCCGTTTACTCTCATTATTCGATCTCCAGCAACTAATCCTGAATTAAATGCTGGCTCATCTGGCTGTATTCCCATGATTATCACTCCTGGCTCGGGTTGATTAGGAATTCCAACAAAGCTTGCTTGACCAATTAGTACGATCCAAGCAAGTAATAAATTTGCTATTACACCCGCTGAAATGACTATTGCTCTTTGGTGAATTGGTCTATTCTTTAAAAGATCAGGGTCATTGGGTTGAACTAGTGAATCAGTTTCTTCATCAGGAAATGAGACAAATCCTCCTAAAGGAAGAGATCTAAGTGAATAAGTTATTCCATTTATTTCCTTTTTAAAAAGAGCTGGTCCAAAACCAATTGAAAAACCACTGACTTTAATTTTTTGAAGTACTGCTGCCAAAAAATGACCAGACTCATGAAAAAAAATCAGAAGGCCAAGTACAGCTATAGATAAGAGAACGTTCATTAATTAGATTTTGATTGGGTTATTCTGGCTGTAATTTGTTCGAACCGAAGTAAGGTATTAAGGCTTTTGGCAAATTGATACTTCCATCAGATTGTTGACCATTTTCCAAAACAGCAGCCATAGTGCGACCTATCGCCAGTCCACTTCCATTTAAGGTATGCAACAGTATATTTTTTTTATTGTTATCTTTTGTTCGTATTAATGAGCGTCTAGCTTGAAAATCTCCACAATTACTGCAACTAGATATTTCTCTAAAAGTATTTGCACCTGGAAGCCATACCTCTAAATCATAAGTTTTTTTTGCTGAAAAACCTAGGTCTCCTGTGCAAAGCTGAATTACTCGATAAGGTAGTTCTAGTTTTTGCAATACAGATTCTGCATCAGATGTGATTTGTTCTAAAGCTTCTTCAGATTTTTCTGGAGTAGAAAACCAATATAGTTCAACTTTATTGAATTGATGAAGTCTGATTAAGCCTCTCGTATCCCTACCGTAACTTCCAGCTTCTCTTCTGAAACATGGGCTATAAGCGACGTATCTTAATGGCAGTAAATCTTTAGAGATGATCTCGCCACGATGTAGAGATGTTATTGGAACTTCAGCAGTAGGGGTTAGCCATAAATCATCATCAGCACATCGAAAACTTTCTTCTGCAAATTTTGGTAGTTGTCCAGACCCCACAAGGCTTGCTGTGTTTATAAGAGCTGGAGGAAGAACTTCTAAATACCCGTTGTTAACATGTAAATCAAGCATGAAATTTATAAGTGATCTTTCAAGCTTTGCAGCTTGTTTGAAGAGTGTTACAAATCGACTTTTTGCTATTACTGAAGATCTCTCACTATCCCAGAGGTTTAATTGATTAGCAATTTCCCAATGTTCTTTTAAATTATTTCCTGAAATAGGTTCTCCCCATCTTCTTATCTCCTTATTATCTTTTTCGTTTTTCCCTTTAAGTGAATTCTTTTCTGGAAGGTTAGGTATGCAAAGGATTTGTTCGTTTAATTTATTTGAAATGGATTTTTCTTGCTCTTCAATAATTCCAACTTGTTTTTTTATTTGATTGCCCTTGGTGCGAAGATATGAAATCTCCTCAGAATCTGGAGAAAGACCTTGCTTTATCTTTTGTCCAACATCTTTCCCAATTGAATTACCCTGAGCTTGCAAAGAATTTCTCTTCTCTTCAAGTTCTTTAAGATCTTTGCAGAATTTTTGAAGAGGTCCTAAATCAATATCCACTCCTCGTGATTTAAGCCCTTCCGAAATTAAATTAGGATTTTCTCTTAGCAGTCTCTGGTCTATCACTATCTAAATATTGAATTCCTTTTAGCCTAATCGTTATTGTTCCTAAAAATAATCATGGATGTAAATTTCTTCTAAATGAAGGCCCTTTTTTGATCAATTAAAGTACATAAAAAGAAAATTCTAAAAAAGTTTTGGAGATGAAGCTCTCGCTCTTCCGCTAGAAGCCCATTCTCTTAGAGATTCAAGTTGCTCTCTAGCAGTTCTAGAAAGAGGAACTAGTTGACTTGTAGCGAGAATTAAATCACCTTCAAGAAGCTCTCTTTTCTCTGCAAACGCAAAGTACATTGCCTCTATCACTGATTGTTCTAGTTCTGCACCAGAGAAACCCTCTGTCCTATCGACAGCAGCATTTAAATCAATTTTTAAATTAGGTCTTCTTTTTTGAAGATGAAGTTCAAGAATGCTATGTCTTTCGTTTCTAGTGGGTAATTCCAACATGAAAATTTCATCAAATCTTCCTTTCCTCAGTAGCTCAGCAGGAAGCTTATCAATTCCATTTGCAGTAGCAACAAGAAAAACAGAAGAAGTTTTCTCTGACATCCACGTCAGAATATTTGCAAGCACTCTTTGACTCGTTCCTCCGTCACTTCTCCCATCTCCGCCAAAGGCTTTGTCAATTTCGTCAATCCATAAAATACAAGGGGCCATAGCTTCAGCTCGCTGAATGGTCTCTCTTGTCCTTGCTTCACTCGCTCCTACTAAACCAGCAAATAATCTTCCTACATCAAGTCTTAACAGTGGCATAGACCAGCTATTTGCTATTGCTTTGGCTACTAGAGTTTTGCCAGTCCCTTGAGGGCCAACTAGCAAAACCCCTTTAGGTAAGGGCAATCCAAAATCTTTTGCTTCTTCGGAGAAGGCTTGTTTCCTTTGCTTTAACCAATCTTTCAATATTTGTAAACCACCAACATCACTTGGCGACTTATTTGTTTTGCAATATTCCAGTACTTCGCTACGAGCAATAGATTGGCGTTTCTCTTCAAGTACTTCTATTAAATCTTCTTTCCCAATTTGACCTCTTTGAGCAAGAGCTCTAGCCGCGACTTTACGGATCCTTGATTCACTTAGCCCCCCGCACGCATTTGTAAGTTCCTTTAGAACGTTTTCGTCTAATTGAGAATTACTAGCTTCAGCAATATTCGATAAAAGCGTCTTGATTTCATTTCGCTTGGGTAGAGGAAGATCAAGAATGGTTAGGTCTTCTTCCAAATCATTTGAGGGGCTCCATAATCCAGAACTGATAATTATTGAATGAGGTTTTGATCGAAGATAAATAGTTAAATTTTTTAGCATTCTTAGAATTCCTGGATCTTCACAGAAATGGTGAAAATCTTTTAGCAAAAGAATTGTTGGAGAACTTTCGTCCAGTTTTTTAAGCCATTCAAGGACGGCCATTGGCTGCCTTGAACCAAGATTATTAGAATTAAGAACATTACTAATTCCATCAATGTAATCCCAAGTAGCAAGTCTTCTAGGAGAGAGCCTTTTAGTAGAATTTTTTAAGAGAGTTTCAACTCTTTCTTCTTCATTACTCCTTATCCAAATAATAGGAGTTCTTGCTCGAATTAGTAGATCAAGTTGTTTATCCCAATTAGACATCAGTTATCAATTTTGATACTAGATAAGACTGAATTTATATAATAAGTTGTTCTTAAACTTATTTATTACTTTTTGGCTCAAAGGGTAATCTATCGGTATCAGATATTGCTTCAGAAGAAGTTGAAACAGAAGATGTATCTTGCTGTTTAAGTTGATCGTCAAGTATTTTTTGTAAATTATCTGGTAATGATTCTCTGCTAAGCAGAAATGTTTGTAGTCCTTGAAAAATATTTGCAATAACCATATAAAGCAAAACACCAGCAGGCAAAGGGAAAAATAAAAACATTCCAGTAATCATTACCGGTGTAATTTTATTTGCAGTTGATTGTTGTTTATTTACCGGCATTCCTCTTCCAGAGAGAACCTGAGAAATGACGAGTGTTAAACCAAAACCTGCTACTAGAATTGCAATATCCCAATGAATAGCTCCATCCACATAAAAGCCAACATTTCCTAATGCTTTTATAAACAAGAAACCACTTTTAGCTGCTAAACCAGGAATCTTCGCTTCTACAGTCGCATCACCAGGATTAAGTGCATTTACAGTCCCGTCGGAAGATACTTTTACAATGTCCTCTCCTTTAGTTACTTTCCATGAAGGAGAAAATTTTGATCCATTTTCATATTTCTTTAATTCGTTTACATATGCATCTCCATTCAGGGTTTGCAGATTAATTTTGACTGAATCTCCTGAACCGATTTTTGTGCCTCCTGGAAGAGATGCAATAACAGGGAAATGATTCTTTTCAGTTATAAATATGGAGTGCTTCGCTGTCTTGAAGGGTTTGGGCTCAATAGTAGCTATTTGGTCTGATGGCAGAACTTTTAGATTGACAAGATAAGGTACATCAGCAAATGGTGAACCTCTTAAAGTTGCAAATAATGCAAAAAGTATAGGCATTTGAACAAGGAGCGGAAGGCAGCCAGCTAAGGGGCTTCCGAATTCACCCATTAATTTGCCTAATTCTTCCTGTTGCTTTTGAGGATTGCTTGCGTAGCGGCTTTTGATCTCAGCCTGTCTTTTTTGCATGACAGGTTGAGCTATCTTCATCCTTCTTGCGCTTCTAATTGAACCTGCGCTGAGAGGGAAAAGTGCTAGGCGGATAACTATAGTTAGTGCGACAATCGCTAGTCCATAACTTGGAACTAATCCGTAGAAAAAATCTAGGATCGGGATAAGTAGATTGTCGGAGATGTACCCGATCACGGTTTTTTAAGGTAGAAAGTTTGAGGTTGTAAGGCCAGTTTGCCTTAGAAGATGTGATCTTGTCTCACATATTTGTTAGTGCTCATTAGTTTGAAAAGCCCTGAACATCTTTATCAAGTTTATTGGTGGGAGATTTTTCTATTTTTTCAAGAATGTAAGATTCTGTCTCTCGAAAGTTTGGAATTGATCTCATCTCAAGGCGAGCTCCGTCTTTAAGCACTAAAACCATATCACCGTAAGATCCTAACCCTCTGGGAATGGCTCTGATCTCGGCGATTTGACTATATACAACTTGTGTTTTATCACGGCCTAGCCAGCCACCTGTAACAGATATTCTACGAGTCGTTATTTTGTATCGAACCCACAAAGCTCTAACCAAAGCCCCAAAAGTGAAAGGTAGACCTATCAGTGTTATTCCTGCCATTAAATTGATTATTAGATCACCGCTGGCAGGCCCACCTTCGTAAAAAATGTCTTCGTTTTGACTAACGGTCATTTTGTTATTCCAGATTTATTGAGAAGTTTGTCACATTCTTTCAGAAGATCGCTATTGGAACTTTTCATGCAAGAAGGTTTCAAAGAAATGAAAGCCCATACTTCTTTGTCAATGCTCATATTAGAAAGTCTGCATGACAAATGGTGGTGGAATAACCGTCGAAGCTTATTTCTTGTGACTGATTTTTTGCTTACTTTATTACTTATTGATATCGCACATTTTATAGAGGGCCCAGTCTTTAAGTTGATTCCTTTGGCTTGAAGTTTTGTATTTGCGTTAGTAACTCTAAGAACCATTGAAGGGCTGTAGAACCTAGCCCCCTCCTTATAGATGAAGTCAAAACATCTATGACCTTTTAGTCTCATATGTTTTGGCAACACCATAAGATGAAACTCTTATTGTAAGAATCTTTATTAGAGAGCTTTTTAGACAGTTAAACGAGCTCTTCCACGTTTTCTGCGAGTCCTTAAAACTCTCCTTCCAGTATGAGATCTCATCCTCACTCTGAAACCAGAAACTCTTTTCCTTTTTCTACTAGTTCCTCCAAAAGTCCTTTTTGTCATTTCTATTTATGCTCGTATTGGATTAAATATTAAGGTTAATTTATCAGTTCACTGAACGTCTATGTTCCAAGTCCCTAAATATGTTGAGATTGGAATTTCATCAGTATTATGGGATAGAGCCCGAAATTGAAACATACCTCTTTTCCTAGGATTGAAAATTTTCATAACTACAGCGTAATTATCTTTGTTATTAAGAATTGGTTTTTCTGGAAGGATTTCAATAATAGTTTGTTTGTCATTAACTTCAATTAGAGAGGGAATATTTTCTAAACAACGGGTCCTTGCGTTATATCCACCAATTTTTACTTTACAGAGGCTTAATTTGTTTGTTTTGATTTTTGCTTCAAAATAATCAGGGACCGCAATCGTCAATTTTTTAATATCTGCTTTTCTTTCCTTTCCTCTAAGGAAGAAGTAATAAGTGGATCTTTCATTCCTTTCAGAGGAGGATTGATAATATTTAAGTCTTTTATATCCAGGCTCTGGGTCCCATTGGTATTCAAAGAATCCTGGGGAAGCAAAAGATTGCGGAGCTAAAATAGAAGTCCCTGTTCCAAATACAAAAGCTGAAAACCCAATAAAAAATCCTTTCTTGAAGGTTGATAATAATTGCTTCTTGAACATAACTTGAATTTCTGAGAAATATTAATCACTTGAATATTTTCAAGTGCATTTGTATATCTTGAATAAATATAAGCGGTTGTTGGAAAAAAATCTGGATTTATCGGTCGGGGCGTAAATTTTTCGCTTTAGCAAGATAAGGGTTTTGGGGTAATTGTTCTTTTGGTAAAGAAACGTAAGCAAGTAGACGAATACACTTCGATAAGTCGTCTTTAACAAACATTTGCTGGCAGTCTAAAAGTGCGATTTTTTCCCAACCTGATTTTTTTCTAGCAATAGAAGCGGGGAAACAAGCATCTAAGTCTGAGGTTACGGAGAAAGTAACAGAAATAATTTGATCTGGGATCAAATTATTTCTAGAAACTAATTCAACCAGCAACTCATCTACTGCTGAAGTGATTGACTCAACAGAATTGTTTTCACAAGTCGTTGCTCCTCTCAATGCACAGAGATAAGTGAATTCATTTTGAAAATTCATGGCTTATAGAGCCAAAGGATCTGTCCATTTCCCTCCAACTCTAGGTTTAATGCATTTACAAGATTGTGGATTAATTTCCCTCCTGGTAAAAACCCTAATAATTTCTTTTTGGTTTTACCAAAGGTTATGGGTTTTGTTTTTTCATCCAGATTTGCAATTTTTATAGCAAGTAATTTTGCATCATTTTCGTCACCAATTTCATCCACCAGTCCAAATTCTTTGGCTTGTTCTCCAGTAAAAACTCTTCCATCGGCAAAGCTCTTAACAACTTCTGGTGTTAAATTTCTTCCTTTTGCAACTGCAAATACAAATTGTTCATAACTGCTATCAATTAAAGATTGTAGGAGAGCTCTCTCTTCTGGAGATAAAGGGCGATCAGGGGAAAGAATGTCTTTATAAATTCCACTTTTTACAGTCTCGAATTTAATACCAACCTTTTCTAATAACTTAGATAGGTTGTTTCCTCTTAAAATCACACCAATAGAACCTGTTATTGTTCCAGGATTGGCAACAATTTTTTCAGCACCTACTCCTATATAGACCCCGCCTGAAGCTGAGATATTGCCAAAACTGGCTACAACATGACAACCTTTTTCTCTTAGTCTCAAGAGCGCGCTATGGATTTCTTGGCTATCACCAACTGTTCCTCCAGGACTATCAATGCGAAGTAATAGGGCTGGAAACTCTCTTTCCTCAATTTGCTTTAATGCTTTTAGAACATTTTTTCGAGTTTCTGAATTGATAGGACCTTCAATACAGATTCGTGCCATCCTTTTTTTGGATTTTCGTCTCAAGGGCCAAATCATTCAAATTATGCATAACTTTATTGATCTTAAAAAGGAGATTGCTTTCTGACCTTATGTTTGTCATTTGGAATTGGTTTTTGATGATTTTACCCTTCGCTCTTTGGGGGACCTCAATGGCGGCGATGGCACCTTTGGTTAATGCAGCTGGGCCTGAGATTGTTGCCTCACTAAGGCTTTTGCCTGCAGGTCTAGTAATTTTAGTTTCAGTTCCTTTCTTGAAGAGGAGTTGGAATATTTCAAAAGATGATTTGGTGTGGTTTTTAGTATTTACTTTGATTGACGCAACTCTTTTTCAGATTTTTTTAGCCAAAGGTTTAATGGAAACTGGCGCAGGATTGGGGTCTGTTCTTATTGATTCCCAACCTTTGATGGTTGCTTTATTAGCAAGAATATTATTTGGAGATGCAATTAATCCAATTGGATGGATTGGCTTAGTACTTGGCTTGGTTGGGATAATTTGTCTTGGAGTCCCTACTGAATTGCTAGGGAATTGGTTTTTGCTTGGCAAATTTGAATCAGGTAATAATTTCTTAAGCCATGGAGAGGTATGGATGATATGCGCAGCAACCTCGATGGCTTTAGGAACGGTGCTTATTCGATTTGCTTGCAAAAATAGTGATCCTGTTGCCGTAACAGGATGGCACATGGTCTTAGGAAGTGTTCCTCTTCTCGTTTGGCATGTGTTTGATAAAAATTGGCCATTAGTCCCAAATTGGTCTTCTTTTGAATGGACTTTGATGTCTTATTCAAGTTTGTTTGGTAGCGCGCTTGCCTATGGCTTATTCTTTTGGTTTGCAAGTCGCAAAGAGTTAACAAGTTTTAGTACCCTTGCATTTTTAACACCTGTATTTGCTTTAATTACTGGAGGGATTTGGTTGGGAGAGAGACTTCTCCTACTTCAGTGGATTGGAGTGGTTTTGGTTTTAATATCAGTACTATTTGTAAGTCAGAGGAGAAGGCTTTGGGGGAGTGGAAGCAATAATAAATTAATAAAAGAGGCTTAATTTAAGTGATAAATAAGCAATTAAAACTTATTCTTGTAAGTACACCTATAGGTTACCTGGGAAGTGGGAAAGGTGGAGGCGTTGAAATTACTATTATTTCTCTCATAAAAGGATTAATTTTATTAGGTCATAAAATTATTTTAATTGCACCAAAAGGATCAAAATTACCTTTTGAAAGTAAATTACTTGAAATAAGATTAATAGATGGAATTGATCAACCTAGTTGGCAACATCAGAAGACTTCAGATCCAGTTTTGATCCCTTTTAATAGTGTTTTACCAAAGTTATGGGAAGAGGTCATTGATATCGCAAATGAATCCGATGCCGTTATTAATTTTGCATATGATTGGCTTCCATTATGGTTAACAAAAATTCAAGCAATTAAAATATTTCACTTAATTAGTATGGGAGCTGAATCACTAATAATGAAAGAAATTATTAGTGAAATAGGTCAATTATTTCCTTCTCAGTTAGCTTTTCACACTAAAATACAATCTAAAGATTATTCCTTAAAAAATGAACCAATTATTGTTGGTAACGGTTTTGATATGGAAAATTATTTTTTCAATAAAAATGAGAATGGACCTCTAGGTTGGGCTGGGAGAATCGCTCCAGAAAAAGGTTTAGAAGATGCAGTAAAAGTTGCGAATGATTTAGATGAAAAATTACTAGTTTGGGGATTTATAGAAGATAAAGAATATGCATCAAAAATTGAAAATATTTTCAAAAAAGAAATTGTTGAGTGGAGAGGATTTCTTCCAACGAATCAATTTCAGGAACAATTAGGACGATGTAGAGCTTTATTAAACACCCCTAAATGGAATGAAGCCTACGGTAACGTTATTGTTGAAGCCATGGCTTGTGGTGTGCCTGTAATTGCATACGATCTGGGAGGTCCTGGGGAATTAATCGAAGATGGGTTCAATGGTTTTTTGGTTAAGCCTAATGATATTGAAGGATTGATCAAAGCAACAAAATTAATCTCAGAAATCAAAAGAAAAAATTGTAGGGATTGGTTTGAAATAAAAGCCACTAACAAAGTCTTTGCAGAACGAGTGGAGAATTGGCTTTATAAAGGTTTAAATAAAAAAAACTCTGATGACTTGCAAGATTAATTGAAAAGTTTAACGAACTCTTATTCCCCAACTTTAAAACAAAGAAGACGTGGTCTTCTTTGTATTTTATTTTTTGGCTTAATAATTTTTGTTTGGCAATTAGGGACAACAGGTTTAGTTGATGAAACACCACCCTTGTTTGCGGCAGCGAGTAGAGCAATGGCAAAAACGGGTAATTGGTTCACTCCTCAAGTAAATGGATTACCTCGATTTGATAAGCCTCCTTTGGTTTATTGGTTGATGGGGCTGGGATTTTCAATTCCAGGGAATATATCTTGGGATCCTTTAGGCACCTGGGCTGCGAGACTTCCTTCTGCATTATCAACAATTTTTTTAATGCTTGTTTTAGGGGACACAATGATGAAATATCCCCAAGAAGAAAATAATTTCAATAGAAAAACAGCAGTCGTAACGGCGCTGATATTTGCGTTGTCTCCTTTGGTAGTAATTTGGGGAAGAATTGCTGTAAGTGATGCACTCCTTTGCAGCACTCTAGGAATTTGCTTACTTTTTAAATGGAGAAGATTCGCTAATCCAGAAGGAGAAGTTTGGTGGTTGTCATGGATTTTTTTGTCATTAGCAGTTTTAACTAAAGGCCCTGTCGCCTTGGTTTTATCAGGATTAACAATATTATTATTTGCCTTATTCCAAAATGATTTTCTCGGGATTTTAAAAATATTGAGAGTACTTCCAGGACTTTTTATTGTTTTTATAATTAGTTTTCCTTGGTACTTAATCGAATTATTAATAGAGGGAAAACCATTCTTAGATAGCTTCTTTGGGTATCATAATCTTCAAAGATTTACCTCAGTAGTAAATTCTCATGGGGAACCTTGGTGGTTTTTTATAATTGTATTATGTATCGCTTCTTTACCTCTTACACCATTTTTATTAATAAGTATTTGGACGAATTTTTGCAATACATCTAAATGGTCTAGAAGGATTATTAATAAACCAGAGAAGTCATTGTTCGAGTTTGCATTTTTTTGGTTAATTGCTGTATTTGTCTTCTTTACTATTGCAGCTACAAAGCTTCCAAGCTATTGGCTTCCTGCTACTCCTGCTGCATCAGTATTGATTTCACTTTCTTTAACTAATCATGTTAAAGATGAATTTCTAAAATCTTTGGCTTGGAAATTTACCATATTTTTATCAATACTCTTTGCGATATTTCTCTTTTCTTCAAATCTATGGATTCAGCTTCTTGATGATCCTGAGATTCCTAGTTTCTCAGAAGAATTAACCAATAGCTTTTTAATTGAAAAGGCTGGATTTATTTTTCTTTTAATTGCTGCTCTAGGTATAATTTTTTCCTCTAGAAAAATATATGGAAAACTATTGATTTTGCAAATCCCTATAGCTTTATCCCATTTTCTGATAGTGTTACCAACTTTTGATTTAGCAGATCGGTTAAGACAACTTCCTCTAAGAAAAGCTTCAGAATTACTTTTAAATTCTCAAAATATAAACGAGCCTATAGTGATGGTTGGAGCTATGAAACCCTCAATTCATTTTTATACTAATCAAGTCATAGTTTTTGAAGGTCGATCTAAAAATGCTTTTGTAAATGTTTCAGATCGGCTAAAAAGTGAGAAGCGAAGAGGATGGGAAGGAAGGCCAATATATGGATCTAATGGCTCAGAAACTACTCTTTTACTTATTGATAAAAGATCAGTGGAAAAGCCTTATTGGCAAGGACTTAATCCAAAAGTCTTAGGTAGTTTTGGTGTATATAGTGTTTGGAGACTTGATAGAGAACTTCTTGAGAGGCGAGCTAAATCTTTGAGAAAAGAGGGAGTTATTTCTACTTGGAAAGATCCTAGGCCGGAAAGATTTTAAATAAATGTCCAATATTTATTGAATTGAATTTATTAAATCTTGTTTACTACATTTTTCAGGGATGATAACAATGCCTAGATCATCCTGAAGCCTCACTAAATCAATTACCGAGTCTTCAGTTATTGAGCTTATTACATCCTCTAGACTTGCGCCCATATCATTTGCCATCTCTACCAACATTCGCAAAGTCTCATCTTTTAAAGATAGATTTACGTTAATAGAAACGTTTTGACTTGAGCAATTATTTGAGTTCATAAAGAAAACATTAAGACATTGTCGGGCTGTTTGGGGGTATTTCTTGAAGAGCTTCAGAAAATGACTTTTTTAAGGATATTTTTGATTTATCTTTTCGGAATTATTAATCTCAAAAAATTCGACAAAAAAAATCTTCCTAGGAGATTACCTAGGAAGATATAAGAATTTTTTTGTTTAAGGCTTAAAACATCTCACCTTTTAGTTTCTCAGCCCACCCTGAAAGCCTTTCATCAGTCATGTCTGATTCACTGTCTTCGTCAAGAGGTAATCCGCAGAATTCTTCTCCAACTACACTTTTGGACTCGTCAAAAGTGTAATCACTTTTAGAAGTGTATCCAACCATTGAAGCACCTGCTTGCTTGAAGTATCTATGAAGTTCTTCCATTGCATCGCAATAGTTTTCGGTGTAAGTAGAAGAATCACCTAAACCAAAAATTGCAACTTTCTTACCACTGAGATTAAGTTCCCCAATGTCTTCAAGGATTGAGTCCCAAGCAGTTCCTGATCTCTCAGAGTCAGCACCGGTGTTCCATGTAGGGATTCCACAAATAACCCCATCATGACCAGCTAATTCACTAAGGTCATCGACATCTGAAATATCCTTTGGACCTTCAGCAGAGTCAAGTAAGCCGTGCAGCCTTTCCGCTATATCTTCGGTTTTACCTGTTGTTGTAGCGAAGTAGATTCCTACAGTCATGGAGCAATTTAAAATCAAGAATATTTTAAAGCAGCTTTGC
>QCHY01000003.1 GCA_003216975.1 Prochlorococcus sp. AG-402-I20
GCATGAAAATTCAGTTTGATATAAAATATTTATTATTATATCAACAATCAGTTTGGAGCCAACGAGCCATAAGGCAAGGTTATTATTTAATCAACAGAAATACAATGAAGCTATAGATGCCTGCAAAGAGATATTAGAGATAGAAAGTAACTCGCCTGAAACTTTAATCATAATTGGGAAATCAATGTTAGCCATGGGAGAAGTGGAAAGCGGACGTTCTTATTTAAAAAAAGCTCTTAATAACAATCCTAATGACTTTGAAACGATTAAAGATCTTGGAAATTCATTTCAAAAAGAAGGTGATATAAAAACAGCAAAAAGTTTCTATCAAAAAGCAATTACAATCAATCCATCTTTCGCACCTGCACTAACAAACCTAGGAACTCTTGAACTAGAACTGGGCAACACTCAAGAGGCATTATCTCTACTTTTGACTGCAGTTAAAGCTGCACCTTCCCTTGCTCCAGTATGGGGCAACTTAGGTAATGGTTACTATCAAACCAACAAACTTGAGGAATCAGAACTTGCGTATAAAAAAGCAATCGAAATTAATCCTAATAACTTCCATTTTCATTTCCGACTTGGAATCGTTTTAAAAGATAGAGGAGAAAAACAAAAGGCAGAAATCTCAATCAGAAATGCAATTTCTCTTAATCCTAGTTTTATTCAATCTCACTTAATTTTATCTACAATTTTATTTGAAATTGATCAAATCAAAGAAGCTGAAATCTCAATCAGAAATGCAATAAGTCTACAACCCGACCATGCAGAAGCTCATTCAAATCTCGGGAGTATATTAAAAAAGAAAGGTGAATTTAAACAGGCTGCAATCGCAACAAGAAGAGCGATTGAGATTAATCCTACTAATTACATGTTCCATTCAAATCTAGGTGCTATTTTAAAAGACCTTGGTCAACTAGATGAAGCAAAATTATCAGTAAATAATGCTATAAAAATTAATCCAAAGGATCCTGATTCAAATTATAATCTAGGAACTATCTTACTTGAACTTACAGAATTAGAACAAGCAAAAATTGCAACTCAGAGAGCCATTGACTTGAAACCTGATTTTGCATTGGCATATATGAATCTCGGAAGAATCTTATTAGAGCTTGGTAAATCTGAAGAAGCTGAAATCCCAACACGGACAGCGATAAAATATCAAGCTAATAATGTAGAAGCTAAATTCAATCTTTCAACAATACTTTTAAAATTAAAGAAATTCAAAGAAGGTTGGGAACTTTATGAATATAGATGGGAAGGTGACAACACAGGTATTGGTAAAAAATTAAAGACTACCAAGCCCGAATGGAATCCTGATAAAATCGGAACAATATTAATATGGGGAGAACAAGGTCTTGGAGATATATTTTTATTTTGTACACTAATTCCAGATTTTATAAATAAAGTAAATAGATTTATATTCAAAATAGACCAAAGATTAATCCCGTTATTTAAAAGAACATTTAATGAAGAAATAAAGTTTGTTCCTAATACTGAGTTGATCAGTGAAAATGAATATGATTTTCAACTACCTATTGGATCTCTGCCCAAGTATTTTCGTAACTCACTGTCTGCTTTTAAAAATTCAAAAATACTTGAACTTAAGGTAAATCAAGAAAAATCTGATTATTTCAAAGATAAATTATATGATTATGAAAATCGAAAAATTGTAGGAATATCGTGGAAAAGTATTTCAAAACATAGCGCTATCAGTAACTTTTCTCTAGAAACATTTTTAACAGGTATTTACTCTCCAAACATAACATTTCTTTGTCTACAGTATGGAGAGGTTCAAGAAGAGATAGATAATCTTCAAAAAAAATATGGAATCAAGGTTGTTAAATTAGATGAAGTAGATCTATTTAATAATATTGATGATCTTGCATCATTAATGAAAGCTTGTGATGAAATAGTTTCAATTGATACTAGTTTAATATATCTAGCAGGTCTTTTAGCAATCAAAAGTTATGTACTAGTCACTAAAAATTGTTTCTGGTGTAATGGCGTTGATGATGATAAAAGCTATTGGTTTTCATCGATCACATTCTTTAGGCAAAGTATATCCGGAGAATGGGAACAAGCCCTAAATAAAATTAAAAATATTTTGAGACTATCTGAAAAATAAATATTGAAAATTAAACATTTAGTCAGTGATGGATATCCGCGGGAATGATTTGGTTAATGAGTCTAGCTGCTTTAATTGATCTATGAGATCCTCCAAATATCGTAATGGCAATGCACATGGTCCGTCGCAGAGAGCTTGACTTGGATTAGGATGTGTCTCTAAGAAAAGACCTGATATTCCCATAGAGATTGCTGCTCTAGCTAGTCCAATCAACTGAGAACGTCTACCTCCAGAGGTCGCAGCACCTGCATCTCTACATTGCAATGAGTGACTGACATCGAAAATTATTGGTACATCATCACATTGATTCTTCATTACTTCAATGCCAAGCATATCAACCACTAAATTGTCATAACCAAAGGATGTTCCTCTCTCACAAATTAATAGCTTATTGTTGCCGAACTCAATAAATTTATTTAATACATGCACCATTTGAGACGGGCTTAAAAATTGGGATTTTTTAATATTAATTATACATTGCGTAGAAGCAATAGACTTAATCAGATCAGTTTGACGTGCTAAAAAAGCTGGTAATTGAATTACATCACAAACATTAGATACAATTTTGGCTTGTTCAGAAGTATGGACATCAGTAACTATTGGAATTTGTAATGTTCTTTTTATTTCATCAAGAATCTCTAGACCTATTTCAATTCCTGGACCTCGAAATGAATCCAATGTAGATCTATTAGCTTTATCAAAAGATGCCTTAAATACTAGTGGAACATTCAATCTATGACATACTTCTTTAAAGTGTGCAGACGTTTCTAATGCTAATGCTCTAGATTCAATAACATTTAAACCTCCAATGAGAATAAAAGGTTTACTGTTAGAAATTACAAAATTAGATAATCTTATTTCATTCGAAACCTTTAACATATTCATTCAGCATTTATAACAAGTTAGCACAAACTTCAAAAAAAACTTGAATAAAAGAATCTTAAAATCGTTATTAACATATAGTTTCAATTCTCACTTCGATACATAATTCTAGTGAATAAGAAAACAAAGCTTTTAATAAAATTAAAATTTACGCTAATATTCTTTCCGACATTTCCCTTGCGACACCCATTCCGCCATTACTTTTCAAAAGTAAATCAGCATAAGATATAAATTCCGGCGAGGAATCTCTAGGACCTATAAGAAGAGATACAATATCCTTGACAACAATATCATTAATATCATCACCTATAAATGCTGTGTTAATCGGACTAATTTGTAACTGATTCTGCAATTTTGTTAATGCATTCTTTTTATTTTGAATACTAGTTAAACAATAGTTTACATCAAGAGATTTTGCTCGTAAAAGAGTACTTTTCCCCTCACCACCACTAATAAAAGCTATGATTATATTTTCTTGTTGTAATTTTTTAATCCCAATTCCATCTCTAACATTAAATTCTCTAGTTATTTCACCATCACTATTAATAAAAATATTTCCTCTTGTAAGAACTCCATCAACATCAAAAACTAATAACTTAATTTTTTTTAGTTTTCTTTTATTTAAAAACCATTTTATTTCCATAGTCAATTCAGATAGTTTAAATAAGTAGCTAACAATTCTATTCATTTAAATCCTCCATTGACAAGATCATGTAAAAGTAAATAACCAATAATCTCATTAAAGTTATTCCGCTTTTGGACTACGGGTAATGATGTAATAGCTTGATTCTTATCATTGATCTCCATCAACTTTAAGGCATCAATAGCAAGCATATCTTTATGAGTTGTTATTGGGTCATTAGTCATTAAATCAGAGGCTTTTAAAGAATACCAATCACTAGAATTATTATTATCTAGAGCCCTGCGAAGATCACCATCAGTTATGACTCCTAAAAGGTGATTATCGTAAATATTATTAACAACATATCCACAACCTGCCGCATTTTTAGTTATCAGGTCCACTAGTTCTTTCAAGGAGCTATCTGGGGTCAATAAATTAAATTGTGAGCTTGGTATCATAAAGTTTCCAACAGTAAGATTCAGTCTCTTTCCAAGTTCTCCCAAAGGATGATTTAAAGCAAAATCTTGATGTGATATCCCTCTTAACTCCATCCATACAGCTGTTAAAGCGTCTCCAATCGCTAGAGCTACAGTAGTACTTGCCGTGGGGGCAAGGTTTAAAGGACACACTTCTCTATCGACGGTGGAAAGTAAGAAACAGTGGCTAGATTTGGCAAGTGAAGACTTTGGGTCACCAATAATAGAGATCAAAGTAATTTCTCTTTTCTTGAAATGCGGGACGAGAGTCAATAATTCTTGAGTTTCCCCACTGTTAGAAATCAAAATACAGATATCACCTTTAGAAACAACCCCGATATCACCATGAAGTGCATCAATTGGATTCAAATAGATGGACATCAACCCTACAGAGGAAAATGTTGAAGCTATTTTTCGAGCCACTATGCCACTTTTTCCGACACCAGTTAAAATTAATTTGCCATTATTTAATGCACAACTTTGTATATAATTTAATGCTTTTTCAACCTGAAAGTAATCAATATTATTTGCACAATTCTTAATTGCTAAGGCTTCTATTTCAAGACATTTTTTAAAAGACTTATACATCTCACTTAAAAATAGAAAATAATTTTAATGTTCTACATTATTAAAGTCAAGTTCCTTCTGTGATAATTTATAATTAATTGCTTGTAAATCATCAAAAGTATCAATAGAATAATTATCTGATTTAACTAATTTCGTTTTAATCTGATAACCAGCTTCTAAAAATCTTAACTGCTCTAGAGACTCTAATTTATCTAATTTTGAAGAAGAAATTTTTGACCACTTCGCAAGAAGACTAGCCTTATAAGCATAGATTCCAATATGTCCATAAAAATTTGAGAAATTAGACCATTCCTTAGGATCTTTCCCGCTAATAAAAGGAATCGTTGATCTTGAAAAATAAAGTGCATTATTATCAGATCTAATTACTACTTTGACTTTATTATGATTATGAATTTCGTTAGCTTTCAATAAGTATATAGGCGTTAAAATATCAAATTCATCTCCCAAGATCATTGATTCTTGAGCAATTTCAGAAATAATTTTTGGATCAATAAATGGTTGATCTCCTTGAACATTTATAATCAAAGTTTTGTCTAGAACATTTTTAGGTATGTCGTGAATTAGTTTATATTTATTGTTATAAAACATATAAACTAATTCATGAATAACTGAAGCAATCCTATCTGTCCCAGACGTACATGTTGATGGAGTTTGTATTACATTAATATTCCAAGATTGAGATAAATTACAAATCTTTTCAGAATCAGTACAAAGAACAACTCCTGTGGCTTCTGGAACCAACTTGCAACGATCTATGACATTTTTCAAAAGTGGCTCTCCGCCAATATTAGCAAGGATTTTTTCAGGTAATCTTGAAGAGTTTAATCTCGCAGGTACTGCTATTAAACATGTCTCAAATGTCATAGTTACTTATAAAGATTTAAGTTAAATATTTATTCCAAGCTTGTTGATGAAACTTCCCAAAAATAAGTCCATCTGCATCACAGTTTACACATGGAAAACCTGCACATGAACGGCCCTGTGATAATTTTTTTCTATAAAGATTCATTTTCTTTCCAAACCAAATATTTTTTATACTGTCAGAGAAAATATTTCCAAATTTTAACTTTTTATACCAATCTTGAACACATAGTAGTACATCTCCATTCCAGTCAATAGTCAATGAATAATGTGGATATGCGCAGGTCCTTTGGGGTTCATTCATAGCTTTATCATGACTCAATATACCAGCCCTATTAGTTAATTTTATGCCATATCCTTCCTCTTCACTAAACCATCTATTTCTAATACTATATAATTTAGTTGTAACTTTTGCTTCTTTCATTAGTTTAGAAAACTTTGGTATCTGATGCGGTCCATCATAAGCACTTATTACTAGTTGAGAAAGACCAGATTCATACAATTTAGTAACTAAATCTATTTTTAATAGATCTCCATTAGTGACAATTTCAACATGTGAAGCCTTAGACAGATGATGTACAATCTCAGAGAGATTGGGATGAGCTAAGGGTTCACCATAACCACATATATTGATAATTCCATTAAAACCAATCTGAATTAAATCATCTGCAATCTTTTCAGATAAAGAAACACTCATATAGAGATGCTGATTAGGATAAATGCTTGGATCATACCTAGGGCAAAAAGTACACTTTCTATTGCAATACTCTCCAGTGTTTAAATCGATAAATGATGGAATTGGACCATCTTCAGAAAGAGTAATATTATCAATTAAAGGTCTTTTCCTATCTAAATTATCAAGTAACGTCTTTTCCATTTTTCGAATCAGCTCAAAATAGAAACATCAATTTTTTCGTCTTTTCATAAGAATGAAAAAGATGACACCCCTTAGAATTATCTAATAAATAGAATTTAATTTTAGCCTAGATTGCATTAATTGGAGGATTTTATCAACATACGTAACGTTGTACATATAAGAACTTGCTTGCTTACATAAGCACAAAATTTATTAAACACTGAATGCCATACAAGTTGTATAATTAGATTAATCCAAAAAATTTAATTCAGAATCAGTAAAACTCTTAAGAAAGATATATCTAGTCTTTAATTAAAAGACGATTTGAAAACAACTATTAATATGTATTTAGATCAAATAAAAAGTCAAAGTGTTTAAAGACTTCATAAACAAAAATCCAATTGAACGTAAAAGAATTTACGAAACAAGAAATTTAGAAAATGGCCTAAGATGCAATAGAAATGAAAGAGTAGAGACTTGGGATAAAGAATTTATTGAAAAGCTTACATCTGGTATTTCTCCGATTGATCATACAATCTATCCTGATCTCAGTCCTCTGTATAAAGCTATAAGTAAATATGAAGATATTGATCAGTCTAAAATACTTATAGGTTCAGGAATTGATGGATTAATAAAAAATATATTCGAAACATATACTACACCCAACATGAATATAGGTTTAATAAGTCCAACCTATGCAATGTATTATATTTATGCAAATGCTTTCAAAACTAATATCGAATATGTGACCTATGATCTTGAAACTTTTAGACTGAATAAAGAAAAACTATTTAAAATCATAAGCAAAGTAAGTCTTATATTTATTCCCAACCCTAATCAACCAATAGAAGATAACATCAATAATGAAATAATTTATAGTTTAGCCAAGGAATGCTTGATCAATAATACTCTATTAGTTATTGATGAGGCATATTATGGATTTGGATGTTCAACAGCTAAATCTTTAATAAATAAATTTGAAAACTTATTAGTTCTTAGAACATTTTCAAAAGGTTTTGGTATGCCAGCAATAAGAGTAGGATATATGATGGGAAATGAAAAGACAATAAAACTTATCTCTCAAAAAAGATTGGCATATGAGACAACATCACTCTCAGCACATATTGCTATAAAATTATTAGACAATATAAGCTATATCAATACATATAATGATTCAATAGTAAAATCAAGAGAATTAATTTTCCAAGAAATACTAAAATTAGGTTTTAGAGCAAATTCAGAAAATTCTAATTATATTTTAATTGATTTAGTTAATGAATCAAGGAAAAACAGTTTAAATGAAAAACTCATAGGTAAAGAAATATATGTTAAAAATAAAATAGATTTATGGGGATTAGATAGCATTCATAATTTTAACACCGAAAACTATATACTTGCTACGATTGGTCCTTATCCAATCATGCAGCCATTGATGAATATTCTTCGTGAATTCAGTAATGAAAATTAAATTTAAATTGTTTAGGTGAAATCTAATTTCATTAAACAGAAATCTTAACATAAGACTAAGATATAATTTTTCTCAACTCAAATACTCTTGCTTGAAATGCATCTAAGAAAATAATCCTTTCATATGGCAATCTAGTAGAAATAAATCTAGTTGGTCTAAACATACTCATTCGAAAAATATCTTTTATTTTTCCTTCTAAATTTATCATTAACAATGCATTACCTGTTCTTGTAGTTACCACAAAATTCTCATCATTCCACCAGCAAACATCATTGATATATCCATTATATTTCTCAAAACCATTTAAATTAAGTAAACAAGAAGGCAGCCTACGCTGCAATCTAAATAAACTTTGGGGTATTATTATTTCATTTAAGATTTGAACCGAAGGTACTAATTCATCACCATTTGCAGAAAAATCTATTGATAATAGATATACTCGCCCTGGACGATTTGTCCAGCCTCTACTGGTCAAAAGTACTTTATTATTAAAAACTGGAGAAAATCTATATGGATAAAATACTTCCAAAATCTGAATAATTCTACTACTTTCACCTTTTAATTGAACTAACTTGATAGTTGAATCTCGAAAACAACTTACCAAAAGATATTCATTGTTAATCCATAAACAATCATATGTACTAGAAGTATCTAAATCAATCTCCTTTACAATATTATCTTGATATAAAAAAGGATTGCCTTTTAAATTTCCTAAAAATATAGTTCCATTTGGTGATTTTTGAAAGGAAGTTGGGAAAAAATCATATATGGGTAATTGAATAATATCTATATCATTTTTCTTAGATATTATTATTGGAGGTGATGAATCCTGACATCCTATTAAAACATTTTCAGAATCTAAATAAATAGCAATATCAGGTTTAAGATTATCCAAGATTACTGTCTTAATCAAATTATAATTTTCTAAGGAAAAAAAATGTACACAACTTTTTGAAGTTACTGGTAAACATATTTCCGAACCTTTATGTATGTCTGCGGAATAGATATTAGAACTATCTTCTAAATTAAATAATGAATTCAAAGACAGCATTAGATTTTAAAAGATGTAAATAGAAATTATCATATCAGGTATATACTAAATATTTATAATATCTTTAGCAACTTTTTTACACCAATTTAGATTGTCTAAATACCACTTTATAGTTAGATCTAAGCCATCTTCAAGACTATATTTTGGAAACCAATTCAGTTCTTCTTTAATTTTCTTATTACTAATTGCATATCTTCTATCGTGGCCCAAACGATCTTTGACATATTCTTTAAATCGACAATGGGGTTTATTTAACTCATTATACTTATCTAGTTTCGAGCACAGTAAATCAACAATCTCATTATTAGTTTTTTGCTGCTCTCCACCAATACAATATGTGCTTCCAATTTCTCCATGTAAAGCAACCAATTCAAGAGCAGAAATATGATCCTCAACAAAAATCCAATCACGTATATTCTCACCATCTCCATAAATTTTAAAATTCTTTTTTAATGAAGAATTTAATATTGATAGTGGTATAAATTTTTCAGGAAACTGCCAAGGCCCATAATTATTACTGCAATTTGTGATTATAGACGGAAAGCCATAAGTATGGTGAAATGAATTCACTAGATGATCACTAGCAGCTTTACTTGCTGAATAAGGACTCCTTGGATCATAAGGGCTTGTCTCAGTAAATAGTCCTTGTTCTCCAAGTGATCCAAACACCTCATCAGTACTTATATGAATGTATTTAAAAACATTTTTTCTCTCCCAAGATAAAGATTCCCAATGTGATTTCAAAGATTCCAATAAATTAAAAGTACCAATTACATTACTTTCAAGAAAAGTTCGAGGTCCATTGATAGATCTATCAACATGGCTTTCAGCAGCAAGATGAAAAACCAAGTCAGGGTCAATTTCAAATACAGCCTTTTTTATTTCTTCATAATTAATTAGATTAATCTGAAAAAATTTATATCTAGTAAGGTTGATTTTCTCATCATTTATTAACTGATTAATTCCTGTTAAGTCACTTGCATAGCCAAGTTTGTCTAAATTAAAAATATTAATATTAGTTGTTTTTAGCAACTTTCGTATTAAAGATCCACCAATAAAGCCTGCACCACCAGTAACAAGAATATTCTTTATACCACTTTTATTATAAAAACTCATACATATAATGATGAGATTTTTTTATTCTAAACCATGTTGAAAACGAATCAATAACAAAGTAATTTTCATAGAGAAAAAGCTATTAAAAATTACTTTCTAAAAGTTCTAAAAGATATTTACCATATCCACTCTTCATAAGAGGAATAGACAGTTTAATTAGTTGGTCATTACTGATCCATTTATTTCTCCATGATATTTCTTCAGGACATCCTACTTTTAAACCTTGTCTTCCCTCTAAGGTCCGAATATAAGACCCAGCCTCTAATAATGAATCAAAATTACCCGTATCAAACCATGCTAACCCTCTTCCCATTAACTCAACAAATAAACTTTTTTCCTCCAGATATAGTTTATTCAAAGAAGTAATTTCTAACTCTCCACGTGAAGAGAAATCCAACTTACTAGCTTTCTCAATAACAGTATTATCATAAAAATATAAACCAGTAATTGCATAATTACTACTTGGTCTATCAGGCTTCTCCTCAAGACTTGAAACTGATCCACTGGAATCAAATCCAACAACCCCATACTCTTTTGGATTTCGTACTGAATAAGCAAAAATAGTACTCCCTTTGATTCGATTATTTGCAGAGCTTAAAAGAGTAAGTAAATCATTACCGTGAAATAAATTATCCCCAAGTGCTAAAGCAAGATGACTATCACCTAAAAACTCTTTTCCCAAAAGAATAGCCTGCGCAATACCTTCTGGCTTATTTTGAATAAGGTAACTTAATTTAATTCCCCATTGATTTCCATCTCCCAATAATCTCTTAAATAATTCTTGATGTTCTTGCGTAGTAACAATAAGAACATCTCTAATTCCACAAAGCATTAATGTACTAAGTGGATAATATATCATTGGTTTATCATATACAGGCATTAATTGTTTACTTATTGCTGAAGTCAGTGGTTTGAGTCTATTTCCTAATCCCCCAGCGACAATGATAGCTTTTCTATCAATATTTGATACATTACTGATTTTTTTTTTCATTTATCTATCTCTAAAATATTTTTTCACCCAATAAATTACATATTCAATATCTTGGTCGTTCATAGCAGGATGACAAGGTAGACTTATTAACTTCTTCCACTCTATATCGCAAACTGGATATTCTCTATCATTCATTTTTCTAACAATATTGTATAAGTATAAAGGTTTAAAGTGAACACTTGTATGTATCTTTTTAGACGATAGATAATCAATTAAATTATCACGCGATTCGGCAGGAACTCTTGCACAATAATATTGACAAGTTTCGCTCCAAGCTGGAGGATCTATAACATCAGAAAGTTCCTTGTTATATATACTTTGTATCTTTCTTCTCAATTCTAAATGGGCAGGAAGTTTTTTCATTTGTTCCAAACATAAAGCTGCCATTAAATCAATCATGTAACATTTATATCCCAAAATGTCTACTTCATAATCCCAAGAATATCCTGGCTTTCCTGTTAAATTATCTTCTTTGTTTACTCTTGAAAAAGTACTTGTAATTCCAAGCCAAGTCATAGAAACTAATCTTTCATATAAATCTTTATCATTAGTTGTAATCATGCCGCCATCTCCGCAAGGCATTGTTTTGACCGCTTGAAAAGACCAAACCGCTATATCTCCTTTAGATCCAGCTCCAGGTGAATAACAACTATGTGCACAATCTTCAAGAATAAATCCATCAAAAAATTGTCTAATTTCATCAATAGGGGCAGGTACGCCTGCATGATTAACAGCAATAATCGCTTTAGTATTAGGTCTGAGGTGTTTACGAACGTCATCAGGACATATATTTAAATCCTCTTTCCTTACATCGACGATATTAGAAGTACAATTATTCCACAAAGGCACAACAGCAGTTGTCATAAAGGAAATAGCAGGATTAATAATATCAACATCTTTTATTCCAAGTGCCTTGAAAACCAAATCTTGACCATGGGTAGCACTAGTTACAGCAACGGCATATTTTGCGCCAACCATACGAGCAAATTCCTCTTCAAATTGAGCAACCTTTGGCCCTTTTCCCCACCACCCACTCTCAATTGTTTCCGCAATTGCTCTTATTTCTTCTTCACCACCCAACGGTCTTAATACCGGCAATACGCTTTGTCTTATTTCCATCTAGAAAATTTATTATTTCTAAATTTTAGGGCATTCTTCGAATTTTTTGGCTTGCTCAACATCTTTTTTGGAAAGGATTGGCAGCTGATCGAATGGCCAGTCAATACCAATAGTTGAATCATTCCAAAAAAGAACTTGTTCTGATGACTGATCATAATAATCAGTTACTTTGTAGTGAAAATCTGCCATATCTGACAATGTATAAAAACCATGAGCCATTCCTGGAGGTGCCCATAATTGTAATTCTGGTCTATCTAACTTAATTCCAAACCAATTAGAGAAAGTTGAAGATTTTTCGCGCATGTCAACAATCACATCATAGACAGAACCAGAAATACACCTGATCAACTTTCCTTGACATGTTGGAGACACTTGATAATGCAAACCTCTTAAGACCCCTCGTTTTGATCTCGTATGATTATCTTGAACAAAATGTGGCAAAAGAAAGTCTTTTTCATTCCAACTTTCTATAAAAAACCCTCGGCCATCCTCATACTTGTCAACCTCAATTAAAAAGGCTCCATCTATCGAAGTTTTTTTAACTTTCAAAGTAATTGATATTTATCTAATCATAACAAAATAGCGTAAATTATAAAAAAGCTATAATAGACCTGATACTGAATAAATTAAATTGGATAATATTTACAAAAAATACATATATTGTCCTATATGCAAAAGACCAATGCAATTAAAGCAAAAGGTAAAAGGACCTTTGATTATTTATTCAAAAAACATAACTTTAAAAGAATTCAATATATATGCTTGCAAGAAGTGTGAACTAGCAATAAATAATGACTATGAAGAGATTGATTTTGCCAACATCAAATATAATAATAATAAGAATTTAATAGTAAATTTCAATGACAAATTAATTGAAGAGCATATAGTTACATGCAGCAAAGAATATCTAAATGAAGATGTAAGACTTATTGAAATAGGATCTGGATCAAGAATCGGTTTACTATCTAATTTACAACAACGAATAGGTTGCCAAGGATTAGCAATTGATCCAACATATGATATTGATTTCACCAAAAATATTCATGAAAAAATTAAATACTATGGAAAAATTGAAGATATTCCCAAAACAAATTCACAAAATATTTTAATTGCGCGAAATATCATTGAGTACATGACTCCTGAAGATCTTTCAGATACTTTAGACCTAATCTTTAAAGAAGATGGTTTAATTTTCCTAGAAATTCAGCCTATCAGTAATAAAAACTGGGGAAGTATATTTACATTTTCTGAGTACAGAACATTTTATTCATTACGTGCTCTAGATAAATTAATTAATAATAAAGACAAACAAGTAAAATGGCTTTCATCTAGTCATATCTTCGGTGAGAAAAGAACTTTTTTATCAGGATTTATAAGTAATCAAAGGCAACAAAAAAATATAAATTACTACAATAGTATCAACGAACTTTGTGAAGAAATTAAAAATATTGAAGTTGATCGAAATATAGTTCTCTGGGGTTCAGGAGGAAGATCACTAATGTTTCTATATAATGAAGGAAGGAAAATAGTTAATACAATAATAGATCCATCTGAAGAAAGGCAAGGTGTATATCTTCCAGATTTTGATTTAATTAAAAGTCCTTCTGCAATACAAGAAAAAGATAAAATTATTATCCTAAACTCACGATATTTAGATTGGATACAAAAAAATGTTCCACAAAGCTGCTCTTTCTTCATACTAGCTTGTAATGATTCATAAAATAACCAATTAGCTTTTTAAAAAACGTTTTTCTAATCAAAATGAATATTTAGAATTAAAAGCATAAAGATATATTTATATATGCAAGATGTTATAATTTAATAAGAAATTAAAGTAATTTTATTTATGAACAAGATCGCTATTATTGGTCGAGGTTCATTAGCATTGTTAACTACATTAGAAATTCATAAAAAATTTAAAAACGCAGAATTATATCTTTACGGAGAACATGAAGAATTTTCAGCATCCTACGCAGCAGGAGCAATGATCAATATTTTAAGTGAAATTGATTGTTTCAATATTGATCACCCATTAAGTCATTGGAAGCTCCATAACAGGTCTAAAGCAATAAAAGCTTGGGATGAGTTAAATAAATCATTATTTAAAGACGGTATAGTGGATAAATCTATAATCAAAGGGACTGGAACAGAAATATCAATTAGTGCAGACTCAGAAAATATAGTGGAAAAGAATTCATTTCAAGCCATTAATAATGCGGCATCTAGCTTTAATATCTCTATACATCAAAATGAAAAACTACCAAATACCTTATTTATCGAAGACGAAAAATCAGTGGATAGTAAGTTTCTTTTAGAAAGTATTGAAAAATATTTACTAAAGAATATAAACTTTATAACTAAAAATATTGTTTCTATTTATAAGTGTCCCGATGAGAAGCTAGTTCTCAAAGATTCTAAAAATGAAGAAACAATATTCGATAAAGTTATCATTGCATGTGGAGCATGGTCCGAAAAGTTGATAGATGCATCAAAAAATATTAATAAGCCTAAAATTAAAAGTTTTTTCGGAGTCGGATCTGCCTTACTGATCAAGTCAGAAATGCCGTACTTAGATAGCCCAACAATCAATAAGGTTATAAGGACACCAAACAGAGGCGGAACATGTGGTATTCACGCCTTACAACGAGAAGATTCAATTTATATTGGTGCATCCAGTCATGTTACAAATTTACCTTTAAAATATCCAAAGTGTTCGAGCATACATAATCTTATTGAAGGTTCCGAAACTCTTTTAAGTCTTGATACATATCAATTAGGTTTTGAAATAGTGACGGGTTATAGACCTATAACTTCAGATACTGTTCCAATTATTGGATCATTAGCAAAAAATCTATTTTGTATTTATGGGACAAAAAGAGATGGATTTACCTGGGCACCTTTCTTCTCAAAATGTATAGCCAATCAGCTAAATGGAGAGATCAATAACGAATGGACAGAACTATTAAAGTTATGTTCACCAGAACGAAGTTTGATTTCCGCTGGTGACGTTGAAGAATGTATTGAGTCTTTTATCTTAAATAAGAAATTTGAATACCATCAACATAACAAAAATCTCAGTGTGAATCAGCTTAAGAAATTCAAAGAAATTGCACAAATAACTCATCAGAGATTCAACCAAAATCAAGCATTAACGCTTGGCCTGAATCCAGAATTAATTAATATTCTTTATTATACTAATCAATCTATATAGATTATTTTACCTAATAAAGGATATAATTACAGTGTTAAATTTTTTATTACTTTTTAAATTAATTAAATTCAATATAATACATCAAAGAAGCTTTTAAGTACTTTTAAAATAGCATCATGAGCAATATAACTGTTATAAAACACTCTCTTGGAGCCCCTTTGTTTCGAATCTTAGGACTTGGTCCAAATATGATGCCTGTTAATGCTTTAAATCAACTTAAAATACTTCTCCAAGAAAATAGTTTCTGGGCAATAAATAGAGAAATAAAAGATTTAAAAATAATGCTGGCAAATAGTGATATTGTGATAACTATATGGAAGAATAATCAACTAATTGGATTTGGAAGAGCAACTAGCGACTGTATATATCGAGCTGTATTATGGGATGTGATAATTGCCGAGAAATATCAACAACATGGTCTAGGAAAATTATTAGTACACACTTTATTAGATGATCATACTATTAAAAATGTAGAGAGAATATACCTCATGACAACAAACTGCAAAGACTTTTATGAGAGTTGTGGCTTTAAAAATATTGACAACCAATTTCTACTCATTAAAGAGACGTAACTTTTGTATATAAAACAAAATTCAAAATAATTACTAATACTCACAAACTAAATTTGATTAAAGCCATATCTGTTTTTGAAAGTTTTAAAAATTCTAGATTCCTTTTTATTTACAAAAAGCGGATGAAGAGATTCGAACTCTCGACATTCTCCTTGGCAAGGAGATGCTCTACCACTGAGCTACATCCGCATGAAGAACACAAATTTACTTCTTAAGCATGCCTCACTAGGGTTGCGATGGTCAATTCTTTTTTTTAATTGACAAAATAAATTAACTCATAGCTTTCATTAGAGAGCCCATCTCTAGAGCTTGTAAAGCATAACTCCAACCAAGATTATTCTTAATTCCTGCTCTTTCCAGTGCTTGCTGCATCGTGTCAGTTGTTAAGACTCCAAATATGATCGGCACTCCTGTTTCTCTTGAGACAGTAGCAATTCCTTTACTTGCCTCAGCTACTACAACATCAAAATGAGGAGTATCACCTCGTATAACTGCACCCAAAGTAATTACAACATCATAATTATCTTTTTTAGCAAGTACTTGTGAGACAATTGGTAATTCAAAGGCACCTGGAACCCAGGCTATATCGAGCTGTTTACTCGACTCTGCAACATCAATTCCATGCCGAGAAAGACAATCTAGACAGCCGCTTAGTAATTTAGTTGTAATTAAATCATTAAATCTAGCTATAACAATAGCTACTTTTAAAGAAGATGATTGCTCAAAAGTACCTTCTATAATCGCCATTTTATAAAGGCTAAATATACCTAATAACACTAACCTCTTTCGAGTAAATTTAAAACATCGAATTTAATATTTGATCTATATAAAACTTCTATTTAAACAATTTTTCTTACACACTCATTTGATGGGTGATGTATTCACCAACTAAAGCTTGAAGCAGTACCAAATGGAACCATACCCCTGCAAGGATCTCGATCTTTTTGATGTTGGGATTTCTATTATCCTCAGGATTGGCTTGGGTCATGTAAAAAACAGGAACACCAATGACCAACAACAAAGAAGAGAACAAAAGAGCGTTCGCAACGATTGAATTAATAGCCAGCATAGTTGAAGCTACAGAAAATTTCTCAATATTCAATAATTCTCCCATGTAAGGGTTTTTTTGACTTATTCCTCTTAATATTTGTAGTGAGGCTTCACATGCAAAAAAAATTAATTCTTCTAATATGCATTGATTGAACAGTGAGCAATTACATGGCTGCCAGCCAGAACCCCATTCAAGGCAGTCTTTTTGGAGAAAATGAACAGAGCGATATCAATGAAACTGAACAACTTAATATTTCAAAAATATCAAACGAAAATCTTTCAAATCAACAACTTACAGATGACGCATCACTAAGACCACGTACTAAAAAGACTTCTCAACATCAACATCCAATCATCAATCTAGATGAATTTTCTGAAGCGGAAGTTGAAGAGCCCAAATGGTCACATCACAACTTGCCAAAAATTGATGATCTCACGCCTGCATTAAGACATTATGTCGAATTAAAATTAGAAAATCCTGACCGAGTGCTGCTATATAGGCTTGGTGATTTCTTCGAATGTTTTTTTGAAGATGCAATCACACTTTCACGACTTCTAGAAATCACACTCACAAGTAAAGAAGGTGGTAAAAAAATTGGCAAAGTCCCAATGGCAGGCATCCCTCACCATGCATCTGACCGTTATTGCACAGAACTAATTAAAAAAGGTTTATCAATTGCTATTTGTGATCAACTTGAAGCCGCTCCATCAAAAGGTAATAAATTAATAAAAAGAGGCATAACTAGATTAATAACTCCTGGGACTATTCTTGAGGAAGGAATGCTAAGGGCTAAACAAAATAATTGGTTAGCTTCTGTTCTTCTAGAATCAAATTCTAAGCAAGAAGTTGTTCACTGGTCTTTAGCAAAGCTAGATGTTAGCACCGGTGAATTTCTTGTACAAGAAGGTATAGAAGCAAATAATTTACGTCAAGAATTGATTAAACTAAAAGCAGCAGAGGTTATATCAGAAAAACAATCAATCTCAAATAAAAACTGGTATGCAGGATTAATAGAAATAACGGAATTCAATCAAACATCTTTTTCTAAGTTAGAAGCAAAGACAACGATTAAAAATCATTATTGTATAAATAATATTGATGGATTAGGTATTCCGTCACATTCACTATCAATTAGAACAGTTGGAGGATTAATCGCATATTTAAATAAAACTCATCCAAATATTAATGACAACTTTAAAAATGGAATAAAGACAAATATATGTATTGATTTCCCTCATATGAAAAATAATGAAGCAGGACTAATTATAGATAATCAAACAAGAAGAAATTTAGAACTTACTTCAACTCAAAAAAATGGGCAATTTCATGGCTCATTGCTATGGGCAATTGATAAAACAATAACTGCGATGGGGGGAAGATGTATTAGGAGATGGATAGAAGAGCCTTTAACAGATCTTTATTCAATAAAAAACAGACAAAAAATAATTGGCTTACTAGTTGAATCAACGAGCTTAAGAAAAAATATCCGAAAAATATTGAGAGCTATGGGTGATTTAGAACGACTCTCAGGAAGGGCTGGTGCACAACAAGCAGGAGCAAGAGATTTAGTTGCGATAGCTGAAGGTATTAAACGTTTACCTATCATCAAAAAGTATCTTAATGACCCAATATTTAATGAAACAAAATATTTTGAATCTATAATTAATATAGATAAAGACTTAATAAACCTTGCATCAAAAATAAATAATGAAATCATAGATAATCCTCCCCTTAGTCTTACTGAAGGAGGTCTGATTTATGATGGTGTAAATCCTATACTTGATGGACTTCGAAATCAACTTGATGATCATACTTCATGGTTAAGATCTCAAGAACTAGAAGAAAGGAAAAGCAGCAATATCAATAATTTAAAACTTCAATATCACCGATCCTTTGGATACTTTTTTGCTGTAAGCAAAGCAAAGTCTATCAATGTCCCAAAACATTGGATCCGAAGACAAACCTTAACTAATGAAGAACGTTTTATCACACCAGGGCTAAAAGAAAGAGAAGGAAAAATTTTCCAAGTCAGAGCAAGAATATCACAACTTGAATATGAACTTTTTTGTAAAATTAGAATTCTTGTAGGAACTAAGTCAAACATTATTAGAAAAGCCGCAAAAGCAATTTCTTACTTAGATGTTTTATCTGGACTAGCCGAACTAGCTGCTACAAACAACTACATTCAACCTAAAATAGTTGATAACCAAGATGAAAAAGATTCAAGAAAATTATGTATTGTTGATGGTCGTCATCCTGTGGTTGAGCAAATTCTAGTTGATAAAGTTTTCGTTCCTAATGATATCGAGCTTGGCGATAAAACTGATCTAATAATTCTTTCAGGGCCAAATGCTAGCGGCAAGAGTTGTTACTTAAGACAAATAGGACTATTACAAATCATGGCTCAAATCGGTAGTTGGATCCCTGCTAAATCTTGCACTTTAGGAATTGCCGATCAACTTTTTACACGCGTTGGTGCAGTGGATGATCTAGCAGCAGGCCAATCAACTTTTATGGTTGAGATGATTGAAACAGCATTTATTCTTAATAAGGCAACTGAAAATTCATTAGTGCTATTAGATGAGATTGGACGAGGAACTTCAACTTTTGATGGTTTATCTATTGCTTGGTCAGTTAGCGAATTTTTAGCAAAAAAAATAAAAAGTCGAACAATCTTTGCAACTCATTATCATGAATTGAACCAAATTTCTGAATACATAGAAAATGTAGAGAATTATCAAGTTCTAGTTCAATATAAAAATAATTCACTTTCATTTCTTCACAAAGTTGAAAGAGGAGGGGCAAATAAAAGTTATGGAATTGAAGCTGCTCGACTTGCTGGAGTACCCAAAGAAGTAATCAATAACGCAAAGAAAATTCTAAATAATCTTGAGCAAAGCAGTTCTAATACTATTTAATTTTCAGCAGCTCTTAATAAGGCATTGGTCGCAGCTGCCGCTAAAGAAGCTCCTCCTTTAGAACCATCCAAGAGAATATATGGACAGTCACTTTTCAATAATCGGCTTTTACTCTCGGAAACACCAATAAATCCTACTGGCATTCCAATAATTAAACTGGGTTTTGTATGGCCAGCTTCAACAAGATCTAATAAAGAAATTAATGCTGTTGGCGAACTCCCAATGACAACAAATGGAGCATTCAATAAGTTCTCTTTCTCCTCAAAATCCAACCAAATATTTCTCATGCCAATTGCACTTCTAGTAGTCAAAGTTGAGTCAATGGTAGTAGGAGCCATACTTAAAATACATTGAACATCTGAATTTAAAGTCCTTTTTGCCATGGGAGATATTGCGGCCTTTGCCATGTAAGTATCGGTTAAAATCTTCGAACCATTTTGTAGTGCATTAATCGCGCTCTCACAAGCACAGGGACTAAACCTGATGCGCGACTGCAAGCTAAAGTCACCACTAGAATGAATAATGCGTTCTAAAATCGATTGCTGAACCTTATTAAGTCCTGTAATACCTAGTTTTGATCTAATATACTTAACACTTTCTAGAAAAATTGGATGCTCTGGTGTTTTCACTGTTAATTACTTTAGCTAATTTAAGATCAAAATCTTTTTAACAACATATCTCTAAGTAATGCCAATACATTTAATATGGGGGGATGATTATGAAGCCTGTAACAGGGAAATAGAAGAAATAATTCAAAAAATTATTGATCCATCATGGAAGAGTTTTAATTATAGTCAAATAGATGGAAGTGATCTAAAACAATCTCTAAGGGCACTTGAAGAGGTCCAAAGCGCTCCTTTAGGATGCGGAGGCAGAGTTGTACTAATTAGAAGAAGTCAATTTTGTAACGGATGTTCTACTGAGCTAGGGAATAAACTTGAACAATCAATCAAATTAATTCCTGATAATACACATCTAATATTAAATAATTCAAATAAACCAGATAAAAGACTAAAAACTACTAAATTAATAGAAAAAAGTATACAATCAAATAGCTTTTCTAAAGAAAAAAGTTTTACTCTTCCTCTCCCATGGGATATCAATGGGCAAAGGAACTTAGTAAAAAATATTTTAAATCGATTAAATCTTAAAATGAATTCTGAAACAATTGATTTAATCGTAGAAAGTATAGGTAATGACAGTTCCTTAATTTATACTGAACTACAAAAACTCACATTGTTATCAGAAGCACTTAATGAATCATCAAATGCAAATGAACCACAAGAAATCTCAAAAGAATTAGTCAAAAAGATAATTCAAAATAATTCCACTAATGCCTTAGAAATTGCGAATTTACTGATTAAAGGAGAAAGAATTATGGCTTTAAATAAAATTCAATCATTACTTAAAAATGGAGAGCCAGCTTTAAGGTTGATTACAACTTTAACTGGTCAATCAAGAGGATGTCTTTGGGTACATCTATTAGATTCACAAGGAAATCAGGACATCAAAGAAATAGCCAAACTTGCTGGCATTGCCAATCCAAAACGGATTTTTGTAATCCGCAAACAAATTCAAGGTAAATCGTTGGAAGCATTACTGGAATTGATGAAAAAACTTTTAAAAATCGAAGCCTCCATCAAATCAGGAACCAATCCAATCGATTCTTTTAAAGATAATCTGCTAACAGAAAGTAAAATTTTGACTAATAACTGAAATAATCAATAAGTTAACGAGAGTTCAATGACCTTGCTGGTTCAAAAATTTGGCGGCACCTCTCTTGGAAACATTGAGCGAATAAAAGCTGTCGCGCAACGAATTAAATCAAGTAAAGAACAAGGACATGATCTGGTGATTGTTGTTTCTGCAATGGGAGATACAACTGATGCATTAACACAACTCGCCTCAGAAATTACTATTGATCCCCCTCATCGAGAGATGGATATGCTCCTATCAACTGGAGAGCAGGTTTCAATTTCATTATTGACAATGGCCTTAAAAGAATTGGGAATACCAGCAATCTCCTTAACTGGAACCCAAGCAGGAATTATCACAGAATCAGCTCATGGACGCGCAAGAATACTCGAGATAAGAACAGAACGAATCAAAAACCTCTTAGATCAGGGTCAAACCATTGTCATAGCTGGATTCCAAGGAACCAGTCTTGGGATAGGAGGAATTGCTGAAATCACAACACTTGGAAGAGGAGGATCAGATACTTCTGCAGTTGCTTTAGCAGCATCTCTTGAAGCTGAAAAATGTGAAATTTATACCGATGTTCCTGGTGTGTTAACAACTGATCCAAGAATTGTTAAAAATGCACAATTAATGAAAAATATTAGTTGTGATGAAATGTTAGAGCTGGCGAGCCTTGGAGCTGCCGTTTTGCATCCTCGAGCAGTGGAAATAGCAAGAAATTTCGGAGTCACTCTTGTGGTGAAGTCAAGTTGGGACAATCTCGATGGAACGACTCTAACTAGTAAAAAGAATCATGTTTTTGCAAAAGGTGGGATAGAACACCGAAGTCCTGTTGATGGATTAGAAGTTGTTGAGCATCAAGCAGTCGTAGCTCTATCTAATATTCCAGATCGTCCAGGAATTGCTGCTGAGCTTTTTGAATCTTTATCAGAAGGAGGTGTAAATGTGGATCTCATTATTCAAGCAACACACCAAATTAACTCTAACGATATTACTTTTACTGTTGCAGAAAATGAATTAGATAATGCACACGCTCAATGTAAAAAACTGATTAATAATTTTGGGGGTGAAATATCTTCTCAAAAGAGTCTGACTAAACTAAGTATTTACGGAGCTGGGATCATGGGCAGACCTGGAATAGCATCATCGCTATTTCAAACTCTATCTGATTCTGGTATTAATATACGACTTATAGCAACCAGTGAAGTTAAAGTAAGCTGTGTTATTGATGCAGAATTAGGGAAAAAAGCTTTACGTAGTGTTGGAGAAGTTTTCAAGCTAAATGAGAAACAGATCACTCTTAATCCTATGCAAGAAAATAACAACGAGCCAGAGGTAAGAGGAATAGCTTTAGATAAAGATCAAATCCAAATTAGCGTTAAAAATGTTCCAGACAAGCCAGGTACAGCTTCTACAATATGTTCCACATTAGCTGAAAAAAATATCAGTTTAGATACAATAGTTCAATCAGAAAGAAAGCATAAGGATAACACTAAAGATATTAGTTTTACATTAAAGAAAAATGATAGAAGCCTCGCTAAATATACTTTAGAAGAATTGATATCAAATTGGAAGGGGTCAAAACTCGAAGAAGGAGAATCCATAGTCCGAATTAGTGCAGTAGGATCTGGAATGCCTTTCACAAAAGGAACAGCCGGTAAAATATTTAGATCATTAGCAAATCAAAAAATAAATATAGAAATGATCGCCACAAGTGAAATAAGAACAACGTGTATTATCTCAGAAAAATATGGTGAAAAAGCTTTAAATGAAATTCATTCTTGCTTTAGATTAGGAAACAATGAAAGCTAAAAATATATTATTTACCAACTAATCTATGCCGTAATTTTTTTATACGATCTCTCAGAATTGCAGCCTTTTCAAAATCTAGATCTTTAGCGGTTATTTTCATTTTAGATTCTAATTTTTCAATTAATTCAGGCAAAGATTCTAAGGATAAGGCGCTATCGGAATCTTTAGAACTATGATCTATTAACTTATCTGCAATCTCAACAAAATCATCTGAATTTCCATCTTGATTTAACCTCCGGGAAAGCTCTAAAAAAGAAAGAATTGAATTATTTGCTTTTTTACCTGCTGGTTTAGGAGTTATACCATTCTCGATATTGTAACTATTTTGTATTTCACGGCGTCTTGCAGTCTCACTAATAGCCTTTGCCATAGAATCAGTCATTTTATCTGCATATAGCAAAGCTAAGCCTTCAATATGCCTTGCGGCTCGACCAATTGTTTGTATCAAAGACCTTTGAGCTCTTAAAAACCCTTCTTTATCTGCATCAAGAATTACCACAAGAGAGACTTCCGGTAAGTCTAAACCTTCTCTTAGAAGATTGACTCCGACTAATACATCATATTCTCCCAGTCGTAAGTCTTGAATAATTTCAATCCTCTCTATTGAATGAATCTCTGAATGTAAATAGCGAACTCTTATTTTATTGTCAGATAAATAATCTGTAAGATCTTCAGCCATTCTTTTCGTGAGAGTTGTTACTAATATCCTTTGATTTTTTGATGCCCTTTTTCTAATTTCGACAAGTAAATCTTCAACTTGACCATGAGTTGGACGGACTTCAACTAAAGGGTCAAGAACACCTGTAGGCCTTATAACTTGCTCAACTATATTGCCTGTACTTTGAGACAATTCCCAATCCCCTGGTGTCGCACTGATAAAAACAGTTTGTTTTGCTTTATTCCAAAATTCTATATCCTTTAAAGGACGATTATCAGCTGCACTTGGAAGTCTAAAACCATGATCTATTAAAACTTTTTTTCTAGCTTGGTCACCATTATACATAGCTCTTAATTGAGGACAAGTAACATGACTTTCATCAATAAGTAATAACCAGTCTTTAGGGAAATAATCAATTAAACATTCTGGGGCAGAACCAGGTTCTCTTCCAGATAAGTGAAGAGCATAATTTTCAACACCATTACAATATCCAACTTCTTTTAACATTTCTAAATCATAAATTGTTCGTTGTTCTAATCTTTGAGCCTCAAGTAATTTACCCTCTTGATTAAGAAATTCTAATCTATCTTTTAGTTCTTGCTTTATTGCTTTAATTGCAGAGTCTAATCGATCTTTTGGCGTTACAAAATGTTTAGCTGGATATATATTAATTGAGTCAAGTTTATTTAATATTTCACCAGTAGTAGGATCGACATAGCTAATACTTTCAACTTCATCTCCAAATAATTCCAATCTAACAAGTCTGTCATCATATGCTGGGCCTATTTCTAATACATCTCCTCGAACTCTAAATCTACCTCTACTGATTTCTATATCATTACGTGTATATTGATTTGAAACTAATGATCTAAGACAAGATCTTAAATCAATACTTTGAGAAACTTGAAACTTTACAGAAGCTTTTAAATATTCACTTGGTATTCCCAATCCATAAATACAACTAATTGAGGCAACGACTATGACATCATCTCGTTCGAATAAAGATCGAGTCGCAGAGTGGCGTAACATATCAATTTCTTCATTTATTGAAGAAGTTTTTGCTATGTAAGTATCACTAACTGGAACATAAGCTTCTGGCTGATAATAATCATAATAAGAGATAAAATATTCAACAGCATTATCAGGGAAAAATTCCCTTAATTCATTACATAATTGAGCTGCAAGTGTTTTATTATGTGCTAAAACTAACGCTGGCCTACCAGTTTTTGCTATCAAATTAGCTATCGTAAAAGTCTTTCCAGTTCCAGTTGCACCTAATAAAGTTTGGAACTTTTCTCCATTATTTACCCCTCCGACGAGTTCTTTAATAGCTTCCGGTTGATCGCCTTTTGGAACATAAGGTGCTTGAAGTTTATATTCAGGCATATTCTTATAAAATGATAAATAAAGAGAAATTTATTAATTCCATATTCTTAAAATTTTGATCAAGAAAGTTTAAAATTAGCTCCTAAAATTTATTAATTAATCGCGGGAACCAATTTAAAAGAATCTAAAGCCTGACGAAGACCTTTGACGGTAGCAATCATAGCTAATTCACTATTCAATTTATTGACAGCTGAACCAATGCCAACACCACTTGCTCCAACTGATATAGCCATTGGAACAGTAACCTCAGACAGTCCAGAAGCGCAAATCACAGGGACATTTTGATGATTCCCCTTTAAAGCAGCGCAAATAGCGAAAGTTCCAGCCAAAGTAGGAGTCGCTTTTTCTATTAAGCCTAAAGTTCCAGAACTAATAGGATGAGAGCTAGTCCCTCCCTCTGTCTGAATTAAGTCAACCCCTATATCCACAAGATCTAACGCTAATTGCGCTTGACTATCTAAAGGCAAGGTATGAGGAACAGTTACTGACAAAACAACTTCAGGCAAAAGGTGTCGAGATTCAACCGCTAATGAAAGCACTTCATCAGCGGAGAAAAAACGCCCATCTGGATAAAAAGTATCAAAGTTTCCAATCTCAATAATTGTGGCTCCTGCATTAACTGCTTGAGGAAAAAGTTTTGGTTCTACCGAACTTACACACACAGGAATGTTTGAAGCCGCAACAGCTAGTTCTACTAATTTTGGTTCACAAGCAATGTCCAATAAATCAGCATTCCCAATACCTGCAGCTTTCGAAATTAGAACTACTGATTCTGGATTAAAATTATTCAAACCAGTAATCACTTTCAATAAAGATCTATTTTGAATACTCTTTTGAAGTGAAACTGGCAATTTCTGCAAACGTGTCATAAAAACATCAACTATTAATCTGATTGTGACACTGACTCAGCAAAAGAACTAAAAAAATGCGCATAGAGCTCTGAAACCAAAGCAAATGTCACAATCTACTGAAAATGACAGGTCTTGGAGCAAATGGCATCTGCGTTTGCACAAAAAACTGAAGCAAAATAAATCTTTGCTTCCGAGTAACTCCACCCTTCTTTTAGCTATATCTGGTGGGCAAGATTCGATGGCCCTTCTAAAATTAATTATTGATTTAAAAAGGCTTTATAAATGGCAAGTAGAAATCTGGCATGGAGATCACCAATGGCATAACAAATCAGACAAAATCAAAGAAGAGCTAAAACTTTGGTGTCTTAATAAGAAAATATCCTTTCACTCTGATAAAGCAAATAAAAAAGAAGTAGCTAATGAAGAAAAGGCAAGAAACTGGAGATATCAAAACTTGATAAAGAAAGCTAAATTACTATCATCAAAAAATACATATTTTCCATGTACAAGAATATTAACTGGTCATACAGCTACTGATCGTGCAGAAACAATCATTATGAACTTAGCTAGGGGAGCCGATCTGATTGGACTTAGCACGCTTAAAGAACAAAGACCTTTAAAGAATAATTTAGAATTAGCCAGACCTCTACTTATTTTTAATAGAAACGAGACCCTTGAAATTTGCAAAGAGTTTAATTTACCCACTTGGATTGATCCTTCAAATGAAAACATTAATTTGACGAGAAATAAAATTAGAAAAGAAATTTTACCAATTTTAAATTCAATCTATAAAGGCGCAGACTCAAGAATAGCCTCTGTAGCTAAAAGACTTGAAAGTTATAATGAAGACCAACAGTGCTTAGCACAAATAGCAATAGAATTTTGCCAAGGAGAACACAACAATTCACTCTCAAGAAACAAACTAATCGATTTAACAAACTCGACTAGAAAAATAATACTTACAAATTGGTTAAAAATGTTAGGAGTAAAACGAGTAACAGCTTTGCAAATCGAAAATATAAATACAAAAATATCTGAAAAGAACTCACATGTAACTATCCATCTTCATGGCGACATCCTCATAGGATTGGACAAAGAAACTATTTATATTGCAAACAAAACTAATTAGAAATTATTAATCTTCATTGATCAGCTGATTGCTGATCTGCGTCGTCTTGTTCTTCCAGTTGGCATTTCCTCAGAAATAGATTCGCTATTTGTTTTTTGTTCTATCTGTGAACTTGTCTCTTTATTTGTTAGAGATGCATTAGTTGGTTTAGGCGCTTTATCAGCACTTTTCTTAACTACTTGTCGTGAGTCTGGCTGTTGATCAAGTTGAGGCTTATAGGCTCGAGTACCACCAGGAGCAGGTTGAACAAGACAAAGAATTAATGGTTCAGCTTGAACCTCCCTTCTCAATCGTCGAGATAATCCTGATTCAACCTCTCTTTGCAAACCAATCCAATCGACCTCAACTGATTTACCACCTGTCTTAAGAACAAGCTGTTTCCATCGATTTTCTAATACCCAATTAATCTCTCTTTCTGTCCAATTAACCATTGTTTTAGCATCAACATTAGTAATAACACCGCGAAGATTCACTCTTGGTGGTGCAACCATTACTCCATCAGTGCTTATTGGAGTAAGAACAGTGATAACTCCATCATCAGCTAGTTGCTGTCTTTCTTTTAAGACTCGGGTATCCACAACGCCTGTTCTCGAAGAATCGAGTAATTCCACTCCTGATTTAACTGGAGATCCTTGAATCAGAGAATCAGGTCTTAATTCAGCAACATCACCATTTTCCATCACCAATACATTTTCTGGATGCACCCCCATTGATACAGCAGTTTTCCCGTGAAGAACTTGCATTCTGTACTCCCCGTGCACAGGTATGAAATATTTGGGTCTAGTTAATCCAAGCATCCATTTTTGATCTTCTTGGCATCCATGTCCTGAGACATGGATACCCTTATCTTTTCCATAAATAACTTTTGCACCCAACTTTATTAATTTATCAATCGTATGCATTACGGAAATAGTATTTCCAGGAATAGGACTAGCTGAAAAAATTACAGTATCACTGGTTTTCAACTGAACATGTTGATGCTCTCCTCTAGCAATACGACTCAAAGCAGCCATTGATTCTCCTTGGCTACCTGTCATCAATAAAAAAGTCTCTCTATCAGGCAAATCTCTGATCTGTTTGATAGGGAAAAATAAATCATCCGGAAAACGCATATATCCCAATTCTCTTGCTTTACCGACAACATTCAGCATTGAACGGCCTAGTAAGCCGACTTTTCTACCGTTTTTCATTGCCAACTCTAAAAGCATCGCAACACGATGAGTAGAACTAGCAAAAGTAGTAACCATAACTCTGCCTTCAGCAGTAGCTATATATCTATCTAAGTTTGGAAAAACAGAATATTCAGAAGGCGTGAATCCTGTAACTTCAGAGTTGGTGGAATCAGATAGAAGACAAAGAACGCCTTTATCTCCATAATGAGCCATTCTTGCTAAATCAGCAGGCTGTCCATCCGGTGGAGTATGGTCAAACTTAAAATCACCAGTAAAAAATACTACTCCAACTGGAGTTGTTACCGCGAAAGAATAACTATCAGAAATTGAATGTGTGTTTCTTACAAATTCAACTGAAAAGTGTTGTCCAACTTTGATAACTTCTCTTGGTCCACATACTTGTATTGTTGTCCGATCAGCAACTCCTGCCTCCTCCATTTTCCCTCTAAGCATAGACATAGCAAGGGGAGGCCCATAGACAATTGGGATATTAAAGCTCTTTAAATGATGAGAAATACCACCAATATGATCTTCATGTCCATGAGTTACTACCAAACCTCTTATTCGACTTTGATTTTCACGCAAATAAGTAGTGTCTGGCATAACAACATTGACCCCATGCATTCCATCAGTTGGGAACGCCAGACCAGCATCAAGAATCATGATGTCGTCACCATATTCAAAGACACAAGTATTTTTTCCAATTTCTCCCAGGCCGCCTAAGGGAATAATCCTTAAACAAGGCGATTTGGGTTGATTATTTTTTGAAGCTTGAGAATTCATTGCACTTGATGTCATGGAAAAATTTATGTAAAAAAACTTGGTTGTTACCTAAATGAAAGTTAGATCCATTCGGAACTAAAGGAATAGATCAAATTAATCTCATTGAAGAGAGTATCTTCAAGAGTTCTTCTTTCATTTCGCTGTTTAAAGAGACTAAAGGACTTCTAGGAGGTCCAACAGACCAACCAATTAATTGAAGAGCCGTTTTAACAGGAATAGGATTTGTAGTTGCAAACAGGGATTTAAAAAGAGGTTGTAATGTCTCGTGCAAATAAAGTGCCTCAGAATATTTACCTTTTAGAAAACTTTCTATGATTTTTTTCAACTTTGGACCAACCAAGTGACTTGCAACACTAACCACACCTACTGCTCCTACTGAAAGCATTGGTAAAAGCAAAGCATCATCACCGCTATAAATAGCTAAATCTGATCCACAATAGTTTCTTAATTGAGTCACTTCCTCTGTTGTGCCACTTGCAGCTTTAAAACTGACTACATTACTGCAATCCATAAGCTTACTTACAATACTAGGCGATATCGAACAGCCTGTCCGCCCAGGGATGTTATAAAGCATCAAAGGTAACTGTGGTGCTGCTTCAGCGATAGCGCGAAAATGAACTTCTAATCCTTCTTGCGGAGGTTTGTTGTAATAAGGAACAACAACTAATGCACCATCTGCTCCTGAATTAGCTGCTTCCTTCGTAGCTTCAATTGCCTCAGAGGTCGAATTACTTCCCGTTCCAGCCAAAACTTTCGCGCTAGAGCCTAAGGAATTTCTGACAGTTTCTAGCATCTTTTGTTGTTCTTGCCAAGTTAAAGTTGGAGACTCTCCTGTCGTTCCGCAGACAACGATGCCATCTGACCCTTGATCTACTAAATAATTTGCCAAATCACCAGCAAGACCATAATCTACGTTCCCATTTTCATCAAAGGGTGTAACCATTGCGGTTAATATTCTTCCAAAAGGGGCTGGTGATAATAACGCTGACTTACTCATGATTTTGTTGGAATTAGAAGTTCAGCAATTTGAACAGCATTGAGTGCGGCCCCTTTGCGGATTTGATCTCCACATAGCCATAGCTCCAAAGCGTTGGGGTTACTTATGTCCTGCCTTATTCGACCAACGGATATTGAGTCTTTTCCGGTTACATCTTCTGGCATCGGAAAACGATTCTTTTGCAAATCCTCAAGTATCTCCACTCCTGGTGCAGATTCCAAAACCTCATATGCTTCCTTTACTGGGAAAGGGTTTGTAAATTCAATATTTACAGATTCAGAATGCGCTCTTAAAACTGGAACTCTGACACATGTTGCAGTCAAAGAAAGCTCGGGGTTTCCAAGAATCTTTCGAGTTTCATTAACCATTTTCATTTCTTCCTCACAATACTTATTTGATTGCAAAGATGAATTATGCAAGAAAAGATTAAATGCCAAAGAATAAGGAAGAACTTTACTTTTTGGAGTTCCTCCATCTAATACTTCTTGACTTAATTTTTCTAATTCTTCCATTGCCAGTGCACCTGCACCACTGGCGGATTGATAAGTTGAAACAACGATTCTTTTAATAGGAATATGTCTGTTCAATGGAGATAAAACCAACGCTAGTAAAATAGTTGTGCAATTAGGATTAGCAATTAAACCTTTGTGCTTAATTACATCGGTGGGATTTACTTCTGGTACAACCAAAGGGACATCCTCGTCCATTCGAAATGCACTTGAATTGTCAATCATTAAAGCTCCGGAGCTTTGAATTTTATCTTTCCATTTACGGGATATTGAACTACCAGCTGAGGCTAAAACTAAATCCACATTGTCAAAACTATCTTGAGTTGTCTCTTCAACTTTCAAATCAGTCCCACAAAAGCTCTGAATCTCCCCTGCTGAACGATGTGAGGCCAATAAAACCAATTTTTTAATAGGAAAAGATCTCTCTTCAACCAAAGACAATAATTCTTTACCTACAGCTCCGCTCGATCCAAGGATCGCAACTGTTAGAGGTCTATCTGGAAGAAGAAACTGTGGGTTCAAACTTGATAAAAAGAAATAAAAGGTTTAACAAAAAATTTTTCTTATTGGAAAAATCAACAAATAACAAATTTTTCGATGCTTTTTAGGCCACAATAGCTTTGGAAGTGAATTAACGCTTTCTTAGTCAACCAAATTTGAGAATTCCGTTTCAATGAGTGCTGCCAAATTAAAAGTAAAAACCAGCTCAAAACCCAATAGCAGAATTGCTGTAGAGGTAGAAGTTCCCTCAGATCGATGCAAAAATAGTTATAACGAAGCTTTAAGCAAACTCAGCAGATCTATATCAATCCCAGGGTTTCGCAAAGGCAAAGTCCCAAAAGCAGTAGTAATGCAGCAACTAGGAGTCAAAAGAATTCAGGCTTCTGCACTGGAATCACTATTACAAAAAGTATGGACTGAAACACTAGATCAAGAGGGAATTGAACCTTTATGTGAGCCTGAACTTGAAGATGGTTTTGAAACTATTTTAGAAAATTTCAACCCTGAAAAAATTCTGACATTAAAATTTGAAACTGATATTGCACCTGTTCCTACTCTAAAAAAATCTTCTGGCCTAACTGCTGAAGTAGAGAATTTAATCTTTGATCCAAAAAAAGTAGATGAACTTATTGAGCAATCCCGAGCTCAACTTGCAACTAAGGTCCCAGTTAGTGGTCGTGCTGCAAAAAAAGGAGATATTGCACTTGTAAGCTTTAAAGGGAATTTCTCGGATGATGGAAGCGAAATTGAGGGGGGCAGCGCAGATTCAATAGAAATAGAACTTGAAAAGGGCAGAATGATCCCTGGTTTTATTGAGGGTGTGATTGGAATGAATATCAACGATGAAAAAATATTAAAGTGTGAATTTCCTAAGGATTATCATCAAGAAAATGCCAAAGGTAGAAAAGCTGAATTCCGGGTCAGTTTGGAAGATTTAAAAGTTAAAGAATTACCAGAACTAAATGACGAATTTGCAAAGCAAGCAAGTGATAAAGAAAATATGACTGACTTACGCGCAGATCTTGAAAAGAGGCTGAAAGAGGATACTGATAGACAACAAGCTAAAAAGCTCCAGGACTCACTGCTTGACGTTTTAGTCAAAGAACTAGAAGTTGAACTACCAAAAAGTCTTATTGACCAAGAAATTCGAATAATTGTTGAACAAACAGCGCAAAATTTCGCTCAGCAGGGAATTGACGTCAAATCAATGTTTACTCCAGATCTAGTTAAATCACTAATGGAGTCTTCAAAAGGCGAAGCAGAGAAAAAGCTTCGTCAAAAACTTGCTTTAAATGCTTTAGCTAAGGCTGAAGAAATTAAAGTCTCACAAAAAGAAATCAATTCAAAACTAAAGGAAGTTGAAGCTGAGATGAAACTTTCAAAAGAAAAAAATATCGATAAAGATCGTCTCAAAGAAGCTATTAATGATGACTTGTTACAAGAAAAATTATTTGTTTGGCTTGAAGAAAATAATACAGTTGTAGTAAAAGAGCCAGAAAAAACCAAAGATCAAAGCAAGGAAAAAAGTTCTAGAAAGAAAACAACCAAAACAAATAAAGAAAATAAAAGTTCTAAAACTCCCAAATCCTAGTTTCTACACATAGATTAAAAGTACTAGCTATCAAAAGTTCAAGTTGATTGAAGCAAGACAAAATCATCCCATTAATAGTTTGTGGAACAACTCCTGTCTATTTTCTGGTCCAGGGATTCTCCCAACAGTAATCGAACAATCAGGGCAAGGAGATCGTGCATTTGATATTTACTCGCGCTTACTTCGTGAAAGAATCATTTTTCTAGGAACCGATGTGAACGATCAAGTCGCTGATGCATTGGTGGCTCAAATGCTTTTTTTAGAAGCTGATGATCCAGAAAAAGATATTCAGTTGTATATCAATTCTCCTGGAGGATCTGTAACTGCGGGATTAGCCATCTATGACACTATGCAGCAAGTCAGTCCGGATGTCATAACAATTTGCTACGGCCTTGCAGCAAGCATGGGAGCTTTTCTTCTCTCTGGAGGAACGAAAGGTAAAAGACTTGCATTGCCCAATTCAAGAATCATGATTCATCAACCTCTTGGTGGAGCTCAAGGTCAAGCTGTGGAGATTGAAATTCAAGCAAAAGAAATTCTCTACTTAAAAGAAACCCTTAATTCACTGTTAGCTGAACATACTGGTCAAAATATTGAGAAGATTTCAGAAGACACTGATCGAGACCACTTTCTTTCTCCCCAAGAAGCGGTTGAATATGGCCTGATCGACAAAGTAGTTTCCAGTCTCAACTCCATATGAATCATTAAGGAAAGCTGACAAGGCATCAATCCTCAATAATCCTATGAATTGAGACTGAATAAAATTCATTATCGGTCTATCTAACCTGTGTTTTTTTAGAGCTCGATGGCAAAATTTGAGGCCCATCTTAAATGCTCCTTTTGCGGCAAAGCCCAAGATCAGGTGAGGAAACTCATTGCTGGTCCAGGAGTATACATATGCGATGAATGTATCGACTTGTGCAATGAAATTTTAGATGAAGAACTAATTGATAATCCAACTCATCCAAGAAGTGGACAAGACCAAAGCCGTAAAGCGAAAACTGCTTCCACCACAGCTAAACCCGCACCAACTTTGGCTTCCATACCAAAGCCCATTGAAATTAAAAAATTTTTAGATGCTCAAGTAGTGGGGCAAGAACCAGCTAAAAAAATATTGTCAGTTGCGGTCTACAATCACTACAAAAGACTTGCATGGAAAGGTGACGGATCTGGCGAGACTGATTTAACAGCAACAAAATTACAAAAATCTAATATTTTATTAATTGGCCCAACTGGATGCGGAAAAACATTACTTGCTCAAACATTAGCTGAAATGCTTGATGTTCCATTTGCCGTTGCTGATGCAACAACTCTTACTGAAGCTGGATATGTTGGGGAGGATGTAGAAAATATTCTTTTACGTCTACTCCAAAAAGCAGATATGGATGTTGATTTAGCACAAAGAGGAATTATTTACATTGATGAAATTGATAAAATTGCCAGAAAAAGTGAAAACCCATCCATTACCAGGGATGTTTCTGGAGAAGGCGTGCAGCAAGCTCTTCTGAAAATGCTCGAAGGTACTGTTGCTAATGTGCCTCCTCAAGGAGGTAGAAAGCATCCTTATGGTGATTCTATTCAAATTGATACAAGCCAAATACTCTTTATCTGTGGTGGAGCATTTGTCGGTTTAGACGAGGTACTACAAAAAAGACTTGGAAAAAATTCGATTGGTTTCATACCCAATGAAAATAGAGCCAGAAGCAAATCTAATCGAGATCGTATTGGTGCAGACTTAATTAATGATCTTGAGCCCGACGATCTTGTGAAATACGGGCTAATTCCTGAATTTATTGGAAGAATGCCTGTTAGTGCAATATTAGAACCATTAAATGCTAAAGCTCTTGAATCTATTCTTACAGAACCAAGAGATGCCTTGGTAAAACAATTTAGAACTTTATTAAGTATGGATAATGTAGAACTTTCATTTGATGAAGATGCTGTTACAGCAATTGCTCAAGAAGCTTATAAAAGAAAAACTGGAGCTAGAGCTTTACGAGGAATTGTTGAAGAAATCATGCTGGATCTTATGTATAGCCTTCCATCCCAAACTAAGATTAAAAATTTCAATGTAACAAAGAAAATGGTTGATGAAGTTACAGGTGGAAAAGTTGTTCCTCTTTTATCGAATGAAAAAAGAATTGTTAAAGAGTCTGCGTAGCCTGAATAAATGTTTTGAATACCTTTATCAAATTTAATTAGAAAAGTTATAAGATTTTCAAAAATTAAATTAGTCAAATATTTGATGAATGATTTTCAATTGTGAATATGATCATATTAAGCAAGATTAAATTCATACATATTTTAATTGCAAATGAGAAAGACATATGAGCCATTACATCATAAATATCGCCCAACAAGCTTTGACGAGCTTGTTGGGCAAAGCCCAATTACATCTACATTAAAACAGGCATTAATCACTAATCGAATTGCCCCTGCATATATATTTTCTGGACCTCGTGGAACAGGTAAAACATCAAGCGCAAGAATTTTTGCAAAATCATTAAATTGCTTAAAAAGTGAAAAGGCTACAACGGTGCCATGCGGTCAATGTGAACTATGTAAAGGGATTAACTCTGGCAATGCATTAGATGTTATTGAAATTGATGCAGCTTCCAATACAGGTGTTGAAAATATTCGTGAATTAATAGAAAGGTCTAGATTTGCTCCTGCAAAAGCTCGCTGGAAAGTTTATGTAATAGATGAATGCCATATGCTTTCAACTGCTGCTTTTAATGCACTTCTAAAAACCTTAGAAGAGCCCCCTCGTCAAGTCGTATTTATTCTGGCCACAACAGATCCACAACGTGTATTACCGACAATTCTAAGTAGATGTATGCGCTTTGATTTTAGAAGAATAGGCCTAAATGATCTAGAAAGTCATTTAATGAGTATTGCTAAAAAAGAAGGAATTATGATAAATGAAGAAGCAATATCCTTGATTTCAAAGCATTCCCAGGGAGGGTTAAGAGATGCGGAGAGTTTGCTGGATCAAGTCAGCTTACTTCCTCCACCAATAACTCAATCAAACATCATTAATCTGATAGGAGCGGTACCAGAAGAAGAACTAATAATCTTAGCTAAATCTTTAATCAATAAAGATCCAAATTCTATTTTAAATATTTGCAATCGCCTGATTAACAAGGGGAAAGAGCCAATTGGTATTTTACAAGGAATAGCTTCTATATTAAGAGACTTAGTGGTCACAAAAGTGACAAATAAACCATCTAATTTATGCAATATTTCTCAAGAAAATAGTGAAAACCTAAAAGACTTAGCAACGTCTACTAATATTGATCAAATACTTACCTTACAGGCTAAATTAAAAGGCTCAGAAAACTATATAAGAAATAGTCATCAGCCACAATTATGGCTAGAAATTCATTTACTTGGAATGCTATCAGATGAATATTCCAAAGAGAATAACCCCATAAAAGAATCGTCTGTTAAAACAAAAAGAGTAGATAATAATGAAACAAAAAACTCAGATATTTTATCAGAAAAAATAAGTCCAAATCTAGCCAAAGAAGTAATAAAAAAAACAGCTTTTCGAGATGAAACAAAACCTAATGAAACTTTAAATCTTGATGATGTGTGGGAAAAAGTCATCGCAATGTTAGAGCTTCCTTCAACAAAAATGCTACTTTCACAACAGGCTAAATTGATAAATTTGAACTCAGATTCTGCTGAAATAGCAATTTCAGAAAAGTGGATAAATATGATTCAAAGTCGAAAAAATCTGATTGAAGATGCTTTTTATAAAGCCAGAGGATCATCAACTAAAGTTCTTTTCATACAACAAAAAGATAACTTTCCTAAACCTATAAAAGATGTCAAAACTCTTCAAAAAATAGAACAAAACAGTGAAGTTAAAATTGAAAGAATTCCAAATAAAAATATTTCCAAAGAGGAAACAATAGAATCAAAAAATAATTTAGAGGAAAATACAATTGATCAAAAAGCCAAGCAATTTGCAGACTTCTTTAATGGAGAAATTGTTAATCTTGAATAAATAAAAATAACTTAATTACGAACCATTATGGTCAGTTTTCTCCCAAATCAAAGTCTTTGGAAATAATGACATTTTAAGAACTATAAATGGTATAACAATAAACCAATGTGCAAGGTAAATTGTTGCTCCAAGTATATTAATAAAATTAGGCGAGGGTAATTTTGGACCTTCACTATTTTGAGAACATCCTTTCCAAAAAGCTAAACCAGAAATACTAAATGCAACTATGGATAAAGGCCAATACAATGGCCTCTCTAATAAAATAATTGAAACAATAAAGTCTATAAATGATACAACTGGTAAAACATATTGCAATAAGAAAAAACAAGATAAATCTATTTTTTTAACCTTTGATATGCGTTTTGAAATCAACAAGGGCCAATAATCGAAAAACCTTTGCAAACCACCCTCAGCCCATCTTTTTCTTTGTCGAAATAAAGCCGACAATGTTTCTACAGCTTCCTCCTGAATAGGAGGATCCCAGCTTATTAAGATTGGAGATCGCGTTAATAAAAACCGGAAACTTAAATCTAAATCATCAGTAATAGTTTGTTCATTAAATCCTCCACAGGATTCTAGAACTTTTCTATTAATTAATTGACCATTACCCCTTAATTCCGAAACACCTCCACTAGCAAGTCTACCTCTTTGAATAACAGCATCCATTGCCATCTCCATTGCTTGATACACAGCAATTTGATTAAATTCACAATTCACAACTGATTTTCTTAATTGCACACCAGACCATCCACCATGCAAAGCAAGAGCTATTGCTCTAAGTAATACATTGCTCTGTAATTGTGCATCAGCATCAAGAATAAATAACCATTCTCCATCCGTTTTATTCAATACAGAATTCAGAGCTCCTGATTTACCACCACCACTCATCAATGGACGACTTAAAACATTTATTTTAGAAAAACTAGTACGAAATTTTTGTAATAAATCAGGTGTTCGATCTTGACTGCCATCATCAATTATCCAGAGAGAAAGCTTATCCTCGGGATATTCAATTGATAAAAGTCTTGAAACTAATCGCTCTATTACATTTTCTTCATCACGTGCTGCCACCAACACATCAACTTTAGGAAGAGTTTCAAAAAATTTTTCATCTTTAATTAGATAATCTTTTGGTAATTGATAATTGTCCCTGCGATCTCTTAAAACAACTCTTAAGCCATAACCGCCCAGTAAAACAGCCAAAGTAATTGCAGGGAATAAATTCTTGCTAGGCTCCAAAAAATGAGGAACAATTCCTGCCAAAACGCAGCAAATCAAAAACAATATTGATTTAGTACGTCGGTTTTCTCCACTGATTTTGGCTAAAGCCATGGAGTAATCCTTTTATCAACTAACGACTCTAAGAGGCTTTCATCACTAAGGCAAAAATCCATATTTAGTTTTTGGATAATAATGGGAAAGAATTTGCTTGGGAGTCCATCCATTTTTCGCTAACTCTATAGCGCCAGACTGAGACATTCCCGCTCCATGGCCAAAACCTCCGCCAGAAAAAAGCCATTTACCTTCTTTAATTTCTTTAACAACAAATAATGTGCTTGGTAATTGTCTAAGGACACGTCGAATGTCATCAAGTTTAAGGAAAATTTCTGAGCCAGTCTTTCCATTAATTTTCAACGAAGTAACTCTCCCACTACTTCCTCGACTTACAACCTCAATTTTTTGTGGGTCAAAAAAACTGCTAACTTTTTGAGATTGATTGAGCTGTTTAGAGATCTGGGACGACTTTAGCGTTCTTTCCCATCTGAAAAGTGGATGATCAGAACCAAAAGCCTCAGACTTAGAGAATAAAAAAGATTGCAAATGTTTTTCATTGGATAGAGGTAAATCAACCGTACTAGTCCACTTTTTTGGTCCATCCAAGCGCGTTTGCAAATAAGGAACTTTATTCATTGACCACGCTTCATCTACAGAGGCCATTACTCCGCCATTTGTCGCGTGATAAACGGTATTTATAGGCTTTTTATTCCAAATGAGAATTTTGCCAGCAGTGCTTTTTATAGCCGTTTTAATTTTTTGATTCGCTTTAGATGGATCCTTGTAAACCTGACATTGAGTATCACTACAAAGATTGTATCCATCAACTTTAAACCTATGGCTATTAGCCACAGCCCATGTTCTAGCTAAGACTGCCTGCGCTGCTAGTGCTGCTTCAGGAGAGCTGGCGCCAATTTCATAAGGAACTACCCCGTTTAAATATCTCTCAATAGGGACATGCTCAACTAATGTCCAACTTCCATATGCATCTGCCTGGATAGAAAATGGACCCATATATATTCCGTTCTCCCAGCGCAACCCATCAGGGGCTTGCAAAGAAATTGGACCTTTGAGACCAATGTTTCCATGATTTCCATGTAAATAAGGAAACACTTTCTTTGAAACACGTATTTTTTGATAAGTCGTCTTTATCGATGCGGGCATCTCGCTATCTGCTGACACCCAAACCTCCCAATCCAACGGATGAGCAATTGTTGATTCAATACCTTTATCTTTTAAATCATTTGCCAATTTTTCAGCTGACTCGAAACTTGCAAAGGGACCAATTTTCTTTCGAACAAATACTTTTGGATTTAATAATTGTTGTGCTCGCCAACCAATATTAATTTCTTTACCCTTTCTAATAATCCCATCAGAATCTTTCAAAACCAAGTTTCTGCCATTACTTACAAGCCTCAATAATGGTGAATTATGATCATTAATTATTTCCTTACCTAAGTATGGCTTAATCCCAACAAGCAAAACATTTTTTTCTAAACTAATTAAAGGCGTCTCGGGGGGTACCTGATGAGTTGCAAAAAACTTAACTTTGCGAGGATTCGCAATACAAACTTGATTTGAATAATGCACACCAATCAAGAGAACCAAACCCAAAATAAAAAAACGCTTTTGATCCTTTAAATAACTTTTAATCACAACAAAAATCTCCTTCCATCAACAATTTAATAATTTTGGGTTGGCTTAAGTGAGCTTAAGGACGTATTCTTATACACTAATTATGCTTTATCAATGCCAAAGCTCAAGACCCGCAAAGCTGCTGCAAAGCGGTTCAAAGCAACAGGCACTGGCAAGTTCATGAGACGTCGTGCTTTTCACAATCACTTACTCGACCATAAGAGTCCTAAATTAAAAAGGCACCTTAAAACAAAAGCAGTCGTAGACGAACGTGATGCAGAAAACGTAAGTCTTATGCTTCCCTATTCTTAAGACTACTTAAAGAACATTTTACTAATTCAATTTCTTGATTTCTGATTATTAATTATGGCACGCGTTAAAAGAGGTAATGTTGCTAGAAAACGTAGAAACAAAATCCTTCGTCTAGCCAAAGGATTTAGAGGAGGAAATGGAACTCTTTTCCGAACTGCCAATCAAAGAGTAATGAAAGCGCTTTGTAACGCTTATAGAGATAGAAGAAGAAGAAAGCGTGATTTCAGAAGACTTTGGATAGCAAGAATCAATGCAGCAGCAAGATTAAATGGATTAAGTTATAGCAAATTTATGGGAGGCTTAAAAAAAGCAGAGGTAAAAATCAACAGAAAAATGTTAGCTCAATTAGCAGTTACAGATCCTAAAACATTCACAAATATTGCAGTTACTTCAAAAAGTTAAATACGCTTGAATAGCATTTTCCTGCTTTAAATATATGAATGATTAATTAAGATAAAAGAATACAGAAGAAATTCCAAAAATTTACTATATGCTAATAATAAATAATTACTATAAATTCAATAAATTAGTTTTTAAGTTTTAGACGATGATAGTTAATCTTCCTCAAACTTATTTAATAGGACTCTGTTTGCTTTTAGTGATTATTGCTATTTTAGTAGGAAGACAACTATATAAAGTAAGAAAAGATGAAATAAAGCTAATCAAATTAGAGAAAGAAGATTCAAATACAAAAGAAAATTCAGCTAAAATGTATGAATTAGCATCTGTTCAATTAAAAAAAAGATTGTATCCTCAAGCCACATCAACTTTAAAACAAGCCTTAAAGAAACTTGATGGTGAACCACAAGAAGCTAAAGCACTTATAGAAAATGCATTAGGCTTTGCTCTGGCTGCTCAAAATGACTTTAAATCAGCAGTGATTCATTATAAAAAAGCATTAATTGCAAAATCAGAATATCCAGTTGCACTCAATAATTTAGGTTTTGCTTATCAACGTTTACTGAAAGAAGATGAAGCTTATAAAAATTATCAAGAGGTTTTAAAGCTTGATCCTAATAATAAAACTGCTATCTCTCAGATTAAAAGACTTGAACGTATAATCGGAAAAGATAAAGATCAATTATTGAACAAAAAAGGTTTCTAATTCAATCTTAATTCATCATATTTTTAATCATGAAAAAAACAAATCAATTTCTTAAAATAGGAAATAAGGAATTTACAAGTCGACTACTTGTTGGAACTGGTAAATACTCATCCATTGCAATAATGCAAAAAAGCCTAGTAAATACAAAATGTGAAATAGTTACCGTCGCTGTCAGAAGAATTCAAGGACTAGAGACTGGACACAAAGGATTAATGGAATCAATAGACTGGAAAAAAATATGGATGCTCCCAAACACAGCAGGATGCTCAAATGCTGAAGAAGCTATTCGGATAGCACGACTTGGAAGAGAGTTAGCCAAGTTAGCAGGTCAAGAGAATAATAATTTTGTTAAATTAGAGGTTATTCCTGACAAAAAATATTTATTACCCGACCCAATTGGAACTTTAAAAGCAGCAGAACAATTAGTTAAAGAAGGATTTACTGTTCTTCCATACATAAATTCCGATCCATTAATTGCAAAACAACTTGAAGAAATTGGATGTGCAACGGTTATGCCTCTTGGTTCCCCCATTGGATCTGCTCAAGGCATAAAAAATTCAGCAAACATTGCCATGATTATCGAAGAATCTCGAATTCCAATAATTATTGACGCAGGTATTGGCGTCCCTAGCGAAGCAGCTCAAGCACTGGAAATGGGTGCTGATGGGGTTTTAATCAATAGTGCTATTGCACTAGCTAAAAACCCAATTTTAATGGCTCAAGCCTTTTCTAAGGCTACTGAAGCTGGCAGAGATGCTTATTTAGCTGGAAGGCTCCAAGAGAACCTACTTGCCAATCCAAGTTCTCCATTAGATGGAGTTATTTCAAAAGATTAGAGTAATTCGTTAAAAATTAGTAACGTAATAGGGTAAGAAACAAAAAAACATGTCAGTCACTAGAGAAAGTCAAGGCAGACTTAACGTTTTTGCAGATGAACCAAAAATTGAAATACTTACAAAAGAAAGCAGTGGCAACAAAGGTTCTTGGCTTTTTACCCTCGCTGGAGTTATCCTTGTAATTGGGCTTATCGCATATTCTTTAACAATCAAGTGAAACCCTTGTAGTAGCTTGAATAATATGAGCATTTGCTCTGTCTTTCGGAGTTTAGAGTGAAAGTTTTTGTTCTTGGTGGTGACGGCTTCTGCGGATGGCCTTGTGCAGTAAATCTTGCTGACAAGGGTCATGATGTTTTCATCGTGGATAATCTCAGTCGTCGAAAAATCGATATAGACCTTGAAGTTGAATCCTTAACTCCAATCACAAGTATTGGTGAAAGGATTAAAGCTTGGTCTGAGATAGGTGGAAGACCTATCCAATTTATTCATTTAGACCTTGCCTCTGAATATCAAAAGCTTTTAGATCTTTTGATAGAAGAAAAGCCTGATTCAATAATTCATTTTGCTGAACAGCGTGCTGCTCCATATTCCATGAAAAGCAGCGCTACAAAGAGATATACAGTTGATAACAATGTCAATGGTACTCATAATCTCCTAGCCGCAATTGTTGAATCTCAATTAGATATTCACATTGTTCATCTTGGGACAATGGGTGTTTATGGCTATGGGTCTCACAGAGGCGCGACCATTCCTGAAGGTTACTTAAAGGTTGAAGTCCCTCAACCAGATGGCAGTCGTTTTGAAGAAGAAATACTACATCCAGCCAGCCCTGGCAGCGTTTATCACATGACAAAAACGCTTGATCAATTGCTTTTTCTGTACTACAACAAAAACGATCAGATCAGAATCACCGATCTTCACCAAGGAATTGTTTGGGGAACTAATACTGATGTCACAAGCCGTGACCCAAGACTGACTAATCGATTTGACTATGACGGTGATTACGGAACAGTATTAAATCGGTTTTTAATGCAAGCTGCCATTGGATATCCGTTAACAGTCCATGGTACTGGTGGACAAACAAGAGCTTTTATTCATATTCAAGATTCAGTAAAATGTGTTCAGCTGGCACTGGATAACCCTCCCGAAAAAGGTGAAAGAGTGAAAATTTTCAACCAAATGACAGAAAGCCACCAAGTTGGGGAATTAGCTAAAAAAGTAGCCTCTCTCACTGGAGCAAAAATTAATTATCTTCCCAACCCAAGAAACGAAGCTGTCGAAAATGATTTAATAGTTGATAATCGATGTTTTATTGAGCTTGGATTGGATCCCACAACACTAGATAACGGACTTTTAGAAGAAGTTGTTAATGTCGCAAAAAAATTCTCCAATCGTTGTGATTTAAAACGAATACCTTGTGTATCTGCATGGACATCTACTCAAGCAAAAGCAATCAATAAATCCTCAACGTAACTAGTACACAATCTTGAAAATACACTTTCAGTGAAAATAGCTTTCTTTACAGAAACTTTCCTACCCAAAGTGGATGGGATAGTCACGCGTCTAACTAAAACAATTGAAAATTTAGTTACCTCAGGTGATGATGTTATCGTGTTTTGTCCAGAAGGCTGTCCATCCAGCTATATGGGTGCACAAGTAGTAGGTGTCCCCGCGATGCCATTACCCTTATATCCAGAACTGAAATTAGGGCTGCCTGGTCCAGGTGTATCAGATGAATTAGAAAACTTTAAACCCGACCTTATACATGTAGTTAATCCTGCTGTACTTGGATTAGGTGGTATTTGGCTAGCTAAAACAAACGATATTCCCCTTGTAGCTAGTTACCACACTCATTTACCTAAGTATTTAGAACACTATGGGATGGGAATGTTAGAGCCGCTTTTATGGGAGTTACTAAAAGCTGCTCATAATCAAGCAACTCTAAATCTCTGTACTTCCACTGCGATGGTGCAAGAACTCTCAGAAAAAGGAATTCAAAATACAGCCTTATGGCAAAGAGGAGTGGATACAGATATTTTCAAACCAGAACTAAGAGACAAACAAATGAGAAAGCGTCTGTTAGGAAATTTTAATGATGAAGGATCTTTACTGATATATGTCGGAAGACTATCAGCAGAAAAACAAATTGAAAGAATTAAACCAGTACTTGAATCACTACCAAGCGCTCGACTAGCTCTTGTTGGAGATGGTCCATATAGACAACAATTAGAAAAAATTTTCCAGGGAACCTCCACTACATTTGTGGGATATTTAAGCGGGAATGAATTAGCAAGTGCTTATGCATCTGGTGATGCTTTCTTGTTTCCATCAAGTACAGAAACCCTAGGATTAGTTCTTCTAGAAGCAATGGCTGCTGGTTGCCCAGTCGTGGGAGCAAATAAAGGTGGAATCCCAGATATCATTTCCGATGGAGAAAATGGATGTTTATACAATCCGGATGGAGAAAATGATGGAGCTTTAAGTCTAATTGAGGCTACAAAAAAATTATTGGGCAACGAAGCAGAACGCATAGAAATGAGAAAAGCAGCTCGTGCAGAAGCTGAGAGATGGGGATGGGCAGGAGCTACAAAACAATTGAGAAGTTATTACAAAGACGTACTGGAAACAAGCAAATCAAATGTTGCTGCTTAATTTTTATGCCGCATGAGGAGGTGGAGTAGGTGAATCAAATGATTGTAAAGGTAAAACTAAAGTTGCCCATGTAGAAAGTTTGGCTGGTCTTTGTTTCTTAGGTTGACGAACCCCAAATGGAACTCTAACTACATTCGTTCCAGCAACTTGTAAAAGTTCTCCTTTATTTAAAACAGATTCAAAACAATTAGAAAAAGAAGGCAATGAAAAATCATCTTTCTTTTTCATTTGATCTGGAAGATCAAAAGATGTTTTTTTGTTCATTTGGTCCCCATATAATTTAAAGCTGCGGCAAAAATTAATAGAAAAATTTGCAAATCAGCCCAAAGATAACCAATTATTTGGTTTTCGTTTGAAATTTACCTAATAAAACAAGTTTTAACCAGTCTTCAAATGGAATTAATATCTTCTAAATCTTGAACTGAAGGACAACTACATATCAAATTCCTATCTCCATAAGCATTATTAATACGTGAAACTGATGGCCAAAATTTATATTTTTCTTGATCAGGCAATGGATAAGCTGCTTCTTTACGAGAATAAGGTCTATCCCAATCATCCGATGTAACTGTTTTTAAAGTATGTGGAGATTGTTTTAAAGGATTATTAATAGGATCAAACTTTCCTGATTTTATTTGTTCAATTTCTTCTCTTATTCCAATCATCGCATTACAAAAACGATTTAATTCAGATAAACTTTCACTCTCTGTAGGTTCAACCATCAAGGTTCCAGCAACAGGCCAACTGATTGTTGGTGCATGAAATCCATAATCCATCAATCTCTTAGCAACATCCTCAACTTCAATACCTAAATGACTTTTTAAAGGTCGTAAATCTAAGATACATTCATGGGCTACTAAGCCATTGGGATCTTTAAATAAAACAGGATAATAAGGATCAAGTCGTTTTGCTAAATAATTAGCGGAAAGGATTGCTATTGAACTTGCTTTGCGTAACCCATCCTTACCCATCATTCGAATGTACATCCAACTGATCGGCAATATTCCAGCGCTGCCAAATGGGGCTGCAGAAACTGCCGAAATGGCCTTTTTGCCTCCACACTTAACAATTGAATGTCCAGGAAGATAAGGAACCAAATGACCTGCAACAGCTATGGGACCTACTCCTGGGCCTCCTCCTCCATGAGGAATGGAAAAAGTTTTATGCAGATTTAAATGGCAAACATCTATACCATAAAATCCAGGCCTGCAAATACCTACTTGAGCATTCAAATTTGCACCATCCAAATAGACTTGACCTCCCTCTTGATGAATAACTTGGCATATTTCACGAATATTTGGCTCAAATACTCCATGAGTTGAAGGGTAGGTAACCATTAATGCAGCCAAATTCTTTGAATGAATCTTTGCTTTATTTCTCAAGTCTTCCAAATCAACATTGCCGTATTCATCGCATTTAACAGAAACAACTTTAAAACCAGACATGACTGCACTAGCTGGATTGGTACCGTGCGCACTTGTTGGAATCAAGCAAATATTTCTATGCCCCTCTCCATGAGACTGATGCCACGAACGTATTACAAGCAAACCAGCAAATTCTCCTTGGGAACCTGCATTTGGCTGAAGAGAAACTCCCTGAAAACCAGTTAAAGCAGACAGCCAACTTTCAAGGTCATTAATTATTTCCTGAAATCCAGCCAATTGAGCTTGAGGAGAAAAAGGATGTATAGAAGAAAACTCACTCCATTCAATGGGTAAAAGTTCCGCAGCTGCATTCAATTTCATTGTGCAACTCCCTAGAGGAATCATCCCTTGCACAAGAGAAAAATCTTTCGACACTAATAAATGTATGTATCTCATTAAATCAGTCTCACTTTGATATTGATTAAATACCGATTGTTCAAGCCAAGGTTTTTCACGAAGTGGGATATCTAATAGTGGATGATTTTGATTCATCAATTTAGAAATATGGTTAACATTTTTGCCTTTAACTTCTGCAAGTATTTGATACAATTTATCAATTTCTTGATCGCAAGTTAATTCATCAAAAGTCACACCAAAACCCTTGGCTTTTTCAATAGTTGATCCAATAGGAAGAACTCTCAAGTTATATCCTTCTTTAGAAGCTGATTGAATAACTTTTGATGCTTCTGGACAATAGATATCAATACTATCAAACCCAGAATATCTCTCTAAAGGATATTCCAAATTACTGATAATATATTCAAAATCTGATCTATATTTAAGGATCTTTTTTGCAATTTGTTTCAGACCATTTGGACCATGATGAACTGCATAAAAGGAAGAGATAATAGCCAACAAAACTTGAGCTGTACAAATGTTACTTGTTGCTTTATCTCTTCGAATATGTTGCTCTCTTGTTTGAAGGGCAAGCCTCAAAGCTTTATTACCATCTACGTCGACTGATTGACCGACTATCCTCCCAGGTATTTGTCTTTTATATATTTCTTTAGTTGCAAAAAAAGCTGCATGTGGTCCACCACATGCAATAGGTACTCCAAATCTTTGCGCACTTCCAACCACAATATCTGCACCAAATTCACCCATTGGTTTAATCAAAACTTGAGCCAAGGGATCGATTGAAATTGTTACAATTGCATCACATTTATGTACCTGATTAATTATTGAAGTTGGATCCCAAATACGACCATTTTTTCCAGGTAACTGAATAAGTATTCCAAAGACATTATTATCAATTTCAAAATTATTATTATCAAAGAACTCAAGTACAATTCCAAGTGGTTCACATCGAGTTTTTAATACATCATATGTTTGAGGCAAAATTTCTTGATCTACTAAAAATTTAGTAGCATTTTTATTTTTCCTAACAGCCAAACTCAAACTTATTGCCTCAGCTGCCGCAGTTGCTTCATCAAGTAAAGATGCATTTGATATGGGCAAACCTGTTAATTCACTTATTAAGGTCTGAAAATTAAATAAGGCTTCTAATCTGCCTTGGGAAATTTCTGCTTGATAAGGAGTATAAGCTGTGTACCAATTGGGATTTTCTAGAACATTTCTTTGTACAACAGGAGGTATAACGGTCGAATGATAACCCAAGCCAATCAACGATCGATTTTCAATATTTTTCCTTGAAATTATATTGATTTCTTTTAACGCTTCATTTTGATCACAACCACATGAGATAGAAACACCATTGTTTTCTGAATCAAAGATTTCATTAGGAATTACTGAAGATATAAAATCTTCCAAATTTTCAAAGCCAAGATGTTGAAGCATAAAAGCTTCATCTTCGCTGGTTGGACCTAAATGGCGAGACTTAAAAGTGAAATCCTTTAATTCTTCTTTTGACATGAGCTTGTTCTCAAGCACAAGCAAGTTAAGCTATTGGAAGGAAGGCCACTGTAGAGAAAAATTTTCTGATTTGTTGTAAGAAAAAATTTTTAAGTGAAATTTTACGCAGCAATTTTCTTTGAATAAGTTTCAGAATCCATAAGTTCTTCTAATTGATCAGGGTTATCAGGACGAATTATTAATAACCATCCTTCACCATGAGGATCGTTTTGAAGTTCCTCTGGACTTGCCAATACAGAATTGTTTCTATGGACAATTTCTCCACTAAGTGGTGCATACATATCTTCTACAGCCTTTACTGATTCCACTGAACCAAAGCTTTCGCCTTTGGATATAGAAGTCCCTTCATCTGGTAGATCAACAAAAACGATATCTCCTAACTGATCTACTGCAAATTCACTGATGCCAATTCGAACTAATGCATCATCAGCAAAAGCATATTCATGACTGTCAGCGAAACGAAAATGATCTGGGAAGGAAAAAGCCATTGCGTCAAAACGAAAAACGCTTAATCATTCTGGGGCAATTTGATCAATCCTGCCTGAAATAAATTGGATAATGCATGAATCAAAGCAATTTTGACATGAGAACGATGAGATCCTCCTTGAATAAATAGATCAAATGGAGGTTTCATCGGAGCATCAGCAGAAAATTCACTCGTACTACCATCAATGAAAGTTCCTCCAGCCATAACTAAGGTATTTTCATAACCTGGCATTGGAGCAGGTATTGGATCGAGAAAAGATCCAATGGGTGATTTTTCCTGAAAAGACCTACAAATAATTTGTAAAATTTCTGGATCGCCTATTCTTACTACTTGAATCAAATCAGTTCGGATAGAACCTGGGGTTGGCAACACTTGGAAGCCCAATTCACTAAACGTAGTAGCAATAATCTCAGCACCAATTAAAGCCTCTGCAACCATTTGGGGTGCAAGAAAAAGTCCTTGTAAAATTGTCCTATTTAAGTCAAAAGTAATACCACTCTCAGATCCAATACCTGGAGCAGTCAAGCGACAACATGCTTTATCCACCAAATCAGCTTTACCGGCAATATATCCACCAGTAGGAACAATAGTTCCCCCTAAATTTTTTATTAAAGAACCTGCTATCAAATCTGCCCCTACTGATGTTGGTTCCTTAATTTCGACAAATTCTCCATAGCAATTATCAACAAAACAAATACAGTTAGGTTGGATTTTATGACATAAATAACAAATGTCTTTAATAACCTCAATACTCAAAGATGGACGCCATGTATAACCACAACTTCGTTGTATGAAAATTAATTTTCTAGGTATTTGTAAAGCTTGTTCTAAAGCTAAGAAATCTATTTTTCCATCATTATTTAATGATATCTCTTCATAATTAATACCAAATTCAATCAAGGATCCTTGACCATTCCCCCGCAATCCAATAACTTCTTCAAGTGATTCGTAGGGACGTCCAGTAACAGATAACAAATCATCTCCTGGTCTTAAGACACCAAACAAAGATGATGTAATGGCATGCGTACCGCTAACAAACTGAAGTCTTACCGCTGCTTTTTCAGCTTCTAAAACATCTGCAAAAATTTTATCAATTTTTTCTCTCCCTAAATCTCCATGTCCATATCCTGTTAACGATGCAAAATGTTGGACATTTAGATGAGAGTCAGAAAAAGCTTTTAATACTTTTTCTAATTTAAATGTGATACTGTCAGTCTTTTCTTGAATTGATAAGTATAATTTTTTTTCTATATTATCAACAAAATTTTTAGCGGATTTTTTTAACATATGATTTTCAATTAAGCATAAAGAAGTTTTATACAATTAATCTGAAAAAATAATCTCTAATTTTTCTTGATCTTTAAGTAATAAGCCTCTTTGCCGAAGATTCTCCAAAAAGTCATCTGCACCTTGCAAATTATTGGTATTTAACAATTTATTAGTTGCATGTAAATCTAGCAATTCACCATCAAGTTCCTCCGCTGTGTAATCTTTTAAACCCGCCATAACTGCTTCAAATCTGTCTCTTCGTTGCTTTTTGCTTACTGGATATGCTGCCATTACTTGTTCTCTACACATTCTCCATGACCTTCCTTTACATAAATAGTCAGCCAACGCAGCACTTAGCACAGGGGCCTCAGCTTCCTCAATAAACCAATCAAAGGAGGAAGGTAAAGACGCTAAACCAACAAAAATCTCAAAAAAGTCACCTGCAGAAAGGGGATTATTGTCATTTCCTTCAACAGCGATAGCTGATTCTTGAAGCGATCTATGCAACTCAGGATAAACGCTCAATATTTGACTTTCTATATTTTCTAACCCTCGAGAAAGTACTTGATTTACTTTCCCTAAAGCAAAAAATACTTCAGGGCTTGGAGATACAAGTTTTCCATTTCGTAGATTTGAGATTTGAGAACTATGAACCCTTCCTAGATCCAAACATTCAGCCAAAGCAGGAAGCACTTTATGAGACCAGCCATTGCGCTCATGCCATACATGCACTAGATGAGCCATCGCTCTTCTACCTGCAGTCAATTGGTCCCGAAAGCTAGAGGTCACAAATCACATTCAAGATTGATAGATAGGCCTGATTAGGATCCTTATCGTATATTATATACAACAAGTAGACAGATCACTAATGGTTTCTAGTTTGATCGAGGCTTCGGCTCCATTAAAAAAACCAGTTGCTGCCGATAAAGCTATCGCTGCATCAAAGAAACTACAAGGGCATGTACCAAGACGAATTCATAATCAAAGGGCTAGAAAAAGATGGGGAACAGTCATATTCATGTTCACAATTCATGCTTTAACTATATTTACTTTACAGGCTAAATTTTGGAGTTGGCTAGCTTTTTCTGGATTTATTTTCTTATATTGGGTAACTGCTTGTTTGGGAGTAACCACTGGATATCATCGTCTGCTTTCTCATCGTTCTTTTCAAGTTCCGAAATGGCTTGAAAGATTTTTTGCAACTTGTGGAGCTTTGAGTTGCCAACATGGACCAATTGATTGGGTTGGTCTTCATAGACATCACCATACTTTTTCCGATACTGAAGCTGATCATCATGACAGCAACAAGGGATTTTGGTGGAGTCATATGGGATGGATGTTTGAAGATGTACCTGCCATGAAAGCCGTTCCAAGACTTTCTGGAGATTTAATCAAAGATCCTTACTATCGCTTCTTAAATAAAAATTTTTTACTTTTGCAACTCCCATTAGGCGCGACGCTTTATTTAATTGGCCAATCAGCTGGCGTTGGAGGATGGGCAATGGTTCTTTGGGGAATTCCTCTAAGATTGGTTTTTGTTTATCACATAACTTGGCTAGTTAATTCAGCAACTCATTGTTGGGGTTCTATTGCATATGAGAGTGGAGATAATTCCAAAAATAATAAATGGGTGGCAGCGCTTACATTTGGAGAAGGCTGGCACAATAATCATCATGCTTTTCCTAATTCAGCTAAGCATGGCCTTCAACGAAATCAAATAGACCTAACTTGGCAACACATACGTTTTTTGAAAGCAATTGGTTTAGCTAAAAAAATTAGACTCCCTGTCGCGTCGTAATATTACTAACAACAATTAAATAGTATTAATTCATTTTTATTCCATGGCTAAGCGAGTTCAAGTTGTTCTAAACGAAGACATAAAAAGTCTTGGCAATGATGGTGACCTTGTTGAGGTTGCTCCTGGCTTTGCAAGAAACTTTTTATTACCTAACAAAAAAGCATTACCAGTTACTCCAACTGTTTTAAAACAAGTTGAGCACAGAAGAGCAAAACAAGCAGAAAAAGAAGCTGCTAAAAAACAAGAAGCTATTGATTTCCAAACAGCTCTTACAACAATTGGAAGATTTACTGTCAAAAAACAAGTAGGAGAAGATGGAGTCTTATTTGGAACAGTGACAAATGGAGATGTAGCAGAAGTTGTAAAAGAAGCTACCAAAAAGGATATAGACCGTAGAGACATATCTGTCCCTGAGATACATGGTGTTGGGAAATACAAAGTGCAAATCAAGCTTCATAACGAAGTAAATGCTGAGATAAACCTTGAAGTTACAAGTTACTAATAGTTGCATCTTTGCCTGAACAAGCCAAAGTAGGTGTCCTTGTCCAAAAAGCAATAAATGATCAGCACCCCCTCTTCAAATAACGGGGATTTTTCAAAACAAGGTAGAGATTTTGGAGCTTTTCAAAACTCCAATATTGAAAAGCCTCGTTTTGAAGCTCAACCTGACCAAATACCACCACAAAATTTGGAAGCAGAAGAATCTGTTCTTGGTGGAATTTTATTGGATCCTGATGCGATAGGAAGAATAGCTGATTTGCTACAAGTTGAAGCTTTTTACACATCTGCTCATCGAGAAATATATAGAACAGCATTAATGCTTCATAGCCAAGGCAAGCCTACAGATTTAACAGCAATGAGCGCTTGGCTTGCGGATACAAATTCTTTAGAAAAAGTGGGAGGCAACAATCGATTAGTTGAACTGGTTGAGAGGGTTACATCTACAGCCTCAATCGAACAAGTTGCTAAATTAATCAGCGACAAATTTTTGCGCAGACAATTAATTAAATCTGGAAATGATGTTATCAAATTAGGCTTTGATCAAAGCCTTCCAATGGAAGATGCCATTGATCAAGCTGAACAAAAGATCTTTGCTATTAGCCAAGAGCAACCATCCAAAGGTTTAACACCTACTGCCGAAATTCTTACAAGTACTTTTAATGAAATAGAAAGTAGATCACTTGGTACATCCGTGGCAGGCATACCTGTAAATTTTTACGATCTGGATGCAATGACACAAGGTCTACAGAGGAGCGATCTAATAATTGTTGCAGGAAGACCAGCAATGGGAAAAACTTCAATTGTTCTCAATTTGGCTAAAAACGTAGCTCAACTGCATGACCTACCTGTTTGTATATTCAGTCTTGAGATGAGTAAAGAACAACTAACTTACAGATTGCTATCAAGCGAGGTAGGCATCGAAAGCAGTCGATTGAGAACGGGACGTTTGCAACAAGATGAATGGCCATTACTTGGTCAAGGTATTAATACACTTGGTCAATTACCAATCTTTATTGACGACAAACCAAATTCAAGTGTTCTTGAGATGAGGTCCTTATGTCGTCGCCTAATTGCTGAACAAGATAAAGAGCTGGGACTAATTGTGATTGATTATCTACAACTAATGGAAGGTACTTCGCCCGACAATCGAGTTCAAGAAATCTCAAAGATCACTCGAGGTCTGAAGGGTATGGCAAGAGAACTTAAAGTCCCTGTAATTGCTTTATCTCAATTAAGTAGAGGAGTTGAATCAAGAACCAATAAAAGACCAATGCTTAGCGATCTGCGTGAATCTGGCTCAATAGAACAGGATGCGGACTTGGTTCTAATGATTTATAGGGATGAGTATTACAATCCAGAAACAACTGATAGAGGAATTACAGAAGTTATCGTGACAAAACACCGAAACGGACCGGTTGGAACAGTTAAATTACTCTTTGAACCCCAATTCACTAGATTTAGAAATCTTGCTGCTTAATTCTTCGAACATTAAATTCCTAAATGCTTAATTGATGATTACCAAAGAATCTTCAAATGAAAGTTTTGACGTAATTGTTGTAGGCGGTGGTCATGCAGGCTGCGAAGCTGCGCTGACTTCAGCAAGATTAGGATTGAATACAGCTTTATTTACACTCAATTTAGATCGAATCGCATGGCAACCATGTAATCCCGCAGTAGGAGGACCAGCTAAAAGTCAATTAGTCCATGAAGTTGATGCGCTAGGAGGGGTTATTGGAAAATTAGCCGATTTAACAGCTCTTCAAAAAAGGGTCCTTAACGCAAGCAGAGGGCCAGCAGTTAGAGCATTGAGAGCACAAACAGATAAGCGGTTATATGCACATGAAATGCTGAAAATCCTTCAAAATACGCCAAATTTAAAAATCAGAGAGGCAATGGTTACTGGGCTAGAAATTGAACATTATCCCAATCAGATTAAAAAAAACACAAAAGGAATTCAAGAAAAAATTGGAGTTATAAAGGGAGTTAAAACCTATTTTGGAAGCGTTTTTCATGCGCAAGCAGTTGTACTAACAACAGGAACCTTTTTAGGAGGCAGGATTTGGATTGGCAATCAATCCATGAGTGCAGGTAGAGCAGGAGAACAAGCCTCTGAGGGGTTAACTGAAGAATTACAAAAATTAGGTTTTAGTACTGATCGTTTAAAAACAGGGACCCCTGCTCGCGTAGATAGACGAACTATTGATCTTGCCTCCCTAGATGAGCAATTAAGCGATGCCTCAGATAAATTCTTTTCTTTTGATCCTCTTTCGTGGAAAAGTGGAGAACAAATGAGTTGTCATATCACGCGAACAACAAAAGAAACTCACAAACTTATTAAAAATAATCTTCATTTAACTCCAATTTATGGAGGTTTTATTGATAGTAAAGGTCCAAGATATTGCCCATCAATTGAAGATAAAATTGTACGTTTTGCTGACAAAGATTCACACCAAATTTTCTTGGAGCCCGAAGGTAGAGATACTCCAGAAATGTATGTACAAGGTTTCTCAACTGGACTGCCCGAAAACTTACAATTACAACTTTTAAGAACTCTTCCAGGTTTGCAAAAATGCGTAATGCTTCGACCTGCTTATGCAGTTGAATATGACTACATACCAGCCACACAATTAGAAGGAACACTAGAAACAAAAAGAATAAGGGGTTTATTTAGTGCAGGTCAACTCAATGGAACAACAGGATATGAAGAAGCAGCGGCACAAGGTTTAGTAGCCGGTTTAAATGCTGCAAGATTAGTCAATAATAAAGAAGGAATTATTTTTGAAAGAGAGAGTAGCTATATAGGAACTATGATTGATGATTTAGTTACAAAAGATTTAAAAGAGCCTTATAGAGTATTAACTAGTAGAAGTGAATATCGATTAATTTTAAGGGGTGATAATGCAGATAGACGTTTAACACCAATCGGTTACAAATTAGGATTAATTGATGAAAGAAGGTGGAACATTTTTAATGCTAAGCAACAATTAATCGATGAAGAAAAAAAAAGATTAGAGAAAGAGCGTATTAAAGAAACTGATATATGTGCAAAAGAAATATATTCCTCAACTGGAACATCTATTAAAGGTTCAATAACACTAGCAAATTTCCTGAGAAGAACAAATATTCACTATAAAGACCTAATAAATTATAAATTAGCAAATAAAAGTATTCCCTTAGATGTTGAAGAAGGAGTTGAAATAGATATTAAATATACTGGTTATTTAGAAAGACAAAAAGCTCAAATAAATCAATTAAAACAGCAAAGTAAAAAATTATTACCAAAAAATTTAAATTACAATGATATAGAGACACTATCTAAAGAAGCGAGAGAAAAATTAACAATTTCTCAGCCAAAAAGTCTTGGTCATGCTGCTCAACTTCCCGGTGTGAGCAAAGCAGACCTCACTGCTCTTCTTGTATGGTTAAAAATAGAGCAAATGAAAAAAGCTGAAAGAAAAGATCCACTTCCAATAAAAAGCTGATAACAGTGAATTCACATCAATCTCAATTACCTTCCCCTGCAGTGATTTGGAAAGCCTCGAAAGAAAATGTTCTCTCAGGGAAAGGAAATCATAAACTCTCTGGAGCATGGCAATTAATGCTATTGGGGGATGGCAGCCCAACCAGACATCTCAAGCTTTTAACAGGGCATGAGGTTGCCATAAAAGTCATATCCATGGAAATGGAAAATAATGATCAAAATGGAGTCCCAGAGGAAGTCAATGAACTAGAGCCTCCTTTGCTACGAAGACAAGTTTGGCTTACATGTGGAAACTTAACCCTGGCATGGGCGGAAAGCTGGTGGAATTATCAAGAAGCAGAAAAACATCTGCACAATAAGGATCAACCAATCTGGAAAAGCTTGACCCAAGGACGCTCAGAGCTTTTTAGAGAAGTTGATGGCTTGGGATTAGTTAATGCCAATTGGCTGAAAGCAGAATTTCAAGAAGATGGTCCTTTTTGGAGTAGGCATTATCGATTTTTTCGCCAACAAAAAGAATTAACTGTAATTAGAGAAGTTTTCAGCCCAAAGTTAGAAAAATGGTTAGGACCAATACCAAGAAAGGCTTTTTAACAACAACTAGTATTTTCTTCGACTAGATCTTGGTATGTTTTTTCTTCTTTGAGGAGTTCGCTCATCTTGAAAAGAATCGTTTAACTCGGGTGCATTTTGCTTAGGTTCAATATCTTTTCTTGCCCACTTATTTAATTTAAAAGATTGATCATCTGGCCATTCATCCAGTTCGCCTGAATTGCTTCTCCTGCCTTGAATCTGAGGTGGTAAGGCTTTAGGAGCTCTCAAGGAAATAGCTGTTAAGGGTCTTTTTGTATTGTTTATGCTTTCTCGAATCGGTTCATCATCTAAATCTTCATTATCCAACCAATCGTCTTCATCTTCAAAAAACCAATCAATTTTCTCTTCCATCCAACGACCAAATTTTTCAAAATTTGCTGAAGTCTCTTTATCTTGCCACCCTCCCCTTCTCTGACCAGGGCGATTACCTGCAACACCATCTACAACCTGTTTCCCAGTTTGTATCCATTGATCCATTCTGCGATCAAGAGGTGCTCGAGATCGCTGTCGAATTAGATGACGATTGTTATAGGAGCTCATCTTTTAAATTTAACTCTTTCAAACCAACAAGTGAATCTCCGTAAAGATGAAATTTTTCAAAAATTAAAATTAAAGCCCACTATAGAAAAATTTTTCTATTACGTTTAGAAAAAGGTTCAAATTCAAGTAAGCATTTTTGATCCCATCGACCTCCAAAATAATTGTTACAACAACTTCGACAGGCAGCACCTCTAACAATACGCCGATAGCTAAAAGTTCTTTCACATGAAGGGCAAGTTGCCACCCATTTTGGAGTTTTTTTTGTTAACGGAAACGAATGACGAACTGTTACTTGGAAATCCGTTTGAGCAGAATTGATCTCTGCCATACGTTGATGAAAATTAGGCCCATGAGCTTCCTCAACTTTCAGAATGAGGTCAATCCAGGCATGAATCATTTCGTGGCACAAGGTACTCATCAATGCTTTGTGAGGAAGATGTTCCAATACTGGTCTAGACAAAATTATTTCACTAGCTTTAATTCCGAAGAAATTCGTTTTACTTCTATAGATCCCAGCCGTAGTGCGCATGCGGCCATCACTCCAACGAAGAGAGACTCTGGGAACTCCCTTCTCGAGCAAAGAGTTCTGAAAATATTGTCTGTTTAATTCAAGAAATAATGGTAAAACAGGTATTAAAGACATTGAGGCCGAGAACTCGTTAGCATTATTATTCCGATAACATTCTGTCTAACTATCAATAACAAACAAGCTAATCTCATGGCTAATAAGTCAGAATCTTTAACTAAACGGAATTCAAAAAATGGATAGTGCTCTTATCAAAGCAATTGGATTAAAAGCTCTTTTGGTTGGAGTTGGCGCACTTCTCCTGTTTTGGACTTTTAACGCAATCAAACTCGTCATAAGTGCTAGAGGCATTAATCCTCTTGTAAAAAAGTTTTTTGATCAAATTGCAGCTGGCCGAATAGATGGGGCTTATAGACTTACGACAAAAGCTTATAAAACACATGTCAATAGACAAGATTTCATCAAATTTTTGGGTAGCTTGCAATTAAATCGATATAGAAACTTAAAGTCAGGGCGACCAAGAATAGAAGACAATCAAATAATGCTCACACTAAGCTTGAAATCAGAAGATAAGAAAAATGAAATGCCGCTGGACTTCACTTTTATTAAAATCAACGAGAATTGGCAAATAGATCGCATTGCGAAAGCCAATACATAATGAAGCGAAATGTGAGAAGTGAATTCAAACTTGAATCAACATTATAAACGTGCAAAAGAGCTTAGAGCTTTACTCAATAAAGCAAATTACTCCTACTATGTATTAGATGCACCAGAGATAGACGATGCTATTTATGACCAACTATATAGAGAGTTAATTGAAATTGAAAATATCCACCCATCTTTAATTACTGATGATAGCCCTTCCCAAAGATTAGGAGGTGTCCCGTCTACAGGTTTCAAAAATATTGATCATAATATTCCTCTTTTAAGCCTAGATAATGCTTTTAATGTAAATGAATTAAAAGCTTGGTACGCAAGGATCAAAAAATTAATAAGTTCAGAAAATAAAAATTTCAAAGAAGATGATAATCCAGAACTAATTTGTGAATTAAAAATTGATGGAAATGCTATTTCACTAAGATATGAAAATGGGATTTTAACTAGAGCAGCAACTCGTGGAGATGGAAAAACTGGAGAAGATATCACTACTAATATCAGAACAATTTCTACAATTCCATTAAGTTTATTATTAAAAAATCCACCCTCTTGGATTGAAATTAGAGGAGAAGCTTTCATGCCCAATAATATATTTGATAAACTAAATATTGAGAGAAAAAATTCTGATCAACCACTCTTCGCAAATCCTAGAAACTCTTGTGCAGGAACATTAAGACAATTAGATCCCAAAATAGTTGCATCAAGAAAACTTGACTTTTTCGCATATAGTATTTATTTACCAGAAAATTGGGAGCCAAGTGAGAACAATTTGAAAAAACCAAATTCTCAATCTGAATCACTTGAGTTTTTAAAAAGTATTGGTTTTAAAGTTAATACTACTTATGAAACAAAAAAAAGCTTAAATGAAGCAAATACCTATTACAAGTATTGGGAAATTGAAAAAGATTCTTTGGCTTATGCCACGGATGGAATAGTAGTAAAAATAGATAAATTTGATATACAAAACATCCTAGGATCTACACATAAAGCTCCAAGATGGGCCATAGCTGTTAAATATCCAGCAGAAGAGAAAGCAACTAAGTTAAAAAGATTAATTTTCCAAGTAGGACGCTCTGGTGCTGTTACACCAGTAGCAGAGTTTGAATCTATTGAGCTTGCAGGAACATCTGTGACTCGTGCAACTCTTCATAATGCAAACAGACTTGCATCTTTAGATCTTCATTATGATGACACTATAATTGTGCGAAAAGCTGGAGAAATTATTCCTGAAGTTATTAAAGTTTTAAAAGAATTTAGAGCAGTTAATGCAAAATTAGTCAAATATCCTCAAAACTGTCCAGCATGTGATTCCAAGTTAATTCAAGAAGAGAACGAAGCAATAACGAAATGTATTAATTCTAAATGCCCAGCAAAACTAAAAGGTCTTTTGCGTCATTGGGTCAGTAAAGGATCAATGAAGATAGAAGGATTAGGTGAAAAGATTATCAATCAATTAGTCAATGAAGGATATGTAGAGTCAATCGCAGATTTATACAAACTTGAACTTGATTCCCTTTTAAAACTTGAAAGATTTGGTGAAAAATCTGCAAAGAATTTACTAATAGAACTTAACGAATCTAAAAACAAAAATTGGCACAAACAGCTCTATGGTTTAGGGATACCTCACATAGGAGAAGCGAATGCTAAATCTCTTTCAAAAAACTTTCATAGTATCGAGGAACTTAATACTATTGCAAAGGAGGCACCTGAAAATATATCCAATATTTATGGCTTCGGGAATGAAATGAAAGAGGCAATAATTAAGTGGTTTGATGATTCTAATAATCAAACCTTAATTAAAGAATTAAAAGCAATTGGATTTGCTCTAAAAGAGAATTTAGAGTCAAACTACACTTCAAGCCAATACAATATTTTTCATGGCAAAGTTTTTGTCTTAACAGGAACTTTAGATTCGCTTACACGAGATGAAGCAAAAGAATTGATAGAAAGTGCTGGAGGAAAAGTCAGCTCTTCAATTAGTAAAAAAACTGATTTCTTATTATCAGGAGAAAAAGCGGGGAGTAAATTAAAAAAAGCAGAAGAGCTTGGAGTAAAAATAATTAACGAAACTGAATTTAAGCTATTATTATAAAAATAATTAGAATTTAAAATGTATAAGAATCCAATCTTTTCTTTAATCAAAACAGAATGTGGACGCGCAAAATATGAAATACTCGCCTCTAAAAAAGGTATATTTAATCGCATAAGACTTTATTGGTTTATCGTATTTGCAGCGATTAAAGATTGGAATTTAAAAGCTGATGATTAATTTAGTTATTGAGAATTCTGATTTAGTATTCTTGTTGAACGTAAAACTAAAATAACAACTAAAATAGTCGACAAAATACTAATTAAGCTCCAAATAAATGAACTAGTATCAGATCTTCCTGATAATACTTCACCAAAATTTGAAACTTTGAGTGCTAAAGAACCTAAACTGCAATATAAAATTGTGCCAGGTAAAATACCAATCATTCCAAAAGTAAAATCACGGACCTTTACCTTACTCAAGCCATATGTAAAATTAAGTAAACCAAATGGAAAAAGAGGAGAAAGCCTAGTGAGAAGAATGACTTTTATACCCTCACGTTGAACAGCTTTCTCCATTATTTGAACTTTTGGAAAATTTGAGACTTTGTTTTGAGCCCATTCTTTTAAAAAAGTTCTCCCTAAATAAAAAGTTAGATGAGCTCCAATAAAAGCACCTAGAAAAACAACCAAACTTCCAAGCCAAGTGCCATAAAGAAAGCCAGACAACATGGAAAGCCATGAGCCTGGCAACAAACAAGACACCCAAAAAATATACACCAAAGCAAAAACCAAAATTCCAAAAGGGCTACTGAAAAAAGGAATGAAATTATTAATCAGAGTTTCTAAGTTGTAAGACATAGATAGTTTAAAGATTTCAATCCAATCCCATTAAACGCTCTTTGACTAGGCGTACTTGCGCTTCTGACTCCGTTAAGTTTGCTCTACATTCCTCAACAACCTCTTTGGGAGCTTTATCAACAAAATTCTTATTTGCTAGACGTCCAGAGAAACTTTCTATGTCCTTTTGTGCTTTATTTAAATCTTTTTCAAGCCTTGACCGTAAAGAAGCTATATCTATCAATCCTTCAATAGGAAGAACCACCTCTAGCTCTCCACTTACGCCTGCTAAAGCTTTCATAGAAGGTAATGATTTTGCTTCCTCTGGAGATAATATTTGGACTTCCTTAGCCTTAGTCAAAACAGCAATATCATTGATTGATGTTTTGAGAGTATTTTGCAAAACTTCCTTCCCAGAGACCAACATGACAGGAACTTTTTGAGAGGGTTTCAATCCAGCAACTGCTCGTAAATTGCGAATCAATCTGATAGATGCAAATAAATCAGAGAAAGAACTCTCTAAATCAATATTCAAGTCTTCTTCATTTAATTTTGGCCAAGGCTGCAAAGCTAGAAATTGATCTTCAGTTAAACCTGTTAATCCATGCCAAAGCTCCTCTGTCAAATGAGGCATAAGAGGATGAAGCATAATCAAAAGATCACTTAAGACTTTATATAAGATGCTTTTCGCTATTTTTTGATCTAACAATTCATCCGGAGAAAGGTTTGCTGCACTATTCAATCTTCGTTTAATTAGTTCTAAATACCAATCACAAAAATCATTCCACGCAAATTCATACAATCCCTTAGCTGCCTCTCCTAAAGCATAATTTTCATATCGATTAGCAGTCTCACGATTCACTCGAGCAAGTCTTGATAAAATCCACTTATCTGATAATTGCAACTTCGATAAATCATATTTCTCCCAATTTTCATAATCTTGATCCTCAAGATTGATAAGAGCAAATCTAGTTGCATTCCAAAGCTTGTTAGCAAAATTTCTAGAGGCCTCAACCGTTGCAGATGTTTGATTTTTACGATCAAAGTCAAGACGTATATCTTGTCCAGCACCGGCAACTTCACGAACAAGAGCAAACCTCAAAGCATCAGTTCCATACCTTTCTATTAGTAATAACGGATCAATACCATTTCCTGCACTTTTACTCATCTTTCGATTTTGCTCATCTCTAACAAGTCCATGAATATAAACGTCAGAAAATGGCATCTTCTCAGTAAAGACTCCAGCCATCATTGTCATTCTTGCTACCCAAAAGAAAATAATGTCAAATCCAGTTACTAGGGTATTTGTGGGATACCAACGTTGAAAATCAGGATGAGCTTCATCAGGCCAACCTAATGTGGAGAAAGGCCATAATCCGCTAGAGAACCATGTATCTAGAACATCTTCATCTTGCTCAATTTTGACTGAATCTCCATATTGTTCACGTGCTAATTTTCTAGCTTCATCTTCTGTTCTAGCGACAATATACGGTGTTTCATTTACAACTTTATTATCTGTTTGACTAATCACAAACCAAGCCGGAATGCGATGTCCCCACCATAATTGTCTACTAATACACCAATCTCTGATATCAGTTAACCAATCTCGATAAACTTTTGACCATCTATTAGGAATAAATTTAGGTTGTCCTTTCTCAAAAAAACCAGAACAACTGTTTGCTAAAGGATCCATTTTGACAAACCACTGAGTTGACAACAATGGCTCTACTGGTACTTTCCCTCTGTCAGAGAAAGGGACACTATGTTTATAAGCTTCTATTTTGGTTAAAAGACCAATCTCCTTTAAAGAATCAATAACAGCTTCACGAGCTTCAAAACGATCCAAGCCTTCAAATTGACCTGCATTGTGATTCATTGTTCCTTTTTTAGTCATGACTGTTATTTGAGGTAAGTCATGTCTCTGACCTATATCAAAATCATTAGGATCATGCGCTGGAGTAACTTTGACACATCCAGTTCCAAAATCTTTATCTACATGAGGGTCTCCAATAATGGGAATAGTTCTGCCAACTAACGGCAAAGTCAGTTGCTCCCCAATGAGATCTTTATACCTTTCATCTGATGGATTCACAGCAACTGCGACATCACCAAGCATCGTCTCAGGACGTGTAGTCGCTACTTCTAAGTAACTAATTTGTTTCGTACTTGATACAGATGATGTGACTAATGGATATCGAAAATGCCATAGATGTCCATCTACTTCTTTCATTTCAACTTCTAAATCACTCACAGCCGAACCAGAGGCAGGGCACCAATTCACTAAATATTCTCCTCTATATATCAATCCTTTTTCATATAAACGAACAAATGCCTCAGAAACAGCTTTACTCAGGCCCTCATCCAATGTAAATCTCTCTCTACTCCAGTCTACGGAATATCCTAAACGCTTTAATTGGTCAACAATTCTTCCACCACTTTTTTCTTTCCAATCCCAAGCTTTTTCCAAAAAGGAAGCTCTACCAAGATCACGACGATTTTTGCCTTCTTCCTTTAGTTGTCTCTCGAGAATAGTTTGAACCGCAATTGAGGCATGGTCTGTTCCTGGAAGACAAAGAACATTATTTCCTTTTAATCTCTTATACCTAACAACTGTATCGATTAAGGCAGTATTAAAAGCATGCCCCATATGCAGACTACCTGTGACATTTGGGGGAGGAATAACTACGGAGAATGGATCTCCAGGGGCTGATGGATCAGGTTTAAAAGCTCCTTTTTCTTCCCAAGCTTTCTGCCAGCGATTTTCAGTACCAACTGGATCATATGTTTTAGGAAGCCCTGAGGCTTCAGATGATTTCGTAGTGTTTGCCCGCTCTATCACAGAAAAAAAATGTGTTTAATTTAATTTACTCATTCTCGACAAAAGTTTTACATCATTCTTGCTTTTCCTAAATTCAAATGTCACTTTTCAAGTTCCAAGGAATCGAAACTATTGAGTCATGCCTTTCCCATGCAGCCGAAGATAAAGAAACCTTTTCATTTAAACCAATCGTTTTTAAGGCTTGAACTATGTCGATATCATTTATCACCTTATCTACAGCTATGGGCATTATCAAAACTTGCGCTTCTGCAGGATCAGCCATCACATGTAATGATAAATCCTCTAAAGCCCTTTCAAAAAATATTTTTCTCATTCGACTTGTTAAAGGAGAACCCATGGCTTTTGCAAACAATTCCAGGCTTTCTTTGTCTCCAGAAAGCCCACAATTTAAACTTAACCAGATTAAAAATTTAACCCAGCTATCCACGCTCCATAGTGGCTGAAAGCTATCTCGCTTACTATAAATTAATTCCATCAATGCGAACTCAAATGCTTTTGCTTGAATAGACGTGCGAGATATTTGTTCCATAGAAGACATTTTCTCCAACTAAAGCCAAACTAGTGTTTATTGTTCATTATCTGTTTATTTGTCATGGATCTGAACGACCCTGAACTTGAGTTCTCCGATCTTGTCTACGCATATCAAAGCTGGGTAATTGCTGTAATCAACGATGAAAAATTAAATAGTAAGGAAAAGTTGCTTACAGAAGAAATATCGGATGATGCTTTAAATGCTATGAGATTCTTACCTGGTGAAGTAACTAGCGCAATTGAAACAAGTTTAGCTCGAGTCTATGACGTTGATTCTGATGAACTCTCTTCGATCTTGTTTCCAGAAGAATAGAGTCAATTCTCTAATTGTTTTAATAAATTATTGAGCTTTTGAAAGTTTTCTAAAGCCTGATCCACATGGAGAAGCTTCTGCCCCTTGTGGCGTGCTAATTAGAAATCCACCTCCACTTAAATCACCAAAATAATTCAGCTTTAGACCTTGAAAAAATAGGACTTGATCTTGGCGAGAATACAAAGTAATCCCATCAGCTCTAGCAAGGGGAACACCATCATTTTTCCCTGGCATAATTCTTATATATTTCCATCCCTCCCCGCACTTATCATCCAGTAGATCAATATGCATAACTCCTGGTGTTCCCGTAAAAGCAGCTTGCCTATTTAACTCTGCTACTGCTGTTGCTGAAATTTTTAATCCAGGACCATTTTGCATAAATTAGAGAATAATCTAGATGGGCGATCCAGGGTTCGAACCAGGGACATCCTGCTTGTAAGGCAGGCGCTCTACCGCTGAGCTAATCGCCCAAACAACTTTTAGTCCTTAGACTAATTCATGTACTTTATACCTCAAGCTGCTCTGTTGTTGAGAATTAATCATAATTAGATCAAAGATTGAAAAAAAATCGTTTTATGAGCTTCGTTACAGCTCTCTCAAGACAACTCAAAATGACAAAAACAAACCAAATAAATTTAGACAAAAAAATCAATAAACTCCTTGAAGTAGTTTCAGACCTACGAGATCCAATCAATGGTTGTCCTTGGGATCTCAAGCAAACTCATCTTTCGTTGATCCCGTATGTTTTAGAGGAAGCCTATGAAGTTGCTCACGCAATACGAGAAGACAATCCTAAGGAATTGAAAGAAGAGCTTGGAGATCTCTTATTACAAATAATTTTGCATGCTCAAATCGCAAAAGAAAAAAACTTATTTGATATGGGAGATATCATTGACATAATCACTGAAAAGCTAATTCGCAGGCATCCACATGTATTTCAAAAAAAAGAAACAGTAAGTATACAAGAAGTGGAATACTCATGGGAAAAAATTAAGAATAAAGAGAGACCATTAAATAACTCAAAAACTCCAATTAGTGACCGATTAAAATTAAAGATACGACCTCAACCCTCAACGAAAGCAGCACTAATTATCTCTAACAAAGCTTCAAAAAACGGTTTCGAATGGGAAAAAAGTGATCAGATTTGGGATAAATTATATGAAGAATTAGATGAATTAAGAGATGCATTAAAAGCGGATCAGGCCTCCAAGGCAGAGGCTGAAATAGGAGACGTATTATTTACATTGATCAATCTTGCAAGATGGCATAAACTATCTATAGAAGAAGGATTAGCAAAAACTAATAAAAGATTCCTAGAACGATTAAATTATATAGAAGAAAATATAGAAGGCGAATTACATTCCCAGTCAAAAAAGAATTTAGAGAAATTCTGGGAATTAGCAAAGATTAATCTCAAGCATTAATATTATAATTATGAATCACAGACTAAAGACAAGGTTAGATTGGCTTGACGAGTATCATCAAGGGGTTAGATATGGACTGCTTGGAAACTTAATCCTAGAAGAGTCTAGTCCTTTTCAAAAAATTACCATCTTTGAAAGCAAGAGATATGGCAAAGCACTATTACTTGATGATTGTTGGATGACGGCAGAAAAGTCTGAAAAATATTATCACGAATGTCTTATTCATCCTGCCTTATCTTCTTCTACGCAAATAGATAATATTTTAATTATTGGAGGAGGTGATGGGGGTAGTGCAAGAGAATGTTTAAAATATAAAGATGTTAAGTCTATCGATTTAGTTGAAATCGATCTAAGAGTTATTGAATTAAGTAAAAAGTATTTACCTACTATCGGAGGGAATGCATGGTCTGACTCAAGGTTGCATTTACAAATCAAGAATGGAATTGATTGGGTAAAACATGCAAAAGAAAATTCATATGATGTGATTATTATTGATGGCGCAGATCCTATTGGACCCTCCAAAGAATTATTCAGCAATTCGTTTCTGACAGATTGCAAACGAATAATGAAACGAGGGGGAGTTTTAGCGACTCAAAGTGAATCACCAGAATCTTTCCAGCAAATTCATATAAATATTGTCAAAGTTCTGCGTGAAATTTTTGACTATGCAGATCCAATGTATGGATCTGTATCTATGTACCCAAGCGGTTTATGGAGCTGGACATTTGCATCTATGGAGAAGCCCAAATATATGAATCCAATAAAAAGTCGCGTGAATGAAATCTCGAAGAATTGTCAGATTTGGAGTGAGCGATTGCAACAAGGTGCATTTAATATTATTCCTGCATTCATAGAAAGAGAGCTAGCAAAAACATGAGAAAATCCAAACTCAAGGATCTATCACTATTTAATAACGATGGTGCAATATTCATGGGAGGACAAAGAAGCATCGATCAATGTAAAGTGTCGCTGTTAGGAGTTCCGTATGATGGAACTTGTTGCTTTAGACCTGGCGCGAGATTCGGTCCTTCTGCTGTTAGGGAAGATAGCTATGGAATTGAAACATATTGTCCGCAATTAAATTTAGATTTAGAAGATATCAAATTTGCAGATTTAGGTTCATTAGATGTTCCACTTGGAGATGCAAAATTAACAATTGATTACGTAAAAGATGCGATAGATATTTTACTTAAAAATAATTTAAAGCCTCTTATTATAGGTGGAGAACATTCAATAACAACTGGAATTATTAAATCAATAATTACCAATTATCCTGAATTAATTATGATTCAATTAGATGCTCATGCAGACCTTAGAGATGAATGGTTAGGTAGTAAGTTTAGTCATGCTTGTACTATGAAAAGATGTTTAGAAATACTACCTAGCAAAAATCTCTTTCAAATAGGAATAAGAAGTGGAACAAAATCGGAATTTCTTGAAATGAATAATACTAGAAGATTAATTCAACATACTTACGGAGAGAATGCAAAATATTTAGAAAAAGCTCTAAAAAATTTCAAAGGGACACCAATCTATTTAACTTTTGATTTAGATTGGTTTGATCCATCTATAATGCCAGGTACAGGCACTCCTGAACCCGGAGGTTATTTTTGGGGAGATTTTGCAGAAATAATAGATGTTATCAAGTCTCATAACTTAATTGGTGCAGATGTAGTCGAATTATCTCCCAAATTAGATAACTCTGGTATTAGTAGTACCTTGGCTGCAAAAGTAATACGTTCATTAATTATGTTATTAGACAAATAATCCTAAAAAATTTGACTTTAATTCTTATCTGTAACCAATACCTTTCCAAAATCGAGTTGTTGATCAACAGATCTTTCAGAAATCTTTGGGAAATAAGGTTCTTTTTTTATCCAATGGCCACAAGAAACAAATGAAGATATCTCCGAATGTATTTTTATCTTTCTAAGTTTGCACCATGAGAATGAATCAAAATGACTTGAAACACACTGATTACAGCTCATACAAGATCTTTTTAGAGTCATCAAGTCTTAACCCAAGACTCATAGAGTAGTAAAACTTTCCGGATCGAGCCACAAAGCATTAAATTTAGTTCTAGCAATTCTTATGGGTTCACGTTTTTACTAGTGAATTTCTTTTAACGTTCAGCAAAAAATGAAATTACTGCAAACTCCTCTTTACGAAGAATGCCAAAAATTAGAGGGTAAAATGGTCCCTTTTGCAAATTGGGAAATGCCTGTTAGTTTTTCTGGGTTAATAGAAGAACACAATGCAGTAAGAAAAAATGTTGGAATGTTCGACATATCTCATATGGGTGTTGTGCAAGTAAAAGGTAAAAATATCAAAAGCGCATTACAAAATTTAGTTCCTTCAGACGTGTTTCGAATAGGACCTGGTGAAGCATGTTATACAGTTTTTTTAAGAGAAAATGGAGGAATTCAAGACGATCTAATCATTTATGATCAAGGAATTTTAAACACAAATGAAGAAAGCATACTTCTAGTTATTAATGCGGCAAGAAAAGAATCAGACATTGAATGGTTAAATTCAAATCTTTCAAAAAAAGAAATCACAATTTCCGAATTCATGCCTGACGGTGCATTAATTGCCATCCAAGGTCCAGAATCAATTCGTACATTCGAGAAAATTCTTCAAGAGTCTTTGTCCGATTTGCCACGCTTTGGGCACAGAACTATTACTTCTAATCCCAATCTAATCAACTCAGAAGAATCAATTTTTGTTGCACGAACTGGGTATACAGGAGAAGAGGGTTTCGAATTTTTGTCATCGCCAGAAACAGCTAAGTCCATCTGGAAGAATCTAATTGCATCGGGAGTTACTCCATGTGGGCTTGGAGCAAGAGATACACTCCGATTAGAGGCATCTATGCATTTATATGGCAACGATATCAACTTAGATACCACTCCCTTTGAAGCTGGCTTGGGTTGGTTAGTTCATTTAGAAATGCCTAATGATTTTATAGGTAGGAGAGCTCTAGAAAACCAAGCCCAAGATGGAACGAAAAAAAAACTTGTTGGTATTAAAGTACTGGATAAAGGAATAGCAAGAAAAGGATATCCAGTTGTTTACAACTGCCAAACTGTTGGGAAAGTCACTAGCGGAACTTGGTCTCCAACATTGAAAGAACCAATAGCTCTTGCTTATGTGCCTAGCGAAATTGCAAAAGTCAATACTCAATTAGAAATAGAAATTAGAGGGAAAAAACATCCTGCAATAATCGTAAAAAGACCTTTCTATCGAAAAGGTTTTTGAGCAAGTAGCAACTGTGTTGTGCATATAAGCCGGTCTTTGTGGGAAACTCAGTATTCATGATGATTGAAAATTTTATGCGCAATAAAACTTGTGGAGAACTACGAGCTTCCGCAATTGGCGCAAATGTTCAACTATGTGGTTGGGTTGATCGCAGAAGGGATCATGGCGGAGTGATCTTTATTGACCTAAGAGACCGCTCTGGAACAATTCAAATCACTGTTGATCCAGATCAAGGTCAAGATCTTTTTAGCATCGCTGAAAGTCTTAGAAATGAGACTGTTCTTCAAATCAATGGATTAGTAAGAGCAAGACCTGCAGAAGCTATTAATACAAAAATCCCAACCGGTGAAGTAGAAGTCTTAGCTGAAAATATAAAAATTCTGAATACTGTTACCAATACACTACCCTTCTCAGTTTCAATTCATGATGAAGAGAGTGTTAAAGAAGAAATCAGGCTGAGGCATAGATATTTAGATCTCAGAAGAGAGAGAATGAATAAAAATCTTCGATTAAGACATAACACTGTCAAAGCGGCTAGAAGTTTTCTGGAAAACGAAGGATTTATAGAAGTTGAAACACCTATTTTGACTCGTTCAACTCCTGAAGGCGCAAGAGATTACTTAGTCCCCTCACGTGTATGCGGTGGCGAATTTTTTGCATTGCCGCAATCACCACAATTATTCAAACAATTATTGATGGTTGGTGGCATTGAACGTTACTACCAAGTTGCTCGCTGTTTTCGTGATGAAGATTTGCGCGCAGACAGGCAACCAGAATTTACTCAATTAGATATTGAAATGAGTTTTATGGAGGAAAAAGACATAATTGAGTTCAATGAAAAGTTAATCATAAACATCTGGAAAAAAATTAAAGGGATTGATCTCCCAACTCCATTTCCAAGGATGACTTGGCAAGAGGCTATGGATCGATTTGGAACTGATAGACCTGATACTCGATATGGAATGGAACTTGTTAATACAAGTGATTTATTTTCTAAAAGTGGATTTAAAGTTTTTTCAAATACTATTTCTTCTGGTGGATGCGTCAAATGCATTACCATTGAGGATGGAAATAATTTAATTAGTAATGTAAGAATAAAACCAGGTGGAGATATTTTTAGCGAAGCCCAAAAAGCTGGTGCGGGCGGGCTAGCATTTATTAGAGTTAGAGATAATGAAGAAGTTGATACTATTGGAGCCATAAAAGATAATTTAACTACCTCACAAATAAAAGAACTCCTATCAAAAACCCAGGCAAAAGCTGGTGATCTAATCCTTTTTGGTGCAGGACCCACAAATGTTGTTAATAGAACCTTAGATAGAGTTCGTCAATTTATAGCTCAAGATCTAAAAATCATTTCCGACAACGAACTAAAAACACAATGGAATTTTCTTTGGGTCACTGATTTTCCTATGTTTGAATTCAATTCTGATGAAAATCGTCTTGAAGCAATTCATCATCCCTTCTGCGCTCCGAAGCCTGAAGATATTGGTGAATCAGAGAACTTATGGAAAGACAAATTACCCAAATCAAATGCTCAAGCGTATGATCTAGTGCTAAATGGGCTAGAAATTGGTGGAGGATCTTTAAGAATTCACAACTCGGAACTTCAAAAAACTGTACTTGAAGTCATTGGTCTATCTAGCAATGAGGCAGAAGAACAATTCGGTTTTTTAATTGATGCACTTGCAATGGGTGCTCCTCCACATGGTGGGATTGCATTTGGACTGGACAGAATAGTAATGCTCTTAGCCAATGAAGATTCAATTAGAGATACGATTGCTTTTCCAAAAACACAACAAGCTCGTTGTTCTATGGCTAAAGCCCCTGCAAACGTGGAAAATAAACAATTAGAAGACCTCCATATAGCTTCTACATGGATAGATCCTGATTGAATTGATAGAAATAAGCATTAAAAACATTATCCTAAAGAGAAAATATGTAAATTTCTTGGCGTTTAGCCTTATCAAGGTAGCTTAAAGAATGATTGAAAAGTAAATGGCAAAATTTGTTTTCGTCACTGGTGGTGTAGTTTCAAGCATTGGCAAAGGAATTGTTGCCGCAAGTCTTGGCAGACTACTTAAATCAAAAGGGTACAGTGTTTCGATTTTGAAGCTTGATCCATATTTAAATGTTGATCCAGGGACGATGAGCCCTTTTCAACATGGAGAGGTTTTCGTAACTGAAGACGGTGCTGAAACTGATTTAGACCTTGGACATTATGAGCGCTTTACAGATACTGCAATGTCACGACTTAACAGTGTCACGACAGGTTCCATTTATCAAGCTGTTATTAATAAAGAAAGAAGAGGTGACTATGACGGAAGAACAGTTCAAGTTATCCCCCACATCACTCGTGAAATTCGCGAAAGAATTAAACGTGTAGCAGACAACAGTGGTGCAGATGTAGTCATATCAGAAATAGGAGGAACAGTCGGAGATATTGAATCTCTACCTTTTCTTGAAGCAATAAGAGAATTTAAAGGTGATGTAAAGAGAAACGATGTTGTTTATGTTCACGTCACATTATTACCTTACATCGGTACATCTGGAGAAATTAAAACCAAGCCAACACAGCACTCAGTAAAAGAATTACGTTCTATCGGGATTCAGCCAGATATTTTAGTTTGTCGCAGTGATAGGCCCATTAATGATGATTTAAAAAATAAAATAGGAGGTTTTTGTGGAGTTAACTCTGATGCGGTTATAGCATCCCTTGATGCTGACAGTATTTACTCAGTACCTTTAGCTCTCAAAGATGAAGGACTTTGCAAGGAAGTCTTAGATTGCTTGGATCTGAATGATCATGAAAGTGATTTAAAAGACTGGGAACAATTAGTCCATAAATTGCGCAATCCAGGCCCTGCTGTCAAAGTTGCATTAGTTGGCAAATATGTACAATTAAATGATGCCTACTTATCAGTAGTCGAAGCATTACGTCATGCGTGTATTTCCCAAGATGCATCGTTAGATCTTCATTGGATCAATGCGGAGAACATTGAATCAGAGGGAGCAGAAAAACTACTTCAAGGAATGGATGCAATTGTCGTTCCAGGAGGTTTTGGTAATCGTGGCGTAAATGGGAAAATAGCAGCTATCAGATGGGCAAGGGAGCAAAGGGTTCCTTTCCTAGGACTTTGCTTAGGTATGCAATGTGCTGTCATTGAATGGGCTCGCAATTTAGCTGGTCTAGTAGATGCATCTAGCGCCGAACTAGATCCAAATTCAAAACACCCTGTAATTCACTTACTGCCAGAACAACAAGACGTAGTTGATCTAGGAGGAACCATGAGATTAGGAGTATATCCATGTAGACTTCAAACCAACACAACCGGGCAAAGTTTATACAACGAAGAAGTTGTTTACGAAAGGCATAGACATCGTTATGAGTTCAATAATTCATATAGGACTCTCCTAATGGAATCTGGTTATGTAATTAGTGGTACTTCACCTGATGGTCGATTGGTAGAGCTAATAGAATTAAAAAATCATCCATTTTTTATTGCATGTCAATATCATCCAGAATTTCTCTCTAGGCCAGGGAAACCACACCCTTTATTTAGTGGCTTGATTCAAGCTGCACAATTACGCGTCCCATCCTCACCAAGTGAAGCATTCAATCCACAATCAAAAATTATTGAAAAAAAATCTCTAGAACAGCAATAAATGGAACCATCTCTACCAGTAGTGGAATGTTTTCATTCTCTACAAGGAGAAGGAGAACATGCTGGTAGAAGCGCTTACTTCATCAGATTAGCTAGTTGTAAAGTTGGATGTCCTTGGTGTGATACGAAAAATTCATGGAATTCCGAACTTCATCCACAACAAACTTTGATAGATTTATCAATTAGCACAGCCAAAGCGCAAACAGAAGGTGCAGCTTTTGTTGTAATCACTGGAGGTGAGCCATTGCATCATAATTTAGATCATCTATGCAGAGAAATTAGAAAATCTACACTCAATCTAGAAAAAAAATCTATTCCAATTCATCTCGAAACAAGCGGCGTAGATGCACTAAGTGGCAACCCAGATTGGATAACATTATCTCCTAAACGGCATTCTCCTCCACGCCTTGATAATCTGTTATCTTGCCAAGAATTAAAAGTTGTCATACAGAACGCTGAAGATTTACTTTTTGCTAAAAAAATGGCTGATTTAATAAAAAACAATGGAAAGATTAAACCTCAATTATTTTTGCAAGCAGGATGGGAAAATGAAGAAGGACAAACACTCGCAATCAAGTATGTAAAAAACAATCCTGATTGGAGATTAAGTATGCAAACTCACAAATGGCTAGGTGTACTCTAACCATCTAGATAAATGAGATTTTGCTTCATTAGATTTAAAAAAAATAATGATTGAACAGACAACAATTGCATTACTTTCCGGAGGAATTGATTCAGCTACAGCTGCATGTATAGCTATGGAAGCTGGGCAAAAAGTGATTGGATTATCCTTTGATTATGGCCAACGACATCTTAAGGAGTTACAAGCAGCCGCAGATTTAGCCAAAGATTTAAATCTTGAGGATCACATAACAATCAAGATTGATTTATCTTCTTGGGGTGGATCCTCCTTGACCGACACGTCACAAATAATTCCCACTAAAGGCATACAAAAAAATACTATTCCTAATACTTACGTTCCAGGTAGAAACACTATCTTTGTTGCTATTGGGTTAAGTCTTGCAGAAGCTCGTGGAGCCAATCGAATAGCATTAGGCATAAATGCAATGGATTATTCTGGATATCCAGACTGTAGACCGGATTATTTAGAGGTATATCAAGAATTAGCCAACTTATCCAGCAGAGTAGGACGCGAGGGGAAAGGTATAAAACTCTGGGCTCCACTACTAGCTTGGGAAAAAACAAAAATCTTTCAAGAAGCATTACGCTTAAAAATTCCTATAGAAAAAACATGGAGTTGCTATCAAGGTGAAAGTAAACCATGTGGTAGATGTGATAGTTGTCGTATTAGAGATAAAGCATTAACAGAAATAGGTCGAGAAGATCTATGTAGCAAAAATATCTAGTGAATAACATTAAGCGACTACTATGTCAGTGGAAATCACCTGAGCTAGTAGCTTATAAATTGATTCAAGAATGGGGAGAGGCAGGATTTATATGGCTTGATGGCGATGGGAGTGATTTAGGTCGATGGGTCACCTTAGGAATTAATCCTCTAGAACAGTTTTGTTCTAGAGGATTAGAAATTTCAAAAAACGATTCTAATCCTTTTAACATTTTACGCGAATTACCGCCAGGGCACTGGACTGGTTGGTTGAGTTATGAAGCTGCATTTTGGACAGAGTCACAAAATCCATGGCAAACAAGTTCAATGGCAACTTTGTGGATAGCCTCGCATGACCCTATATTAAAATTTGATCTTCAAAATAAAGAGCTATGGCTAGAAGGCAAAGATGAAAAGCGCATCTCAATTATGGAAAATTTTCTAAAAAGTACTTTTCATCAAAAGCTTTCCAAAGCTCACTCTGAAACGACACAACAAACAGAACGCAAACATAGTATTCCCCTAGAATCTTGGGACTGGAAGTTAACAAGTCAAGAATATTCTGAAAGAGTTGATGAGATCAAAAAATGGATTGCGAAAGGTGATATTTTTCAGGCTAATCTCACTACCTCATGCCAAGCCCCATTGCCAGAATCCATGCGCCCAATAGACGTATATTCAAAACTTAAAAAATGCTCCCCTGCTCCCTTTGCTGGAGTAATTATCGGCGATCAGATGGCAAGAGGAGAAGCTATTATATCAACTTCACCAGAAAGATTTTTAAAAGCGTTACCCAGTGGTGAGGTGGAAACGAGACCAATCAAAGGAACTAGACCCAGAGATAGAGATCCAGAAAAAGATGCTGATTGGGCAGCAGAGCTTATTTGTAGTCCAAAAGATCATGCTGAGAATGTAATGATTGTAGATCTACTAAGAAATGATCTTGGAAGAGTATGCCAACCTGGTTCAATCAAAGTCCCTCATCTACTAGTTTTAGAAAGCTATTCACAAGTTCATCATCTCACTTCAGTAGTTAAAGGTAGACTCAATACAAATAAAACTTGGGTTGACTTGCTTGAAGCCTGTTGGCCAGGTGGTTCCATAACAGGAGCACCCAAACTTAGAGCATGTAAAAGATTGTATGAGCTTGAACCAACAGCGAGAGGTCCATATTGTGGATCAATATTAAATATCAATTGGGATGGGGTGCTTGATAGCAATATTCTTATTCGATCTTTAATGATTAAAGAATCTTCTATCACTGCTCATGCTGGATGTGGAATTGTTGCAGATTCAGATAGTCAAAAGGAAGCTGAGGAAATGAATTGGAAATTAATGCCACTTTTAAAAGCATTAACATGACTGAAAATAAGAAAGAAAAATTAGGCTGGATTAATGGTCACTGGGGAATCTTCAAAGATTTAAAAGTGCCAATTAATGATCGAGGACTCAACTTTGCAGATGGAATCTTTGAAACGATTTTCATTTTGAATGGAGTTCCGCAGCTTCTTAATGAGCATTTAAATAGATGGGAAAAAAGTGCAAGTATTTTAGAAATGAATCCTCCACCATCAAAAGAATGGTTGATTTCACTCGTTGAAGATGGCATTAACCGATCACAATTAAATAATGTCAATGGAGTAATTCGTATTAATTGGACTCGAGGAACATCAAAACAACGTGGAATTGATATCAGCAATACAAACCATCATAGTTTTTGGTTGGAGATAGATTCTTATCAACCAAATTTTGAATCTATATCTACAATAATTAGTCAAACTGAAAGAAGAAATTCTTTTAGCCGATTGAGTTATTGTAAAACATTTTCCTATAACCAAGGGATTCAAGCGCGCATAGAAGCAAAGAAAGCAGGCTTTAATGATGCAATATTATTAAATAGTCAAGGTGAAATATGTTGCGCCACTACAGCAAATATATTAGTAAAAAGAGAAAATAATTGGTTGACTCCACCATCTAATAGTGGTTGTCTACCTGGCATAATGCGTCAACGAGGAATTGAAATGAATATAATAAAAGAAGCTCTCATTGAAGCGACACCAAAAGATAATGATGAATGGTTTTTAATCAATAGTTTAAGTTGTCGTCCAATTCAAACAATAAACAAAAAAGAATTAAAAATATCAACTAACTCCAAAGAATTTTGGCTTAGATTGTTAAAAATCTAAAAAATAATATCAGACAAACTATCTATATAGGAATTGGAAATGTCACTTCAGCTGGCTTTGGAGAGCAAGCTTCTACTTGAAAATCCACAACTGAACCTATTACAACAATCGCAGGAGACCTTAAATTTTCTTCTTGAACTCGGTCAAAAAGCTTTACCAAAGGGCTCTTAATATGACGTTGACCAATTACAGTCCCCTGCTCAATAACTGCCGCAGAAGTCTCAGGATTCATACCACCAGCAATCAACTCTGCTGAGATAAATTTTAAATTATGAACACCCATATATATAACGATTCCATCACTGGATTTCGCTAAAGACCGCCAATTTACAGCTGGGCGTTTTTTATCAATCCCCTCATGTCCAGTCACAAAAGTGACTGAAGATCCAGCACGTCTATGAGTAATAGGTATCCCAACATAGGCAGGAGCAGCTATACCTGATGTAACCCCAGGTACTACTTGTACTGGAACCCCTTTTTTATGAAGATAAGAAGCTTCTTCCGCACCTCTACCAAACAAAAATGGATCACCACCTTTTAATCTAACAATACAAGAATAACTCTTTGCTAAATCAAATAAAATATCATTCGTTGTCCTCTGAGGAACCGAATGATGACCACGCCTCTTACCCACTGAATGAAGTTGACAATTTGAAGAAACTAATTCAAGTAGCTCTATAGGAACTAAAGAGTCGTATACAAGCGCATCACATTTACTAATTAGTTTTTGCGCTTTAACTGTTAATAAATCGGGATCACCAGGACCTGCTCCGACAAGATGCACAGTGCCAAACTGATTTGTATTCATGGCAAGTTACCCAAAATATTAACAAGACCACGATGAATAATATCAATCTCAAGCAAAGATTTAAGCTGCTCTCCTTTACTATCAATTTCTACATTTTTGTTTGGAGTCAAAAGATAGGGAATAGGAAGATAATTCTTCTCCTTTTTAACAGTATCTTGATTCCATCTAGACCATGAATAAAGAGGAATATTTAGGAATTTTTCTAAGGACTTAAGAAAAACACTTGAAGTATCTGAAGAGACAGGGTGATGAATCAACGCAGGTTTAAGAAAAGGACTCTGACTAGTTATCAGATCATCTATTAATGATAGCCATGGTATAAAAGAACCTAGGAAAGGAAACAATTTTATATTTTGTCCCTCTTCTTGCAAACGTTTAAATATTTTTGGTACATCAATACAAACATGACTTCCAGGTAACAAAAAAAGAGGAACTAAAAACACTGATCTATTACCGATGTCAATTTGCTCTGGATTGTCATCAGTTAAAGCCTCTATTGAAACAGAGCGATTTTTATGCCTTTTTAATTGGTCAACCAAAGAAAGAAGAGATGGATGTATCTCACCACCTCTAGAACCATGCACTAGTAAATGTAAATGGTGAGGAGGCTCACAATTAATTCTATTTGGTAACAAAGACAACTTTTGATGGACATCTGAAGATGTATTAGTACTTTCAGCTAATTTATTAAAATTGAGATGATGAGAAATTCTAGATACTCGAGAACAAATAATTTCAGGCGAGGAGAGGGGGTTGATCGAAGAAACACTCAATACAGAGGAAGAAAAAGATTCAAAAGTACTTTTCATAGAGACCTCTTTGCTATGAAAGAGGTTTGGGAAATGCTCAAAAGTGGAGCGATTAGAAGCCTCGGAGAAATTGGACGCCAATACTAAATGAGAAATTATGAAACCAATTAATCAATTAAATGGATAGATAGGATGTATTGAATGATACCAAAATAAATAAAAGATTTGGTAAAAACTGATACATCTAAAGTTTAGATTTTAAAGGTTAATTATAAATGTCAAATCTCAATCCCAATGGTTCAATACTATCTCGAAGGCAAAAAACTAAATCAAGTTGAAAAAAATAAAGCTGCTAAGGATGGACTCGAAATCGGAAAGGATATAGACAAATTTGCTGAAATGGGATGGGAGCAAATGGATAAAACTGATTTAGAATTAAGATTGAAATGGTATGGGATGTTTTGGAGACCCAAAACCCCTGGAAAGTTTATGTTAAGGTTAAGAATACCTAATGGAATAATCAATGCAGAACAATTAAAGGTAATTGCATCAATTGTTGCGAGATATGGAGAGAATGGAAGTTGTGATATAACAACTAGGCAAAATATACAACTTAGAGGTGTTTTGATTAGTGATTTGCCTGAGATATTAAATAGGTTAAAAAAAGTAAACATATCAACAACTCAATCTGGATTTGATAATCCAAGAAATGTTACTGGAAATCCCATCGCTGGAGTTGATCCAGAAGAGATTATAGACACAAGAATATATACATCAAAAATGCAAGACCATTTAACTAATGATGGTAAAGGAAACTCAGAATTTTCAAATCTTCCAAGGAAATGGAACACAGCTATAGCAGGCTCTAAGGATAATTTTCTTTTACATAATGATTTAATTTTTCATCCAGTTAAAATTAATGGGGTTTTAGGTTTTAGTGTTTGGATTGGAGGCGTACTTTCATCAGTAATGAATGAATATGCAGTTCCGTTGAATGCCTGGGTTGAAGAAGAAAAAATTTATGAATTAACATCAATTATTTTATCCCTATGGAGAGATAATGGGGAACGTAATATAAGACCTAAAGGTAGGTTTAGATTTTATTTAGATAAAATTGGCATTGAAACATTTAGAGATCTTATCGAAAAACAATATGGAACATTAAAAGAAGATCCAGGCTCAATATTTTCAGATAAACCAAGGTCATTTTTTGGAATTCATTCTCAAAAACAAGAAGGTAAATATTTTGCAGGAATTCATGTGCCAGTAGGCCGTCTTTTGGCTGAGGATTTACAAGATCTAGCAAATATATGTGAGAATTTTGGTGATAAAGAAATAAGACTTACCGAAGATCAAAATATTATTATTACTGGTATAGATACAAATCTAATTGAAGAATTTAAGGAGCAATCTATCTTACAAAAGTTTCCATTAGAACCAGAAACTATTGCAGCAGGTACTGTTTCTTGTACTGGAAATACCTATTGTGGTTTCGCTCTAACAAATACAAAGGATCAAGCTTTAAAAATCTCGCATGAATTAGACAAAGAATTAGATTTGAAAGACGAATTAAAGATTCATTGGACTGGGTGTCCTAATAGTTGTGGTCAAGCCTATATGGGAGGAATTGGTTTAACGGGCAAAAAAGCTAAAGACAAAGAAGGAAAAACCGTTGAAGCTTATGATATAAGCATTGGTGGATCACAAGGGCCTAATTATAAATTAGGAGAATTAATAAAAAAATCTGTCCCTCAAGATGAATTAAAAGATGTACTAAAAGATTTACTTATTTCAGATTTTGATGCAAAAGAAAAAATATTTTTAAGTAAAAACTCTGGTTCATTATCTCGATTTATGAATTGGTTTAGTCCTCTTGGCAAAGATAAACCGCTGATTAATCGAGCTAATGGCAGCCACGACATCTTTTCCAAATTTATGAATCGAATTAGTAATTAATTCGATTTTATAAAAAATTATTTTTCTTACTTTTTAAATTTATGACTCAAAGTACTTCTCAAATGAGCTACGTCTTACCTAAAGATTCTATTTCTCGTTTCATGAATTGGTTTAACAACCTTGGTAAAGATAAACCGCTGATTAATCGAGCTAATGGCAGCCACGACATCTTTTCCAAATTTATGAATCGAATTAGTAATTAATTCGATTTTATAAAAAATTATTTTTCTTACTTTTTAAATTTATGACTTCAAGTGCCTCTCAAATGGACTATGTCCTACCAAATGAATTGGTAGATGGAATGATTGCTGCAGGTGGCAAGAAATCATCTGTAAGCGTAAAAAACTTGCTAATAAGAGGCTTCTATTCAGGAGCAATTTTAGGTTTAGCGACATGTCTTGCAATTACTATTGGTATTCAATCAGGGATGCCTTGGTTAGGTTCTTTTATATTTCCTTTTGGTTTTGCAAGTATCGTTCTTTTCGGTATGGAGCTTGTTACTGGTAATTTTGCGTTACTACCAATGGCCGTATGGGCTGGAAAGAGTTCTTGGTCTGCAACTGTAAGGAATTGGCTATGGGTTTGGATCGGTAATTTTCTAGGTACAGCATTTGTTGCCGTACTACTTTCAATTAGTTTATCAAGTGCTGGAAATGTAGATCCATTAACTGCTGCTGAAGGTGGAAAAGGATGGGCAGTTGTAGCAGCAAAAATAATAGCTATACATAAAGCAAACACAGTTGTTAAATATGAAGCACTTGGAAGTACTGGTTTTTTCCTTGCATTTTTACGTGGAGTAATTGCAAACTGGCTAGTTTGTTTAGGTGTAACAATGGCACTTGTAAGTAAAAGTGTTCCAGGAAAGATACTTGCTTGCTGGCTACCTATAACTGCATTCCAAACAATGGGAATGGAGCACATAGTAGTTAATATGTTTTTGCATACAACTGGCCCTCTACTTGGTTCGGGTATTCCTTTTACAAAAGTAATTTTTTGGAATTTCTTACCAGTGACGATTGGAAATATTGTTGGAGGAATGGTATTTATTGGAATGCTTTTCTATAGCACCCACAAAACTCCTATCTCTAATGTTTTACCAGACGTAAAAGATGAAAAATTAGAACGAGAGCTCGAAGCACAACTTGGTGCAAGATAAAATTAAAAAAATTAAATTTTAAACTAAATTAAGAAAGCCTAGAAAGTTGTATTCTAGGCTTTCTTAATATGTCTACTATTTAATAGTTATTAATAGGGTTTTAAAAAATTTTCCATTAATCTCTAAACAAATCAGATACTTGACTTGATCAATAAACAAATAGTAAATTAAAAAATTACTCAGATTAATTATTTTCTAATCCACTAAATTTAAATTCTATGATTATTGAAGAAAGCAATATATGGGATACCATTAATAACGCGAAAAAAACCAAGCCAAGTGCTGAGTGGCTTAAGACTGCATACAATCCAAATATTAACTTTGAACTTAGACAAGAAATCGCTATTCGCTTGGGACAATTATCAAAAGTAGGATGGATAAAAATAAAAGATCTACTTAAGACGTATGGAAATAAAGATGAACTAATCCTTGCTGCAGGACTTACTTATCAAGATGATGCCAAAGAATGGCTCTTAAACCATCTTTATAGTGATGACACAATGAACATCAAAGTCGTAGAAGCTTTGGCTTGCTGGGGAGGAACCTTACCGATTGAGCTTATTAAAAAAACATTAGAAGAAAAAAGTGCAGAAATGAAAATAGCTGGTTTAGAATTATTAAAATTCAAAGCTCATTTACTTTCTGATTTTGATTTACTTGAGATAGCAAAATCTCCTTTAAATGATTTCAGAGAAGAGATAGTGATCAAAACACTGACAATAATTCAAAGACGTGAAAGCTTAAATATCTGTGAAGCAATCAGCGATGTAATACAAAAAGGCTCGGATAAATCTGCATACTATGGACTAATGGCTCTTGGTTCAATCGGTACTGAAATTAGTAAAAAAATCCTATTAGATTTAGTTAAAAATTTAAAGAATACTGAGCGCAAAGAACTTGCAAAAAAACAACTTAACTTTGAAATATAAACTCCAATGACAAATAAATATGAAGAATTTAAAACCTATTTAAAAAAAATAGGTAGTGGTGAGTTTACAGGAAAAAGTCTTACTCGCGAAGAAACTAAATCAGCTCTCATGCTGATGCTAAAAGAAGAAGCAAGTGCAGCCCAAATTGGTGGCTTCATGATTGCACATAGAATTAGACGTCCTATCCCTGAAGAACTAGCCGGGATGATTGATGCCTATATCGAACTAGGACCCAAAATTCAATCGCCCAGTAATCAACGTCAACCTATATTTTTTGGGATGCCTTTTGATGGTAGGAAAAAAACAGCACCTATTTATCCTCTGACAACTTTACTATTACTAACTCAGAAACAGCCTGTTATTTTGCATGGTGGTTCTCGTATGCCAGTAAAATACGGCGTTACCCATAACGAACTCTTTCAAGCCTTAGGAATAAATTTAACCGGTCTATCCATAGAACAACTGCAAAGTTTTTTCAACCAAAACGACCTAGCTTTAATACATCAGCCAGATCATTTTCCGCTAGCTGAAAATTTAATTCCTTATAGAGATCAAATAGGTAAGCGCCCACCTCTAGCAAGTATGGAATTAATCTGGACATGTCATCAAGGAAGTCATCTACATATAAGTGGCTATGTTCATTCTCCTACTGAAGAAAGACATTGGAAGACCTTAGAGCTTATGGGAGAACAAAATGTGATGACTATCAAAGGACTGGAAGGTGGAATAGATCTTTCAATTAGTCGTTCATCAACAATTGGACAGTACAAAAACCAACATGGAACTAGAACTGTTTTTCATCCCAAAGACTACAAATGTTCTGGAAAAGATATTGAATGGAACGACATCACAGAATGGAAGAGATTTGCTTTACAAGCTCTTAATGGCGAAGGTCCTTTAACCAAATCACTAGAGTGGAATGCTGGTATTTACTTTTTTTATGCAGGCTTAAGCTCTGATATTAAAGAAGGAATTAATAAAGCAAAAGAAATAATCAATTCAGGACTTGCTATCAAGCACTTAGAAAAGTTAATTGATTGGAGTGAGGAAAATATTAATTCCTAAAAATTTTTAAAAAATAAATTTAATACAAAGTTTTTTCCATCAAATAACGAGAAAAATGCACACCACCTATTTGAATTTCTTCAGGGGAAATAATTGTCCATCCATGACGTAAAAGCAGTTGATAACTACATAAACTTGCCTCAGTTTTTAAAGTTATTGGCTTATCTGTAAGAGTATCTGCCTCAATTTGATGTAATAGAGCCGTAGCATGCCCCTGCCGGGACGAACGCCCTCGGCAATAAAGCAATGCCAAGCGATTATGGGGATATTTTAAAGCAAATGCTTCAATAGTTTTATCAACACAACTCACCCAGCCCACCCCTTGCTTCAAAGGTTTATCTAAAATCCCAGGAAGATATGCCAAAGCCGACCACGCTTCAATCTGTTCTTGGCTGTACAAGGATTTATCGCAAGTTCGAATAGCATCTTCATAAACTTCTCTGAGGGCCATTTCATCAGAACTCTCACAAGGTCGCAAATATCGATTTAGACTGTTTTTACTAAATGAAGCCAAGTTCTCTGACAGTATGAGAAGGTGAATAAATTATGAGCTATTTGCATTGAGAAGGCTAAAAATTCCCACCCTTTTAGGAGCTTTCATAACACTTCTAGATGATCGTTTGGGCGAAACCATTGTTTTGCCTTTATTACCTTTTTTATTAGAACAATTCACGACAAGCGCGACGACTCTTGGTTTTTTAACTGGAACTTATGCAATATCTCAGTTTGCTGCAGCCCCACTAATTGGAGCTATGAGTGATCGTTTCGGTCGTAAGCCAATCATGATCACATGTGTATCTGGTTCAGTAATAGGAATATGTCTATTTGCATTAACTGTAAGCCTGAATTGGGATAATTATTTACCTTTATGGGCCTCAGCTTTACCTTTATCTTTACTATTTTTAGCGAGAATAATTGATGGTATAAGTGGCGGTACTGCAGCTACTGCTACTACAATACTTGCAGATATATCAACTCCCGAAAATCGCGCAAAAACCTTTGGATTAATTGGAGTAGCGTTTGGTTTAGGTTTTATTCTTGGTCCAGGATTAGGAACAGCTCTTGCTAAATTTAGTGTTACTTTACCGGTATGGGTAGCAAGCGGATTTGCAATATTTAATCTTATTTTTGTAATTTGGTTTCTACCGGAAACACTGCCCAAAAATAAAAGAAATTTACTACCAAGGAAAAGAGATTTGAATCCAATTAGTCAGCTACTAATTGTATTCAAAAACCCCTTAGCTAGAAGACTTTGCTTATCCTTTTTTGTTTTCTTTATGGCATTTAATGGCTTTACAGCTGTTTTAGTCCTTTATTTAAAAGAAAAATTTGGATGGAGTCCTGAATTATGTAGTGCTGCTTTTATTGTCGTTGGAGTTATCGCGATGATTGTTCAAGGAGGCCTAATTGGTCCTCTTGTAAAAAGATTTGGGGAGTCGAGATTAACTTTTACTGGTATTGGCTTTGTAATGACAGGATGTATTCTTTTAACGCTCGCAAATATAGATACCTCAATTCCTCTTGTATTTTCTGGCGTCGCAATACTTGCAATGGGAACTGGACTAGTAACTCCTAGTTTAAGAGCACTGATTTCAAGAAGACTAAGTTCTATAGGTCAAGGAGCAGTATTAGGAAATCTGCAGGGTTTACAAAGTCTGGGAACTTTTCTTGGAGCAATAGCAGCAGGACGCTCATATGATCTTTTTGGTCCAAGAAGTCCATTTTTTGGCACAATATTGCTTCTACTATTTGTTATGTTTTTAATTTCAGGTAAAAGTCTTACCAAGCAAAAAGTAATCTCCTAGACTGATAGATGATCAAGATATTAAACTAATAATGAGAAATTGAATAAATTGGTTATAGATATGACTAGTCCAAAAATCAATAATGAAACTTATATTAATCGTGAACTCAGTTGGATAGATTTTAACAAACGTGTTTTAGAACTTGCTACAGAAGAGGAAACGCCATTACTAGAAAAAATTAAATTCAGTTCAATTTTTAGCAATAATTTAGACGAATTTTTTATGGTTAGAGTTGCTTCATTAAAATCACAAGTAGAAGGTGGAATCTCAAAAAGAAGCCAAGATGGAAAATCTCCTGAAGAACAACTTATTGAAATTCGGAATTATTTAGACCCTATTTTAAAAACACAGCAACATAAAACAAGAAAATATATAGAAGAGGACTTTAAAAAAAATAATATATTTATACTTGAATATAAAGAGTTAAATGAGAGACAAAGGGTTTGGATAGATAATTATTTTACAACTGCAATTTTTCCAATCCTAACCCCCTTAGCAGTTGACCCTTCTCATCCATTCCCTTTTATAAGTAATCTTAGTTTAAATTTAGCTGCAATTATCGTTGATAATGAATCAGATAAAGAACAATTTACCCGCATAAAAATTCCTGGTGAAAGTATTTCTAGATTTATAAGTATTCCAGTTGAACTAAATGATAAAGAATCAACAAAATATACAGGAATTGCTATTGAGCAAATCATTGCAAATAATCTGTCCATGCTTTTCCCTGGGATGGATGTTAAAGAATATTCGTTCTTTCGCGTTACAAGAGATGCTGATCTAGAGCTTCGGGATATTGAAGCTGATGATTTAATGAGCGCACTTGAAGAAGGTTTGCGCAAACGTCGTAAAGGAGGTGAAGTAGTTAGGCTAGAAGTCTCTACAAATACGCCAAAAGTCATTCTTGATCTTTTACAAGAAGGGATGAATATTGACAAAGAAAATTTATATCAAATTGAGGGGTTACTGGCATTAGATGAATTAATAGAGTTAACAACTTTAAATCTTCCAAAATTAAAATTTAAAGAACATCAAGGCATTACTCATCATTCACTCAAAAATAGTCAGTTGCGAGAACTAGAAGAATTAGAGACTAGAAATAAAAGTAGCTTTAAAAGTATATTCTCCATAATTCGCCGTAATGATTTACTAGTCCATCACCCATACAATCTTTTTTCGACATCAGTCGAAGAGTTCATAAATCAAGCTGCAGAAGATAAACAAGTCATGGGAATCAAAATGACCTTGTATAGAATTTCAAAAGACTCTTTAATTATTGATGCACTAATAAGAGCAGCTGAGAAAGGTAAGCAAGTAATGGCTCTCGTTGAACTAAAAGCAAGATTTGATGAAGATAATAATATCCAATGGGCAAAACAATTAGAGCAAGCTGGGGTTCACGTTGTTTATGGAGTCATTGGACTGAAGACTCATACAAAAATCGCTTTAATCATTAGAAAAGAAAAAAATAGATTAAGAACATACTTTCATATTGGGACTGGTAATTATAATTCAAAAACTTCTAAAACATATACAGATTTTGGCTTGCTGTCTTGTCAACCTGAGCTTGGTCAAGATCTTATTGAACTGTTTAATTATCTGACTGGATTTGCAAAACAACAATCCTACAGAAAATTATTAGTTGCACCGGTAACTCTTAGAAGTGGAATAGAAAAGCTAATCAAAAGAGAAATCAATTATGCAAAAAATGGTGTACCAGCAAGGATAATAGCCAAAATGAATTCCCTAGTAGATCCAGAAATTATAAAACTGCTTTATTTAGCATCACAGGCAGGAGTAAAAATTGAACTTATAATTAGAGGAATGTGCTGCCTATATCCTCAAAGAAAAGGCTTAAGCGAAAATATAAAAGTAACAAGCATTATTGGTAGGTTTTTAGAACATTCAAGAATCTTTTGGTTTAATAACGATGACGATCCAGAAGTATTTATTGGTAGTGCAGATTGGATGAGGCGTAATTTAGATCGAAGAGTTGAAGCCGTTACACCTATTGAAGACAATAAAATTAAAAACGAAATTAAACATTTATTAAATTCTTATTTAGAAATAAATAAAGACTCTTGGAATATGCAAAGTGATGGTAGCTACACCAAAAATCAAAATTCAAATGATAAGAAAAAATATATTCAAGAAAAAATTATTAAGCTATATAAAAAAGAATAAATTTAAAAATCTCAAAGCTTTTTTCAAAACATTTAATCTGTTTTTTTGATGCGCTTTATACCTAATTAGGCAAAAAGTCATAAATTTTTCGTTTCAATTAGTCAACTTCTCCTTATAAGTGCTAACTTCTTAATAAATCTAATTTCAAGAGGCCAGGGTGATGGGGATCCCGCTGGAATCTGCCAAGGAATTTTCTGATGTTTCACCAGAGAAGTCCAATTTGGCAAGCACAAATCAAAAACTATCTGCATCAACTGTAAGTAGTCAAAAATCTCGAAGTTCAAGAAGACAAAGTAATCGTCTAGCTACTGATGCGATAGGTTTCTATCTCACAAGTATTGGAAGAGTCCCACTTCTGACTCCTGCAGAAGAAATTGAGCTTGCTCATCACGTTCAACAAATGAAAGATTTATTGAACCTGCCTCTTGAACAACGCTCTAGTCGTGAGAAACACAAAATAAAAATGGGTAAGCGGGCAAGAGATCGCATGATGGCTGCAAATCTGAGACTTGTTGTAAGTGTTGCAAAAAAATATCAAAACCAAGGTCTCGAATTACTTGATTTAGTTCAAGAGGGTGCAATTGGATTAGAAAGAGCTGTTGATAAATTTGATCCTGCAATGGGTTATAAATTCTCAACCTATGCCTACTGGTGGATAAGACAAGGGATGACTCGTGCCATAGACAACAGTGCTAGAACTATTCGACTACCAATACATATCAGCGAAAAACTTTCAAAAATGCGCCGCATATCGCGTGAATTATCTCATCGATTTGGTAGGCAACCAAATCGACTAGAGTTGGCAAACGCAATGGGAATTGAACCTCAAGATCTAGAAGATTTAGTATCCCAAAGCGCGCCATGTGCGTCTCTTGATGCTCATGCAAGAGGCGAAGAAGATCGTAGTACTCTAGGAGAACTAATTCCAGACCCAAATTCTGATGAGCCCATGGAAGGGATGGATAGAAGTATTCAAAAAGAACACCTTGGAGGATGGTTGTCTCAATTAAATGAGAGAGAGCAAAAAATCATGAGACTTCGCTTTGGCCTTGATGGAGAAGAACCACTTACTCTTGCTGAAATTGGAAGACAAATAAATGTTTCTAGAGAACGTGTCAGACAACTTGAAGCAAAAGCAATTTTAAAATTGAGGGTCATGACTACTCATCAAAACGCCGCCTAAACATTGCCAATTCAAATAGCTGTTTTTGTTATTGCTTTATGGATAATAATAATTTTATTAATTGCATTTTTATGTAAAAAATATTTTCCTAAACAAGAAGAGTTAAGTAGAAAAATTATTCATATTGGAACAGGACCTGTAATTCTTTTAGCCTGGTTATTTGATATTCCAAAAAATATAGCTTTCTTATCTGCATTATTAATCACCATAGCCTTAGGTGTAAATTATCAATATCGTTTATTACCTGCCATTGAGGATATCGAGCGAAAAAGTTTTGGAACAATTGCATATGGTATCAGTATCACACTTTTACTTTTACTTTTCTGGCCTCGCTATGCATCATCTATTTCCATAGGAGTCCTATCAATGGCTTTTGGTGATGGATTAGCAGGTTTAGTCGGCAGATCTATTAACTCTCCAAAATGGTCAATACTAGGTCAAACGAAATCAATTCTTGGAACATTAACAATGGGGTCAGCAGTAGCTATAACAACTTCTATTATCTCTTCAACTAATAATTTAGACATACAGCCTCTAGAAATTATAGTCATTTCGTTAATAGCAACTTTTTTAGAACAAATAAGTCCATGGGGGATTGACAATGTAACTGTTCCTATTGGAGTAACTTGTGTAGGAATATGGTTAGTAGGAATATAAAAAACTAACTCAATTTATTTGACTGATTCAGCTAGTTCCTCTAATAAGACTTCGGTTGTAGAAAAATTTATGCATGCATCCGTAACACTTTGACCATAGGTAAGTTTTGACAAATCTGAATTTAATTTCTGATTACCTTCAACAAGATGACTTTCAATCATTACGCCCATTACATTCTTTGATCCACCTTTTAACTGTGATGCAACATCTCGTAAAACATCTGATTGTCTACGAAAATCTTTATTTGAGTTACCATGACTACAATCAACCATGACTCTCCCAGGCATCTTAGATTGTGCCAATTCATCAGCAATTAACTTAATTGCTTCAAGATGATAATTAGTTCCATTCTTACCACCTCTTAAAACTAGATGACCATCTGGATTGCCTGTAGTACTGACTATCGAAGCATGACCATCGTTATTAATTCCTAAAAAATGATGAGGTTTAGAAGCCGCTTGCATTGCATTAATCGCTATCGTTGCTGTCCCATCAGTACCATTCTTATAACCAACCGGCATTGATAATCCAGACGCCATTTCTCGATGAGTCTGACTCTCTGTCGTTCTTGCTCCAATAGCAGTCCAACTAATTAAATCAGCAATATATTGAGGAACAACTGGATCAAGTAATTCAGTTGCTGCCGGCATTCCTTTTTTAGCTAAATCAAGTAATAGACCTCTTGCCTTTCTTAAACCAGTATTAATATCGTAAGAATTATCAAGATGAGGATCATTAATAAGTCCTTTCCAGCCAACAGTTGTACGTGGTTTCTCAAAATAAACACGCATAACAATCTCTAACTTTTGACTATATTTCTCCCTCAATGGGGCTAAACGATTTGAATATTCAATGGCAGCATCAACATCATGAACCGAACATGGTCCAACAATCACCAAAATTCTTGGATCATTACCATGAAGAATTGATTGAATCTTGTTTCGAGTAGTAGAGACAATTCCAGAGGCTGCAATATCTAAAGGCAAATCTCTATGAATTAATGCCGGTGACATTAATGGACGAGTCTCGACCACATGAAGGTCGGAGGTACTATCCACCATTGAAAAATATGATGAGGTGGACATTTAAAGCGTGATCATAGAGATAAGATTAGAGAAGTATCAGTCATAGGGGGTAATAAATTGCATTATCTGAATGTTTGTTCAAGAAACATGCGGTTGTAAACATTGAAAACAAAAGCCCCCTCACTCAAACACATCCTCTGTTGAGATTTAAAAATGCTAAAAAATTACTTATCACATGTTGCAGAAAGAGAAGCGTTGGGTATCCCTCCTCTTCCTTTAGATGCCAAACAGACTAAAGAGTTAACAGAGTTATTAGAAAAACCAGACAAAAAATACGATCAAAACTTCTTACTTGATTTGCTTGTAAATCGAATTCCTCCTGGAGTTGATCAAGCCTCTTATGTCAAAGCGACTTGGCTTAGCTCAATTGCTCAAGAAGAATCAAAAAGTCCGTTAGTAAGTCCTTTAAAAGCAACTGAGCTTTTGGGTACAATGATTGGCGGATATAATGTAGCAGCATTAATTGAAATACTAAAATCTACTAATAAAGAATTAGCAGCATCAGCCTGTTATGCATTAAGTAATACTCTTTTAGTTTATGATGCTTTGAACGACATCTTAGATTTAGCAAAAAATAATATTTATGCAGAAAAAGTTATCAATAGCTGGTCCAATGGAGAATGGTTTACAAATAAACAACCCTTAGCTCAAGAAATAACAGTAACAGTATTTAAGGTTGAAGGAGAAACAAATACAGACGATCTCTCGCCCGCAACTCATGCCACAACAAGACCAGATATTCCTTTACATGCTCTAGCGATGCTAGAAACACGGGATCCAAATGGTTTAAGCACTATTGAAAAATTAAAAGAGAAAGGACATCCGATTGCATATGTTGGCGATGTAGTTGGAACAGGAAGCTCTAGAAAATCAGCAATAAACTCTGTTCTTTGGCATACAGGACAAGACATACCTTTCGTACCAAATAAACGAGGGAGTGGTGTTGTAATAGGAGGCAAAATTGCTCCTATTTTCTTTAATACTGCTGAAGATTCAGGAGCACTTCCAATTGAATGCGATGTAAGCAATCTAAAAACAGGAGATATAATTACTATTTTTCCTTACAAAGGAGAAGTTAGAAGAAGTGACAATGAGACAAATAATGGAGAACTTCTATCAAAATTTGACTTAAAACCACAAACCATTACTGATGAAGTAAGAGCAGGTGGGCGAATTCCTTTAATGATTGGAAGAGCTTTAACAGATAAAGTTAGAACAAAATTAAAACTTCCACCCTCTACTCTTTTTATTCGTCCTGGTCAGCCCCCTGCATCAAAGAATGGGTTTACACAAGCTCAAAAAATCGTTGGAAAGGCTTGCGGTTTAAAAGGCGTGCTCCCTGGTGCAAGTTGTGAACCAATAATGACAACAGTAGGTAGTCAAGATACCACTGGTCCGATGACTAGAGATGAAATGAAAGAGTTAGCCTGTTTAGGTTTTTCTGCTGATTTAGTGATGCAGAGTTTCTGTCATACGGCAGCATATCCAAAGCCCGTTGATATCAAAACTCAACAAGAACTCCCTGATTTTTTTGCTGAAAGAGGAGGCATAGCACTAAAACCCGGTGATGGAATTATTCATAGTTGGTTAAATAGGATGCTTTTACCCGACACAGTCGGAACAGGTGGTGATAGTCATACTCGGTTCCCTTTGGGCATCTCATTCCCTGGAGGTTCGGGAGTTGTGGCATTTGCTGCAGCCATTGGTTCCATGCCTTTAGATATGCCGGAGTCAGTTCTTGTACGTTTTAAAGGATTTTTACAAACTGGCGTCACTTTGAGAGATGTAGTTAATGCCATTCCATGGATGGCTATACAACAAGGTCTTCTAACCGTAGCGAAAGCGAACAAAGTTAATGTTTTTAATGGAAAAATATTAGAAATTGAAGGTCTACCAAACCTAAAATTAGAGCAAGCATTTGAGTTGACTGATGCAAGTGCAGAAAGATCTTGTGCTGGATGCACTATTCAACTCTCTGAATCAACAATCAGTGAATATTTAAAAAGCAATATTGTTTTACTTAAAAATATGATTGCCAGGGGATATAAAGACCCAAGAACAATAAGTAGAAGAATTAAAGAAATGGAAGATTGGTTAAAAAAACCAGATTTACTATCAGCCGACTCAAATGCTCAATACTCAGAAATCATCGAAATAAATTTGAATGAACTTAAAGAACCTGTTTTAGCTTGTCCTAATGATCCTGATAACGTCAAACTTTTAAGCGAAGTCGCAGACACTCCTATTCAAGAAGTTTTTATTGGTTCGTGTATGACTAATATTGGTCATTATCGAGCCGCTGCAAAAATTCTTGAAGGAGAAGGGAAGATAGCAGCACGATTATGGGTATGTCCGCCAACAAGAATGGACGAGGAAATTTTGAAAAAAGAAGGATACTACGAGATCTTTGAAAAAGCTGGAAGTCGAATGGAAATGCCTGGTTGTTCTCTATGTATGGGCAATCAAGCTCGTGTAGAAGATAATTCAACTGTTTTCTCAACAAGTACAAGAAATTTCAACAACAGATTAGGGAAAGGAGCTCAGGTATTCTTAGGAAGTGCAGAACTGGCCGCTGTCTGTGCTTTGTTGGGTCATATACCTACGACTGATGAATATCTTGCAATAGCTTCCAAAAAAGTTTCCCCTGTAACTGACGAAATATATAGATACTTAAACTTTAATGAAATAACAAACTTTATCGAAGATGGCCGTGTAATAACGAAAGAAGAAGAGGCCTCTATTTTACAAAACTAAATTAAGTTAAATGATCAAAAGTCAAAGTCAAAATCACATTAAAAAAAAATCCAGTCAAAGCATAAAAAAACTTCTTCAAAGGAAATGGCTAAATGTAATTCTTGCTCTCATACTTACAGGTTTAGGAGCAGCACTAACGGGAATATTATTTAAAACTGGAATTCATACATTAGAAGATTATCGATCAAATCTTCTTGCATATATGCCTAGATGGATAGTTTTACCAATATTAGGTGCATTAGGAGGCTTGGTTTCAGGATCGCTCATTCAAAATTTTGCCCCTGCAGCAAAAGGAGCAGGAGTAAGTCACATCATTGCATTTCTTCGCCATAAGCCAGTCCCTATGGGATTAAGAGTAGGAATCGTCAAACTATTTGCTGGAATAATTGCTATTGGCAGTGGCTTTCCACTAGGACCAGAAGGTCCAGCAGTACAAATGGGAGGATCTGTTGCGTGGAAAATGGCTAAATGGCTAAAAGCCCCTATTTCATTTCGCAGAGTCATAGTTGCAGCAGGAGGAGGAGCGGGAATTGCAGCAATTTTTAGTGCACCTATTGGAGGCTTTGTCTATGCAATTGAAGAACTTCTAAATTCAGCCAGACCAGTAGTTCTCTTATTAGTAGTAGTAACAACATTCTGGGCTGATAGTTGCGCTGATATTTTGCAAGCAATTGGACTAGATCAAAAAGCTGGTGGATTTGTTAATAATTTAGGTTTTCAATTAGAGAGAGCATATACACCAGTAATCGAATTCTTTCCGATAGATTTTGTATACTTAATAGTTTTAGGCGTCTTACTTGGATGCTTAGCAGAAATGTATTCCAAATATGTTTTAAAGATGCAAGTCCTAGGAAATCAATGGTTTAAAAATAAAACTATTCAAAGAATGAGTTTATCAGGCTTACTACTTGGCTTAATGTATTCAATAATTCCAGAAAGTTTTCACAATATCGAAGGATTACAAAAGATTATTGTTAATGAAAGTAGTGATTTTACGCTCGTAATAAGTATTTTTTTAGTTTTATTTTTTGCTTCTGGTTTGGCAGCCGCATCGGGAGCTCCAGGTGGCTTATTTTATCCAATGCTCACCCTAGGAGGTGCAATAGGATTAGCCAGCGGTATAGGATTAGAAACATTAACAGGCCATGTGCCAACAACTTATATTTTCGCAGGAATGGGTGGATTTGTAGCTGGATGCTCAAGAACACCCTTAACAGCAATGTTTTTAGCCTTCGCATTAACTAAGAATCTTTTAATACTCAAGCCACTCTTGATTACATGTATCGCTAGCTTTTTAACTGCCAGAATATTTAATGAACATTCAATTTATGAAAGACAAATTACAATTGAAGAAGGAGAATTTACATAAAAATTTTTCAAATTTTTTATGAAATATTATCGCTTTTAGAAGTATATATCATGCATCTAAGACCTATTAATAATATCCAACCTAAGATATTTATTCTGCTATCAAATAGTGGAATATCTGTCGCATGAAAACAAATAAGAATTAAAGTAGAGGTCCACCAAGCTCGATCTACTATTATATTATTTTGAAGATTTAAATTATTAAATATTCTATAAAAATATGAAATTAATAATAAGCTAAACACAAATATATTTATCAACAAAGAGACTGGTAAGCCATGGTTAATTGCTAATTCTAAAGGTAAATTATGAGAGTGGCCATGAGATAAGCCTGTCCTTAAAGGATAAAGAATTGAAAAAGCTGCTGCGCCCCAACCCAACCATGGTTTTTCAAAAACAAAATTAAGGCCTATTTTCCATTGACCAATACGTGTTGCTTCAAAAGGTCTAGTATCAGCGAATTGCATATCATTTAGTCTCTTCCAAATAGAGTCGGGAACAATAGTCCTTGCAACTTGCTGAATTCCAACATCAAAAACTGGTAAAACCGCAATAATCACAGGAAGAACGCAAATGAGCATTACAGGTATTAACCAACTCCATGATGCTGAGCCAAAAACAAATGGTAAACCTAGAAAAATTGCACCCCATGCGTTGCGAGAGTCAGTCAAAATCATTGCTGAAATAAAAGCAATTAAAAGAGCACAGGAAATAGCTCTGTTTCTTCCAAAAATAAAAGGATGCACAACGGAGGCCAAACAGAATGGCCATACGCCCGATAACCATGCAGCAGTGATATTTGCGTAATCGAACAACCCAGACAATCTGCCTAAAGGTTTGCCTCCTGGAGAAATAAACCAAATAATTAAACCATCAAAAATCTGCCAAGGCCCTTCCCATCCAAGCCATAACTGACCGAAGCCTGTTATTAAAACCGGAAGACTGCCCAATACAAGCAAAGAAGCACATTTTTTTCTTCTTTCAGGAGTTAACAAATATGGCTGCAAACCCCAAAAACACCAGAAAAATGGCAACCAATTAAAAAGACCAAGCCAAGCTAGCCAACCGGTATGAGAATGAAGACAACCAATTATCATCAAAAAAGTTACAAAAACTAGCGGATAATTCCAATATTCCCTCAAATAGAGATCCTTTCTTTTAAGACTTCCGTCAACGAGAGCTACAAGCAAAAATAAATAAGAAATTAACGCACTGGATGGCAAACAAAATACACCTAACTGAAAACAACTCCAGCCAACATTATCTAAAAAATAATTTTTTAAATTTAGAAAATAAGCATTATTAATCATGCAAATACTGCCGTTCTACCCCTATAAACAATGACTTGTCGTCTTAAATGCAATCTTAAAGCTCTTGCCAAAGCGACTCGTTCCAAATCTCTACCCTTTCTTATTAAATCTGATACTTCATCACGATGACTCACATTAGATATAGTCTGTTCAATTATGGGACCAGCATCAAGATCCTTAGTGACATAATGCGCTGTTGCACCAATCAATTTTACCCCTCTTTCCCAAGCTTGATGATATGGTTGAGCTCCTTTAAACGCTGGAAGAAAAGAATGATGAATATTGATGAGATGAGGAAACTTCTCTAAAAATGAACTACTTAAAATTTGCATATATTTAGCTAAAACACCTAAATCAATTTGATACTCATTTAGTAAGTCAAAAATTTTACTTTCGGAATCAGCTTTATTGTTTGTATCAACTTCTATCAACTTAAAAGGAATCGAAAAACCTGAGCAAATTTCCTCTAAATCTGAATGGTTTGAGATTACTAAAGGTACATTCATACATAATTCACCTGCCTTAACTCTCCATAACAGATCAACTAAACAATGACTCTGCTTACTAACAAAGATTGCAACATTAGGAAAATCATCAGAGAAGCTCAAGACGGCTTTTCCTTTAAATTGCTGCTCAAGTAAAATTACTTCAGATTTGATTTCATTTTTATCAAGCAAAAATCCATCTAAATCCCACTCAATCCGACTGAGAAACAATTTTGCATCTGCATCTGTATGGTGATCAGCATGTCTAATATTACCATTTTTACTTGCTATCCAACTTGCCAAATCACTTACAAGTCCTGGCTTATCAGGACAAATGAACTGCAAAATAACTGTCTTGATGCTCACTAAAGCTATATCCTTAAACTATTCTCTTTTTTAGACCACTCATTGAAAATTAACAAGCAAATTTCATAGCATCTATGCAAATGAGTAGCCAAAAATCAGAAAAAAAGCAAACCCAAATCTCTGTTATTGGTAGTGGGATAGCAGGAATTACAACTGCCTTTCACCTAGGGCAAAAAGGTTATAAAGTAAATTTAATAGACCCAACAGTAAACTTAGAAATAAATAATTTAAATCCAAAAAATGGAACACAAGCTAGCTTGGGTGTCCTCATGGGTAATATCTACAAAAGATCACAAGGAAGAGCTTTTTTATTAAGAAATAAAAGTATGAAATTATGGAAAGATTGGCTTACTCAAATAAACTACTCTGAGTCAGATTTTATGTTTGAAAAACCATTAGTAAAACTAGCAAATTCTGAAAAAGAATATCAATCAATGATTGAATTAAGTAATAATAAAAAAATTTATGGAATTGAACTATTAAATAAAAATTCTTTAGATTTCTGGAATGCTATATTTGAAACAAAATTAATCGGGGGATTAATATCTCATGAAGATGGTCGATTAAATCCGATAAAATTAATAAAGTCATTAATGCAAAGTCTTGACCAAATCAAGATTAATAAAATCGCCAAAAACGTAATTAGAATAAGCAAAAATAATAACTTATCCGACAAAAGCTGGAATATCGATTTAGAAAATAATCAATCTATTAGTCAAGATTATATTGTCATTTGTTCTGCATTAAATACTCAAAAATTATTAAAACCATTAGATCATGAAATATTTTTAGAACCAATATTAGGACAAGTTATTGAATTAGAATTAAAAAAAGAAGTTTCAAATTGGAAAGAATGGCCTGCAATATTAAATTATCAATCTATAAATTTTATACACCATCATCCCAATCATATGCTTATAGGAGCAACTATAGAACGAGGTACTAAGGCAAACATTATATATAAACAAAAAATGATAAATATGAATAATACCGCTCCAAAATGGATGACAAATGCAAGAGTACTCCATGAGTGGAGCGGAATAAGAGCCAGACCAACAAATGAACCTGCTCCTTTGTTAAAACAATTAGAACCCGGTTTATTAATTAATACAGGTCACTATAGAAATGGTGTTTTGTTAGCTCCTGCATGCGCTGAATGGATTGGACTTAAAATAGAGGGCAAATAAATATTAATTAATAATACCTATTTATTTTGTTTCAGTAAAATCAGCATCAATGACATCATCTCCATCGTCTTTACTCTTAGAAGTAGAATCTTCAGCAGCCTGAGACGCAGCATTTGCTTGTTGATATACAGAAGCACCTAGGGAATACAATTCTTGTTGAAGCTCTTCAACTAAAGACTTCATACTTTCATAATCATCTTTTTCAGTGGCTTCTTTCAACTTGACGCGTTTCTCTTCAACTTTCGCTTTTGCAGCTTCATCAACTTTATCGCCAAGCTCAGATATTTGTTTTTCAGCCTGATAAACAAGTGTTTCAGCTTGATTTTTAATATCAATTTTTTCACGTTTTTCTTTATCAGCAGAAGCATTCATTTCTGCATCTTTAACCATTTTATCAACTTCGTTATCAGACAAAGTGGATGCACCCGTAATAGAGATACTTTGCTCTTTACCACTTCCTTTATCTTTTGCATTAACGCTTAGAATTCCATTTGCATCGATATCAAAAGTCACTTCAATTTGAGGTACACCTCGAGGGGCAGGAGGAATTCCATCTAATCGGAAAGTTCCTAGACTTTTATTGTCGGAAGCCATCTCACGTTCGCCCTGTAAAACGTGAATTTCTACATTAGTTTGGCCATCAACAGCGGTTGAATAAGTTTCAGCTTTTTTAGTTGGAACAGTAGTGTTTCTCGAAATCATTTTTGTCATTACACCACCCAAGGTTTCAACCCCAAGAGATAAAGGAGTTACATCAAGAAGCAAAATATCTTTGACTTCACCAGCAAGAACTCCACCTTGAATAGCTGCTCCAACTGCTACTACTTCATCTGGATTAACTGTTTGATTTGGATCTTTAGTAGTTACTCTTTTAACTAACTCTTTAACTGCGGGCATTCGTGTAGAGCCACCAACCATAACAATCTCATCAATTTCTCCAGTAGATAACTTTGCATCTTTTAACGCTTGTTCTACAGGAACCCTACAACGATCAATAAGGTTTGAAGCTAATTCCTCGAACTTTCCTCTTGTGAGGGTCAAATCAAGATGCTTAGGACCTTCGGGAGTAGCTGTGATAAATGGAAGATTTATTTCACTTTGAGTAGCATTTGATAATTCAATTTTGGCTTTTTCAGCTGCTTCGGTTAAACGTTGTAGAGCTTGCTTATCTTGGCGTAAATCAATACCTTCATTACCTTTGAATGTGGAAGCCAAATGATCAACTATGACTCGATCGAAATCATCTCCACCTAAATGAGTATCTCCGGATGTAGAAAGCACCTCGAATACACCATCACCTACTTCTAGTACAGATACGTCAAAAGTACCTCCACCCAAATCAAAAACTAATATCCTTTCATTACTTTTTTTATCCAATCCATAAGCTAATGCAGCAGCAGTAGGCTCATTGATAATCCTGAGAACTTCTAAACCAGCGATTTTTCCCGCATCTTTTGTTGCTTGTCTCTGTGAATCATTGAAATAAGCAGGTACTGTAATTACAGCTTGAGTAACTGTCTCACCTAAATATTTGCCCGCATCATCAGAAAGTTTTCTTAAAACTTGAGCACTTACTTCTTCAGGAGAAAACTGCTTATCAAGTATTGGACATTTTAATTTGACGTTGGAGCCTGCTTTTTCAACTCCATAACTTACTTCCTTAGATTCGTCATTTACTTCATCAACTCTACGACCAACGAATCTCTTTGAAGAATAAAATGTATTTTCTGGATTCATCACCGCTTGACGCTTAGCAATTTGCCCAACCAATTGATCTTGATTTTTCGTGTAAGCAACAACAGATGGAGTTGTCCTAAATCCTTCAGCATTTGCTATTACTGTAGGCTTACCGCCTTCCATAACAGCAACGCAACTATTTGTAGTTCCTAGATCGATTCCGACAACCTTCCCCATGGGTGAGTAACTCCTTTAATTTCTTTCTTTAGGTAACATCCTCGTCAGTGAAACCTATTTGAGGCGAGGCGTGGTTCCCGAACAGTCTCTTGGCAATTTTGAATCAACATCACCAAAAATGAGTACTATCACTGGAAAAACTAATCTGGTAGGACTTTTAGGACAACCAGTAAATCATTCACTTTCCCCAATTATGCATAATGCCGCATATGAAGAGATGGGACTTGACTGGTCTTACTTGGCAATGCCTTGCGAGAGTAAAAATCTGGAGCAAGTAACAAAAGCATTAAGGTGTTTAGATTGCAAAGGATTAAATATCACTATTCCTCATAAGCAAGAAGTATTAAAGGCTTGTCATAAATTAACTGAAATTGCAAGTAATATCCAAGCGGTCAATACACTTATACCTGAAAAAAATAATCAATGGATAGGCGCAAATACTGATGTAGACGGATTCTTGGCACCATTAAAAAATCATCATTTAAAGGATAAAAGTGTGATTATAATAGGTTGCGGAGGCAGCGCTAGAGCAGTAGTAATGGGATTAAGTAAATTAAATATTAAAAAAGTAACAATAATTGGCAGGAACAAAAGTTCTTTAGATATTTTTATAAAGAATATGAGTAATTTATTATCAAGCAAAAATATATTAATTGAAGGTATTAATAATCAAAGATTAAATATTTCTCAATATATACAAGAAGCCGATTTAATTATTAATTCAACTCCAATAGGGATGAATAGCAACAATACTAAAGAAGAAAATATTCCTCTTGGTCATAAAATATGGGACTGTCTATCTAATAAGACTATTTTATACGATTTAATTTATACTCCAAGACCAACAAACTGGTTAAAAATTGGACAACAAAAAAATTGTTTGACAATTGATGGTCTTGATATGCTTGTCGAACAAGGAGCTTTTTCAATAAGGCTTTGGAGTGGTTTTAATGACGTACCGGTTCAAATAATGAAATCATCTGCAGAAAAATATTTAATGGTTTAATCTTAAAGAAATAAAATTGATTATGCCATCACTAGGAACAAGACTATTAGGTATTCTTCTATATATGATTCCATGGACTGATTCGCTTATTTTTGGTAATCATTTATTTATAAAATATCCTTTTATTCAAATTATTCAAGTACCTGCAATTCCAATAATATTAATTGAAAGATCAATACCTTTTGGAAGTTTATTATTATTTTTAGCTATCTTTCTTGGACTGGTTAGAAATAGTAAAATATCTTATTTTTTACGTTTTAATGCGCTTCAATCATTGTTAATCAATATTGGGATAATAATAATTAGTTTTATTTTTGAGATTATATTTAGTCCTTTTTTAAACTCATTAATTATTAGAACCTTCTCGAGTACATTATTTATCAGTCTGTTTTCAGTGATTATTTATTGTGTGTGGTCTTGCACACAAGGAGATGAGCCTAATCTTCCCGGAATAAGCCAAGCAACAAAAATGCAATTGTGAAAAGTTACCGCTTCAGTATAAGATTATGAATCCGTCGCTCCTAACGAGCCATAAAGTCCTAGTCGGAGTTCCACCCATGTCTGAACAACCTTATTACGAGACTATGTACATTCTTCGTCCGGACATACCGGAAGATGAAGTTGATAGCCACCTAAAAAAATATAGTGAACTTCTCGAGAAATCAGGCACTGAAGTATTGGATAGTCAAATGAGAGGTAAGAGAAGATTGGCTTATCCCATTGCTAAACATAAAGAAGGAATATATGTACAACTAAGCCACAAAGGTAATGGACAACAAGTTGGAATCTTAGAAAAAGCTATGAGGTTGAGTGAAGACGTTATTCGTTACCTTACCGTTAAGCAAGATGGTCCTCTACCGACACCCAAATCAACTCCTAAAGATGATGAACCTGATACATCTGAAACCGAAACAGAAGAAATAAAATCTACCCAAGATAAAACAGAATCAACTACCAAAGACGAGAATCAAGAAGACGTCAAAGAATAAATTTAAAAGCTAAAAATAAAATCCAAACAATTCTCTTTACTTGTTTATCCAAGACCAGATTCGACTTGGCAAGCCCCAAATATAAATAAATCCTTCAGCAGATTTGTGATTGAACTTATCCTCTTTTCCGTAAGTAGACATATCTGAAATATATAAACTATTATTTTTTGACTTGCGACCAATCACATCAGCATTACCCTTAAAAAGCCTAATCCTTACTGTTCCATTAACTTGCTTTTGAGAATGATTAATAAATCCATCTAAAGCTTCTTTTAACGGACTAAACCAGAAACCTTGATAAACCAAGTCGGCCCATTGTCTTTCCAATCTGGATTTAGTATTTAATAAATCAGCAGGTAAAGTTAAACTCTCTATTTCCTGATGAGCTTTAATTAATAAAAGCAAACCTGGAGTTTCATAAATTTCTCTACTTTTAATTCCTACTATTCTATCTTCAATAATATCCAAACGTCCAAAACCATGTTTTCCTGCAAGGCTATTAGCCTTTTTGATCAAAGATACTGGCTCCATTAGTTCTCCATCAATTGCGATTGGAAAACCATTTTCAAACAAAATATCGACTATCTCTGGTTCATTAGGTGAATCAGTAATGGAAGAAGTGATACCAAAAACTTCTTCTGCTGGCATCTCAAATGGATCTTCAAGAGGACCTGCTTCAATGCTTCTCCCCAAAAGATTCAAATCAATCGAGTAAGGATTTTTTTTGCTTACAGGAGGTACTATTCCATATTTTTCTCCATAAGCAATTGTTTCTTCCCGACTCATACCCCATTCCCTAGCTGGTGTAAGCAATTGCAAATCAGGAGCTAACGCTCCAATTGTGACATCAAAACGAACTTGGTCATTACCTTTCCCCGTACAACCATGCGCGACTCCATCAGCATTTAATTGTCTTGCTATTTCAACAAGTTTTTTTGCAATTAATGGTCTAGCTAATGCCGTTGAAAGAGGATATTTCCCTTGATACAAAGCATTAGATCTAATTGCTGGAAAAGCAAAATCTTCAATAAAAGGCTTTACTAAATTGCCTATAAGTGATTCGGATGCTCCAGCTGAAATAGCCTTTTTTTTAATTTCATCAAGTTCATCCCCCTGGCCAAGGTCTGCTGCAAAAGCAATTACATGCTCTACTCCGTACTCCTTTTTCAAATAAGGAATACAAACACTAGTATCGACTCCTCCTGAATAAGCCAAAACAACTTTTTTAGCTCTTCCCATATGGTTCTCTCCTTTAAAGAAATTCAATGCTCCATACCAAATATAGAGAACTGTTGGACAATATTTCTGATTTAGATAACCATCGCTGATTAAAATATTTGCAAGATCTCAAAAAATTCACAACTTATTCCCATGGCTGCTTAATTGATTTTTCTGATTTGCTTTCGCTCAAGAAACCTATCAACCAGACCGCAACAAAAGCCAAAGAAGTTAAACCAAAAAAAATAAGTACATAAATTAACCAAGTATTAATGTTCTGACCGAAAATCAATAAATCTTGAACATCATTATTTGAAGTAAAAATAAAAAAGTAATTTAAAAACTTTAAAGTCACTTAAAAATCGAAATTAACTTGAAGTATTTAAAGAGAAAGATCTCTTAACCAAAAAATAAATTAAAAGTAAAAGAGAAGGGCCAAAAACCAAAAACCAAACCAAAAAATGGTTTATGTGAAAAGAGTTAGGATGAATTATACCTCCTGCACGAAGAGCAATGCTAACTAAAAAAGCCATGACCCAAGTACAAGTCATCAATATCAGCTTTGAAGTCAGCATAAAGATTAGAAAATTAATCCATAATGCATTATCTTAATTGATCGATCATAATATTCATATGAGCGATCTAGAAAAAATCAATTTATCAGATTTAGACGGTATTAACCCCGGACTAACCCGCTATGGCAGACAAGAACCTGCACCTGTCCTTCCACTAAGAGAAGAACCCGATTTATTATCTTGGTTAGAAACGAGTGGAAGATTAGTTTCTGATGAAGATTCAAATGATCAAGAAATAAGTACAGTTGAAGAAGAAGAGCTCTCAGCTTTAATGGGAGAAAAAGAAGACTATAAAGCTGAAGAAGAACCAACAGATGAAGAATGGGAAGACTAATTTAAGTTTTGGAAAAATCTAAAAAAATTTTAGATAGAAAAAAAATATCATTATTTAATAATATTAATAACCAAATAGTAATTTTATTTGGATTAGTTTTAATTATTTGTATCTTTTCTGATTTGTATTTTAAAAATAGTTATCTAACGATTCCTTTTATAATTACAACACTTCTATCCACAATTATTACTTTTGTAGGTATACCTAAATTAAAAAAGATAGAAATTAAACAAATCATTAGAGAAGAGGGTCCAAAAAATCATTTTATTAAGCAAGGAACACCAACAATGGGTGGGATTTTTTTTATTCCTATTGGAATAATAATAGGTAACATTTTTTATTTAAATAAAAACGATTATAAAATTATTTTGACGTTAAGCTTTCTTATTATACTTTTTATGTTTATTGGTTTTATAGACGATTTTCTAAGTTTAAAAAAACAATTGAATACTGGCCTAAGATCTAATCAAAAAATAATTTTACAATTTTTTATTAGTCTTATTTTTATTACAATTTGTGCGTCAAATCATTTAATACCTAGCACTATTCAGATAGCAAATAAGATGTTTAATATAGGAAATCTAATTTATCCTTTAGGAATATTTGTTTTATTAGCTGAAAGTAATTCAACAAACTTAACAGATGGTTTAGATGGTTTATTGAGTGGTTGTAGTGTATTAATTTTTACGGGTTTAGCCCTTACTATTTTAATAGAAAATCCAACTAATAATTTTACACTAGCCTCTCTATGCATAATAATGGCTGGAGCTTGTATGGGATTTCTTTTTCTAAATAAATACCCTGCAAAATTATTTATGGGGGATTCAGGATCTCTAGCGATAGGAGCATCTTTAGGTGGAATAGCTTTAATATCAAATAATCTTTGGTCTCTTTTAATTATGGGAGGAATACTTGCTGCAGAATCTATATCAGTAATAATTCAAGTAAGTATTTTTAAAATTTCTAAACTAATAAAAGGAAAAGGTTATAGATTATTTTTAATGACTCCGCTACATCACCATTTTGAACTAAAAGGTAACGATGAGGTTCTAATTGTAAGTAGCTTTTGGTTCATTACATTATTATTAGTCATAATAAATATAATTTTTTTCATTAAATCCTAACTTTGAAATTTAACTAATGACGTATTTTACCTGGAAAGAAGAAGGACTAACTAAAGACTGTGAAACTCTAGATTCTATGGCCGCTCGATTTGAAGAGTCTGCAAGACTGATGAGAAAAATGTCAGCAGAAGGTTTTAAAGTAGAAAAAAGAAATAAACGACAAATTATCACTCATTTAGATTCAAAAATTTTTAATGATTGGGGATTTGTTAGCGAAGAGCCACCATATCAACAACTTACACTAATACTTGAAGAAGAAAAATAGTAAAAACTATTGAGTTTTCAAAAATCTAAAATGTTTTAAACCATCTATAACGCTATCTTTACTATCAGAAAAGAAAACTCTTTGTTGAGATCTCAATCCATCAAGGGATGGATCATGATCACGTGGAATAACACTCGTAGTCAATCCCCTTATTAACTCAGTATCACCTTGTTGACTGGCTACTATAAGAACTTTGTCTAAAGACAACCCCCAGCGTAAAATCAGAAATCTAATAGCTTCTGCGCGTGACGCACGCAAAGGGACAACATCTAAGTACCAATGACATTTCAAATTGGGAGAGGCAGAAAGTCCAGACTGCCTCAGTCTTTTTCGTACTAAAGGTAAAATTGCATCACTAGGTTGTTTTAATATATAACTAACCTTATAAAGTCCTTGATGTTCAGTTGATTGAAGCTCTAAATAATCTTTTAAATCGAACAGAACTTTTTCTACTCCTTTGCGATTCCAATCAACAGCTATTGAATCTTGCCAAAAAATATCTGATTTGTTTTCATCAGAATAATAAATTTCAGTACCAGCTTGACATATCCAAACCGCAGGTTTGGGTAGTTGTAATTCTGCATATCGAAAACGAGCTGCTTTAATTGATCTTCCAGTTAAAATTCCTAGTCGGATATCATGATTCATGGAGTAATCTTTTAATTTATCTCTCAATATTGATAATTTATTTGCTTGCTCAAGGTAGTTATCTAAATCAAGAAATATTAGTTTTTGACCGATTGGACTAGCTTCTTTAATTTTTCCAAATGTCCAGTGTCGAGGTGCAAGAAATTTGAGACGCTTCTGCATCAATGCAATGTAATTACAAACATGAGCATCCCAACTGAAATGCCTGCTGACTCCCTCCAGTCCATTGTTACTCCAAGTTTTCCATAAAGAAAGGTTTGAGCCAGCCGTCTCTAAAGCATCTCTAAACGCCTCTAAATCAGTTACATCTACAAGCAAACCATTTTCACAACGAGAAAGAATATCCTTTGGGCCACCATCATCAGTAGCAACCATCGGCAACCCACAGGCCGCCGCTTCCAATAATGTCAAGCCAAATGGCTCAGTTAAAGCAGGATTAACAAATAGTCCTTTTCTTTCTGCAGCCCAACGATAAATTGATGGAATTTGATCTCTTCTATGTTGTTTTGGAAAAGCAACTTTTCCATATAAATTATATTTATCAACCAATTCGAAAATCTGCTGAAAAACTTCTCTTTGCTGCTTGTCAAGCTGACGTGAATCTTCTCGACAACCTAAAATTAATATGAGGTTATGTCTTTGCTGCAAAATTGAGGAACGTCCATAAGTCTCAATTAATGCAGGGATATTTTTTCTCCTTACTGCTCTGGAAATAGCTAATAGTGGAGGAAGATTTAAATCTCTTAAAAAAGGTTTGAAAAGTTTATTTAATTCTTTTTCTTCTTCGCTTAAATTTAAATTTCTTGAATGAAAACGATTTAAATCAACGCCAGGAGGAATTATTTCTACATTTTCTGAGCTAAACCGTCCATAACGAGAGTACTGTTCATCTGATTCCTGCTTTGTGCTGGTTATGAGTAAGTTTGAATGTGCTAAAGCTAATTCTTCTGCATCAATTCTTTTACTAATTGAATAAGTTTGCTCTATTTGATCATGATCTATTCCAGCAGCCAATAATCTTCTAAGTTTTTCACGACCTAATGAATGTCCAGTAAAAACTAATGGTAAACCTAATCTTCTGCTGACTAACGATCCAACATAACCAGCATCTGCGTAATGAGCATGAATCCAATCAGGCAAATGATTATCTTTCTGTAATCGTTCAACTATTTGATCAGCCAAATCATCTAAATAAGGCCACAACAATTCTTTCCTGATATAACGCTTAGGACCAAAAGGTAGTCGAATGATTTCCGCACAACTTGAAACCTTTTCAACAGGATTTGAATAATCAGAAGATACTCTCCTATCAATAATTAATCTGGTAATAAGTTCAACTTTTTCAACTTCAGGTCTTGCTGCCAGTCCTTTTACTAATTCTAAAACGTATAAAGTTTGCCCTCCAGTATCTGAATCTCTACCCAACTCAAGATCATGTGAACGGATTAACCCATGCAAATTTAAATGTAAAAGTCTTAATCCCAAGCAAATCTCCTATAAAGGATGTTGGATTAATAATTGATTTTTTACTCTTTAAATCTAAAGAAAGCATAATATTTTTTTATTAAAAAAAAATAATTTCTGAAAACCTTTCTATTACTGAATTTTTAGCTTATTTATTAATCAAAATCAACCAAATCTTCCTTAAAGATTAAGGAATGTGTACAAAATCGGAAAAATATTCAAACTGTTTTAGGAGGATGTAGTTCCAAAACCTTTTTTAAATAGTTACCTGTATGACTATTTGAATCACTTGCCACTTCTTCAGGAGTTCCCATCGAAATAATCTCACCTCCTCGATTACCTCCTTCCGGACCCATATCAATAATCCAATCAGAACATCTAATAACATCCAAATTATGCTCAATAACAATAATTGAGTTTCCTTTGTCTACCAATCTCTGTATAACATCCATTAATTTATGAACATCATAAAAACTTAAACCAGTCGTAGGTTCATCAATTAAATAAAGAGTTTTACCAGTAGCTCTTCTAGATAACTCAGTAGCAAGTTTTACTCTTTGAGCTTCTCCACCAGATAATGTTGGAGCAGGTTGACCAAGCTTAATATATCCAAGGCCAACATCTAAAAGTGTCCTTAATCGATCTGCAGCTTGAGGTATAGCAGAAAAAACATCAACTGCTTGCTCAACAGTCATTTCTAAGACATCGGAGATGGAATAATTTTTATATTTCACTTGTAATGTCTCTCGATTAAATCGAGCACCTTTACATACATCACATTGAACATAAACATCAGGAAGAAAATTCATCTCAATTACGTTCACACCTTGACCACGACAAGCTTCACATCTTCCACCTTTGACATTAAAACTAAATTGCCCAGCTTGATATCCTCTAGCTTTTGCTTCAACAGAAGTAGCAAAAAGTTGGCGTATTGGATCAAATGCACCTGTATAAGTAGCCGTATTAGATCGTGGGGTTCGACCAATTGGAGATTGATCAATAACAATAACTTTATCAATAGATTTAATACCTTTCAATTCTTTTAATCCTTTTGGAAAAGGAACTTTTAATCCTAAAGAGTGATTTAAAGCAGGATGAAGTAATTCATTTATTAGAGTACTTTTTCCGCTTCCACTAACTCCTGTAACGGCAACTAATCTACCTAATGGAAAATCTACTGAAACATTTTTTAGATTATTTTTATCACAATCAATCAAACGTAATTTTCTTTGTACTGAGTCTCTTCTACTAGAAGGCGTAGGAATAGATGAGCGCCCACTAAGATACGCACCAGTCAATGATTCTTTTGCAGTCAACAAACTATCTAAAGATCCTTCAGCGATAATTTCGCCTCCATGCACACCAGCACCTGGGCCTATATCTACCAAATGATCAGCTGCTCTTATAGTATCTTCATCATGTTCAACAACAACCAAAGTATTGCCAAGATCACGTAGTTTTTTTAACGTAGATAATAATCTATCATTATCTCTTTGATGTAGTCCAATGCTAGGTTCATCCAACACATAAAGAACGCCTGTCAAACCTGCACCTATTTGCGTAGCGAGTCTTATTCTTTGAGCTTCCCCCCCAGACAAGGTCATAGCTGGCCTATCAAGAGTTAAATAATCCAGTCCAACATCCAACAAAAATTGAAGACGTAATCGAATTTCTTTTAAAACTAATTCCCCAATCTTGCTTTGCTTGTTGGAAAGTAATTGCTTTGATTTTTTATTTGTATCAAGACCCATTAATTGTTCAACATTCTCAAGTGTGGTAGAAACACTTGATGAAGTGAGATCAGTGATTGCATAAGGTCCAAGTTTTACAGCAAGAGCCTCAGGACGTAATCTCTTACCATGGCAGCTTGCACAAGGTACTAATTCGAGATATTTTTCTAACTTTTGACGAACGGCTTCACCATTTGCGTCCTGTAACTGTCTTTCTAGAATAGGTAAAATACCTTCAAACGGTCTTTTAAATCCAGAGTCTTGTTTATATCTACTGTCTACCTTTATAAGAATAGGTTCTTTACTACCATTTAACAAAATATTTTTTTGCTCTTCTTTTAAATCTTTCCAAGGAGTTTTTATCTCAAAACCAAATGCCTCTCCAACTGAAAATAATAATGAAAAATAATATGAATTATCTTTATCACTCCATGGAGCAACAGCAGCATAAACAGGTAGTGATGGATCAGGTATAACTCTCTCACAAGTGAATTTTTTTAAGTGACCTAGACCATGGCAATCAGGACATGCTCCATATGGACTATTAAATGAGAATAATCTTGGAGATAATTCTTCAATCACCGCTCCATGAACTGGGCAAGCAAAATTTTCAGAAAATAATCTTTCTCTATCGATACCTTTTGGTAATTCTTCATTCTTTTTAGGTACTACTTCGACTATTGCTAAACCATCTCCCCTTTTCAAAGTAGTGCTTAATGAATCAGTTAATCTCTCTTCAATTCCCTCTCTCGCAATCAATCTATCAACGACAACCTCAATAGAATGAACTTGATTTTTATCTAATTCAATATTATCTGCCAATTCTCTAACTTCTTTATTAATTCTTACTCGAACAAATCCTTCTGCAGCAAGTCCAGACAAAAGTTTTGAGTGTGTCCCCTTTTTACCTCTAACTACCGGCGCAAGTAATTGATATCGAGTTCCTTCTGGAAGAGTCTTAATTTGATCAACCATCTCATCAATACTTTGAGGCTTAATTGGCCTAGAGCATTCAGGGCAATGAGGTTCACCTGCTCTACCAAAAAGCAAACGAAAATAGTCATGTATTTCTGTAACTGTTCCAACTGTTGAACGAGGATTATGACTTGTTGATTTTTGATCAATAGAAATTGCTGGTGATAATCCTTCTATTGAATCAACATCTGGTTTATCAACCTGACCTAAAAATTGTCTTGCATAAGCCGACAAACTCTCAACATATCGCCTTTGTCCTTCGGCAAAAATAGTATCAAAAGCTAAAGAACTTTTACCACTACCACTAACACCTGTAAAAACTACCAATTTATTTCTTGGAATAGTTAAATCAACGTTTTTTAAATTGTGTTGTCTTGCACCACGAATAGTTATGACTTCTTCACTTGAAGAACCAATATTTAATTTCTTTGTTTTTGAATTAGTTTTTTGACTTCCCATTAGGGAAAAACATTAATAGTCAATTGTATAAAAAAATATGCTCATCATGCAGCTTTGTGTTCCAGCAAGCTCGCCGCATAAGCATTTGCTTCTACGATTTCACCCCCAGCCAATAAAGCCAATTCCCTTTGCCTGTCTACGGTTTCCTTCAAATTAACAACAATAGACTTTGTAGAGCCGGAGATAACACTCTTCTTTAAAGCAAAATGATTATCAGCAAATGCTGCAATTAAAGGCTGATGAGTCACACAAAATACCTGTTGATGCTTTGACAATTCACGAAGCACCTTAGCTACGTGACTACTAACTGATCCACTAATGCCTGAATCAATTTCATCAAAAATCAATAAATTAGCTTGATCAAATGTAGAAAAAATTGCCTTTATTGCAAGAAGAACTCTAGACTTCTCACCACCAGAAGCTGTTTCTGCAAGAGGAGCTAAAGGTAAACCTGGATTTGCTGAGAACATAAATTTAACTTTATCAATTCCATTAATTGTTGGTGCACATTCTTCAAAAACAACTTTAAAACGAACATTAGGAATACCCAAGTTTTGTAAACAATTAATCAATTTATCTTCAAGTTGTGAAGCAATAATTTTTCTTAGAATGGATAAATCTTCATTAGACTTGTCTCTTAAAATTCTTTTATTATTTTCAAAAGAAGAAAGTTCATTGATATTATTAGAAATATCCTGCAATGATAAGCAATTAGTTAATTCATTCTTATAGCTAATAAGATCAAATAAATTCCTTTGATATTTTTTTTGATAAAACTTCAGAGTAGATAGTCTAACTTGTAAATCATTTAAAAAAGATGGGTCAATATCTAATGTTTTCTCGTAATCATTGATCTGATAAATTAAATCATTAAGATTATTAATTATTCTATAAAAACTTTCAAAAATTGGTTCTAAAGAAGAATCAATTTTAGATAAGATTTTTAATTCATTAATACAAAAATTAGTATGATCTAAAATTGATGGATACTCATCTAAGCTCTCATTTAAACGAGTTAATATAGATTTAACCCCTTCTTTTAATCTTAAGATATTAGATAAACGATTCTGATCTGTTTCTAACTTAATTTGCTCGTTTGGATCTTCTAATTGTAATTTGTCTAAATCTTGATATATATATTGTATTTCCTCCAACTTCTTTTTGGAATCTAAGATTTTATCTCTCGCTTCTTCTAATCTAGAATTCGAATCATGCCATATTTTCCAATTTTGCTTTACTTTAGCAATAGATTCTTGAATTCTTTTTGAACCTAAAGAATCTAACAAGCTTAATTGATGCAATGAATCATTCAAAGTATAAGTATCTCCTTGAAGCGTAAAATCAAACAAAAGTGATCTTAACTCTGATATTTGATCTCTATTAACTAATACACCATTTATTCTGAATCTAGATTTATATTTTTTTTCTTTTAAACGCCATTCTCTAGTCACAACTAATTCTTCCTCAATATCAAATTCCTGATTAATTAGCCAATCTTTTGTATTTTGCAAAACAGAAAAAACAGCTTCAATTGACGAAAAAACACTCCCTTTAGCTACCAATCGATTATCCAGAGAAGTTGTTTTTTTCGCCAATAAAGCATTTAACGTATCAATAAATATTGATTTGCCTGAACCAGTTTGCCCTGTAAATACAGTAAATCCTTTGTCAAAGTCTATCTCTAAATTACCAAATAGAGCTATATTCTGAAAACGAAGGCTGTTTAGCATAACTCAAAGCAATCAAAAAGACGCAAACTAGGCGTAAAATGGATTAGAAGGAATCTAGAACATTGCAATAATAAAATGGCCGAAGAATTAAGCGATTTTATTGAAGCCTCAGGTCTACTGGAGTACGACCCAGTGGCTATTGACTCAATCTACAAAAAAAATCCAATTCGTCTACTGCGCAGACTTTGGCAGACACTTTTACCAATTGGATTATTTTTACTCGGAGTTGGATGGGAAAAATTAATTGGTACCTTAGAAAAAAACGATAGAAAAATTTTTAGAGCCAAGGAATTTACAAAACTCCTTGTAGATTTGGGCCCAGCATTCATAAAAGCTGGACAAGCATTATCTACAAGACCAGATATTGTTCCGCCAACAGTTTTAGAAGAGCTTGCACAACTACAAGATCAACTACCAGGTTTTGAAAGTAAACTTGCGATGGCATGTATTGAACAAGATTTAGAAGATAAAGTAGAAAACATTTTTCTAGAAATAGATAAAGAACCAATTTCAGCAGCGTCTTTAGGTCAAGTACACAAAGCAATACTCAAAAATGGTGAAAAAGTTGCTGTTAAAATACAAAGACCAGGTTTAAGAGAACAAATTACTTTAGATTTGTACATAGTAAGAAATATAGCTATTTGGTTTAAAAATAATATTGGGATTATTAGAAGCGACCTTGTGGCATTAATAGATGAACTAGGTAAAAGGATTTTTGAGGAAATGGATTACATTAATGAAGCTAAAAATGCAGAAAAATTTAAGGACCTGCATAGCAAAAATAATAAAATTGCAGTCCCAAAAATATATAGAGAAGCAACAAGTAGACGAGTGCTTACAATGGAATGGATAGATGGTATAAAATTAACAAATATAGAAGCTGTGAAAAAGTTAGGGATTGATCCAAATGAAATGATAGAGATTGGTGTAAGTTGTAGTCTTCAACAATTAATTGAGCATGGTTTTTTTCACGCTGATCCCCATCCAGGAAATATATTAGCAATGAAAGATGGTCGATTATGTTATTTAGATTTTGGGATGATGAGCGATATTACACAACAGTCTAGGGTTGGTTTAATAAGAGCAGTTGTTCACCTTGTAAATAGAAGATTTGATAAACTTTCTAATGATTTTGTTCAACTAGGCTTTCTTTCTGAAGAAGTTGATTTAAAACCCATTGCTCCGGCATTTGAAAGTGTTTTTACCAGTGCTTTAGAAATAGGAGTAAATAAAATGGATTTTAAAGCAGTAACAGATGATATGTCTGGGATAATGTACAAATTTCCATTTAAATTACCACCTTATTACGCACTTATAATTAGATCTTTAATTACTTTAGAAGGGATAGCACTAAGTGTTGATCCTAATTTTAAAATACTTGGAGCTGCATATCCTTACTTCGCAAGAAGACTCATGGAAGATGAAAATCCAGAACTAAGAAATAGTTTAAAAGAAATGTTATTTGATGAAAACAATCTTAAATTAGAAAGATTAGATGATCTTTTAACAAGTGCTACTAAAGAAAAACAACTAGATAGCGAAAAAATATTAGATCAAACAATTGATTTTTTATTTTCAGAGAAAGGTATAATTCTTAGAAATGAATTAGTAAATATTTTAGCTACTAAAATAGATTCAATAAGCTGGAAAGCTGTAATAAAGTTGAATGATAAGCTCCCTTTAAAAATTCGTTCAAAAACAATAGAAAAATCATCTAAAATTAATACTAAAAAAACTTTTGATATGACATCAATAAATAAAATGTTCAATACATCAAAAATAAAGCCTGGTTTTAAAAGAAAAATATTTTTTAAAAAGCTGCCAAAAATTCTGATTACAAAAGATACTTATAAAATGGGTTTAGGTTTAATGAAAAAAACATCTGAAAAAGGAATTATAAGATTAGTTAAGGTTGCCGCTGGAGTAAGACAATAAATGAATTTCAAATATAACTTTATTATATTACTAATATTTTTTTTAAATCCAAGTGTAAAAGGAGCAGAAACCCTTTTCCTATATAAAGGAACATTTAGCAGAACAATAAAAATTGAAGAATTATATAAATTTAAAGTAACTAAAAAACCTAGTAATAAGTTAAAAAATCTAATGAAAATTACAAATCAAAAAGAAAAAGAACTTCATAAAGTTCTATCTTTAAAAATAAAAGTGCCATTAAAGGCAAGCAGCAAATTGATGAATAGTAAAATAGGAGAAGTTTTTTTAAGCAGATTATCTGAAATTATATATCCCAATAAAATATTAAATAAAGAATTAAGTACAAAAGCAATTAGATCTGGAATTTTATTAAGTTCTTTTAATAACAATCAAAAAATTAATCTAATAGATTTTTTTAAAGCATATCCAAATAAAAATGTTGCCATCGATCTGAACTCGCTAAGTAAAACACTTAAAAAAGTAGAGTCATTAAAGGAGCTAATCGAATTCTATACAGATTCACCTTTCAAAAAACTGAAAGATGGAAGGTCTAACACTTAGATTGTTTAAAATTGATCAGCTAAGCAGTGGCATTTTCTAAAAAATTAAAACAATTGTTCTCTTCTGCCCCAAAAAAAAATAAGTGGGATGGACTTATTGAAGCATATAAACCCTGGTTACCTGTAACAAAAAACACACCCATCATTACTTTAAAAGAAGGCGCAACTCCTCTTATAGAAGTCAAATCAATAGCTAATCGAATTGGAAAAGGAGCAAAAGTATATATCAAATATGACGGTTTAAATCCAACAGGGTCATTCAAAGATAGAGGTATGACAATGGCAATTAGCAAAGCTAAAGAAGCCGGTTGTGAAGCTGTAATTTGTGCAAGCACAGGTAATACTTCAGCATCTGCAGCTGCTTATGCAACCAAAGGCGGAATGAAGTCTTTTGTTGTTATCCCAGACGGATATGTAGCTCAAGGTAAACTAGCTCAAGCTCTAGTTTACGGAGCTGAAGTAATAGCTATTAAAGGTAATTTTGATAAAGCACTAGATATTGTAAGAGAATTATCTGAAAAGTATCCAATAACGTTAGTTAACTCCGTTAATCCCTATAGATTACAAGGACAAAAAACAGCCGCTTTTGAGATAGTAGAAAATCTTGGAGATGCTCCTGATTGGTTGTGCATTCCAATGGGTAATGCAGGAAATATAACGGCTTACTGGATGGGATTTAAAGAATTTTTTCACGCTAAGAAATCAAAACAACTTCCAAGGATGATGGGTTTTCAAGCAAGTGGTTCCGCTCCTTTAGTTGAAAATAAAATCATTAACAATCCAGAAACAATTGCAACCGCAATAAGAATTGGTAATCCTGTTAATAAAGAAAAAGCTCTTTTAGCTAAAGAATCAAGTAATGGTAAATTTACTTCTGTAACAGATTCAGAAATAATCGAATCATATAAAATACTTGGTAGAGAAGAAGGTATTTTTTGTGAGCCTGCTAGTGCAGCTTCGGTAGCGGGTTTATTAAAAGTAAAAGATGATGTACCAAAAAATTCAACAATTGTTTGCGTTTTAACAGGAAATGGTCTTAAAGATCCTGATTGTGCAATCAAAAATAATGATTCAATTTTTCATACGGGTATAGATCCAGAAATAAATTCAATAATTAAAACTATGGGGTTTTAAAATATATAAACATCCAAAAAAAAAAGTGTCTGTTGATTTCGATCTATTATTTTATTTTATTTGTGGAAAAAAAGCTAAAAAAGCTAAGCTATTGATAAAGCCCTTTTCCACAGACTCAAGTTTTTGTGGATAAGAATATTTTTGTCCACGTTTAAAAAATTTTTTCCACAAATAAAAATTCCGATACCGGTATTGAATACTATGATTTTTGGATTAACCACAGAAACCACAATAACTACTACTACTAATTCAATTTCATATCAAGAATAAAGAATTAGAATAGAAACGAAAAAAATTTTTATTTTCAGGGTATTGCTTTTTTGAAATAGCTATGAAATTCTTATATCAGCAGATTTTTATTTGAAATAACAGAATGAAATTAAATTGTTCTCAATCTGATTTAAATATTGCTCTTCAATTGGTTAGTAGAGCTGTTTCTAATAGACCAACCCATCCTGTATTAGCTAATGTTTTACTAGCTGCTGATGAAGTAACTGGTAAACTTCGTTTAACTGGTTTTGATTTAAGTTTAGGAATACAAACTTCAATATCTGCATCTATAGAAAGTAGTGGTGCTATAACTTTACCTGCTAAATTATTTGGTGAAATTGTTTCTAAATTGTCAAATGATTCTCCTTTAATTTTAAGTTCTGATGAAATAAGTCAACAAGTTGAATTAACGAGTAAAAGTGGTACATATCAAGTTAGAGGTATGCTTGCAGATGATTTTCCTGATTTACCTTTAGTTGAAAGTGGTACTTCGCTTAAATTAAATCCTTTATTATTATCTAACGCTATAAAATCAACTTTATTTGCAAGTAGTACTGATGATGCTAAACAATTACTTACAGGAGTTAATCTTACATTCGATGGATATGGTATTGAATCTGCCGCTACTGATGGTCATAGATTAGCTGTTTTGAGTTTAAATAATATTTTATCTGATGGAAAAGATAAAGATGGAATCACAGATATTGATAAATTTTCTATTACATTACCATCAAAATCTTTAAGAGAAGTAGAGAAATTTTTAAGTACTTGCGATACTAGTCAACCTATTAATTTTTTTATTGATAAAGGACAAGTAGTTTTTATATCTGTAGATGAAATTATAACCATAAGAGCTTTAGAGGGATCTTATCCAAATTATGCACAATTATTACCAGATTCTTTTGAAAACGTATTAGAATTTGATAGAAAGGAATTTATCTCTTCATTAGAAAGAATAGCTGTTTTAGCAGATCAACATAATAATGTTATTAAAATATCTACAGATACCTCTGCAAATTTAATTAAAATAAGTGCTGATGCTCAAGATATTGGAACAGGTCATGAGTCTTTACCTGCTTCTTTTAAAGGAGAATCATTTCAAATAGCATTTAATGTAAGATATTTATTAGATGGACTAAAAATTATAGATTCTAATCTTATTAAATTAAGTTGTAATGCACCTACTACACCAGCTGTTTTTTCACCTATAAACAGTGATGTTAATTTTACTTATCTTGTTATGCCTATACAGATACGGAATTAAATTTTGACTATTCCTTCTAATTTGCTATTTAGCGATCTACTAAAACATAACGTACGTTGTGAAAATGGTATTGATCATGGTCCTGTGATTAGTCCATGGATGCATCCTCCCGTTCATAGGATTTTAGGATGGGTAAGTCGTCCTTCTACTTTTAGACTTGAAAGAGAAGTTTGGAGATTGAATCAATTCAAAGGTATAAATCAACAAGAAGTTTATGTAAAAGGATCATGTTCTATTTCTGATGATCAAACTTTGGAACGTTTTCCTACTCTTTTGAATTCGAATATTTTTAATAGAAGTGGTCAAAAAATTGGTCAAATAGCCGATTTTGTCTTTGAGTTAAAGACAGGATACATTAAATATTATTTAGTTAGTCGTTCAAATCCTTCAATTCCAGGTACAAGTAGATGGCGTTTATCAAAATCTCAAATTATTGATAAACAACCAGGTTCAATATCTTGCGATTTAGATACATTTGAAGATTTACCAATAGAAAAAACAAGTTTAAAGGAACAATTTCTTGCTAAGAGTAGAAAATGGAAAATTCAATTTAATGATTTGACTCATAACGCTTCCGATAGACTTGAGGGATGGATTGATGACCAAATTATTGAGTCTGAGAGCGAACTTGATCAAGAGCCTTATAAAATTGATAATGATCGAGATTCATATGATGATTGGATAGATAATTTAGATATAGATACTTCTGAAGAATTCAATACAATGAATAAGCGTAAGAGCAATACTAATTCACTCAATGAAAGAGATCTTGATCCCTGGATTTAAGTAATGACTTTTTTTTCCGACAATAATGATTTTGATCAACTAATCAATTCGTCAAAATTTTCTATTGAATATGATTTGTTACCGTCGCTCAAGCAAGAAGGATTAAAAAAGAGTGATTATGTAGAAATTTGTAGAAGACTTAATCGAGCGCCTAATAGAAATGAACTTGGAATGTTTGGAGTTATGTGGTCTGAACATTGTTGTTATCGAAATTCTCGACCTTTGTTAAAAAATTTCCCTACAACAGGTCCTCGAATTCTTGTTGGTCCAGGAGAAAACGCAGGAGTAGTAGACATTGGATTAGGTCAACGATTGGTTTTTAAAATCGAGAGTCATAATCATCCATCTGCTGTAGAGCCTTTTCAAGGAGCAGCGACTGGTGTAGGTGGAATATTGAGAGATATTTTTACAATGGGAGCTAGACCAATAGCTTTATTAAATGCCTTAAGATTTGGACCATTAGATGATGAAAATAATATTAGTTTATTGGAAGGTGTTGTTGCAGGGATTGCACACTATGGAAATTGTGTAGGTGTTCCGACAGTTGGAGGTGAAGTTGGATTTGATAGTAGTTATTCAGGTAATCCTTTAGTTAATGCAATGGCTTTGGGTTTAATGGAGACTAAAGAAATAGTTTGTTCAGGAGCGAGTGGAATTGATTTTCCAGTTCTATATGTAGGAAATACTACTGGTAGAGATGGAATGGGAGGAGCAAGTTTTGCTAGCTCTGAACTTTCAAAAACTTCAATAGATGATAGACCTGCTGTACAGGTCGGCGATCCTTTTCTTGAAAAAGGATTAATAGAGGCTTGTTTAGAGGCATTTAAAACGGGCGATGTCATTGCTGCGCAGGATATGGGAGCCGCAGGGTTGACTTGCAGTTGCTCTGAAATGGCTTCAAAAGGTGACGTAGGAATTGAATTGAATCTTGATCAAGTTCCAGCAAGAGAAAAAGGAATGACTGCGTATGAATTTTTGTTGTCTGAATCACAAGAACGAATGTTATTCGTTGTGAAGCCTGGTTCAGAATTAGAGTTAAGACAATTATTTATGAAATGGGGATTATATGTAGAAGTTGTGGGAAAAGTTTTAAAAGAAAAAGTCGTTAGAGTGATACATAAAGGAGAAGTAGTAGCAAATTTACCAGCATCCGCACTTGCTGATGATACGCCTATAGAGGATCATTTATTAATTAATAAAACGCCTGAATATTTAGAAGAACATTGGAAATGGACAGAAGATTTATTACCTAAAAATTTAAATAATGGAATTATTAACTTAAAAAATAATTCATTGATTAGCTGGAATGATGTTTTACTAGAATTGTTAAGTTCACCTTCTATAGCTTCAAAAAATTGGATATATAAACAATATGATTATCAAGTACAATCAAATACAGTTGTCTTTCCTGGGGAAGCTGATGCAGCTGTGATTAGAATTCGTTCTCAAAATGACTTTATAAATAAATCAGTTAAAGATAGAGGAATAGCATCTGTTGTCGATTGCAATGATAGATGGGTTTATTTAGACCCTCTACGAGGAAGTATGTCTGCTGTTGCAGAGGCTGCAAGGAACTTAAGTTGTGTAGGTGCTGAACCTATAGCAATTACCAATAATTTGAATTTTTCCTCTCCCGATAAATCCGTAGGTTTTTGGCAATTATCTATGTCATGTGAAGGGATAACTAATGCTTGTAAAGTGTTAAATACTCCAGTTACGGGAGGAAATGTGTCCTTATATAATGATACAAAATTGTCAAATAATACCGTTTTACCAATACATCCAACGCCAGTAATTGGTATGGTTGGATTAATAGAAGATATAAATAAAGTTTGTAAAAAATCTTGGTTTAATCCCGGAGATCAAATATGGATGATTGGAATACCTCTAGAAATTAATAATAAAAAAGATAAAAGAATTTCACTTTCAGCTTCTTCTTTTTTAGAGTATATTCATGGAATAAAAACTGGAAGACCGCCTGAAATAGATTTATTTTTAGAAAAACAAGTACATTCCTTTTTAAGGAATATAATAAAAAAATCTATTATTAACTCAGCTCATGATTTAGGTGATGGGGGGTTAGCCGTGGCCTTAGCTGAGTGTTGTATTTCTTCTGGATTTGGTGCAAATATTATTCTTCCTTCAAGCCAATCAAGATTAGATCGACTCCTTTTCGCTGAGGGAGGAGCAAGAGTTTTAGTTAGTTGTTCAGATGATCAAAGTTTAGAATTAAAAGAATATTATAAAAATTTTTCATTAGAAGAATCAAATACTTTTTCAATTAGTCATTTAGGTACTGTAAGTAAACAAAAAAAATTATCAATATATCAATTTGATAATATAATAATAGATGTTAATATTTTAGATTTGAAAGAGATATATAAAAATTCTATACATAAAAAAATAACTAAATAAAATCATCTATGATTTATAATTTTAAAATTAAATCTATTTTTTAACCTAGGAATATAATTATGTGTGGAATTGTAGGAGTTGTCTCATCAGATCAATGTAATCAACAAATTTACGATAGTTTGTTATTACTGCAACATAGAGGCCAAGATTCCACTGGTATAGCAACAATGGATGGTAGTGTTTTTCATATTAATAAATCTAAAGGGCAAGTAAGGGAAGCCTATAGAACTAGAGATATGAGAGCGTTAATAGGAAAGATTGGATTAGGACATGTAAGATATGCCACTAAAGGAGCAGCTCATCGAGAAGAAGAAGCACAACCTTTTTATGTCAATGCTCCCTACGGTATTATTCTCGTTCATAATGGTAATTTAACTAATACGAGAGAATTAGAAAAAGAACTTTTTAAAGTTGATAGACGGCATACAAATACTTCAAGTGATACCGAAATGTTATTAAATGTTTTGGCAACAGAACTAAATACATCAATTAAAGGAAAGGATATAAATCCAGACGATCTTTTTAATGCGGTTAAAACACTTCATTCAAGAGTCGAGGGATCTTATGCTTCCATCGCTTTAATAGCTGGTCATGGTCTTTTAGCTTTTAGAGATCCTTTTGGGATACGCCCTCTGGTTATTGGTAAAAGAGTTAAAGATAACAATAAACCTGAGTGGGTAATCGCGAGTGAATCATTAGTTATTGAAAATAATGATTATCAAATTGTGAGAGATGTCGATCCAGGAGAGGCTATTTTTATTACTTCAGATGGAGATTTTTTCTCGAAACAATGTTCAAATAATCCTCAATTATTTCCTTGTTCTTTTGAATATGTTTATTTAGCTAGACCTGATTCAATAATGAATGGTATTTCTGTTTATGAGTCAAGATTAAGAATGGGAGATTTATTAGCAGAAACGATAAAAAAACAAATTTCTCATGGAGATGTTGACGTAGTAATGCCAATACCTGATTCTTCTAGACCTGCTGCTATGCAAGTAGCAAGACAGTTAGGTATTGAATATAGGGAGGGATTTTTTAAGAATCGTTATGTTGGTAGAACATTTATAATGCCAGGACAATCTTTAAGGAAACGTTCTGTTCGTCAAAAGTTAAATGCAATGAGTACTGAATTTAAAAATAAAAATGTGTTGATAGTAGATGATTCTGTTGTTCGAGGAACAACCTCTCAGCAAATAGTTCAAATGGCAAGAAGTGCAGGGGCTAATAAAGTTACTTTTACATCAGCTGCTCCACCCATTAGATATCCCCATGTTTATGGAATTAATATGCCTAGCAAGTATGAATTGATTGCTTATAATAGAAATATAAAACAAATAGAAGAAAATTTATTAATCGATAAAATGATTTATCAAGAAGTAAAAGACCTTACTAAAGCTATTACTAAAGATTCTAAGATTAAGGAATTAGATTTATCTTGTTTTACAGGAAAATATGTTACAGGAACAGTTACTGATGAGTATTTAAATTGGGTTGAGCAAACGTCCTTATCTTAATCTTTTTCTGGTATTATCATTGTAAAAGTAGATTTGATAATTTCGTTATCTTCTAATTCTACATTTAATAATTTTTCTTTTTTATATAAACTATTATCAATTTGATTTGTTTCTATTTTTTTATATTTATCTTTATCAGTTTTTATATAAACATTTTTATTATTTAAAAAACAATTAATCACTCTATTTTTTGATTTTTTATTATCTTTAAAAGTAATTCCCATTGTACCCAACTCACCTTTTTTCGATGTTTTTATTTCTTTAGTATTATGCTTTATAAAAAAACCTTTATTAGTTATTAAAACTAGGTCTTTCACTTCTTTATCTTGAACATTTAAAGCACCAATGATATTTTCACCTGGTAATACTTTCATTATACTGGTTCCCTGAGCTAATTTTCCCATACATGGGAAGATCTTTTCTGTGATTTTTATTTTAATAATTCTGCCTATATCGCTTACTGTGTATAGATAACTATTCTCTTTACAAAGAAGGCAAGACTTAAGTTCAATTCCTTCTTTTAATTTTAAAATTGTTGTTGATCTATTAGAAATATCTGTAATTTCACTGATTAAAATTCTTTTAAATTTTCCATCACTACTTAATACTCCTAAACTAATATCTTTTGTTTCAGGTAATGGAATAAGGTTAATTATTTGATCTTTTTCTAACCCTGCTGGTAAAAACTGGCCTAGGGGTCCAGGCTTCTGTCCTGCAAATTCCCATTTAAGAAGACCTATTTTACCAAATTTAGTGATAGCTAATATTTTTGGTTCATTTTTAATTGGCCATATTAGTTTTGAAGGCAGAATATCTTTTCTTTCGTGGTTACTATCTTTCAATTTTAACTTTTTTATTGTTATTGAAGGAATTATCTTTATTTCATTATTTGCTTGAATAATAATTTCAGAATCTATTGATAATTCCTTTAGAGCATTTATTCTTTGTAGTTCTTTATTAGGTCTTTGATTTGCTATTCTTTCAGCAATTAACGCATCTCCACCTGCAATTAATTTTGTTCTTCTCTTACTACCAAATCTTTTTTTCAAATCTTTAAGTTCTTTAATCATTACTGACATTAAGTGTTCTCTATTGTTAATAATTAATTCCAGCTGATCTCTTTTGTTTTTTAAATCTTTTATTTCATTTTTTAATGAATTTTTTTCAAGGCTTGTTATTTTTTTTAAAGGCATACTTAAAATCCCGTCAGCTTGTCTTTCATTTATTTTTAAGCTATTAATTAAAGTATTTTTTGCTTCAGCTGTATCTTTTGATTTTTCAATTAAATTGATTATTTCTCTGAGATTATTTATAGCTTCGATAAGAGCCTCAACTATTTCTTGTCTATTTTTTATATTATTTAATAAATAATTGCTTCTAAGTAAAATAGTATTTTCTCGAAATTCTAGAAAATTATCTAGTAATTGCCTTAATGTAAGTTGGATTGGCTGACCATTAACTAATGCAAGTAAAATTGCTCCAAAATTACTTTGTAATGAGGTTTTTTGATATAAATAGTCAAGAATTTTTTGTGGGTCAGAGTCCCTCTTGATTTCCACAAGAATTCTCATTCCATCTCGATCACTTTCATCTCTTATATCAGCTATTCCAGAAACTTTTCCATTGTTTACAAGATCTGCTAATTTCTCAATCCAACTAGCTTTGTTTAATTGATAAGGTAATTCAGTAATAATAATTCCACTTCTTTTATGTTTACCTTTTCCTGGATGAATTTCTTCAATATGAGCTATTCCTCTCATTGTTATGCTTCCTCTACCTTTTGTGTAAGTTTCTTTTATTCCATTGCTAATTAAGATTTCTCCCCCTGTTGGAAAGTCGGGACCAGGTATTAGCTTTAATAATTTTTCTTCGTCTAAGGAGGGTTTTTTTATTATTGCTATTAAAGCCTCTACTACTTCGTTTAAGTTATGAGGAGGAATGCTTGTTGCCATTCCAACAGCAATACCCGCACTACCATTTAAAAGGAGGAAAGGTAGTTGAGCTGGTAAAACATCTGGTTCTTGCTGTGAACCATCAAAATTTGGAGAGAAATCAACAGTCTCTTGATCTATTTCACTTAAAATTGCGACATTAGATATTGGTGCTAATCGAGTTTCTGTATATCTCATTGCAGCTGGGGGATCATCATCAATAGATCCAAAGTTTCCATGACCATCAAGAATTGGGTATCTGGAACTAAAAATTTGAACTTGTCTTACAAGCGCGTCATAAACAGCTTGATCTCCATGGGGATGGTATTTACCAAGAACATCTCCCACAACACGTGCACATTTTCTATAAGGTCTGTCGGGTGTAAGTCCTAATTCGTGCATTGCAAAAAGAATTCTTCTTTGCACTGGTTTCAATCCATCTCTTGCATCTGGCAATGCTCTTCCAACGATTACGCTCATCGCGTATTCGAGATAAGAACGCTGCATTTCTTGGTGCAACGATATAGGTTTCAGGCGTTCCTTGGCCATCTTTGAGTTTTAAGAGGCCTAAATTTCTTTATTTAGGCTACTAACTATTTTGTTAAAAACCAGTTTTTTGTTAAACATTAATTTATTTATTTTTTTCTTTTGCGTTTCTAACTACTTTATCCATTTCTGTTGTTTGAAACAAAAGTTGTGCTGATTTTTGTAATTTCTTACCCCACAATTGTTTTGATTGATAGTCTTTTGAAACATATTGAGGATTAGAATTTAACGCATTTTTAGCTAAGTTTAATGATTCAAGAGATTTATTATTTGAGACATATAATGCTACTGCAAGAGCTAGCATTGGTTCAGCATTATTACTAATTTCAAGTGCTGATTTAAATTTTGATATAGCTTCTTTTGGTTTATCTAATTCATATAAAACAAGACCTTCATTATTGATAGATTGCCAAAATTTTGAATTAATTTTTGAAGATTTTTTAAATGCAACTAGTGCAGATTTATAATTATTTAACATTATTTCAGCGTTCCCTAGTTGAAAATAACCTCTCTCATCATTTTTATTAACTAATAAACCTTTTTTTATAAAAATCTTTGCTTCTTTAGGATTATTTAAATCCATATATATTGAGGCTATTTGAAAATATATATCCTTATCATTTGGTTTTAATTTGATCGCTTCATTTAAAGATGATAATGCTTGATATTTTTTATTTGATCTAATCTGTGCTTCTGCCAGACTTATCCATATGTCTTTTTCTTTAGGATTTAATTTTATTGCTAGTTTTAAAAGTTTAATTGCTTCCTCATTTTGACCAAATTGAATAAGCTGTATAGCTGTTTTTCCAATTTGTATTGAAGTAGATTTTAACTCTTGTTGACTTGGTTCATTAATTGTTGGAACTAAAGAGTTTGATGATTTATTTATAAGAAAAAATTCTAATATACATAGATAAAGTATCAATTGATAAATTTTTAAAATTTTTCTTGCATTCATTATTTATTAGTTGATATTGAATTTATATTTCTACGCCACATCCATGGCTTAATTCGTTTTAATGCTGAATTATTTAAAGTTTCTTTCCATTTTGAATCACTCCAAGATAAAGCATCTTTTTTGGTCATGTTTACTATCCATTCAGATATCTGAAGATCGGGTTCTGTTGTAATTGGAATATTTCTTTGATTCCATGGACATACATCTTGACAGATATCACAACCAGCAATCCAATTACCCATTTTATTAATAATATTTTGTGGTAATTCTTGCTCTCTGTTTTCTAAAGTGTGATAAGCCAAACATTTGTTTGAGTTGACAATAAATGGTTCTTCTATTGCTTTAGTTGGACAGGCTTCAATACATTTTTCACACTCACCACATATAGATTGAGAAGGTTTATCTGCTTTCAAAACTTCAGTTGATAAAAGATGACCTAAAAACATCCACGACCCGATTTTTGAGTTAATTATATTGCTATTTTTCCCTATCCATCCAATTCCAGCTTCTTCGGCCCATGCTTTGTCCAAAAATGCACTTGTATCGACACATATCTTCCATTTAGAGTTTGGCCTTTCTTTTTTTAAAAAATTCGCAATTTTTTTTAATTTTCTTTCAATAACCTTGTGATAATCCTTTCCCCATCCATATCTTGCTATTGATATGTCTTTAGGGGCGCTGTCGGTCTCTACATAGTAATTAAGTCCAACGGCAAGAACACTTTGTACGCCAGGAAGCATGTTCTCTATTTTTTTTCTTCTTGGACTTTTCATCCATTCCATTTTTGCTTGATGTCCAGCTTCTAGCCATCTTTCTAACGAAGCGGTTCGAAGCTTGATTCTTGAAGATCCTGGAACATTTGCAATTCCTACTGCATTAAATCCTTCCTCGAAAGCTTTTTCTTTGATTTTTCTTGTTAGATCAATTGATTTTTTCAAGTTCATAGGCAGATTTTCATGAATAGTTTTTTACTTTGAATTAAAAGGTTTTTTCCAGTCAATTTCGACTGTATTTTGCTATCAAATACTTTCTTTAATGTTTTATTTCTATTAATACCTTAAATTATTTAATTAATGCACTGAATTTGGTTAGATTGTATATATACACACTTTTCGGACTCTCTTTATTTGGTGCAGTCCTCTCCTAAGGAAGATCTGACTCTTGGCTCAAGGCTTCAGCAGGATCTTAAAAATGACCTAATTGCTGGTCTTTTGGTGGTTATTCCCTTAGCTACCACTATCTGGCTGTCTACAATTGTCAGTCGCTTTGTGCTGGCAATATTAACGTCAATACCAAAACAATTAAACCCCTTTATTACTCTTAACCCTTTATTGCAAGATCTAATTAATCTTGCGTTGGGTTTAACAGTTCCACTTCTAGGAATTTTGTTGATAGGTCTAATGGCCAGAAATTTTGTAGGAAGATGGTTGCTTGAGTTCGGGGAAGGAACTCTCTCTCGCATACCTCTTGCGGGATCAGTTTATAAAACTCTTAAGCAACTTTTAGAAACTTTTCTGAGAGATAACTCAACCAGATTTCGCCGAGTTGTGCTAGTTGAATATCCTCGTGAAGGCTTATTTAGTGTTGGTTTTGTTACTGGTATTGTGGGCCCTTCTCTACAAACTGAACCAGATAAACCTTTATTAAGTGTTTTTATACCTACAGCACCGAATCCCACAACTGGTTGGTATACCTTAGTGCCAGAGGGTTCTGTTAAAGATCTAGATATATCTGTTGAAGATGCATTTAGAACAATTATTTCTGCGGGAATTGTAAATCCTGACGATCGAAATAACTCTACAAACACTTCTTTTTCTAGTTTATTTTCTCAGTTAAGAGCCTCATCTTCGTAAAGCATTTTTAGTTATAGTTATGCAATTAAAATCAATTTCGAGAGAATTAGCTCTTTTACTTTTAGGACAAGTTAAAAAAAAAGATACAAATAAAGTTAATCTTGAAAGTTTACTTAGTAAGGCGATCGAATCTTTAACCCAACATTGGCGAGAGCAATTAGATTCATGTGCATCACAATTAGAAAAAGCCAATAAGGAATTATTGGATAGCGAATTTCAAGAAGATTTTGGAGTTTTAATAAAATCTCGTAATCATTTAAAAACTTGCCTGATTGACTCAGAGAACATACTTAATTGCTTGTCTGAAAGTATTGAATTACCAAAACTACTAGGATTAGTTGATCAAAAGGAAATACGAGATGAAGCTCTTAAGCGCGTGCATCTAGTTATTGAAAAGCAAGATAAGATTGATCAGAATCTTGATAGTGTGATGGAAGGTTGGCGTTTAAAAAGATTACCAAGAATTGATAGAGATATTTTGAGACTAGCAATGGTTGATTTGATTGATTTTAATACTCCTACCGCTGTTACTTGCAATGAAGCTGTTAATCTAGCTAATCGTTATAGCGATGACCAAGGACGGAGAATGATTAATGGAGTTTTAAGGAAACTTCAAAATTCTACTTTGAAATTAAATTTAAAATGACAGAAAAATCTTATCAGGATGAAAAAAATCTCTCTAATATGAATCAAATTGAGAATTCTACATCCGGTGATGATGCCTCTTTAGATTGGGCAAAACAAGCTTACTTGCAACTTAAACAAAAGCAAAAAGAGGAGAAAGAGTTACGTCAAAAAGAACTTGAAGAAAAAGACATACTTAATAATAAAAACAATATCAAAGAGAATTTGAAATTAAATATTGAAGATGAAAAGAAACTTCAAGTTTTTCAAGATTCGAAAGTAGAAGACGAGCCTCAACTTGGCGATTTTGATGATACTTTTACATGGTCTGCTGAGATTTTAGCGGCACAAGGAAAAAAAATTGATCAATTTTCATTAGATGAAATTGATTGGTTGAGTAGATTAAAACAAGGTTTAGAAAAAACTCGTAAAGGCTTTGTTACTGAATTATTAGATCAATTAGGTGACGATCCACTTACACCCGAAGTTCTTGATGATTTAGAAACTCTTTTACTCAGATCAGATGCTGGGGTTTCTGCTACTGATCAAATTTTGGATTCTTTAAGAAGTAAGTTAAATGAGGAAGTTGTTGAAGCTTCTGAAGGTTTGCGTTTTTTAAAAGAACAATTAGTGAATATTTTAGAAAAGCCAATAAAGGAAAGTGGCGTTGATTTACTTTCTCCAAAAAAAGGTTGCTTAAATATTTGGATGTTAGTAGGTGTTAACGGAGTGGGTAAAACAACGACCCTAGGTAAATTGGCAAGTGTTGCAAAAAGAAGTGGTTTTTCTGCAATGATTGCTGCTGCAGATACTTTTAGAGCTGCAGCTGTTCAACAAGTCAAGGTTTGGGGCAACAGGACAGGTGTGGAAGTTATCGCAAATGAATCTAAGAATGCTGACCCTGCATCAATAGTATTTGATGCTATTGGTGCAGGCAAATCAAAAAATATAGATTTATTGTTGGTAGATACTGCAGGAAGATTACAAACGAAAAATAATTTAATGGAGGAATTAAAAAAAATTAGAAAAATTATTGATAAACTTGCTCCTCAAGCAAATGTCGAATCTTTGCTAGTCTTAGATTCTAGTCAAGGTCAAAACGGGCTAAGACAGGCTTTAGCCTTTGCTGATTCAGCTGAATTAACAGGAGTTATACTTACAAAACTTGATGGATCTTCCCGAGGAGGTGTAGCTATGGCGGTTGCATCAGAGGCAAAACTTCCTGTTAGATTTATCGGAGCTGGAGAGACAGTTAGGGACTTACGACCATTTAACAGCTTTGAATTTATTGAGGCACTTTTAGCTAATAGATGATTTTTATAAAATTTTTTTATACGTTGCTATATTTTAATTTCTTTATTCTTGGAGAATAGTGAAAGAAAATTCTTCAATATCACAACAAGAATATTTAGATTCAGCTAACTCCTTATCAAGTGCTGCATCTAAGTCTTTAAAAGATTTGCTTCATAGTCTTTCTCAAGAACAAATTATCAACCAAGATTTGTTGCTTTCATTAAGCTTTTCTTTGCGAAGTTTTACTAATTTAAAGCGTTTTCTTGAACTTATTCCACTTCTCGTAACTCAATTATTAGGTGTTAAAGGCTCTTTATTAATCCCTTTTCAAGATAATGGAAGTCTTTGGCGTGAACAATTACAAATGGTTCCTACTGATGAAGATCATGAACTTTTTAGAAAATTATTTCTTTTAGAGGAGGGCAAGAAAATCGGTTTTGGAATGAAGGAAAAAAATATATTAATGTTAGATCATTTGGTTCAAAGACATTTTGAGTCTTCTAATGTAATTGCTACCTCAATAGTTTCTCGAGGAAGGCAACGAGGTCGATTGTATGCTTTTGACAAGAAAGAAATTGTTTTTGGTAGTAATATTCATCGAAAGCATATTCAAATAGTTGCTGATCTAACTGGAGTAGCAATAGAAAATGATGTCATATTTCAGGTAATTCGGAATCATGAAAAAGTTGATAGACAAATAAGTATTGGCGCTGAAATTCAATCACAATTATTACCTGATCAATGCCCAATAATTGACGGTGTTGAATTAGCTGCTTGTTGTAGGCCTGCTTTTCAAGTAGGGGGTGATTATTACGATTTTATGCCTACACGTCCAGATTTGACTGAAAGGGCAAAATCAAGTGGTCGCTGGGCTTTTGTGATTGGTGATGTTATGGGTAAAGGTGTTCCTGCTGGATTGTTGATGACTATGTTGCGAGGAATGCTAAGAGCAGAAGTTTTAACAGGTTTACCCCCTGATTCTATTTTGCATGACTTAAATCAATTAGCTCTCGAAGACTTGACTCAGTCTCATAGGTTTGTAACTTTGTTTTATTCTGACTATGATCCGCAATCAAGAAAATTACGTTTTGCTAATGCAGCTCATAATCCTCCTTTGCTATGGAGTGCAAAGTCAAGATCAATAAATAGATTAGATGCTCCTGGTTTATTGATAGGTCTTCAACCTGAGGCTGAATATGGATGTGGAGAAATATTTCTTCAGCCTGGGGATGTTCTTCTTTACTATACAGATGGTGTTACCGAAGCACCTGGTATATCAGGAGAACGATTTGACGAAAATCGTTTGATAAGTTTTTTAGATAAATTCGCTAGAGAGGGTTTAGGCGCGAAACAAATATTACATAAACTTTTTGAGAGATTAGATGGTTTTGTTGGTGTGAGTGATCATCATCTTGAAGATGATGCTTCAATGGTGGTTTTAAAAGTTAATCAAGAATTAACTCTTCCTGCATTAACTTAGTAAAATGCCTGACAATTGTTAAGACTCTTGCTTTATTTATATTAGTAAATGGAAAATGCATTGAGCAAAACCTGGAGCGATAGATTTGATAAAGGACTTAATCCTTTTATAGAAAAATTTAATGCCTCTATTGAGTTTGATATTTGTTTATTAGAAGAAGATTTGGATGGATCAATTGCCCATGCACGTATGCTTGGAATTCAAGGAGTTATTACTAAAGAAGAGGCTATTAAATTAGAAAATGGTCTTCAACAGATTAGGAAAGAGGCTTCTGATGGATTGTTTCAACCTGTTATTTCAGATGAAGATGTACATTTTGCAGTAGAAAAAAAATTAATAGATTTAATAGGTCCTGTAGGAAAAAAACTTCATTCTGGTCGTAGTCGCAATGATCAGGTTGGAACAGATATGAGATTGTGGCTTAGAAAGCGTATTGATGAAATTGATTTGGATTTAGAACGTCTTCAGAAATCTCTGTTTTTATTAGCAGAACAAAATCTTCATACGTTGATTCCTGGTTATACGCATTTACAAAGAGCACAACCTTTGTCTTTAGCTCATCATTTATTGGCATATGTTGAGATGGCACAAAGAGATAGAAATAGATTAAAAGATGTTAGAAAAAGAGTAAACATTTCACCACTAGGTGCAGCTGCTCTAGCAGGGACTTCTATTTCTATAAATAGAAATATTACTTCTTCAGAATTACATTTTCAAGACATTTATTCTAACAGCTTAGATGCTGTAAGTGATCGAGATTTTGTTGTAGAATTTTTAGGAGCCTCAGCGTTAATTATGGCTCATTTAAGTAGATTATCTGAAGAAGTTATTTTGTGGGCATCTGAAGAATTTGCATTTATTCAATTAACAGATCGATGTGCCACTGGAAGTAGTCTTATGCCTCAAAAAAAGAATCCTGATGTTCCAGAATTAGTTAGAGGTAAGTCAGGGAGAGTATTTGGACATTTACAAGCTATGCTTACCATGATCAAAGGATTACCTTTGGCATACAACAAAGATTTTCAAGAGGATAAAGAAGCAATCTTCGATACTGTGAAAACAGTTCAGAATTCGTTAATTGCTATGTCAATATTGTTTGAAGAAGGTTTAATTTTTAGAAAAGAAAGATTGAATCATGCTGTTTCATCGGATTTTTCAAATGCTACTGATGTAGCCGATTATTTAGTGGGTAAGGACATACCATTTCGAGAGGCGTATCAATTAGTTGGAAAGATTGTGAAAACCTCTTTGCAAGAGGGAATTTTATTAAAAGATATCCCGTTGGAAAGATGGAAAACATTTCATAAATTATTTGAAAAAGATATTTTTGAAAAGCTTTTGCCTTCTAGTGTGGTTGAGTCGCGCTTGAGTGCTGGTGGAACTGGATTTGAGAGAGTTCAAGAACAACTTATTTTGTGGCGTGAAAAATTATTTAAGTAAAAAAATTGTTTTAAATCTATTTGAGGGCTTTCGGTATTAAAGTGTTTAACGATAACTCATTTTAGAGTTATTAATTTTGGCTTTTCATAGCCTATTAGTTACATTTTATTTTCAGTCCAATTTTCAAGTGAGTATTTTTGTCGGCAACTTACCCTTCCGCGCTGAGCAGGAAGATGTCATTGAATTGTTTTCTCCTTTTGGGGAGGTAGCAAATTGTTCTTTACCTTTAGAACGAGATACAGGACGCAAAAGAGGTTTTGCTTTTGTTGAGATGGCTGATGAAGCAGTTGAAGCTTCAGCAATTGAATCTCTACAAGGCGCTGAGCTTATGGGACGTCCTTTGAGAATCAACAAAGCTGAACCTAGAGGCAGTGCGCCCAGAAGAGGCGGTGGCGGTTACGGCGGTGGCGGCCAAGGTGGCGGCTATGGCGGTGGCGGTTACGGCGGTGGCGGCCAAGGTGGCGGCTATGGTGATCAATCAGCTCAAGACAGGCCTTCTGGAGCTAAAGGTTGGGAAGATCGTAGTCATGGCAATGCTTCTCAAGATGCAAATGGCTTTGATCAAGGACGTAGTAGAAGAAGAAGAGGTGCTTCACCTGAAGGAGGAGATGAATCTACTGCAGATTATGGTGGAGCAGAATCTTAGAGATTTTGTTTCTTGTTTTTATTGCCCAGCATCTTCAAGTTGTTGGGCAATTTTTTTTAAAATGGAAATGTCAGCTTTCTGATTTTGACTTTTTTCACTTAATTCTTGTCTCAAAATTTTTGCTTTAGGAATATTTTCTATTAGATTTAAAATGTGTTTAGAAATTTGCCAAAGACGTCCGTTATTTTCTATATGTTTTTGAGCAAAAGGAATCATTTTTTTAATTATTTTTGATCTAGAGAGATATTCTTCTTTTTCTCCATAAATTATAGAATCTATTTTTGTCCAAATAAATGGATGTGAGTACGCAGCTCTGCCTACCATTGCCCCATCAAATACTTTGAGAGTTGTAATACAATCATCTAAGGTATTTATTCCACCGTTAAGTTCGATAATTAATTCAGGTCTGTTGCGTTTTAATTTTTCAACTCTTTCATATTGAAGTGGTGGAATTGTTCGATTTTCTTTTGGATTTAATCCATTTAGCCAAGCTTTTCTTGCATGAATTATAAATCTGTCTGCTCCTGCAATTGAACAATTATCAACAAATTGCATAAGGTAATCATCACTATCAAGATTATCAATACCAAGTCTATGTTTAACTGTTATTGGGATATTGCATGATTTTTTCATTTTCTCAATACAACTTGCCACTATCATTGGTTTACCCATTAGACATGCTCCAAAGTTGCCAGACTTTACTTTTGGACTTGGGCAGCCAATATTTAAATTAATTTCGTCATAGCCCCAATCTTCAGCCATTTGAGCTGCTTCAGCTAAAAGTTTCGAATTGTCTCCTCCTAGTTGTAAGGAAATAGGATGCTCAATCTCATCAAAATCTAATAATTTATTCCTGTTTTTGCTGTAATGCAGTGCTTGTGCAACAACCATTTCTGTGTATAGAAGCGATTTCTTTGTGATTTGGCGCATAAGGACACGAAAATGCCTATCTGTGCAATCCATCATTGGAGCAATGCTTAACCTGTAGTTAGCTATTTCATTTGTTTTTAAAGAATTGGAAATCATTTTTATGAATTAATTTTTTCAACTTTTAGGGAGGAAATTTTATTAAGATTCATCGAGTTGAGAAATTTCTTTGAAGCGTAGATTTTTTATGCTTGGACTCTTGAATACTCTTTTTGGTTTTACTATCAAACCAAAAAGTTCTTTTGCTGCACCTAAACCTATGGAAAACTATAAAACTTTAACGGATAAAGAATGGGAAAATCGTTTAGCCAAAGACGCTTTTTACGTTTTACGTAAGGAAGGAACAGAGAGACCGTTTTCAAGCCAATTGAATAATGAAAAAAGGAAAGGAGTTTTTCATTGTGCAGGATGCGGGCTTGCTTTATTTTCTTCAAAAACAAAGTTTGACAGTGGAACAGGCTGGCCAAGTTTTTTCGATCATTTACCTGATGCCATTGAGACAAAAACAGACTTCAAATTAATTGTCCCTAGAACTGAATATCATTGTCGACGATGTGGTGGGCATCAAGGGCATGTTTTTAATGATGGTCCAAGGCCAACTGGTAAAAGATATTGCAACAATGGTGTAGCTCTTGCGTTTGAAGTTGATTCGTAAATAATTTTTTTTGTTTAATAGGTGTGGGCTTCCGTAGCTTGTACAAAAAACCCTTTCCAATCAACATGTATTAATAGCTGACCGAATTATATGAATTCAGACGTTTCCTCCTCAGAACATGAATTATTTCAAGATGGTTCATCACAAGATGATTCTAATGAAAATTCTGTAAGTTCACATACAAGTAATGAATCACTCGAACAAGTTGAGCTTTCTGATAATCCTGAAGTTGAGTCTAAATTGAAAAATGATTCAGTAGATCCAGAAAACGATCAATCTTCAACTAGCTCTGATTCAAATATTAAAAGTCCAGATACTGAAGCAAGATTACAGCAATTAGAAAAAGAGCATGAAACTTTAAACGGCCAATACATGAGAATAGCTGCTGACTTTGACAACTTCCGAAAGCGTCAGACGCGTGATCAAGATGATCTAAAAATTCAACTTACTTGCACTACGCTTAGTGAAATACTTCCTGTTGTAGATAATTTTGAAAGAGCAAGACGGCAATTAAACCCAGAGGGCGAAGAAGCTCAAGCATTACATCGAAGTTACCAAGGACTTTATAAGCAATTAGTTGAAGTTCTTAAGCAACTAGGTGTAGCTCCAATGCGTGTCGTTGATCAAACTTTTGATCCTTCTTTGCATGAAGCTGTCATGAGAGAGCCCAGTGATGAAAAGGCTGAGGATATTGTGATTGAAGAATTACAAAGGGGCTATCACTTGAATGGTCGTGTTTTAAGGCATGCTTTGGTTAAAGTTTCTATGGGACCAGGACCGAAAGTAGCTAGTGCAGCGATTCCTGATCAGAGTGCTGCTAATGAACAACAAAGTCAATCTTCAGAAGACTTAACTAAAGATGAGAATTAACTACATGATGATCGAAACGGAATTGAATTTGTTTAAATGAACTAATGGCTGATTTTTACGATCTATTGGGTGTCAGCAGAGATGCTGATGCTGACACTTTAAAAAGAGCTTATAGACAGCAAGCTCGGAAATATCACCCTGACGTGAATAAAGAAGCAGGAGCAGAGGATAAGTTCAAAGAAATAGGTAAAGCATATGAAGTGTTAAGCGATTCTCAAAAGAGAGCTCGTTACGATCAATTTGGAGAAGCTGGAATAGGTGGGGCTGCTGGGATGCCGGATATGGGAGATATGGGCGGCTTTGCAGATTTGTTCGAGACCTTTTTTAATGGCTTTGGTGGTTCTGGTTCTCCAGGAGGTTCTCGCCCTCAAAGACGTGGACCTCAACAGGGAGACGATTTACGTTACGACCTAACGATTGATTTTGACAAAGCTATTTTTGGACAAGAAAAAGAGATCACGGTACCTCATTTAGAAACTTGTGATGTTTGTAGAGGGACTGGGGCTAAGAAAGGCACTGGTCCTGTTACTTGTCCTACATGTAGTGGTGCAGGTCAAGTAAGAAGAGCTACTCGTACTCCTTTTGGAAGTTTTACCCAAGTCGCTGAATGTCCAACTTGTGGAGGTTCTGGACAAGTGATTAAAGATCCTTGTAATGCTTGTGGAGGAAAAGGGGTTAAACAAGTAAGAAAAAAATTAAAAATTAATATTCCTGCTGGAGTTGATAGCGGAACACGATTAAGAGTTTCAGGAGAGGGTAATGCTGGATTAAAGGGTGGTCCATCTGGAGATCTATATGTCTTCTTAAAAGTTAAAAATAATCCTAATTTAAAGAGAGATGGATTGACAATTTTATCTGAGGTTAATATTAGTTACCTGCAGGCAATTTTAGGAGATACTATTGAAATAGATACTGTAGATGGCCCTACTAAGTTAAAAATTCCAGTAGGAACACAACCTAACTCTATTTTGAGTTTAGAAAATAAAGGAGTGCCAAAATTAGGCAATCCTGTTGCTAGAGGTAATCATCAAGTCTCAGTAAAGATTAAATTGCCTACAAAATTATCAGATTCTGAAAGAAATTTATTAGAAGAATTAGCTGGACATTATTCTGCACGTGGCCCTCAACATCATTATCATAAAAGTGGTTTATTTAGTAAGTTATTTGGTAAATAAATAGTGGATAAAAATATCTTTATTGATCATTATTTAGATTTGCGTGGCTTTGCTTGTCCAGTAAATTTTGTTAAATGCTGTTTGGTTTTGGAAAACTTATCTTCAAACCAAGTTTTAAAAGTAGATCTTGATATAGGTGAAGCAGAGACTAGTGTCATCGATGGTTTACAAGAGAAGGGTTATAAAGTAAAAATATTGAATAAAGATTCTAAAGAAGTAACTTTGATAATATCGAGTGAATAATAACAAATCTAATAAATTAAAAGGTATTGTTGTTGCACTTAAGGCAAATTTTTTAATTGTAGAGATTGATTATCAAGATTTAAAAGATGAATCATTGGAACAATTTTCTGAAAAAATAAGATTCCTTTGTACACGAAGAAGTAAGTTAGATTATCAAGGTTTATTTATAGATGTAGGTGATATAGTTTGCATTGAGTCTATAGATTTTAAAAATAAAAAAGCTGTAATTTCACAAGTGGAGCCGAGAAAAACTTTTTTAAAGCGACCAGCGGTGGCAAACGTTACATTAGTTTCTATTTGTATCTCAGTTGATGAGCCGTTATTTGATATGGAGCAAACAAGCCGTTTTTTATTAACCGCTGAATGTGCAAATATAAAGCCTTTGATAATTTTAACCAAAATAGATTTAATTACAAAGAATGATTTGGTTTTATATATCAATAAATTAAAATCTTGGGGTTATGATTGTATACCAGTATCTATACATAATTCTCAGGGTATTGATTCATTAATAGAACGATTTCGAAAAACAAAATTAACTGTACTTGCTGGTCCTTCGGGCGTAGGAAAGACAAGTTTAATTAATCATTTAATCCCTACCGTTTCATTACCGACTTCATCTGTTTCAAAAAAATTAAAGAGAGGTACACACACGACTAGGCATGTGGAACTTTTTGCAATTGGAAAAGGATCACTTCTTGCTGATACGCCTGGGTTTAATCGTCCAGAAATAATATGCGAGCCATCTCGTTTTGCTTCTTTGTTTCCTGAGTTTCGAACTCAGTTAAGTAAGTCAAAATGCAAGTTCCGAAATTGTTTGCATAGAGATGAGCCTGGTTGTGTAATAAATAAAGATCTTGAAAGATATCCTTTTTATCGTGAGAACCTTGAGGAAATGATTAATTCTCCTCTCCCATACCAGGCAGGTTAAGCTTGAATCCACCGGTTAAATCTTCCATTCGTTCTTTCATCGTCGAAGTTGAAACTTCATGAGCAGATGTCATAGCATCTAGTATGGCGTCTTCGATTACTGCTTTTTCTTCAGAAAGAAGAGATGGATCAATATCTACTCGTAAAGGTTTTTGATTGCCTGACATCCATACTTTTGCCCTATTGTCATTATTTGATCCCTCTATTTCCATCACCTCAAGCTCTTCTTGCAGTTTTTGAGCATTCTGTTGAATTTGTTGTGCTTTTTTAAAAGCTTCAGTGAGTTGTCCAAAATTTGGTAGTCCGAATCCAGCCATAAGAATGTCCTATTGTTTTTGATTTTAGGGTTTAAATTTAAAAGCCACATTGTTTGACTTCTGTTTCTAACAAGATTCCATAAGAATTAAAAACTCTTTTTTGAATATATTTAATTAATTCTCTGACGTCACAAGAGGAAGCTTTGTTTGCGTTAATTATAAAATTTGAGTGCATTTTGGATATTTCCGCTCCACCAAAGCGCAATCCTTTTAAACCAAGTTCTTCAATTAATTTTGCAGCTTTCAACGGTTCTGGATTACGAAAAACACTGCCGCAGGTTTGGGCTTGATAAGGTTGAGTTTTTAATCGATGATGAAGGTTTTCATTTGTTACCAGTCGAATTTTTTCTGCATGACCTGATACCAGCTTGAGTCGAGCAGATAAGACAATCAATTTCTCATTTTGAAGCAGACTGTATCGATATCCAAAATTGAGATCTTTTCCTTTGATCGTTTTGTATTCACCTGTTAAAGATAGCGTTTTAATACTTTCTAGATAGCTAGATATGCAATGTTCTTGTGCTCCTGCATTCATAACTACTGCTCCGCCAATTGTTCCTGGTATTCCTACAGCCCATTCGAGTCCATGAAGTCCATTTGCAGCTGCTTTTCTTGACAAAGTTGGAAGCATTTCACCGCTTAGGACTTCGATAATTCCACTATTTTTATCAATTTGAATTCCTTTGAAATTACGCATACATAGGCTTAAACCTTTAATTCCTTTGTCATTTATTAAAAGATTTGATCCAGCACCAAGAATATTGCAGGGAATTTTTTTCTTATTTATCCAATTAATTAAATATTTAATTTCTTCAATATTTTTTGGTTGAGCAATCCATTCTGCAGGACCACCTATTCTCCAAGTGGTGAAATTTGATAAGGAAATATTTTTTTCTAATTGAATGGTATTCATTTATTAAGCAGCTAAATTACCACTGATCAATTTATTATTAATGTATTTTAAAAATAAATTTGTACATATCTTATTAATATCTCCTGCTCCCATAATTAGAATTAAGTCTTTTTCAATTGTATGTTCTTTTATTAGATTTATTAAATTCTGATTATTATCTAGAGTATATATTTCTAGATTAGGTTTTAATTTTTTTATTTCATCTCCAATAGTCTTATTACTTATTCCTTCGATTTCAACTTCTCCGGCAGAGTAAATTGGTGTTATGAATACTAAATCAGATTTACTTAGGCTTTTTGCAAATTCCTTGTGAAATTTTTGAGTTCTACTATACCGATGAGGTTGAAATATAGTAACTAATCTTTTAGGTGTTATTTTTGAAAGGTTATGTTTTTTCTTAATGATAGTAGAGGCAATTGATATCGCAGCATCAATTTCGGTAGGATGATGAGCATAATCTTCAATTATTATTCTGTTTTTCCATGATCCTTTATTTTCAAATCTTCTTGAAGGTAGCTGTAAATTATTAATTCCTTTATTTATGTCTTTAAAATCAATTCCAGCTATTCTACATGCAGCTATAGCAGCAACTGCATTGCTTAAATTGTGTATTCCAGGCACAGGTATTTTTATGATATCAATAAATTTTTCTTTTTCATAATATTCAGCCACGATTTCATAACCATTAGATTCTTTTGGAATTAGTGCAAAATCTATATTACTAATTTTTTCAATCGAAAACCATTTTGAATCTGCTATATTATGTCTAAGATTCTCACAGTCAAAATTGGTAATTAAGTATTCACATTTTTGAGAGAATTTTTTCATAGTTTTTATTAAATCTTCTAGGTCTACATAATGATCAACGTGTTCAAGCTCTAAATTAGTTATTACTCCGATGTTTGGATTAAATTTTACTAATGATCCGTCTGATTCATCTGCTTCTGCAATTAAGAATTCACCATCACTAACATTATAGTTTTTTTTGTATAGAGGTACTATTCCACCAATGATGGCTGTTGGATTCCTTTTTGCATAAGAAAATAATGTTGTAATATAAGTACTTGTTGTTGTTTTACCATGAGATCCTGAGACAATTATTGATCTCTTTTGTTCAATTAAAAACGCTAATATTTCAGAACGATGATTGATTTTTAAATTATATTTTTTTGCTTTAGATAATTCTAAATTATCTTCATGTATTGCTGAACTTCTAACAATTAATATATCTTTTCCATGAACTTCAAGAATTTTGTCGATATTAGATTCATCTTGAGTTTGAAAGATATTAATATGATTTTCGGCTAATTTTTTTAAAGTCAGGCTTTTTGTTTTGTCTGAGCCAGATATAGAGTATCCATTTTTAGCAAGAATCATTGCAAGAGCAGACATGCCAATACCTCCTATTCCAATAAAGTGAATATGAGGTGGTAACTTTTGTGTCTTCTTCAATGTCGCTTGAGTGACGAGTGAAAGATAACTCTTCGTGGATCTAAAGGCACATTTTTTAAAGAATTAGAGAGTTTTTGTACTTTTTATTTCCTTAACGCTTCAATTATTTTGCAAAATGCACAGAAAATGATCATCGTTCTGTATGATCAGCGGCCAGTAGCTTATGCGGTTTTACCGTTTTTGAAATGACTTTGCGTGTTGCGATTAATGGTTTCGGAAGAATTGGACGCAATTTTATGCGTTGTTGGCTGAGCAGGGGTGCAAATACAAATATTGAGGTTGTCGGTATTAACGTCACTTCTGATCCAAAGACCTGTGCCCACCTGCTCAAATATGACTCTATTCTGGGTGCTATTAACAATGCTGAAATCTCACATACTGATGATACATTTCAAATTAATGGTAAAACTATTAAATGTTATTCAGATAGAAACCCATTAAATCTCCCTTGGAAAGAGTGGGGAATTGATCTAGTAATTGAATCAACAGGTGTCTTTAATACAGATGTTGGTGCTAGTAAGCATTTACAAGTTGGAGCTAAGAAGGTAATTCTTACAGCACCTGGTAAGGGTGATGGAGTAGGTACGTATGTGGTTGGTGTTAATGCTGATCAATATTCTCATGAAGATTTTGATATTCTCAGTAATGCAAGTTGCACCACCAACTGTTTAGCTCCGATAGTAAAAGTTTTAGATCAAAAGTTGGGCATTAACAAAGGCCTAATGACCACAATTCATAGTTACACGGGAGATCAAAGAATTCTGGATAATGCTCATCGTGATTTACGTCGTGCAAGAGCTGCCGCAATGAATTTGGTTCCTACATCAACTGGAGCAGCAAAAGCTGTTGCTCTTGTTTATCCAGAAATGAAAGGGAAACTAACTGGTATTGCGATGAGAGTTCCCACTCCCAATGTTTCTGCAGTGGATTTGGTTTTTGAATCAAAACGTAAAACTAGTGCAGAAGAGGTCAATGCATTATTGAAAACAGCTTCACTGGGAGAAATGAAAGGAATCATCAAATACGGTGATCTACCTTTGGTTTCTACTGATTATGCTGGAACTAATGAATCAACAATTGTTGATGAAGCTTTAACGATGTGTATAGATGACAATATGGTTAAAGTTTTAGCTTGGTATGACAATGAGTGGGGTTATAGCCAAAGGGTTGTTGATTTAGCTGAAATTGTTGCTCAGAAATGGAAATAAATTTCAATATCAACTTAAAAATGTTGAAATCGACTCGATTGTTCAATATTAATTTGTTCTAAGTTATCCCAGAAAATATTGGGTTTACCTTCTTTTATAAACCCAATAATATGGGCAGATCTGAATTTTTTTAAAAAAGCTTCAGCCCATTCCTTAGGAATACTTAGTATCAATCGATAGTCTTCTCCTCCATTAAGGACCCACTCATTCCACGAGGGGTCTTTTGGCCAATCAGGATCTGTAAGAATAGAAGTTTTTGATAAGACTGCCTGGCAATTACTGCTTTGGCAAATTCCTCTAATTGATTCCATAAGCCCATCACTGCTATCAGTCCCTGCGGCTCTCCAACTAGCTGACTTAGGCTTGCACTCCTTGAGTGCTTTGAGTGCCTCTACAGCTGGATATGGACGTTTATGTGAATTGATAGCTCTATCCATAAGCTGAGGACTTATTTGTACCTCACTAGGTAGTTTTCCTGATGTTAAAAGCGCTAAACCTAACCTGCTTAATCCGTGGACTCCGGTACTAACTAAAAAATCTCCTGGTAAAGCATTGCCTCTATGCAGTTTCGGCAGGTTCATTTCTCCAATTGCTGTAATTGAAATCATTTTTGTTTCTCCACTAGAGCAATCTCCACCAATTATTTCTCCTCCATATTTATGCATCGCTTCCGACATTCCTTCATATAGATCTTCTACCCATTTCCAATGTGTGTTGGGTGGTAAAACAAGCCCAACAGTAAATGCGGTTATGTTTTCTGAACCGCTGCAAACAAGATCAGAAATATTTGTAGTAATACATTTCCAGCCAATATCTTTCGCATTAGATATATCTTCAGAGAAATGAATTTTCTCTACAAGCAAGTCAGTATTAATTAATAAACTTTTGTTGATTATATTTATTTCTGCAATATCATCATCTATCTGCCCAGATCGCATAAATTTTTTTAAACGATTTAGTAATTCTATTTCACCTAAATCTTTAATGGTAATTGCCACTTTCTTTGAAATCTAAGCTTTAAGTTTTAGATTTTCTGAACCACTTAATACTTTAATTTCAATAATTTTATCATCTACCCCAAGTTTATTTAATATCTCCGAACCTTCTATTACGTAGCCAAAAGCTGCGTTTCTTCCATCAATCAGATTACGTCCAGCTGGATTTAATTCAGCTTCATATAGGAAGAAGAAAAACTGAGATGAGCCATCATTTAAATCTGTATCAGAGTGAGCCCATCCAAGTGTTCCTAAGGTTGCGAAAGGAAGTACAGGGATTTCTGTATAAAGACCAACTTCCTCGAAAGTTTGTCCATACAGTGTCTCTTCAGCATTAGGTGTTCTTATTTCTAATGGAACTCTTCTCAACTCATTATTAGCAGGATCTATATATCCAATCGCTTCTCCTTGAGGATCACCTGTTTGAAGAATAAAAAATTCTTCAGCTCTGTTAATTGGTAACCCATCGTAAAAACCCTTCAATGAGAGATCTATAAATGTACCAGCTGTTAATGGAGCATTATAACCATCAATAATTGCATTCATATTTCCTTTTGATGTTTTTATTTCTACATTTGCTCTGCCTAATAGTCTTGGTAAATTATCATATTCACTTGGTATATTATAGGGAAAATTATTAGTGATTAGAAGAGATTCTAAGTCATCAATTGTCTTTAAACTTTTACGTCTGACTTGTAGAAATGAGGCTTTATTTTTTTCGTTAGATATTTGCCCTAATTCATCAAGCTCTGCTTTTAAATTAGAAAGTAGATTATCCGCTTGTTCTTTATTTTCCTCTGGTATTGAGTTAAGAATTTGATTTTTTCTGTTACTTACTAAGAATTGACTTCTTGAGGTGGCTTTGTTGATAGCTGACCATCGACTTCCTCTTAGATCGTCGCTTGTATCCTCTAGTTTGTTTTGTAATTCACGTAATTCTTTTTGGTCAATCGGTAAAGAATTTCTTAAGATTGCATATGGATCTTTTTGTCGATTACCATTCGGAAGGCTTGCAACGGCAGGGTCAATCCATGGAGAGCTTAGAGAAAATAGGATTGTTATCAGGGCAAGAATGCAAATCTTTTTTGCCATGTTAATTCTATGTTTTGCATGACTTTGGCACAGACTTATGATCGTTTGGTATCTTTTGTGTGAATGATTTCAAGTAACGACTTTCGCACTGGCACTACAATCGAGTTAGACGGTGCAGTTTGGCGTGTTATTGAATTTCTACATGTCAAGCCTGGTAAAGGTTCTGCGTTTGTCAGAACTAAGTTAAAAGCCGTTGTGAGCGGTAGTGTTGTCGAGAAGACTTTTAGGGCTGGTGAAATGGTTCCACAGGCTCTATTGGAAAAATCTAAGTTGCAACACACATACATGGATGGAGATGATTTTGTATTTATGGATATGACTTCTTATGAAGAAACACGTCTAACTGCTAAACAAATTGGAGAAAGTCGGAAATATCTAAAGGAGGGGATGGAGGTTAATGTAGTGTCCTGGAATGAAAAACCTCTTGAAGTTGAATTGCCCAATTCAGTTGTTTTAGAAATAAAAGAAACTGATCCTGGGGTAAAAGGTGACACTGCTTCGGGAGGTACAAAGCCTGCAATCTTGGAAACAGGAGCTCAAGTAATGGTTCCATTATTTATTTCAATTGGTGAGAAAATTCGAGTAGACACTCGAAATGACAGTTATCTAGGCCGAGAAACACAATGACTATGAATCTTGATCACGAAGAGCTTCATCGCTTATTGGCAACTTTAGCTGAGAGCGATATTCAAGAGTTTCGACTTGAAGGAGAAGATTTTTACTTGGAAGTTAAACGCAATCTTGGTAATTCTTCAGATTCAATAACTTCACCAAAGAAAACTACATCAGAAGAGATTGATCTCCCCTCCCCTCAACGTAAAATTGAGGCCTCCACAGTACCAAGTACGCCTCCTCCTTCTGTTCCAGGATCACGCTCTGATTTGGTTGAAGTAACTGCTCCTATGGTTGGGACCTTTTATCGCGCACCAGGGCCAGAAGAGCCTCCTTTCGTGGAAATCGGATCGAGAATCAGTGTTGGACAAGCTGTATGTATTCTTGAGGCAATGAAATTAATGAATGAATTAGAGTCAGAGGTGAGTGGTGAAGTTATTGAAATTCTTGTTGAGAATGGAACACCAGTTGAGTTTGGTCAAGTTTTAATGAGATTAAAACCAGTTTAAATGTATTTCTTATCTAGAAAGAAGCCAGGCATTATTGATTGCAGCAACCATGCTTGTTTCTCTTGCTTTGAACTTACCTGCAATATCAAGTGCAGTGCCATGATCAGGGGATGTCCTAACAAAAGGTAGCCCAAGAGTTGTATTAACAGCTTCATCAAAGGCAATCAGCTTTACTGGTATGAGACCTTGATCGTGATACAAAGCAAGAATTCCATCTGGTGCATTATTCTTGTTGTTTGAAGTGTCATTCCATGCATTTGCCGATGAAATCCAGCAGGTATCTGGAGGCATTGGCCCACGAATTTGGATAGTTGGATTATCTGACTTCCATTGATTTAAAACAGGGATAACTAATTTTTCTTCTTCTATTCCAATCTTTCCTTCTTCTCCCGCATGGGGATTTAAACCAGCTATCTGTATTAATGGTTTTTCCTTAAACTGACGACAAAAATTCAATAAAGTATTTAACTTATATGTAATTAATTCTTTTGTTAATTTATTATTTATTTCATTAACAGGTATATGTGTTGTAGCTAATAAAGTATTAAATCTCCATCCATTATTTGGTGATATTGCTGTAAAAAGCATAGATGTTTTTTTGTTAGTTAATTTACCTAATAGTTCAGTTTGTCCTGCAAATTTATGCCCAGCTTTGTGCCATGCAATTTTTGAAATAGGTGCTGTAACAAGCGCTTTCCCTTTTCCTTCTAAAAGTATATTAGTGGCATTCACGAGCCATCTAAAACTTGCTGAGCCACTATGTTTATTAACTATTCCTGGAGTGATTTTATTTTCTAACGGTATATCAACAATATCCAGTTCTTTTGGATCAGGGATATTATTTACTCCGTGATTAATTAACTTTGTATAAGTTTGATAAATATTATTTTTGCAGCCAACTAGTAAAGGCTGTATTTTCTCATTTAAGTACTTTGAACCTAGAGCTTTGAGTGTTATTTCAGTTCCTATTCCTGCGGGGTCACCCAGTGCAATAATAAGAGTATTTTTATTATCCTTTGGTATTTGAAATTGTTTCATATTTCGATGTATTTTATAAAAAAACATTAATTAGGTTAATTTGCAAAATAAAGAATTTTATAATTTTGAGAAACAATGTTTTAACCCAGATTTAAAATCAGGGTGAATTAAAGAATAGCCAAGTTTTTTACATAACAACTGATTATCAACTTTTCGATTCTCTTCCCAAAAAGATAGTGCCATTGGGCTCATTGTTTTTTTCGCAACTTCAAAAGGTATTGTTGATGGTAGAGATTTTTTGGCTATTTTCGCTGCAAAAGCTATCACCTCAAGATTATTTGTTGGCAAGTTATCAGCCACATTAATTACAGGTGGATTCTTGCCTTGGGAAAAGAGATTAATTAAAAATAAGACAGATCCAGCAATATCATCGACATGAATTCTTGAAAATACTTGTCCAGGTTTATCAATCATTTTTGTCGTGCCATTCGAGAGACTTTCAAATGCAGATCTTCCAGGTCCGTAAATACCTGGCAATCTTAGTATTTGAAGAGGAAGTTTTGTTTCTACCCATTGCTGCTCGCAAGATAATCTACGAATACTTCTTTCTTGTTGAGGATTAGGAGAGGTATTTTCATTGACCCAGCTACCTTTTGTATCTCCGTATACACCAGTTGTCGACAAGTAACCCACCCACTTTAAATTTTTTGTATTCAGCAATTGATTTTTAATTTTAAGCAGTACGGGATCTTCTCCATTTAACAAAGGTGGTATACAACTTAAGACATGTGTTGCTCCCTCGAAAATTTCATTAGAACATTCTTGATCAGCGTTAAATATAAAATCAGCTCCTTTGCTATTTTCTCTTCTTCTACTGCACAAAACTTTTGTTCCTAACTGTCTTGCTACACGTGCGATTCTTTGACCACTAAATCCGCCTCCAAATATGATTAATTTTGATTTAGGGGGCAGAGGATCTAATCGCTTGACAATATCTTCTATCATTAGTACAAATGTATTATGTTGGTTATTTAGCAATGATTGCTTCTTATTTAAAGCCTAGTCTGAATTCCATTAATGGTACTAGCAAATTAAGGAACGAAAAAAGATTATATATACAAAAGAAAAATCAAAACTTTGTAAAACCTTTGATGGCCTCGATTTGCTTTCTTCTTTGTACAATTGTTGTCCCTGAGAAGCCCTCTCAATTTGCCTCCATTTGTGAAAAATATAATTCTTCAGCAGCTTGTCAAGTTTGGTAGACCTTTAAGCTGCTTGCCAGGAAAAATTTAAATCTTTGTTCAATTTGGATTTTGAGCTTTCTAGACTTTTATTCTGTTTAGGCTGAGCCCATTTTAGAAGTCTTAAAGCTAATCTTACGTCTCCTTCAGTCCACGCTCTTATTGCCATGGAGCGTCTTGGATCGTAAAAACGTTGTTTTCTGTACCATTCAAATGCGTCATTATCTGTTTTGCTTCCATTACACGAAAGGCAGGCAGGTACACAATTTTCAGTGATGCTTAACCCACCTTTACTTCGAGGTAAGACATGGTCAATTGATTCTGAATTTTGCCCACAATATATACATCTTTTACCGGTAAATTCATGTAATGATTTACGCCATCTTCGGTCACGTAGTTTTGGGCATAGATCTTCCAAGAAAACCGCATCCCTGTTATGCATACGTAGTAATTAACTAATTGAATTCTGCCTTGATCGACCAAGAAGTCAATGTATCGAAAATTGCATTTTTAGATTTTATAAGATTAATTTTTTTGAATTAGAGTTACTTCCTTGCTTTTGTATTTATATATACTTAATTTAATTAATAATTATAACGATCAATATATTTTCCTTTAGGAGTTTTTTCTGTGTTCTCGTTTGATGAAGTAACTTCATTTTCTAATTCTTGATTGTTTCTAACCTTTATTGTGCTTGAGTCACCTGTATATAGATCTCCTAAATAATTAATGCAATCTTCATATTTTGTAGGATCTTGAACTACTTCTTCAACAATTAATGAGGCAGCTTGTTTTGGAGAAGTTTTGAATAAACCTTGCTTTTTATTTTTTATAAATTGATAAGCTGCTTGCCAGCTGGGTTCATGAGTGTTGCCTCCATTCCTCATAAAGCAATATATATCTGCTCCGTTTGTGATAGCTGCGTTAACTTTCAAGCCTAAAGTGCTACCGCACACTAAACACATTATTGAAATTGGTAAAAAGTTTCGCTTTATCCCAAATAGCATGATTTTAAGAGAATTATCAATTTTAAATTATCTATTTTTCTTTCTTCTGTCTAGCTTTAGTTAGTATTAGTTTTTTCGTTTTATTATCTAATTTTGATGAATTTTGTTATGAAAATAATCGTTAAATGAATTTTTTTTACTTTTGATCTCGCTCATTTTTTTAATATGACTAAAATATCCCTTTTTTGATATAGTGATTTCACAAAATTGTTTGTACTTACAAATTTAATAATGAACGCAGTACAAGTAAAAAAACAAGCATTTTTAAAAGAGGCTGGTTATTTCTTTAAGAATGCATCAGTGCATGCTGATGAAGGAGATTTGCAATCATGTGCTGGTTTGATCTTGAAAGCACTCGATAAAGAGAGAAGGGCTGGTGGGGTTGGACCTCAAGTCCTTCATCTAATTAAAACTACATAGTTATGTTATTAATTTTGCAAATATTATTCGTTATTTAGTATGGAAATTGTTTTTGCAATACCTTGGCCAATTGGGACGTTGGTTTTACCCATTTTATGAAGAGTGCTTTCTAATGCTGATATGACACTAATAATATCTCTATCATTAACAAATCCTAAATGACCGATTCTAAAGATTTTTCCTTTTAAGTGATCTTGTCCTCCAGCAAGGAGTATGTCGAAGTCATTCTTTATTGCTTTTCTTATATTTTCTGCATCTATATTCTCAGGCTCGACAGCTGTTATTGCTGGACTGCCAAAATTTTCTTTTGTAAATAGTTTTAGTCCCATTGCTTTGATTCCTTCTTGCGTTGCTCTTTGATGGCGACTGTGACGTGTAAATATATTATTTAACCCTTCTTTTTGCATCATTGTTAGTGATGCTTCCAAAGCAAAATATAAATTGATTGCTGGTGTAAAAGGATTGCTATTTTTATTTACTGTCTTTAAATATTGTTTTAAATCTAAATAAAATTTAGGTAAATCTGATTGATCGTTTGCTTCCCATGCTCTTTTGCTCATAGCAACAAAACTAAGACCAGGTGGAATCATATAACCTTTTTGAGAACCTGAAGCTATGACATCGATTCCCCATTCATCCATTGGAATATTACATGCACCGAGACTTGTTACACAATCAGCAATAGTAATAGCTTTACCATGATTTTTTACTTCGTTATTAATTGATTTAAGATCATTAATGACTCCTGTTGAAGTTTCTGAGTGAGTTAAAATTACTGCTTTTATTTGTTTATTATTGTCTTCTTCAAGAATATTCTTGAATTGATTTGGATTAAGAGGAACTCCCCAATCAGCTTTTACTACTTTTACATCTAGCCCATATGCTTTTGCAACTTTTACCCATCTTTCACCAAATTTTCCATTAACGCCGCATATGACTTGATCGCCTTTGCTTAATGTATTAATTATTCCTGCCTCCATTGCGGCTGTTCCACTTCCTGTAATTGTTAGGACGTCTGCAGTTGTTTGGTGAAGCCATTTTAATTGCTCAGTTGTTTTTTGAACAATGTTTTGAAAATCTCCACTCCTATGACCTATCGGGTGTCTACTCATAGAACTCAAAACATTTTCTGGTACCGGTGTTGGTCCAGGAATCATTAGATTGAGTTTGTCTTTCATTTACTTATTTAAATCTAGATTATTATTATTTTAAAAAATTAATTAGGGAATTTCCTTTATCGTCAGCTCTTCCAATGATTTGAATGAATTTACTCTGCCAGTTTGGGTAGTTGCGGCTGCAAAGTCTGCAACAAACGTTCTTATTGGAAATAAATTTAGAGATTCTGAAAAGATTGATCTACCAAATAAACAAGAATCAATTTCGGTACCTATATGTTCTTCAGCATTACTTGATAACGGTGAGCGATCTTTAGCAATCACTTGTTGTCAGTCTGGATTGCCTCTTGACATAACAAAAGGATTAGAAATTTGGGCTTATATTCAATTAACTAAAGCAAGTTGTCAATCAGAAAATCGAGTTAAAAAGGACTTTCCAGATTGGCTTGATTTTCATGCAGGTTATGGAGTAGGTAAATTTCAATCATCTGGTCAGCCATGTATATCTAAGTTTGCGCGTGATTTGTTATGTATTAACCTTTACCCCCTGTTACCCAAAGACAGTTCAATTAAAGTCGAGATTGTTTTACCTGAAGGTAAAGATCGTGCTTTAAAGACAAGTAATGAAGCATTTGGAGTAGTAGATGGATTGTCTCTCATTGGAACACAGGCTGAGGTTCAAATTAGTGCGTCTCCCGATCAGCTGAAAAACTGTCATGAGATTTTGCAGCACAAATGCTCTAACTCAACATTTAATGGATGTTTGACTTTTGTGATTGGTGAAAATGGAATGGATTTAGCAACAAAATTTGGACTTCCAGCTAATCAAATTATTAAAACAGGGAATTGGTTAGGCCCTCTGCTTGTAGCTGCTGCTGAAAATGGAGTTAAAAAACTTTTATTATTTGGGTATCATGGAAAGCTAGTAAAGCTCTCTGGTGGAGTTTTTCATACCCATCATCATCTTGCCGACGGAAGAATTGAAATTCTTACTTCACTTGCAGTTAGAGAAGGTATCTCTTTTGATTTGATTGAATTAATAAGTAAATCAACGTCTGTGGAAAATGCTTTATTAACTCTTGAAGCAAGCGACTCAGAAGCGGTCTCTTTGCTTTGGCGTAGGATGGCTAATGAAATTGAAATGAAAAGCCGGAAATATGTGAATCGATATTTGTCTTCATCGATGGGAATCGGATCTGTTTTGTTTGACCGTAAAAGGCAAATTCGATGGGCTGGTTTTGAAGGTTTGAAACAAATTAACTCTTTAGGGTTAATTCTTAAGTGAAAGGCATATTTCTGTTCTCTTAATTAGTCTATTTGATAAGAATGTTTTATAAAGATTCATCAGGTTGATATGACTTCAATGATTTCAGAGGACAAACGTAATCCAGCAATCGTAATTCTCGATTTTGGTTCTCAATATTCAGAACTAATTGCTCGAAGGATTAGAGAGACAGAGGTTTACTCATTAGTGATGAGTTACACAACCTCTGCGGAACAATTACGTTCTCTTAAGCCTAAAGGGATTATTTTAAGCGGAGGACCTGGATCTGTTTATGAAGAAGGTGCTCCATATTGTGACCCAGAAATTTTTAAGTTAGGGGTTCCTGTACTGGGTGTTTGTTATGGAATGCAATTAATGGTTCATCAGCTAGGAGGATCAGTAAAACCTGCAACTGGAAAAGCTGAATATGGAAAGGCTCCTTTAGAAGTTGATGATCCAACAGCGTTGTTAACTAATGTTATGACAGGATCAACAATGTGGATGAGTCACGGGGATTCAGTTCAAGAATTACCCAAGGGATTCGTTAGATTAGCTCATACTTCAAATACTTTAGAAGCAGCTATTGCTTTGCATGATAAGAGATTTTATGGAGTGCAATTTCATCCGGAAGTTGTTCACTCTACTCAGGGGATGGTTTTAATAAGAAATTTTGTATACCATATCTGTTCATGTGAGCCTGATTGGACAACAAACTTATTCATAGATGAAGCTGTTTCTCAAGTACAGCAACAAGTAGGTGATAAAAAAGTTTTATTGGCTCTATCTGGTGGTGTTGATTCATCAACTCTTGCATTTTTATTAAATAAAGCAATAGGACCTCAATTGACGTGCATGTTTATTGATCAAGGTTTTATGAGAAAAGGTGAGCCAGAATTTTTAATGTCTTTTTTTGATGAAAAGTTCAAAATTAATGTTGAATATATAAATGCTAGAGAACGATTTATTTCAGCATTAAAAGGAGTAACTGATCCTGAGCAAAAGCGTAAAATTATAGGTAGAGAATTTATTAGGGTTTTTGAAGAGGAGAGTCTTCGTTTGGGACCATTTGATTACTTGGCTCAAGGCACGCTTTATCCTGATGTCATAGAAAGTTCAGGAACAAATATTGATCCGAAAACTGGTGAAAGAATAGCGGTTAAAATTAAAAGTCATCATAATGTAGGAGGGTTACCAAAAGATTTACAATTTAAATTGGTAGAACCTTTGAGACGTTTATTTAAAGATGAAGTTAGAAAAGTTGGAAAATCACTGGGATTGCCAGATGAGATTGTACGAAGACATCCATTTCCAGGTCCAGGATTGGCAATAAGAATTTTAGGAGAGGTTACTCATGAGAAACTAAATTGTTTAAGGGATGCAGATTTAATTGTGCGAGAGGAAGTTAACAATGCTAAATTGTATAACACGATTTGGCAGGCTTTCGCTGTCTTGTTGCCTGTATATTCAGTCGGTGTAATGGGAGATCAAAGAACCTATGCGTGGCCAATTGTTGTTCGTTGTGTTTCAAGTGAAGATGGAATGACCGCCGATTGGTCTCGTCTACCGTATGAAGTGTTAGAGAAAATTTCCAATAGAATAGTTAACGAAGTTAAGGGAGTTAATAGAGTTGTCTTGGATATAACAAGTAAACCTCCAGGCACCATTGAATGGGAATAGTTTAGGGCAGTAAAACCCAGTCCACCACACAAAGTCGTTGTTCCCCGTAAGTTCCCCGTGGGAATGACGTGACGAAGTGACAAGGGTTTTGAGCAGTAAGTTCCCCGTAAGTTCCCCGTGTCACTTAGTCACCTTCTCTGTGGAGACATCGTAGATAGTTCATTTTCTCTACACCTCAACCGTAGAGAACTTGTAGAGAAAACGTATTAGACAACTATTTTATCTTGACTACTTGAATGAGGTTATTGCAAACCACCTTTTGATTCTTTCTACTAAAAATTGTCTAAAGAGGTTCTCTCTGCACTTGAAGTAAAATGAATGGATGAGGATTACTTGATTCTTACATGAAGAAACGAACTACTGTTATTGGTACTTTGATGTCATTGCTGTCTTTCGGACAACCTCTGCTAATTGGAACTGGCACTGTTTTAACGAGTGCTGCCGTGATGCTTTCTGTTCCTGAAAGGGTATGGGCAGAAAAAGCAGATGTCTATTTGCGGCGTGGGAGCAGTAAATCTCGCCGAAAGGATTATCACGGAGCAATAATTGAATACTCTAAAGCAATTGATATTGGAGGTGAATTATTACCAGAAGTATATGTGACACGTGGAATTGCGAAGAAAAATATAGGAGATATAGGGGGCGCTTGTTCTGATTTTAAAGAAGGAATCTCTCTTGGATATTCCGGGGGATTTGTACGTCATTGGATAAGAACTTTGTGTGATTAAGTAAGATCGATTTAGGTTGTATTTATGAATGATCGACTTGCTTTCTCATGAATAGGTTTCGGCGAAAACTTAATAACCAAATCACTAATCAGAGTGAAGGAAGCGGAACGTCGTTATTCAATAAGTTCAGTGGACTTGCTATCGCGATTTCAATTTTATTAGCGGTACTTGAGACTGAGAGTCATATTGAAATTCATTTTGGTGAGTTAATCCGAAAGATAGATTTGATAATTGGATCATTCTTTTGTATTGAGTATGTCTGTCGTTTATGGGTTTCTCCTCTGCAGCATCGTTATGGAAGAGGAATAAAGGGTGTTGTGAGATATATGTTTTCTCCTTTAGCACTTATTGATGCAATAGCGATATTTCCAACATTCATAGGTGTTCTTGGTTCTCAGTTCTATATTTTGAGAGTTATTCGTCTGTTGAGAATTGCAAAAGTTGGACGTTCTAGAAGATTTCAGCAAAGTATTTCTCATTTTAACTTTGCAATAAGTTCTAAAAGGCAGGAATTGCAATTAGCAGCGATTTATACAGGACTCTTATTGCTTGTTAGTAGCACTTTGATGTATTTGGTTGAATCTAATGTTCAACCTGAATTATTTGGTTCAATTCCTAGGTGTATTTGGTGGGCGATTAATACTGTCACAACAGTTGGATATGGAGATACGGTGCCAATTAGTTCTTTAGGAAAAATCTTTGCTTCGATCACTGCATTGCTTGGAATCGGTGTTATCGCAGTTCCAACTGGAATTATTGCTGCAGGATTTAGTGAATCTATTTCAAAGAGTAGGCAAAAATATTAGGCATAGAATTTAAATGAGGTCTTGGAATTTATTTAACTGAGATACAAAATTCTCTGCTAATTCTGCATTGCTAAACATATATTTTTCATAAATCCCTGTGTTGGACCTCAGTGTTATTTCTCCGTAACGCATAACAGGTATTTGTCTATTGTCTGAAAATCTTTTATCTCTACTACCATCTTTATTTGTTTTCTCCCATACCTCGCCTACTTGTTCAGAATCATTTGGAATTGATTCAGTCTCTAAGAAATTAGATACTTCAAAACTCGCTTCTACATTGGTTATTTCAAGAATTCCAAAATTTTCAGGATTGTTATACATAACAACAAAACCTGGATATAGATATATATCTGCTCCGTTTATATTTGAGAAACAGAGTGCATTATATGAAGATGTAATTCCTGGTAATTTATCTTGCCTTAAGGATGCTCTTTCTCTTTCAAGCGTGGAAGATGCTGCAGAACGAGTTCTCACTTGATCAACATCAGTCGCTGAAGTTATATCCCAAACATAGTTAGATTTGCCAAGTTCTTGGAATGAAGGGATTAATTCTTCGAATGCATTTCTTGCTTCTTCCTCCATTTCTAATTCTAGTTCAACTTCAGATTGGTTAATTCCTTGTTTGACTTCTTCGGTTGCCTTCTGCATCGAAGCAAGATTGCTATTGAGTTTTCTTTTAATAAACGGGAGCAAATAATATAACAGTGTTAGTTGAGATATCAGTTTCAATAATTGAGTAGTGAATATTGACGTTTTAATTTCAGTTAAGTCTTTCTTTAATTGAATTTTCTGCTTATTCGCTGCAAGCACTGCTTCTTGTAGTGCCATAAGACCATCTGAAGTTATATCTAAAGGATCTTCACTGACAAATACCTCATCAGGTTGAGAAATTTGTTCTTCGTATTCCTGAGGATGAACACGTTTTTCTGATGGATTATCGAGAATAGAATTTTTTCCGCCCCCTATTTTTCTTCTTGAATAAATACCTGTTCCAGGAATTCCAACGTTTGCATAGGTTCCTCCTTTGCCACCAAGAGTGATAGAAGCACCTCTAACTCCAATGGATGCGGTAACACCGCTTTTGCTTAGATTGAGTCGAACACCTGGAATAACTCTTATTCGTCTTCTAAATAACCAAGACAATGTTTAATATGCATTTTATGCACCTTAAAGAGATCCTCTGATCAGGGGATCAAAAATAAAGCGATCACATAGAAACTTGTAACAGGAAAGTATCTATTGAACTTTTTGAAACAAATGGTTTCATCTCTTTTTTGATACATTCTTCGAGCAAGAAGTCCTATAAGAACTAGCATTTATATATTAGTTACCAATAAATGCATGAATGGTTTTCTTGCTGCAGCAACAATTGCAAATCCTGTAATTGCTTCAGTACTTACTATTTTGTTTTATCTAGAGCGAAAAAAATTAGATGAACGATCAAAGCAACTTCAAAATTCTATTACTACTTGCTCTGAATCTGTAGCAACAGAAGTACAGACTTTATCCACTCAAATTAATGCCAATACTCAATCTTTAAATGAAGTTAAAGACACACTTAAAGAGGTTGTAAATATTTAAAGATATGCAAGAGGATTTAAGTACAAGATATCTTCTCTACTTACGTGATATGAGTAGGCAAATTATTTTTAGTACATCTAGTGGTGCCGGTAATTATTCACAAGTACTTATACAAGGAAGGAAAAAAAATAAGGATGAGAGGTTTTCAAGGATTACTGACTATTCACTTTCAAAGATCGAATTAAAAGGTTCCGAAGCATATAGAGCAGATATTAATCTTGCTGCTAAAGGATTTGGATTATTTTGTGCCTTAGGAATCCTGTGTGGAACTTATATTCCAAAGAATAAGAAAAATAGTTTGAGACTTTTAGCAGCACCAATTATTTATGGCAGATTGCTGTTTGAGGAAGAAGGTGATTGCGATATTAGTGAGTGGATAGTTAACTATGATCTTGCTACTTGTCTGTATTCTGAACAAACAGATGAATCAGAGGAGATGGACTATCTCTTCAATGATGAAAAAGTTTCAGGGTCAAACACGATCCGAGAAATTGAATCGTTTCTGGAACACAAATCTAAAAATGATTTACAAAATATTCTCAAACAAGGCGATATATTTGTAGACGATTTTTCAAAAGTTGCTGAGATACCATTTGTTGTTTGCAAGACACCACTTGAGGCAGCACAATCTGCAATTGAGGCAAGAGATAATGGTCAAAAAATGCTTTATTATTGTCCAGGTGATTGGGTCTTTAATGCACCTGTTCCTGATGGATTGAATACTTATACAGCATTAGATGAGATTGCTAAAGAATTACAGGAGGTATAACTAATGTCAACACTTAATAGGTTACTAGAATCTGTTTTTGAAGGTAGAAGATTTGAACATAAACATACACCTTTATCAAATGATGATATTGAAAAGGCAATTAAAGAAATACCATTTACGTTGTCTGCTGCCCAGAAGAGTAGTGTTTTTCAGGCATTAAATAATGATATTACTTATATACAAGGACCACCAGGGACAGGTAAGTCTTATACGATTTCAGCACTCGCAATACTTGCTTCTAAATTAGGTTTGAAGACATTAGTCGCTTCGCAAAAAAAACCTGCTGTAGAGATTGTTTATTCCAAAGTTTCTGAACTTATAGGAGAAGAAGGTTGTCTATTCCTGTCTGATAACCCAGAAAGAAAAGAATCTACAAAAGATCTCCTTCAATCAATTTTAAGTTGGACTACTAGTAGTCAACTCACAAGAAATAAACAAATCTATCGCCAACAAGATACTGAAGTTCAAGACTTAATAAAAGAGAGAGATCGTTATGCTGAAAGGATTAAAGACTATCAACAAGACATTAAACAGTTTTTTGAATCTAATGAGACAATTCAGAGATTGCAAAAGAATTTATTAGATACTTTGGGTTTACCAGAACAGGTCTTACGTAAAGTAAAAAGGTTAGAAAATAATGAGATTAGGGATAAATTAATTGAGTACATTGATGAATGTAGACGTCTACGTAAAAAGTCATTTGATAATGATGGAAGACTAGGTTTTGCAAATAAGATGAGATTGAATTTATTAGTAACGACAATTCTAAAAAATTTAGAACTTGATATTGATGTATATAAAAAGTATCAAGAAGAAATTTTAGAGCAAATTGTCCGATATTCAAGAGAAGCAAGAAAAAGTATTAGCAGGCAAAATCTAATTAGGAATCATCCGATTGATAGTTTACGTGTTTCTTTAAATGACATTACTAATCAGTTATACCCCCAATCAAATACATCAACTAGTTTGTTATCAAAGAGACTTAAGTTAAAGACAAAAATCAAGATAGAGGAACTTTTAGAAGATCGTTCATATGTAAATACTTTGAGCGATTTTAAAAGGAGATTGCATTGGAGGACTGCAAGGAAAGTAAAGGAATGGAATAGAAAAATTAATTTTGAGAAATTATTTGAGATCTTTCCCATCGTGCTTGGTGAGATAAGAACACTTCACCCTTTCTTACCTTTTAAAGAAGAACTCTTTGATCTAGTGATTGTTGATGAAGCATCACAAGTCAATTTGGCAGAGATTATTCCGATTCTTTTTCGTGCAAAGCGTTTTTGTATTGTTGGTGATCATAAGCAACTTGGTATAAAAGCAGGAGGGGTGATTTTTTTGAATAAAGTTCTAGAAAGACTTGTTTGGCAGAAAAGATTTGATGATTTACATAAAATTAATTTGTCTCCTACCGCTGCTAAAGAAAGAGATCTTCTCGTCTCAACCTCATCAATATTGGATCTGATTAGAAATGAAAATAACGATATAACCTCAGTACCTGTTGTTTTAAATGAGCATTTTCGTTCAATGCCTATGCTCGCAGAATTTACTAATAATGAATTTTATAAATCAGGTAGTGAGCATAGCGGTTTGAAAATCATGACTGCTTTACCTCAAAATAAATGTCTAAATTCATTCATGGATATCCCAGTCAAAACGAAAAGAGAGAATACAGAAAATGTGAACACTGGTGAAGTGAAGAAAGTCGTTTCTTTAATTAAGTCCATAGCAGCACAAAAACCGATTGCAGAAACTAAAGAACTTTTCTCTCTTCCTCCTCTGACAGGAAAAGTAATAACAGTAGGGGTTGTCTCTTTTATGCGTGATCAAGTTAAAAAGATTGATGAGGAAATCTCATCAACGATTTCTTCTGATCAGTTAGAGAAAATTGATTTTATGGTTGGAACGCCAGAAGACTTTCAAGGAAATGAAAGAGATGTAATGGTCATTGCACCTGGTGTAGATGAGGATTGCTCTCGGTCCAGAGCATTTATGGAGAATGAAAATAGATTTAATGTTGCCAGTAGCAGAGCAAAGTTCTACACATACTTTGTTCATGGCGAATTACCCTCAAATATGATGAGGATGAAAGGAATGTTGAGTCATATGGGGATCGAGAATGAAGAGACAAGCGGACAAGTTGAATTCACTCCTATAGGTTGGGACTTCTCTAGATCAGATTGCGATTCAGATTTTGAACATCTTGTTGCCGATAATATTGAGGACTTCATTGAAAACGAGGCACCTAACAAATTGATGCTTTTTAATCAAGTGAATTCATGTGGTTATTTTCTCGACTTCGTTGTTTATGACAAACAAACTAAAAAGTCACTAGCAATTGAGGTGGATGGCAAGCATCATTTTTTCTCTGATGGCAGTACTCATACAGATGAACACTTAGAGCGAATAATGACTCTTAGACGTGCAGGATGGGATACACATCATCTTGATTATTGGAATTGGTTCCAAGACGGATGGATAGAAAAAGATTCACCTGCTGTCGAAGGACTAAAAGAAAAACTTAGAACATATTTTCTATATCCTCGCTAATTCAAAAAAATCGTTTTTTTTAAATGTTCCCCGTATGTTCCCCGTGCTATATTACATTTAAGAAACCCAGTCACTCACTACGTTTTTGCCCCCTATTTTCCACAGGAACTATTGAGTGGGAGTAGCGGAAACGTCTACTTTCCAGTGATAACTTGATTTATATGGTTTCACGTGAGAAGAATGACGTTGATATGACTAGGGTTTTGATGGGTTGGTTTCACGTAGGTTTCACGTGGCACACTTTTACCGTCTCCATGGAGAAATCGTAAAAAGTCGTTTTTCTCTACACTCGTGGTTTTTTGATGGACCAGTTTCCAACAATCTTTTTACGATTTCTCTACGCAATGAGAAATTCTTCGTATCAAAAAAGTTCATTTTTTTCTATTACTAAATCGACTAATTGTTTTTTATTGAGTTTGGAAATTTTGTCTATGCCAACCAGCAGTGCCCTCAATTCGCTATTGGTCTTTTGCATCAGTACCGATTTCTGATCAACAAATATTCCTTTCTTTAGGATGGAAAGAAGAGTTGAGAAGGCATCAAAAATTGCCATTGAAGCGATGATGCAAAACATCATCACAGAATCAGCAGTGGTAGTTAAATTCATTGGTTTTGAGGAAATAATTTTTGGTTTGTTAGGCAACTTCTGGACTCCATCCATTTTGTAAGACCCTCTTCTTTTGCCAGTTCAGGCAATGCTTTGTGAGATGTTCACCTTGAGGGATAAGACGTTGGTGAAGTGGATAAGTCAAAAGCGTGACGCATGACTTATCGCACGTGTAAGTGAAGTGATCACACGTAAGACAAACAGAACTTCCTCTGGACTTCACCATTTCCAGACCAGTGAAATAACTCCACTCTTCTGGATTCTCTAGTGCTTCAACTGGAGCAACAACTTTTGGTGTTTTAATTCGACCCATCTTGGTTCTCCTTGTGAGAAGAGGCAAAAAAAGCACGATGCTTACTTCGTGCTTTTTTTGGCGGTTTAGTGATGGGGATAATGCTAATACAAATGTACTATATTTGTCTATTAGGTCAAGTTACTTATTTTTTCCATTAAAGAAGGGAGCGAGACTTTGGTCGCTCCCTTTGAGTCAAGCACTCAACTGACTGAACTAAATTTCCATCCTTTATTTAACTTTGACCCACAGAAGGTGCTGTGACTCCTAATTCATTAATAACAAATCCAGATCAGGTGAACATGAGAAAAAACTCCTGTTTAACCAACCACCCAATAATCTTTGTGTTTTCTGAGAATGAGTTTGAGAAGATCGAGAATCATCCTTTGTACCTCAATATTTCAACTGAAAGTAATAAGGAACAAGGTGTGGAAGTGTTCCAAGTGAGATTAAAAGGACAGAAAACCAAAGAAAGATCGATGAAAGAGTATTCGACCCATTGGATCTGAAACTACGTGTTGCTTGCATAATTAGATCTGTTGTTAGTTCAATGTTTTTTAGTAGTCCATTGAGCAGTTGCCAAACTGCAAACATTCATTCTCGTAATCGACCTCATCAAAATCAGTTTCATAATTCGAAACCAGATCGCACCAATCGTTCCCTTGCATAGGAACTCCACAAGATTTCGAGAATGTTTCCTTTACGTCTTCGATTGCATGTTTAAAAGGATTGCCGCATGACATGGTTTGACCTCCTAATAGTGCCTTGATTTATATCTACTCCTCCTAATCCAAAAAATCTATAGGACAAAAACCCTAAAGTATTAACTCTGATTACCGCACAAAGAAAGACCCCTGAAACTAATCAGGGGTTTGGGTTGTTCCGACCATTGCAGAGACCGCACGAAAGGTGACTCTGTTCACATCAGGAGGTGTTAGATGCCTCCTTAGAGTCAATGCATATTTTCCCTTTTTAATATCTTCGAGAGTGCGATGACTCTTGATTTATCTCTACTCCAACTAATAAAAAATATCTATGCAGAGAACCCAAATATAGAAATACTTTGGTGTTCTTACCCATAGCAATTTCCATTCAGTAGTAGTAAAACAGTCTCAGGAGTCAACGCACTTCCTTAGGTCTGGAGTGATGGACCCAAAGGGGGCGACCAAAATCTCGCCCCCTTACTACTTTTGAGGTATATCTATGACCAGAAAAAGAGACAAGATCTGGACAGCAATTATTGCAACTAAGCAATGGTTCACCAAACTTTTTACAAGTGAGGCAGATGCTTTAGTTGATAACTTCGGAAATAATCCACCACCAGAGATAGGACCTCAATCTTATTCAGGAGATATTCACGATAAAGGAGACTGATTTCATTCATTTCAATTGCATTAAGAAAGGGACCCTGCTGCTTCAGCGACCTTGAGTCCCTCTCTTCA
>QCHY01000004.1 GCA_003216975.1 Prochlorococcus sp. AG-402-I20
TCTAAAGTTATTGCAATCGGAATTGTTGCGATCTTTGTCCTTTCTGCTTTTGCAGGATTATTCGGGACTCTTTTATCCAGCTAACAAATATTCAAATGATTTACAAAATCGTTAGGGATGATAAAGAATCTGATGATATTACTCAGCAATCATTTAACGACTATGACGAGGCATACGATCTATTAGAAGAAATTTATGCTGATGTTTGTTGTTCTGATGCTGATTATGGGGACCGTCCCTATTATGAAATTATTGAGGTAGAAGAATGAAACTGATAGAAAAGCACAAGCAGCTAATTACTTGGTATAAAAAGAAGCTCGGCCTGAGTGATTATGGATTACTTTGGCTTGTCTTTTTTAAAGGAGTATTCGTAGCTCTAGTTATAGAAAGATTGATTGTTCACTAAATGTTTTATCAAGACGCTCTATTGGAATATCTAAGTTCACCTGAGGGAATTAATAAAATTATTGTAGGGATTATCATAGTTGCAGCCATTAATGCAATCTTCATTACCTATAGCGTTAGGAATACATATGGTGCTGCAAAAAAAGAAAAAGATCGACTCATTAGGCAACAAGAAAAGATCAATAAATTATCACCTAAAAAGGAATAACATATATGCCTCTTATAAGACTATGGAAAAGAACATCTAGAGGTAGACGTCTCAATATTAAACGTGTCATCTTATTTCCCGTAATCGTTTATGCAGCCTATGTTTTCATTGATAGCTTCATGCCATTATTTATGGTTAGTTTTGTGATTTTGTTGATGTATAACTGGACTGGTAAAAGGAGATTTTGGTGATGAACAAATGAGATATAGAAATAAAAAAATGAAGATAATCTTTCTGATTGCTATCCTTTGTGGTCTTACATTCCCAAGTGTGCGTATAAATCTTGCAGCTTTGCTAGAAGGTATCTCTAATTATCTATATGATTCAGCCAAGAAAGAAAAGACTTTTATTCCTTATTGGATTAAAAAAGTTAGAAATGAGTAATCATTTCTTCTTCTGATTGTCATATGTATGTTGAATTTCATCGATAGTTAGCTCAATTCCTTTCTGCTTCTTATAAGCCTGTTGATAATCTTTCTTGCAGTAGTCGACAACATGCTCAAGGTATTTTCCTGTGTCCACTTCACACTTGGCTCTCTCAAGTATGTAGAACATGATTTCATCTATTATTTCAAGTTTGCTTTTCATTGAGTTGGAAGAGTTCAATTTCTTTTATTATCTCTTGTATGGAATCATCTAAGTGGAAACCTACAGAAGAAGAACGGGAAGTAATGGAATCAGCTTGGATGCAAGTTAAAGGTGCATGCGAGAAATTAAAAGAAGAGACAAATGCTCAAAATGAACACATTAGAAAAATGCTTAAAGAAATGGCTGATCGCTATTACTCATAATGAATATTGAAGGCTCTAAAATTTTGACGAGAAAGATAAAGAAGGAAAATGAATTTAACGGTTAATTCTAAGCTTGAAATACCAGTTAAGGAAATACAGTGGAGATTCTCTAGATCATCAGGAGCAGGTGGACAGAACGTCAATAAGACAGACAGTCGCGTTGAAATTGTATTTAACGTATTTGAATCAAAAACTTTAACTCCTTACCAAAAACATAGAATCTCAATTCAGGCTGAAATTAAACTCATCAATGGTTGTATTTGCATAGCTGTTCAGGATAAGAGAACTCAATATCAGAACAGACAATTGGCTTTAAGTAGACTAGCGTCAATCTTACGAGAGCTCTTAAAGCCACCTTCAAAGAAGAGAAGGGAGACAAAACCAACACGTTCATCTCAAAGGAAGAGGGTTGAATCAAAGAAGAAACGAGGTGAATTAAAGAAGAGCAGACAATCAAAAATATATTGATATAAATACGGTAAAGAAAGGAAAAAACAAGAGCTTCGTCTTTTAACAGTAAGAAGGATAATTCACTTTTCGGTGTTCCCTCTAAATCAAAATGGCATGGCTTTGTGCCGTGCTGATGGTTCCACTGATGCTTTTTATCTGGGCACTGGATACCAAGAAAACAAGAATTAACAGGTATAGAAAATACGGTTGGAGCTAGAAGAAGATTACTGGAATTTATGGGGTTAGTGCTACTACTGTTAGGCGGTGGTCTAATTAAACATTATTTCCCAATTATTTTTTCTCTCTGCTTTAAATTCTTCACTAGGTTCAAAGTGTCTTATGCTTCCACCACCTTTTCTAGGTGTTCCATCTTTCTTTGGTTTAGCTAAGTAATCTATAAGTCTTTGCTTTATTGAGTCGCTTACTTCTTTGCTACTAAATATAAAAAAGTTTGGAAGTACATCATCATCACCAACTTCTACAACCACATACCAGAGTTTTTCAAAAACTTTCTCATTCTTTTCACTCATTAACCAAGAACTGATTTTTCCATCAATAGTTCTGGTTTTTACTTGAATATTTACGGTATTAAGGCTTTCTGGATCTGTTGCTATTACATCAATAAGAGTCTGCCCATCGTCAGTTTTTCCAGCGATATATCCACGTTGAGCTAATTGAGCGAGCACATAAAACTCACCAGCATTACCGAGATTCTTGTTACTAGGCATAACCCCATTATGCCTGAGTCCGTTAAATCCCTTTATTTCCAATGATTTTAGATTCTTTTTGGGTGCATTTTGGGTGCACTAAAAAATAGGCATTAAAAAAGACAGGCTGGGAACCCTGTCTATGGCTGATCGGGGCGACAGGATTCGAACCTGCGACCTAGTGCTCCCAAAGCAGTCGTACATACCTATTGAGACTGACTGAGAAACAGTGACTTCAGTGTTCCCAGAGGGTTTAAAGAATCCTTTGCCTGCAAGTGTTTTACCTGTCTCACGATGTCCAGACCTGTATAGGCAGGATTATCAAAAAACGTCAGCAAAACGTCAGCAGAATCTTAAAAACGTCAGCAGATTGATTGTTTGCTGACGTTTTTTGAATAAATTATCGTCAGCAGAGAAATAAACTCAAAGTGAACTGGGAAGATGAGCTAAGGAAACAGGTTAAAAATTTAGGGCCAAAGACATATTTGAGTATTTCCAAAGACAGAGGAATGGTCCTATTGAGATATAGAAATCCAAATGGAAAGCCAATCAATAAACGTTTGCCTTTCAAATGGAATGAATTATTAGCTGGAGATATTTATACGAGAATCAGAAACATCTACAAGCTGACTCTTGATGGAATTGAGTTTTCTCACGCAGTGGATATTGCCGATGACAAAGCTCCAATGCCTGATGAGGATAGAGATTGGAATAAAGCGTTAGAAGAATACAAAGTAGAAAAGCTAAGTCGAGGAACTGGTATTAAAGAATCAACTTGGTTGAAAGAGCATGCACCAGTCATTCAAGATGCAATTGCATTAATGAATGGAAGACGATCCCCTGATGATCCTGCTGAACTGATTAATAAGACAACACAACATTGGGAGATAGGAAGTCGCACAAGACAACAACGAACACGAAACCTTTCAGCATTCCTTAGATACTGCGTGAATGTTCAAAAGTTTCCTGATCGATGGAATCCTCCAACTGATTTGAGTTATCACATTGGAAGGAAGCCAGCGTCCTCTAAGAGTCAAAAGGTTCACCCTATTACAGATCAAGAGATTATTGATTTGATTCATTCTTTGGAAAATGATGAAAGAGCTAAACGAGATATCCCTGCTGCTTTGAATTGGGCAAGGGCCATTAAATTGATGGTTACTTTTGGACTTAGGCCAGAAGAGTTAAAGCATTTAGAAAAGAAAATTGATCGAAAAACAAAAGAAGAATATTTATGGTGTTCCTATCAAAAGAGAGCAGGAGGTGGAATGACAGAAGCTCGACGTTTATACCCTCTGTATCCAGTTAATAAAAAAGGAGTCAAACAAGATTGGAACTTAGTGGAATTATTTGACCGAAAAGATTTTCTACTTCCATCTCTTCAAAACAAAAATGGAGTCGGAGAAGCTTGTTTGAAATATCTAAAAAGACAAAAATGCTGGGAGCAACTAATCAAGAACGTTGAAAAAAGGAATGAAAGAGCAGGCTCTTATAGTTTTAGACATTCGTATTCCGTAAGAGGACATCTACTAGATATAGACAATGGTTCAATGAGTCTTGCAATGGGACATAGTATTGAAACTCATTGTCGTGAATATCCTTGGGCGACAAAGAGTGCTACAACTAATGCCTTTGAAATTGCGTTAGCTGCTTGAGTAATCCATTTCCTTCAAACCATCCAATTAAAAAATATACTTTTGTCAGAAGAACCTGAAGAGGTAGCCTTCCGTCTAGAAAATTTAGAAGATATGTGCGATGCTCTGATGACTTGTAATTATTTTGGATGGCTCTGGAGACAACAGTATTTACTTTCAAGATTTCTGTTCCGTTTGCAGATTGGGCTAAGGGTTTTGATAGTCCAGAGGTTGTTGCAATGCACGAGGCTAACTCAATAAAACCTTTATACAGAGGTGTTAGCAAAGATGATCCTGAATCAGTTGTTGTTATCCATCAAGCAGAAGAAGGTGTTGCAAAAGCGTTTTTTGAAGCAAGTAAAGAAGCTGTTGAAGCCACAGGTCATATATATAATTCAACTGTTATTACCAGTTACTTAGCCGGTTGAAAGAAATGACAGCACCCAAATTCATGAACGTTGTTCGCTTCAAGTTGAAGCCTGAATGCGTAGATCAATATTTTGAAGTCCATGGGAAATTCATTTGCGAAGGTTTGTCCGACAGATACATTGCTCAAACAGGAGAAGATAGTTATTGCTTTGTAGGACTTTGGGAAAGTAAAGAGGCACTCGTTAGTGCAAGACCAAAAATGATTGCACACTTGGATGAAGTAAGAGGATTTATGAAAGAGCTATCACCTGAGCTAGGTGTTACTGATCCTGTCTCTGGAGACATCGTTGCTTATGGTGCTGAGCGTTTATAGGTAATCGGGGGTCCCTTTAAATAGCGAATGAAAGTATCTATTCCTTATGGGATTAATTATTCATGTTCAGGAAGTTACGTGTCTGTATAAATATTTCTTCAATAAAAAAAGCCCTTATAGAAAGAGCTCGTAACATCATCTGATTGATCCCCATCACCCAGCGATGACAAAATGATAGTCATCGAAATAAAGACCGTCAAGCAATCAGAGCTGATTAAAAAGCTTCAGATGATTTGATTCGATTTTTAGTAGTCGAATGAATGTTTAGTTGTGACCAATACGACAACCAATTTGGATTAATCCTTGATCCAATAGACGACCGAGTTTCAAAGCAGTAGCTTCCTCAACTCGCGAAAAACGAGGCTGATTAGATGTTACCCAATTCATCTCTTCTGAAGTAATCACTCCAGTCGAAACAGATTCGAGAAAAAGCAATCCAAGATTCATAAAATTTTTTCCAAAGAATTAAAGGTCAAGCCTCAATTGGATTAACGATGCTTAACCTTTATGAACCAAAAGACTGAGACCCATCACCCAGTCAAACAAGACATTAATAACAACTCAGAGGGATTCAAGTTCTCATAACACCATATAAAGATTTACCTAACATAACTTTACACTTAGACACCAGATATAGCGGGGGTTGCTTCTTTGAAGAAATGAGGCTAGAAATAAGTTCCCCATCACCCAGGCCCGTAGGACACCATACCTAGGGTCTTTTTTATTGAAAAAGCTTCCAATACCTGAATTTAAGCAATATTCTTTATAGTTTTCTGTGGAAAACTCGTTATTTTCATTTAAATGAAAATTGATAAATGAATCTCATTCTCGCTTTCATTCTCCCATAGTTAGGAAGACTTGGTTTTGTTTTTAGTGATAAGCACTGAATTTTTACGGTTATTACTTGTGGGTTGATTGGTATAAACCGAAATTCGGTGTAGATCCCGAATGATTTATTGCGGCTTACTACACTCTTATTTTGGGAACTTGTCTCATAGTTAAAGAGTCGTTTGCATTATTACCATGTATTCAACATTCGAATATTTACTCTCACCTCGTTATGTGTGTAGAAGTCCTGTATATGTCATATCTGATAGCGAGATGAAGACGTTAGAACTTCAAGAGAATCAGGTAGAACTTGATTCAATTCTTGATCAAAGAAAGAGATTGGATGAAGCTTATGAGCGTCAAAGTCAATGGCTGGAAGAACGTGAGTGTGCAATTAGAAAAGAGATCAAGGCACTTTCTCCATCAGCTTCTGAGACGTTGAAAGATAAAGCGAAGAAGGCTGTTGAAGGAGTGAAAGAGACTGTAAAAAAAGCAGTTGATTCTGTTCCTAATTTTTAGTACTTACTATCTTTGTACTTACTATCTTTGTTCTTTCTAATTTGTAAAATTATTTACTCAAATCATTAGGAAGAATTATCTTGAAATTAATGACCTAAGAAAATCAATGTCGATTGATCCTGAAGTGATTCCTCCATATAGTAATGCTGGCTCGAATGCTGTTCGCTCAATTCCTAGATGGCTTGTTTATGGAGCGATTGGTTTAGGTGTTCTCATTACTGTAGGAATTCTCAAAGCCCTTTTCCCTTTGATTGTGATGGGTTTACTTCTAGGCTTTATTTGGAGGCAAGTACAGACCAACTAATGCCGTTTAAACTAATTAGCTTTAGAGCTTAATAGCAGCAATAGTTTTGAAGACACGAAAGTAACAGTGCTATAAGATGTATGGTTCTCTCATGATCAATAACAAATCTTGAGGGGGGGGTATGAGGTAATGAGTCTTTAGAAAAAGAGTCATGATGTTTGTATGAGATTTGTCAACAAGCAAACTTTCATTTATCTGGTTGTTTCAGCTTGTATCGCTGGCGTAACGACTACCTTTGGAGCACGACAACGTATCGAGCAAATGAATCAAATTTGTTCTGCTTATATTGGTGGATCAGATCTTTTTAGAGATTCGAATTCGGACATTGGACAGCCAAAATTTATTACGTGTAATCAATTGATTGAGGAGGAATATTCATTTTTTCCATTTCAAACATTTGTCTTGAATACCTTTGTTCTTCTCGCTGTAATTTGTGTTTTTTCTTCCCATCACAAGGATTCAGAATAAATGAGATATCAAAGACGATTAAATATCAAACGCGTCATTCTATTCCCCATAATTGTCTATGCAGCCTATGTATTTATTGATAGCTTTATGCCATTGTTTATGGTTGGGTTTGTAATTTGGTTGCTATATAACTGGACTGGCAAAAGGAGATATTGGTAAAGTTTTGTCATCAAATTTTTAATTAGAAGGAAGCGATAACAACTGCTATTCAAAATGAGAAGAAGACTTCCTTTAAGAAATTCTCTTACTTGTAAACCCAATTGGCTTCAATAATTTTTGAGAATGGATTGCAATCCTGTGCCTGCCACATTGCCTCTTGTTTATTGTTGGCAATTATGGTTTCTTCGTGTGTCTTTCCTTTTGAATTAACCATTGTAACTGCAAATCTCATAGCAGATAATGGATAGACATTTCATACCTAGTTAGTACGAAGAACTCATTATTGGCAAGTTCGCTTTATACGAATTCAAAGAAAAAATGGCATGAAGAAGGGGGCGAGATTTTGGTCGCCCCCTTTGAGACAGGCACTTGTTTTTTATACCTGTCGTGCCCTGTCTCCTAATCTATTTTTAAACCCTGTTGGAACAGGTGAGAATAAGAAAAAACACTTGTCTTATAATGAAAAAACTATTAAAGGAATATTGTTATGAGTAGAAAAAGAGACAAAATTTGGACTGCCATCATTGCAACCAAGCAATGGTTCAGCAAATTATTCACCAGCGAAGCAGATGCTTTGGTTGATGATTTTGGTAATAATCCACCACCAGATATAGGGACTCAACCTTATTCAGGTGAGGATAATAAAAAAAGAGATTAACTATTTGGCTCTTTTCAGAAGGTATTGCTCTATTAAAAATTAGAGCATAAGTTTATTTAACAGCTGCTCCTTTTTGTTTTTGATTAACTAACGATGCGAATCCGATACAAGCAAACGCAAGCAAGCCTAAGACTAAAAATGATTTAGCGAGAACAATTTCTGAAATCTCAAGAGTCATTTTTTTAACTACGATTTATAGATATATTGTGAGTTAATTCATTTAATGAAAAGTACGAATTAGACATATAAGAGTAAGTAAAGAAGATACCAAGAATATTATTCTCAACGCCTAATGTATCCGAATTAATTATTTGAGCGACAAAAAAGCACAACTGCATTTGTTTTGAGTATTAGCCTCCAGTGACACTCTGTATTAAAAATGTTTATATGAGTCCGCAATCTTCATAAGGTTATCTGAATTTTTATAGGTGTTTTAAATCAATGAAAAACTTTCTGCAAAAACTTTCTGACTACTTAAAAGAGATAAGTCAGAAAATCGCTGAGCTTTTAAAGGGACTTAGCGACAAAATTTCTGAATTCTTTAAAGGAAATCAACCAATTGAAGAAGTTCAGCCTGTTAAAGAGAATCAGCCTGTCGAAGAAGTTCAACCTGTCAAAGAAGCTGAGTCTGTTGAAGAAGCTAAGTCTGTTGAAGAGACTCAGCCTGGCGAAGAAGTTCAACCTGTTGAAAAGAAAGAAGATAACTCTCAATAAATTCTATTAATTCCGATTTATGAGTGATCCTTTAATCTTTTAAACAAGCAGGCATTTGTCATAATCATTCCTTTGTACTCATCAGGGAAAGATTTCATCCATGTAGGAATTGTGATTTCTGAAGGCAATGGGTTTTCCCAGTAGAAAATCACTTCTTTCGATTCTTTAAGCACTATGTGTGGTGGTAGCTTCTTTTTTGTCATATCTCGATCAATATCAGAAAAAGACTCTCAACAGCTTGAACAACAACATAGCTTCTCTTGCTTTATACAGCTTTAGTAGTTTTTTCCTTTTGGTGTATAGATCTGCAATTCCGTCTGGTGTGGATCTTGTTTAGATGCCTTTAAATTCGACCAATTAATATTGATTCCATACTGTCCAGCTATATCCTCTAGATCATCCAAAGAAAGATCAGCGAAATAACTCCTAATATATTTAAAGGCGTAAAAGCTCTCTAGCTTTCCTATTCCCTTTGTAGATTTCTCTAGCAATCTTGAGTGCAAGTTGTTCTTTTGTCATTTGATCAAGCAGCCTCGGGACACCATCCAATCTTTCTCTCGAGTCGCTTATTAGTGATTAGAACTACTTAGCTTCCTAATGGATTCCTTGATTCGTAAAGAAGGGCATCCAACTCGTCTTTTTATAATTACCTTATAAATATGATTTATTTAATTTCATGGCTGTAGCTACTCCTGTTTCTAAAAAGACCTCTCCTCAAAGATCTATCCAAACTTTGAACTTAGGAGAAAAATCCCTATATGCAGCAAAGCAATCTCGTTTCACTACGTCAAAACTCATTCAGAATTTAGGATCAGGAAATAACGGAGTTCAATTTAATTTTTCAGGTAATTTAAGAACTGCTCATGGGAGAGATTAAGCAAAAGAGATAAGAGTTTTATATTTAATTGGATTCATTAGATCCTCTTAATTCAGTAGCAGGAGGCGTAACAAGCTTCGATACCGTAAGACTAATCATGTTAATGATTGGGACTTTCTTCTTCGGTGCGTTGACCGCTGCGATGAACGAGGGATCAAAGAACAAGGATGGTTTGGTTTAAAAAAACAAGTCGAACAACACAAACCAAAGAACAAATGCAGCGTCTAGAAGACATCGCTAACAATGCCAACGATTCTGAGTAATGGGAAAGTTGATAAGAGTTCTGGAATTGTCCGAGCGGATACAAAAAAAACGCAGAAGACATAATTGCCATCTGCGTTTTATTAGATATTCCAGCTAACTCAAGGATTAGCTGTTTGAGCGACGAGAACGCTCAGAAGATCATTAGTTATTACAGAAAGACTACTTAGCAGCTACTGCTTTAGTTGCTCTTTTTGCACGTCTAGCCTTTCTTGGCTTTGCTGCTGCTGGAGCCGCTGCTGCCTTCTTAACTACAGCTTTCTTAGCAACAGTATTCTTAGCTGCTGCCTTCTTAGGAGCTGCTTTCTTTGCTACACGCTTCTTAGGTACTGCTTTCTTAGCTGCAGCTCCTTTACGTGTACGGTGAGCAACCAGCATTGCCCACTCTTCAGCAGAGATGTTAGCTGGCTTATTGCCATGTACTTCTGAAGCTTTAGCTGCTTTCTCGATGTCCTTGATTAGGTTCTTCCAAGAAGCTGCATAACGCTTATCAGATTGAGACTTCGCACCGCTTTCTACAAGAGTTTCTACTACACCCACTGCAGTAACTTTCTTGCGTCTACGATTAAAGATCTCCTTCTGGAGAGTTGCAATCATTGCCTCAGCCTTAGCTGAGACTTTTATCGTTAATGATCCCATGTTGGGTAGTTAAATCCGAACTTCTATCTCTACCACACATAAGGAGATAATTGCAACAATACAACCGAACCTACGACATGTTAGAGTACTAATGACTAGACCTTGACTCCATACTTGGTCGCAATCCCTTCAATATCATCAATAGAAAGTTCCTTGAAATAATTGGATAAACACTGATAGGTATTGAGATAGGAGTGAACAGTATCTAAGCGAGCATTAGGAGCCTTATGCATCGCTAGAGAGATTTGTTGTGCGAGTTGATCTTTATTCATTTGTTAAGCAGTTCAGGGCAGAGGCCAAATTTATCCTCATGGTTTCTGTGCCATAGAGGACATTTAGTAGTTAGGTGTACTCCTTGTGGAATAAGACGTTGATGTAGATGGCAGGTAAGAATTGTTCTGCAATGCCTGTCGCAGCAATAATTGAAATGTTGACATGTCATGCAAACGCTAGCTGAACGTGTGTGTTGAAGAGTGTCTTCTTCGAGATAGTCCCATTCCTCTTCTGAGTTGTAACGCTTTTGGGGTAAAACTTTTTGGGTGCGATACGAAGACATTGCCTTAATCCAATAGGTTCTGCTACCACTGAATTCCAATCTGATGCGCGAAAAACGGCATAGGGTGAGGACGCTGGAGCCATGTGTCTGTAGCAGTACATCTGTACTAGCAACGGTAAGGAGGTGTTGTCAAGTATTGAATTAAGGCTTCACGAAAAAAATGACACAAATATCTGAAGTCGTTTAACGATGAGGTATGGACGTGGTCACCCCCCAGCCACCCTTGAAGATCGCGACACAGGAAGACATCGCTTTAATGATCACTAAAAAACCTCAATAAATATTCTCACAGAAGATAAGAATATAGTTGACGGAAAATACTACACAAATTCATCCGTTGGAAGGCTACCTCAAAAGTTACTCGATGTTAATTGGAAGACTTTTTGCATCTTTCATCTCGATTTTCGTTAAAAATCAAATTCAAATATATTTTTCTTCAATGGCTCTTTTTAAACTTGACTGGGCATTTCCTACTCAGGAATCATCATTTGCAGGAGGCGGAAAATTTCTTGAATATCTAGAAGCTGGTGGCCCAGCTGACGAAACTGATGGTTTTAAAATTCTTTGGCGTGTAACCAACCCACTTAATGGAACAGGTAGCTTCGTCGCTGAAGCAACTGATATCAGCAAGATGTGGGAACACGCTGCTCCTTGGATAAAAGGTTTTGGATGTATGTGTGAAGTAGAGGCTGTGTTCTCGGACGAGCAATTTGTTACTACTGCGAAAAAAATCTACGCATCTTAAGTAATTGACTTGTCTATAGTTGAAATCATTTTTAGATGAATACCCAGGACTGACTTAGCTCAGTCCTTTTTCTTTTAATTAGCCATCATATAAAAAAGACATCCTGCAAGAATGGTGAGCTTTGCAGCAATGCCATACGCAATTATCTTTCCAAATCTTGAGCCTCTGGAATAATCAGATCAATATCTGTTCTCTTCGTTAGGGATCTTTGTTGTTTTCATGCAGCTACTTTTTGCCCTTTCTCTTTTCTCGGGCAAGTGCATCATTTTCAAGCGTTGTATTTATCAAACCTTGATAGTCTCCACCTGCTGAGGCAAGACCAAACATCACAACAAAACCTAGTCCAGCAACAATCGTCACAATCCAAGTACCTGTTCCCATATTGAGTGGTACTGCAAATAAAGGACTAGGCATTCAAAAATCAATTACTAATAAAATCACCCTAATGAGTTTTGGTGTTTAACGGTTCCTTCTGTAAATAAAGAAATAAACAATCCAAAAGACAGATAGGTAAATAAAGAAAACTACTATTGGATTTAACCCTGCCACCGATGCGAATTTCAGCCCTAAAGGTATTGAGGCAAAAATCAAACCATATCCAAGCATGTGATTAAAAACTCCCCAGCTTCGGAAGTACCAAGACAGGGCAAATCCAATGAGAACTAAAACTGCGAATATTGGCATCTATCTTTTTTCCTTTTTCATGTCGTAATTAAATTTGGTAGAAACTTTGTTTCCTTGCCAACTAAGAGTGCCTTGATACATGTCCTCACCCAGTAAATAATTTATTGCCTCATCCGACATTGGTTCAGGTGCAGGTGCATCAGCTATTTGTTCTGCTTGAACTACAAAAGGACAGAGAAATAAAAGCAGACCAAGAACAAAAGCAAAGAGTTTTTTCATCTAATCCAACCTGTCTGCATAATCTCTGAGAATTTCTGCAATCACATTTGGTGGAATTTCTTCTTGAGCGTCCTTACAAAGATCAAAGAACTTATCCATGAACTCTTTTCTGGTCATGTTCCTGAATGGGCCAAATTTTCTCTATTAAAGGCTCAAACTCTCTTTTATAGCTCTCGGCACTAATACTCAAATTTCATTGCAACTACCAATCTGGATATTCTCCTTCAATTGGTTCTTCATAGAAATCTCCCTTTTTTATACCAGCAAGATATTCAGTTAAAAATTCTTCCTGGTTGGCTTGGTCTTCCAGCTTAAGCGTCAGTTTCTTCTACTTGCTCAGTTTTAGAATCTTGATTTGTTTTGTCTTTTGAATAAGAGCAACTACCTTCTCCTCCCCAACCCCAAGCAAGAGAAGGACTTCCAATAACTGAAAGGGCAAAAACCAATGAAATAACCTTTTTCACTTTGAACTTAAAAGTAGGTTCCATATCTTAATAGCATTTTCAATGGTCCGTTAAATCCCTTTAATTCTTTATTTAAAAAGTTATGGGCTCTTTAAGATCAACCAAAAGCTTGCTTAGAGAGAGGATCTCATCTTCCATATGACATAAAAATGACATAAACCACCAAAAGCCATAAAAAATGACAGGCTGGTAAACCTGTCTCTCACTGATCGGGGCGACAGGATTCGAACCTGCGACCTAGTGCTCCCAAAGGAACAACAAAGTTAATGATTAATAAACTGATGCACAATTAAGGAAATTAAAACACCTGTCCATATTCCTTTGAACAGTGTTGGATAATCAGATTGGTTTATATCTTTATCAATTGTCATTTGACTTGGATCTTTATTCATATTGAGAAATAGTTTTCTTTATTCATTATTGATTTTACTTTAGTTTTTTATAAAAGAATGCTATTAATTAATACATTACTAAGTCTTGATTTATACGTTAACGAAAAATAAAAATTAACGTCATTTAATATTCCATACAAATTAAAAGTATTAAATCTGAAATTGAAATTTAAAGTAGTGATGAGAATTGTTTTGGTTACTATGCTTTTTGAAGAGGATACACCCTGGTGAGTATTTTGCTACATCCAAAAGCAATATTCGTTATGACGAGAAATATAGAAAAAAGTTATGAATAAATAACTTCGACTTCTAGAAAATCAAATGAGTAATTTTAACGATTTTCAAAAAATGATAAAAGATTTGAACGATGAAAATTTATCAGAACTTTGTGAGGAATTTCTCACTAATCATGAGTCTGCGATGAATATATTGTTTAAATATTGTACTGATTTTGGATTAATATTTGATAGTCAAGAAATTAAAGATAATATGACAATAATGCATAAGAATGGGGACTTTGATAGGATTGTATGTTTTGGGATTGAATTATCAGAAAATCAATTATATAAGAAATTTCATCCTTCTTGAATAGTTTTCGGACATTCTAAAATGCTGATTTGCCTTTACCTGATCTAAGAAGAAATAAAGTAGGCAATGCTAATAGAACTGTTACTGAAGTAATAAGTATTAGATTGATAGTCAACGAACTCACTCCTAGTTGAGAAGATGATAATGCAAAAAACATTGGATTTGAAGTCGAAGTTGTTTTATTTTTAACTATATTCTTTTTAAATTTATTTCTTGTAAAAGGTTGTAGCAATTATTCTCTATTTTTGATTTAGTTTTCATTATTCTGATTTATGGTTTTGTATTGAGTTCACTTTGTATATCTTTCTTTTTCTTTAGAGCTTCTTTTTCGATTTCTTTTTTTGCATCTGATTCTTTTTCAGAAGCTATTTTTGCTGCTAATGCAAGTGATTCTTCATGAGCTATCTTTTCCTCTAATTGTCCTATTGTTCTCATCCATTCATTCACACTGACTTCCTTACATGCCGCTTCGCATTCTTTCTTAAATTTTAGGAAGGGAAACAAATGATGATTTGCTGTCTCAGGGTTGCTTGCTTTTAAACTATCTTCAGGCATTTATTGGAGTTGAAGGTTTTTAAATTATCTATTAATTGTTGTATTGCATTTCGATTTATTTTACGAGATTAAAGTTCCTTTTATACTTCAAACCTCAATGTGATTTTTTTACTTCAAAAAAGTAAAAATTTAATAATTTCTTTGAATAAATAGTGATGTTAGTTAGTTCCCTTTTGTATATAGATTTTAATTTTTATCTTAATTTAGTAGGACTAAGAAACATTGGTTATGGAATCTTCATTGGCTCTAGCTATTATCTTGACATTTGTCGGGATAATTATTTTCATATTAATTTCAAAAAATGATCTCGGAGTGACAACTTTAAAGAAAGATCCTGAGGCTCATACGACTCTGATCGGGTCAGTAGCTAAAGGCATTCCTGGAACTGATATCTTAGAGTCAGGCAAGGTGCAAATCACAAAAGATTCAACTGAAAATGCAGTTCACAACTAATGTAGATTCAAGTGAAGAAGTTATTTGGTCATTGATTTTAAATAATTTGACCTCTAAATTATCAACTGAAGCTTCAGCTGCGACATCTAGTTTCTATCGAACTAAGGATGGTATTGAGTGCTCAGTCAGAAAAAAAAATGGAGATTTGATTGCTAATTGTTATTCCGAATCAGATCGCATGGGAAAACGCCGTTGGACTATCGATCTCAAGTGATTTCATGAAACGATAGACGTTTATTTTGTAAATTAAATCCAATACTTTTTAATGGTTTCATGGCTTAAATTAATCCGTGTAGTAATTACTTGAGATACCTTGATGTAAATAAGAAACAAGGTTGTGTTTCATTTCTTCTAGACTGTCTTTAGGTATAGGAGTGAAAATGAAATACATATTTTCCAAGTCTGAGACAGTATATGTTCATGTCATCTGCTGATTCTATTTTCTTTAAGAGTCGAGCAGAATGTTTTAGTAATAGTAAGCTTCATTCCTTAGATAAATATTGGAGTATAAACAACTCACACCCTATGCATAACCAAATGCATGAAATAATTGAAACCATTTTAAATGCTAGAGGTGAAAAGACTATCAAGCAGTCAAGATTAGATTTGGTTAGGAACCTTGAAAGATCTTTATCAATCTCCACTCCTATGGGGCGTTTGAGTGCAAATATAATTTCTTTTATTTCAAGTTTAATTATGTCTAAGGTTAAGCCAACTAATTTATGAATATCTAAAATGAGTAGTCAATATAAATCTTTAATTGAAGCCAGAGATCAATGGCAGAGTGATATAAAAATGTACAAGGATTTTCTTAAAGGAGAGTCTAAAACCTTTGAAGGTAGATACGGTGCTGAAGAATATATTTCAATGGCTGAGAATAGATTGAACGATATCAACCTAAAGTTAAAGGAAATAAAGAAAGAAAATCTATCTGAATAGATCAAAGATGAGAAGCCCAGCGGTTAGGACAAGTATTAATATTTTTCTTGATTATCACTAGATAATTCCAATGATTTATTCAACCATTCTTCAACTTTATTTTTAGAGCCATACCAATCCTTACCAAAAGGTTTTCCGTGTGCTGTTTCTTTCATCACTACCTGTTTTGAGCCAATTAGTAATGCTGAATCTCTAGGGACTAGTCCATCTCCAATAACATCTCCATTCCCATTCAAGGCTCTATAAGATGACCTGCTTAACCTCAATGAGGTTTTTGTCGCAATAGGTCCGTTCAAGTCTAATTCACCAGCAACAGATATATAATTAACGTCTGAGCTATAGAAACTACCTGGCAATTTAGAGCTTACAAAATTACGTAGATATGTGGCTCTTTTTGCTTGATTGGGACTTCCTAGTGTAATTAAGCAATTAGCATAATCCTTCCCATTGTAGATCTTCCGACTAAATAAAAGATCTGATAAATACAATCTGAGGATCATGCCTCCAGAGCTATGACCTATCAAAGTGACTTTATTTGTAGACGATTCGTTCGATAATTTATTCACTATTTTATCAACTTTATCAAGAATGATCTTCCAACCAAATGACCAATTAGTACTAAGCCACTCTATTTTATTTACTGGAACTATTACTACTTTGTTATTTGTTCTACTTTTAATATATTCAGTCATTTCCTTATATGCACTACCGTCAATCAAGAAACCACCAAGGATAACAATTGGCTGATCAAAATATTTATTCATGCTTTAGTACAAGACCTCAAACGAATTTACTCTGAGAAGCATTGTAATCATTAACTTATTGAAATTTTTAAAATGCTTAATTTTAATAAACTTACTAATTTAATTAAAAGCTCTTAGAAGATTCTCTGATAGTAATAGCGACTACATATCGATGTATGGAATGACATTCTATAAAGTCCTCTCCAAAAAAGCATTTAAAGTAAAAAGAAAGCAAGGAAAGTAGATGAAGGATGTAGCAATACAATTTTTTAACGGTATCGACGAAAAGGTTATTCCAGAAATAAGGCTTACAAAAAGCAAAGATGGGCAAGCAGGACAAGCTTTTTTCAGATTTAATAGTCCTGACGCATTATTGACAGATAATTTTAAAGAAATACAGGGAATGTATTTAATTGACGAAGAAGGGAAAATAACTACTAGAGAAATAAATATCGCTGTTTCAAAAAAAAACGGGAAATATACTGCTATAGAGGCTATTTACTGTTGGAGATCACAAAGAGATTTCAATAGATTTATGCGTTTCGCAAATCGATATGCCAAACAAAATGGTCTTGCTTATGAAGAGAATAATGACAAGTAATTAGAATGAAACGCTTTTTACTCCTCGCCCTAACTGCTGGTCTTCTCTCCCCTATCTATTAACTACAGATGCATGTGTCTAATAATACTTTTTAAAATATCTTTTTTTATTCTCTTGCTGTAAATTGTCTCATTTTTTTAGATTAGGTTTATTTATTGAAGATAAATATAAGAATAATATTATTTTAATCTATTCAAATGATTTTAGCTTTAACGTCTTCTGAGCTAGGAGTCAATAGCTTCACCATTAATCTCATTCTTCTTACGGCTATTGTTGTTTTATTAGCTTTGCCAACTTTCTTTCTTTTTAAGTCAAGTCAGGGCAAATCAGCTGTATCGAAAAAAACAGAGGTTGAAAACATAGAAGCCGAAAAAATAGAACCTGAAAACATAGAATCCGAAAACATAGAACCTGAAAACATAGAATCTGAATAAATAGAATCTGAATAAACCCTGTGTAAGAACTAAGTAATAGGTTCTTTCTGGGCTAATCACCGTGGGGCATCTGAAGGGCGCGGATGAACCTCGGCAAACCCCATACAAGAACCTAATACTTAAATCAATTAACAAGTTTCATATTGGAACCCCTATTCCACATCACACGCTACTAAAATTTCACACTTAATTCTCTTCCCAAGTCCACCTCTTTCATATCTATTTGACGTCATTTGAAGACATGTGGTTTCTATTTTTTTTTGAATTGATTACTTGATGTTTTTATAATAAATCATATTTTGAATCCTCTTTGATCTCGTTCCAAAGGTTTTTTATTGATTGATTAAAACCATTTGAAGTAAGAAACTTTCTTGTTTGAGCAACTCTTTCTTGAATGATTTTTTCTTGTGGAGTCATTTCATTATTAGAATCAGTCATGTGTTTGGAGCATATATATTGATTTTGAATTTTCTTAAAGTATTTGAGAAGTGATAGCCGCTACAATATAAGTTTTATTAATAACTAACAGATCGCAAATGACAGAAATGCTCAAACTCCTAGCAGTGTAAAAACTGATCTTCAACATATTCTTTAGAAAAAGCTCGCTATGATAGTCATTATCTGATTGTTGGCTCATCATCTATAAAATAACCAGGAGTTATGACTTCTAAATCTTCTCGAAGTGTTGTTTTAATGGAAGAATATAAACAGTTATTGCAGGATTTCTTTTTTACTTGTTTTCAATTTCCAAGAGTTGTATATGGATTTTCTATTCTTCTCTTCTCTAAGAATTAAATTATCAGCTGCAATCATTGGATTATCATTTGGTATGAAAGGGGCTCTTAAACAAATACCTAGACCTTTAGCTTCAATATGAATACCTCCTTCCATATGAACTATTTGAAAAGTCCAATTTTTTTTCCAATACAGTGTGAAAGGATTGCTTATATAACCTGCATGCCTTTTAAAGAACATTGCTAATTAGACATTTAATTAATAGTTAGCAAAAGATATTAGAAGTAAAAGCATTAATTGCTACTACTTTTCTAATTAAACCTAGTTACAGTCACTTCTAAAGAAGGAACCTACAAAGGTCCTTCGAGCTTATAAACAATATCTTTGCAGTTATTTCTTTTGTCGAACTCCTTGGCTTCATCGCTTTCTAATGATGCTCCAAATTTATCCATATCGGTGATATTGATTAAGGTATGAGCTTTATGGTCGTTGACTTTTACAAACTCATAATCACTCACATAATCCTTAACCAAGCAACCAAAAAAATTCTCAGTAATTTCCTTTTTAAATTCTTCAAAAGTACAGCTAAAGGTGGAGATGATCAGGGTATTCATTAAAAGGTGGTGACAATGCAATCACCTTTGCACAATTAGGATTATATTTCTGTCCAGAAGGCCATCTCTTCAGGCTCTTCTAACAAAAGTATTTCTAAAAACTAATGTCATTCACTTGTGCTTTCGCATGGCTTTGCGCTGTGCTTATGGTTCCACTAATGCTGTTTATCTGGGCGTTAGATACCAAGAAAACAAGAATTAACAGGTAAAGAAATTAAAATATCAAAAGTGATATTGGAAATTATTTGATTTTTTAATTAGTTTCAGATTGGGGATGGATTGCGGATTCCGTTGGAATTGGGCGCAGTCCCCACAAGTATGTGAATGCTTTTTTTATTAATGCGAAGCTTAAAAATTAAATGAAGATTACACGAATCGCATTAAAGACGTTTTTATTCCTACTCCTTATTGCGTTTCTTCCCTATTTACTACGTTTCATTTTTATTGTCATTCTTGGGATTGGTATTTGGAGTGGAACACCAAAGAAGGAAGAATGCCTAATACACGAACGAATAACTGGTCAGCTATGTCAGGGGTTTAATCCAGATGGATTTAAATATTGTGATCGCTTCCCAACCGATGAAAGATGCGTTGAATTATGCAATCTCTATCCAGATTCTAAAAGATGTCGAAAATTACGTTTGGAGGAAGGGAAATAGAATTTTTTAAGGCTAAATATGTAAGAAAGTATAGAACTTTTTCATTCCTACAAGAAAAGCTAAGAGCTAATTAAATCATTAATACGTTTATTTCCATTCTCCATTCCTTCTGGCACTGCAAGCATGTAGTTCTTCGTTTGGTCCGTCATGAATGCAAGTCTTCTCTCTTGTTTCTACGTTGTAAGAAAAAGTTGGATATCTAGAAGGATCTTTTGAAACAGCACTCAATAAGTTGTTTTCATCACCATCGCAATTTCCACTAGCTGGAAGGAAAGTATATATATTGTCTATTTTTGGAACAGTAAAAGTTGGATTTTCTTCTCCGTTAGATTTTTTAACTAAACATTCCTTGGCTATAACGTTAACCGTATTGATAGCGTGAGGAACGGGAGCCCGCTTCTTGATAACTGTAACTTGCGGGATAATTATCGCTATTGCAACAAATACAAAAAGAGTAAGGCATCCAAATTCACATCCAGATTTTATACAACCATTACCCCTCTTACCCGTATCGCTCACTTTCCGCGTATTTCTTTTGAGCTTTTCTAGTGGAATGCTTATTAGAAGTTTGCCTTGCCTAGAAAAAATTGAAAATTCTCCCCAACAACTCCACTTTGCGAGGGATCAGCATCTTTTGAGGATTCAGCCTTTCCTTCATTGATCGCTATGGCTAAAGCCTGGTCAAATAAATTTGGCTTCTTTTCTTGTTTATCCATATACCCATTATGCCTAAGTCCGTTAAATCCCTTTATTTCCAATGATTTTAAATTCTTTTTGGGTGCATTTTGGGTGCGCTAAAAAATAGGCATCAAAAAAGACAGGCTGGGAAACCTGTCTCTGACTGATCGGGGCGACAGGATTCGAACCTGCGACCTAGTGCTCCCAAAGCACCCGCGCTACCAAGCTGCGCCACGCCCCGTTACTGCTTTTTTAGACTCTCACTAACTTTGTGCTTTCTTGTGACTAATCATGCATGCGCATGATTACTATTCTTAGGACATTTCTAGGACATAATCCTTAGCCTAAAAAAACAAGACTAGCTAGATAGGAAGAAACCCTAAAAGAAGATGTTAGAAGTTTAGCCCGTGGGTGGAACGTTCAGGAAGACATAGGAAAAATCCACCATTTTTTTTTAAGGATCAAATTATTACAAATTCAAGGGAACGATGCTTTTAATCTTATTTATATTTTTTAAACGACGTAGACAGGTCAATCACGTATAAGGACTTCTGCAATCCCCCAGTTGTAAAACCAATAATCATCATCTACTAATCCGTAATATTCTTTAGGGTTAACTGGTTCTTGCCACCATCCATTTAAACCACCTGACGCTCAGCATGACCAGATGGATCCTTCATCAACAAATGAAAAACTCCTGCTTGTTCACTCTGATGATATTGATCATTCCATCCACCTTGCCCAGCCTCAAACTCGTGGGATTTCCCCAAAATGGTTATTATGAAAATATTAACCGTGAACCCTTTGGCGCCTCACTTAGACCACCCTTTTTTAATTTTGACTTGGCACATACTCGTTGGGTACCTTATTACTGTTAGTTGTGACTGGAACTGGATTCCATTAACAAAAGAAGAGAGAGAAAGAGGGCCTTCTCTTGACCAAGTCAGAGGTAAAATCTTTAACTAACAATTTAAATTTTAAAAACATTTAACTTGATTATTAGATGAATTCACGAAAGAGGTATTTTTCACTAGAAAAACATATACATAAAATTACTTTTTAGGAATTGAGAGCGCTATGAGTCAAACTAAATAAAAACCAAATAAATAGAAATCATAAAAATACGGTTAGACCCCATACTAGGAATCACAAAGATGAAAACAATGTACTAACTTTTATTTTTATCTTGCGAGTCCAAGGTCAAATGGCTCAACGAATTAATGTTGTATTAAACTCAATCCCATCAGAATGCAGAGATTTAGTTGAGTTTGCATTTTTTTGCGGAATTGGTTTTACTTTTGGGAGCCTAGGTATTATATGACTCATACATATTTTTAATTTGAATATCTTCTCCTTTTTTATCTTATATCTATCAAAAGATCTTCTAAAACAACTAAATAAAAAACAGTTCTGAGAGATTATTATTTTTAGCACAATAAACTTAAATATTTCTTTAGCTTAAACATTTGAACCCATAAGATCTACAAATAAAAATATTGAGAATAAATAGCTAGTGACTTTAAGATTGCAAAAATGCTATTGATAGAAATTGATGAGCAATTGAAAAAAATTTTTTCGATTGTTCTGTCAGTTTAAAATTGAAGGCAGTTTTTTTATTTGATTTTAAACTGCCTTCTTTCCATAATTATTTTGATTTATTTGAATATGTTATGAGACTTTGAATAAATATTTATAAAATACATAAGTTTATAGCCAATTCTTATCACGGAATGAAAAAAATCTTTCATAATAAACATCTTTAGAGAAATCAGTGAAACTCATACCAGATTTTGCTGAGTTACTCCACGAGGTCAAACTACCATCGCCAGAAAAATGCTTTTTAATTGAAGATGGCGATGAAAAGTACATAGAAAAATGGATAAAAAATGGAGAACTCACATGTAAATTAGAAAAACTTTTCAAATGGATCAATTTAGAGTACAAATTAAAAAAAAGAATTTAAGTCTCAAGGAAATAGAACTTGCTGAAGAAATAAAGAAAAGATTCCCTATAGACCAATGGCGTGTAATAAAAATTTTTTGTGATCATCAAAAAAAATATCGATACTACAAAAAAGCCATAGAGGACGTAAAAAGTCGAACAACTCCTCATATGAACGAAAAGGCAATTATGACTATCTTCAGCCCAGGATGGGGTACAAATACCTAGCATGGTATAATTACCTATAAGAGATTCAGAACTCAAAATCTTATGATTGAAAAGTATCCCTTGCTACCTTTCCTTATCTTTGCAGGTGCATTAGTAAGCACAGCTACATTTGGCTTGCCTGTATTTGCTGGCTAATTTAATTATAATCAAGCAAAAATACGATTTAACAATCATTAAAGAAATAACAGATAAAGTTATAAATCACTAATCTAATAGATATTTTTCTTTGAAAAATCAGTAACTAAAAACTCAATATAACTAGATTTAAATCAACATATACTATTTTTATTCCAAAATTGCAGACCAATAGTTAAACAAGAAATAAGAAGAATATAAAAATATTACTAGGTAAACCCAGTTAAGCCAAGCTGGTCTCTCATTACCTTTAGTCATAGAAAGTGATAAATCTATAATCAATATAATATACTTACTAAACCTAATATTTGACTTTTAACTTCTAGGTCTAAACGTTAAGACTACAAGTACTCACATAAGAGGAGGTATTTTTGAAAAAACAATATAAGTTTCTCCAAAAGCACATTAATGAGTTCAGTCAAACATACAAAAACTTACAAGAAAAAAAATGGTCTTTGAATTTCCCAGTTTTTCTTTTTGATAGAGATTGGTTTAAACTAAAAAAAATCAAACTTTTTGAATTAGCCAAAGAACTTAAGCCAGACAATTCGCAAGAAGCTCCTGAATTAATTCAATATCAGCAATTACTAAAGGAAGGCCACGATCATTTGCTTGCAATTCAAGAATGTTGGCACGAATTTGGTATTGAAGATTTCCATCGATCTCTTAGAAACTCTTCAGAATGGGAATCTAAAGGAAACAATGGATGGACATTTAAAAAATACGCTGAACTTTTGATTGGATATAGAAAGATAATCGAGAAAAAAGAAATAAGTATACCATTAATAATCCTTGGTAGAAATCCAAGTGAAGATCACCAACTTGAATGGATAAATGATGAATTCATCTCAGGACTGACAACCGAATATTAAAGTTATCAAAACAATAATATCCTACATAATTTATGCAATAGTTAAATCATCTGATCTAGTTGACCACTCAGTGTCTTCCAAGAGGTCTGAGTAAGAAGAGGCGTTAACCAAGTTATATTTCTGAAATTTCCAATCTGAATCTTCAAGGTAATCTGAGTACTCAAATGTTTTGGCAAGAAGAGAGAATTCCTTACTAAAAGGGCACATAGATTTCATGTATTTTTCTAATAATTCACATTACTAACGGTAAAAGCAACTAAAAATTATAATTCCTAAATATTTAGCCAGAAGAATTGAGTACAAAAAAAGAAATGACATCAACTTAATCTCTGAGATATGATATTGGAATGAGAAAAACTTATTTCAATAAGAATGGGTTACTTCAGAAGAGAACAAAAAGGAGAGTTTGATTTTGAGAAGCTTCCAGAAGGTGTTTATTTCTTTTCAGGTCAAGAAGGATTTGTAAAAGTTGAAGTAGGTAAAGATGGTCGTCAATCTTGGGATTTACAAAATTGGTTTGCTTCTTTAGATCCAGACACTAGTGAGGAGAAACATCAAAAAATAATTCAAGACATAAAAAGAAGACTAAATACTGATACTGGAATGATTAATCCACCTACATAGTTGTAAATAAAAAGTTTTTTGAACCCTTTGATAAAATAAGTAATATGAAAAAACTTATTTAAAGAATATAAATATTTGATTTGCTGCTAATCCAATTATAAAATATCTTAATAATGTACACCATGCATATAAATAAACACATTCATAATCAGACTTTGAGATTTCCACACCTTTTAATTTCAATAATAAATTAAATCGATAATTTGAATTATTTTTTACAATAATCGTTACACATAATGCTAATAATAGCAATAGATTTGTTTTTACCAATAAAAAGAAGGCGACAAGAAAAGAAATATTGGAAATGAGGTCAATAAATGGAACAAATGTAGCAGGCAAAACAAGCAAATTAGCAAAAATATAAATGACTCTATTTTTTCTTAACCAAGAAAACATCTTTGAAAATTAATACAAATATTTATATCTTTAGCAAATAATTAAAAGTATAGCAAATTTTAAATCAAAATTTATTAAAATAAATACTTATGAACGATCTAATCAATGATGGAAATGCTTCTCATAATAAAAAATTTGAAGCTAAAGACAAAAAGGGTAAGAAATGAACTGATAAATATTTATATAGATTTTTTCTAATCTTGCCTCTAAGGATTACTGAGAAGATATGATTAAAAAATCAGATCTTATAAAATGAAAATATTTCTTTTTATTTCCCTAATTATATTAGCCATTTTAATAATTGGAAAAAATTTTTTTTATTCGGCAAAAAAAAATCTTTTTAGGGACCAAGCAGCATGGTCGGGTAAAGATATAAAAATCAAACATAATTACTCAAAAGCAATACCAGAGTCAAAAGGAGTTGATAACTATTTAAAAATAATTGCTGATGAATCAAAAAATTATTTAGAAGAGCAGTCTCAGATAGATTAAAAACGAAAAAGAATAAATCAGATATTAAATAAGACTATTTTTTGAAAATAGAATTATAATGGGCTTAATTATTGAATAAAAATGTACTATCAATCACTTTTTATTGATATTATATATTTTCTTCTAGTCAAGACAACTTTACTTGATATGACAATAAACAATCCCATTTTTATTTTTACAATAATAACAGTTATTTGGTTTATTCCAGGAATTATAGTTAGAAGATTTTCTGAATTAAAGAAAATAAAGAAAAAGGAAAAAAGTCAATCTGAAGCCATTAAGAAACTATACCCTAAGTCTAGAGAATGAATTCGTTATATTTTTAAATAGTGTTAACTGTTACTTTAACTTAAAAACAAGTCATAAATAAATATCTTTTAGTATTAGCCGTATTATTTTAGATACAATGAGTTTATCCTAGAAAAAAGAAGTTAATGATGATAAAGAAACTAGGGCAATATGGAGGCTACTTGCTAAGTGGAATATTAATAGCATGGCTAATAAATCCAATAGCAGCACTAGCCTTCCTCGAAATGTTATGCAAAATGACTTTATTAATATTTATTCCCATTAGCGGGGCTTATATTCTAGATAAGTTCATCCTTTTAAAATACCAAAAAGCATGGAATATAATTCTTCCTACATGGATAATAATTAGCATCTATTTTAGTTATAGACTAGTTAAATTGCTAGAAAGACTTATTAATTAAATCTTTAAGGCATTTAAAAATAAAATATTTAAAGAATTATAGTTTTACTAATTATTAAATTAGTAATAAATGTTCAAATAATTTGATAGTTAAAATTCTTCCAAAAGTGTTAATTCAATTATGAATCCGGCCAAAACTCAATTTAAAAGTTTAAGAAGCAAGGACTCATTATCTGCATTTAAAGAATCCTTAGCATTTCTAGAAGTTAAAATATCAAGCCTAATCGATAAAATTAATGCTTTATGGATAATGATTAATACAGTTGATATTTGAACAACATGGTGCTGCCATTTATTACTGCAATATTTTTTCCTGATTATGGTTACCAAGGTATCCCATGGGATCTTTATTTACTTCACTTCTTCTTCTTCGCAATTGTGATTCCATTTCATGTAATTATTTTTGCCGCTCGTAGTGCACAAAAAGTCAAACCTAACGGAGTTAAGGACTGGCTCAAGTGGGAAACCAATGCAACCAAAGACGAGTTAGCTTCAAGATTTCCAAACAATTTTCCTACCGCTTGACTCTCGCTAGAGCCTTTTAAAAATGTCTGAATTTATCAAGGTGCTACAACTTCATTAAATTTGGGCAATTTTAGGTTTATATATATACCTGCATCTAAAAAAAAATGCTTCATTTGCCATTCTTAACCTTTGCTTTAGGAGGTGGAAGCCTCTCTGCAACAATCGTCGGTGTTGTATCCCTTGTTCTATTTGGACTGGTTGGTGTAATTGCTGGACCAAATCTATCTAAATTTGATTCTGAAGCTTAGGAAGATAGCTCATAGTCATAATCTATTAGCTAAATTTCCTAACTAAAAATTTTATAGATTTTAAAAAATCTATCTAGGAATCAATTTAATTATCAAAATAATCCAATTCCATCAAGTGTTTTTACTCTTGGTGGATTTTCTTTTTCTCTCACTTTAAGTTACTTAGAAGAAAAAAAATTTAAATATTTAGCTAAAGCCTTAACCACAATATGAAAACTTCTAGTTGAAGCTTCTACTAAAATATAGATAAGAAAAACTTATAGTATATATGATCATACAATATGAGACTTGATTACCTGTAGCCCTGGCTTATACATTTATATGTATAAAATTTACAAAATTTAGACAAATGGAAATGAACCCCTATAAGCCTTGGATACAAGCTCTTCAAAAATTCTGCAGAACTTTTAGATAAGAGTTAAGGCATATTTATTAATGTGCCGATTTAAATTCTCCACCTCTTCCTCCAGCTTCTGATGCTTGCCCAATACGAGAAAATAAATCCAAGCTTTCATCATTTAAATTAATTACTTCAACTTCTGATCCTCCCAATTTTATTCTCCTAATTACTTGGTCAAGAACCGTTACACCGCTTTGATCCCAAATATGAGCTTCGGCCATATCAATAGTAATTTTCCTAGGGTGTTCGTGAAGTTCAAATCCTTGCCTAAAGTAAATACTGCTTACAAAGAATAACTGCCCTTTAACTTTATAGATCCTGTGGTCATGACCATTTAAAGAAGACTCAACCTTAATAACTTTTGCGACCTTTCTACTAAACAGTATTGCGGCAAGACCTACGCCTGAAAGAAGACCCAAGGCTAGATTATGAGTAATCACAGTTACAAATACAGTTAAAATCATAACTGAACTATCACTTCTAGGGATTCGGTGTATATCTTTTATTGAGATCCAATTAGCAGTGTTAATTGCAATCATTATCATCACACCCACCAATGTTGCCATTGGAATTTGATTCACCCAATCTTTAGCAGCAAGAATCATTGCTATTAAACAAACCCCTGAACTTAATGTTGAAAGTCTCGTTCTTCCCCCATATCCCACATTCATAACCGATTGCCCAACCAAAGCACATCCAGCCATACCTCCAAAAAGAGAACTAACAATATTTCCTATACCTTGCCCACGTGCTTCGACATTTTTATTTGTACTTTTATCAGTTATATCGTCAAGAATATCTTGAGTGAGAAATGTCTCCATAAGACCTACCAAAGAAATTGCCAAAGCTGTTGGAAGTATCAAACCAAGCGTTTCAAAAGTAAAAGGAACTTTTGGAAAGCCAAAGCTAGGCAATCCATTTGGAAGAATTCCTAAATTCGACACAGTTGGAACATTTAATTTAAATCCAATAGAAATTGCAGTACAAATAAAAATTGCAACCAATGCTGAAGGCAAAATCTTGGTAATTTTTGGCAGCAAATAAATAATTAATAAAGTAAGTATGGTCAATCCCCAAACGGCAGGTACTTGTGAAGCAGTCACTACTTTGGCAGAATGCGCCAAGTCAATTCCCAAATGAGGTAATTGGGCAAGGAAGATTAATATAGCCAAACCATTCACAAAGCCATCCATAACAGGTTGAGGCACAAATCTCATCTGATGTGCAAGTCTTAGATAACCCCAAGCAATCTGAAGGACTCCAGTAAGCAACCCAGCAGCTAAAAGATATTGAAGACCAAGTCCAGGGCTAATATTTTCGCCTTGTTGAACTATACCAGTCATCAAAAGAGCGGTTGAACCAGTTACCGAGGTGATCATGGCTATTCTTCCCCCAAATATTGCGAGGGTTACAGAAAGCAAAAAAGCACCAAACAATCCAACTCTTGGATCAACACCTGCAATTCCAGAAAAAGCTATAGCCTCTGGAATCATTGCGAATGCAACCACTAGACCGGCAAGAACATCTCGAGAGGGCGAGACAATTCTCTCCTTTGCTAATAAATTGTTCAATTTCAAAAATACGCTTCTAATATCATCCCACCTTATTAGACAAGAGAATTCATATTAGTAAGAAGATCTTCTTACTAATATGAATAAATCAATCAGATTCCTCTTTCCTTTCAATAAATGAATCCATCAATTTTTTGTATTCATTCTCTCTTGAGCTTTTTGCGAAGCCAATAATAAAAATAATAGATGAAATTACTATTAAGGCTTGTATTGTATAACTGAGGCCCATTTCACTAGCGCTCAAAGCAAAGAAAAAATGAGATATCATTAAATTCAAAGATAATTTAAGATACTAAGTTGAACAACACTATCTTGAAGGGTTTTTAGACAGAAATTTATTTTTTATATAAGTTAAAGCTAAGATATTCAAAAAATTATATTTATTTTTCTTTTATTAAGCTAACAAACTCCTCAGTAGTTAAGGCAGGTTTATACTCCCAAGTCATTCCATATTTATCTCTCCAGGATCCAAAAACCTTAAACAAAATTGATGCACTTGAAGCTCTACAAATGATCACTCCTGTTCCATCCTGCGGTGTATGTGCCCATGCAATTCTCTCATAGCCATCAATAAGATTCTCAGATTTTCCACTTTCGACATAATCTACAAATGCTTCAGATGAATAATTTTGATCCTCAGATGATTCGAATTTCCAAGTAACTATATAAAGCTGCATTTTTTATTTTAATAGAGCTTTTATTCTATCTGAGAATTATTTTTTATTCCTAAATCCAGGCTCAAATTGCCTTCGTGCTGCCTGTGTCCTTAGGATTAATTGCCTTCCAGAACTAGATAGTGTAAACCTTAATGCTTTGCCAGACTTAAACATCGCCTCTCCGATTGCCTTTGTTCTAGATAATTCAATTTGGTATGCACGACTAACCGCTCTCTCAGCATCAACATTTGCTAACTTTGCCTGTTGAGCTAAACGTTTGGTTTTTGATTTAGGGATTACAGATAATTCGCTTTCAGGTTCTGCCCACCTCCATAACCAATTAGAATTGGATTTTGTAATTGAAGAAGATTTCTTAACCATACCCCCATTTCCGTAAGACAATGAGGCTTTTTTACCTCGTTAAGACCCTAACCGCTTTAGGTAAAAAAAAAAGATTGAGAATGCAAAAAAAAATGAAAGTTAAAAAAGTGCTTAAAAATACAAAAACTAAAAAATTATTATTTTAGAAACAAAACTTTTTATAATTAAAATCATTAAAAGAAATAATTAAAATTTAAAGGGCAAGTCCATTAAAGCCCAAATATACAAAGATATGTTTAACGCAATCGCGGCTCCTACAGTAAGTTTCTTCATAATAAGTGAATTTCTATATTATTAATTCAGCAAAAAATTATCTTTTTAGAAAGTATTTATATTCTCATCAACACATTAGTTATTAACCTCATGGTTTTCAGGAAGGAAAAGAAGACCTGACCTGCAATCATCAAGAAGTTCTTTAATTTTAGTTAATTTTGAATCAATAACTTGTTCAGCCTTAACGGATATCCAAATAGGTTTTATCAATTCATTATTAGGACCAAGTCTTACCCGAGCTCCAAACCAATTTGCATGCGAAGGTATTGAGGCTCTGCATTTTGTCTCATAATTTGTTATGTCAACCTTCCTCTCGATAAGCCAATCTTCAACGAAAATCAAATTAGTAAAACTATTTAACCCAGCATTTACTGAAGTAAAGCTGAAAATCAAAAAGATCAAAAAAAAATAATTCTTCAAATTTTCAGAAGTGGTTATCACTTCAAGTTATCTAGAAATAGTCTTAGAAAAAATGGGTCGCCTGAGATTCGAACTCAGGACCAGCCGGTTAAAAGCCGGATGCTCTACCACTGAGCTAGCGACCCCCCCCCAATACACATAGTAAAGGTCCAATATGAAAAATATCACGTTGTAGAAGCATTAATGGCCTTAATGTTCCTTTATGAGGACTAAAAAACAATTTAAATATATTTATTTCCCATCCTCATTGATTTTTTAGGTACTTTTGAAGTCTTAATAAATAGTTGAGGGACATAAGAATATTATTTAATTAATCTTTTAAAAAGAAGAGCACGACAGTTTGACAGAAGATCCTTCAGTAACCGTAATAGGCGCTGGTCTCGCAGGTTCAGAAGCAGCATGGCAAATAGCAAGTGCTGGAATCAAAGTAACTCTTTATGAAATGCGACCAAAGAAGAAGTCTCCAGCTCACCACTCACCCGAATTCGCTGAACTTGTTTGCAGCAATAGCTTTGGAGCGCTTAGTAGTGATAGAGCGGCAGGACTTTTACAAGAAGAATTGAGAAATTTAAAATCTATTGTCATCGCTAAAGCTGATCAACACTCTGTCCCTGCAGGAGGAGCACTTGCCGTAGACAGAAGTCAATTCAGCCTATCAATCACAAATGAACTTTCCTCTCATCCCCTAATAAGAATAATTAGAGATGAATGTCCGTGTTTACCAAATGCTGAACAAATTACAATTCTGGCCACAGGTCCTTTAACAAGCGAATCGCTAGCTGAAGACATCAAAAAATTCACAGGAGAAAGTGAATGTCATTTTTTTGATGCCGCTAGTCCAATAATCACAGGGGAAAGCATTGATTTTTCAACAGCATTTCGGGCTAGTAGATACGACAAAGGCGATGCTGATTACGTTAATTGCCCGATGAATGAAGAGTCATATTTAAAATTCCACTCTGAGTTAATCAAAGCTGAACAAGCTGAACTAAAGGATTTCGAAAAAGAATCAGCTCTTTTTTTCGAAGGCTGTCTTCCCATAGAAGAGCTTGCGAAAAGAGGTCTAGAGACTATGCGATATGGCCCACTAAAGCCAATAGGCCTCTGGGATCCAAGATGGGGAGATGTAAACGACAAAAGACTTCGAAGGCTTAAAAGGGCTCATGCTGTCGTTCAATTAAGACAAGAGGATAAAGCAGGTCAACTATGGAATCTCGTTGGTTTTCAAACAAATTTAAAATGGGGCGAGCAAAAACGTGTTTTCAGAATGATTCCTGGCTTGTCGAATGCAGAGTTTATTCGCTTAGGAGTAATGCATAGAAATACTTTTCTTGAATCTCCAAAGCTATTAGAGCCAACACTTCAGTTCATAAATAGAAAAACTTTATTCGCTGCTGGACAGCTCACTGGTACAGAAGGATATGCTGCAGCTATAGCGGGAGGCTGGTTAGCAGGAACTAACGCAGCACTGTTGGCAAAGGGATTAAATACAATTACTTTGCCATCGTCTACCATGATTGGAGCCTTGACAAACTTTGTCAGTAATAGTCAAGCAAGCTTGCGAGTTCAAAATAAAAAACACTTTCAACCTATGCCAGCCAATTTCGGATTACTGCCTGAACTCGAGAATAGAGTTCACAACAAACGTGAAAGATACAAAGTATATAGAGATAGAGCTTTGAGTCAAATAAAAAAGTTAAGCGAAACATTATTTAGATAAAAAATCTACTTAATCGTCCAATTAAAAAATTTCTTTTAAATCATGACTCAATTAACAGATAAGACTAAAGCTTCTTGCCACTGGGATTCGATAGTTATTGGTTCCGGGCTGGGTGGATTAGTAACTGCAAGTCAACTAGCAAGCAAGGGTGCAAAAGTTCTTGTACTGGAACAGTACAAAATTCCTGGTGGAAGTGGTGGTTCATTTAAAAGGAAAGGATTTACGTTTGATGTTGGAGCATCTATGATTTTTGGCTTTGGTAAAAATGGGTACACCAATTTACTAACACGAGCTCTCAAAGATGTTGGCCAAGAATGTGAAACGGTGCCTGACCCAACGCAATTGGCATATCATCTACCTAATCATTTAGAAATTACAGTTGATAGAGATTATCAAAAATTCATTACTAAGCTAATTAATTTATTTCCCCATGAAGAGAAAGGTATAAATCATTTCTACGAAACATGTTGGGATGTATTTAATTGTCTGAATTCGATGCCTTTACTTTCAATAGAGGACCCAGAATATCTAATGAAAGTTTTTTTCAAATCACCCTTATCATGCCTAGGTCTGGCTAGATGGTTACCTGTTAATGCCGGAGATGTTGCTAGAAGATATATCAAAGATCCCGCACTTTTAAAATTTATAGATATTGAATGTTTTTGCTGGTCAGTCATGCCCGCTGACTTAACACCTATGATAAATGCAGGAATGGTCTTTTCCGATAGACATTATGGGGGGATTAACTATCCAAAAGGAGGTGTTGGTATTATTGCAGAAAAGTTAGTGCAAGGAATTAAAAATTTTAAAGGAGAAATTAGATATAGAGCCAAAGTAAAAAAAATAATTTTTAAAAACGGAAAGGCAATAGGTGTTTCATTAGATAATGGTGAAGAAATTTTTAGTAAAACGATAGTCTCTAATGCCACAAGATGGGATACATTTGGTGGCCAAGGAATCAATGATCCACTTGTTGAGCCAGATAAAATCCCAACAGCCGAGAAAAAATGGAAAAAAAGATACATCCCTTCTCCCTCATTTTTATCTCTTCATTTGGGAGTTAGTAAAGACTCAATTCCCTCGAATACACATTGCCATCACTTGCTTCTCGATACATGGGAAGAAATGGAAGATGAACAAGGAGTTACTTTTATATCAATCCCAACTCTATTAGATCCATCATTATCACCTTCAGATAGCCATATTGTTCATGCTTTTACTCCTTCTTCAATGGATTGTTGGGAGGGATTAAGCAACAAAGAATATCTTGACAAGAAAAAAGAAGATGGAGATAAACTTATATCTAAAATAGAAAAATTATTTCCACGCCTTAGTCAAAATATTTTACACAAGGAAATAGGTAGTCCAAGAACACATAAAAGGTTTCTAGCTAGAAACAAAGGCAGTTACGGGCCAATACCCTCAATGAGATTACCTGGTCTTCTTCCTATGCCATTTAATACTACAAAGATAAAAGGACTCTACTGTGTTGGAGATTCTTCTTTCCCCGGTCAAGGATTAAATGCAGTTGCTTTTAGCGGCTATGCCTGTGCTCACAAAATAGGAGCAAAGCTTGGGATAAACAAATGGGAGCTTCCAGAATAAATTGTCAAATACCAAACAATACTACGAAGGCAAATTATCGAGACTAAATCTGTAGCCCTGCTGTCGAACAGTTGTAATTCCTCCTCCATCGCCAAGACCTGCTTGTTCAAGTTTTCTTCTAAGTGTCAAAACCTGCGTATCTACAGAACGAGGGCCACCACTAAATGGAGGCCAAGCCATTCGAAGTAGTTCATGGCGGCTTCTTACCATTCCAGGTGGCATCAAAAGGGCACACAACAAAGCAAATTCCCTTGGACTTAGTTCAACAGGTTTTTCTCGCAATGTCACCTGTCTGAGAAGAAGGTGGACCTCAAGAGGACCCACAGCGACACGTTCCTGTAAACCAATCCTTCCTCTTTTAAGTAAAGTTCTGCACCTGGCGGCCAACTCTTCTAAGCCAAAAGGTTTCCTTAAAACATCATCAGCGCCATCATCTAACAGGCCAACGACTGGTTCAACTCCTGTTCTTGCTGTTAGAACAATCACTGAACATCCCAATTGTTGTGCAAGGCGAAGAGCTGAGCTTTTTTCCAAAATCTCGGCACTAACTAATAAATCAGGTGATTGGTCTCGACAAAGGTCAACTGCCTCTTCAGCAGAACCTACTGCTGCTGCCAGCTGTCCATCTTGTCTGAGCCTCTGAACCAAAACAGTTCTGAGAGTTGGATGTGGTTCTACAACAAGCACCTTTGAGGGTGATTGCGTGGTTGCTTGAATAGGAGAAGAACCTGAGGAGGATCCTTGAATTTGCTCAGTAGCAAGCTGATCTGCAGGTATTAATGTCACAACTTATAAAAGTAGACCCTTAGACTAGAGAAGATATTAAAGCAAACTCTTCGCTGACTATCAAGAATAGTCTGTGTCTTAGCAAACCATGACATCTTTTGATTCTCCAGAGGCAATAAAACACTTCCAATCAATTTGTGATGCCTGTCAAGAGTTAACAAGTCGATACCACAGCCCATCTGAGCTGAGGATCTATGCAGATGGATATCTACATTCTCTCAGGAATTGCAATAGATTAGGCTCTAGAGATCAGGAGAAGTTAGAAGCATTAATCGATAGGTGGATTATGGATCCCTCAAGCTTTGTTGGTCCTGATGGTGATATTAATAACCTCTTTTTTCAAAAAGAACCTGGATAAGAATCAAAAAGTGACAAGTTATGAAGCTAGTGCAATTTCTAATTTCTCCTTCAATTCCCCCGAGTTATACATGCTTATCAAAATATCGGATCCGCCAATAAACTCCCCCTTTACGTAAACTTGAGGAATGGTTGGCCAATTTGAATATTCTTTAATACCCTCTCGAATTTCCATATCTGAAAGTACATCAAAAGTCTCAAAGCTCATTCCCAATGAATTAAGAATTTGAACAACATTGTTAGAGAAACCACATTGTGGCATCAACTTATTACCTTTCATGAAAACAAATATTGGTTTTGAATTAATTAAAAGTTCAATTTTTGAACGAATTGTGGAATCCATATCTGAAAAGTTATTGAGGAGTTGAGGTGTTCAAGGCCAAAGCATGAATTGTTTCTGTTTTCAATTCATTTTTTAACGCACCATAAACAAGTTGATGTTGTTGTACAAGAGATAAGCCAGAGAATTCTTTAGATACAACATTAACTTCCAGATGATCACCACCTCCCATATCTTTTACATCAATTCGAGCATCGGGAAGTGATTGCTTAATTAAAAAAGTAACTTCTTTGGCTGTAATCATTTTTAAATAATGGATTAAAGTGAATTTAGAGAAAATACATTCAATGTTAGTGCTATGAATTCAACTAAGTAAAATCATATTATCTTCTACCAACAGCTATCAAAGCTGATTGTTCAGCACTTCTCATACTTTTCGAAAGTTCAATATTAAAGTCATTTATAGATTGCTTAAAATCTTTCGAAATAATTATTGGTTCAGCGAAACAAATTGATGCTGATCCATAAAATTTCGGGATAACATCACTGTAGGCCAAACCTACTGGAACAATTTTTATTTCCAACCCTTTGTTAGAGGCTAGTTGAGATAAGCGAATCAAGCCTTTTTTCAGTTTTACAGGCTCACTAAATCGATTTATCTTTCCTTCGGGGAATACCACTAATTGCTGACTTGAAATCAACAAATCAACTGCATATCTAAGAGTAGTTAAAGAAGGTCTTCCTTGATCAATAGGGAAACAACCCAACCTGTTTAAGAACCAACCTTGTAACCCTCTCATTTCGGACCGGGTGACCATGTATCTACAATCTCTATCTGTAATCCTTCTCCCAGCAGCCATAGTCAACATCAAAGCATCCCATCTAGATCTGTGAGTGGGAGCAAGTACAACAGAACCACTTAAAGGTAAATTTTCTCTACCTAGAACTATTCTTCTTCGAAAAAAACTTTTCAACGCAAAATCTTGCGTAGCAAACATAGCTAATCGACTCCAGAAAGGATCAACCCCGAGGCATATTTTTTTTTCTCTATGAAGAAGGGGCAAAAAATCCCTCTTTAACAAACTATGTAATGAAGTTAACTCCGAAAGCTTTATTATTTATGGTTGGACTGGGCAGTTACTCCAGCGGCTAAAAATTATTTTGCTTTTGATGAATAGAATCAAAGTATATTTTAAATACCTATGGCAAGTCTTGGCGTAAACATTGATCACATAGCAAATGTCCGAGAAGCTCGTAAGACATTTGAACCTGACCCAGTAAAAATGGTTCTTTTGGCAGAATTAGGTGGTGCTGACGGTATAACAGTTCATCTAAGAGAGGATAGACGGCATATTCAAGATAGAGATCTAAATCTTCTAAAAGAGATAGTGCATACTCGACTAAATCTGGAAATGGCTGCAACTGAAGAAATGACTTCAATAGCACTTAATCTTAAACCAGATTTGGTTACATTAGTTCCTGAAAAAAGGGAAGAAGTCACCACAGAAGGGGGACTTGATGTTATTAAACACAAAAACAAATTAGAGGAAATAATCCAACGTCTATCAGATGAGAATATTCCAGTTAGTCTTTTTGTTGATCCAGTCCAGGCTCAATTAGAAAATTGTGCTGAAGTAAAGGCCGCCTGGATTGAACTGCACACAGGTAAATATGCAATCACAAAAAACAAGGCAAGAAGTTTGGAATTAGCCATTCTTAAAGAAAGCACAGCCAAAGCAAAATCCTATGGCTTGAGAGTAAACGCAGGGCATGGATTGACCTATCAAAACGTTGAACCGATTGCGGATATTGAAGGGATTGAAGAATTAAATATTGGCCATACAATTATTTCTAGAGCCCTTTCAGTAGGTCTATCTCAAGCAGTAAAAGAAATGAAAAGCCTAATTATCAATCCAAGAAAAGACAACTTCTTACTTTAAAAATTTTTTTTAATCGCATTTTGACTCTTGCTAACAATTTATCGAAGTAATAAAGCTGAATGGTTAGCTGAGATACTGGGACAGGAACTCCGATTAAATCCTCCTGAAATAACAGAAGAAGTTAATATTATCGTAAGTACATGGCCATCAAGCAGATGGCTAAGTGAAAGACTTTCAATAATTAATAATATCAATGCATTAGTTAAATATCCTTTCCCTGGTACATATTTAAAAAGATTAGTCAAGAGAATAATTGGTATTGATCCTGATGAAAAAGATCCATGGGAAAAGAATCAACTTGTTTGGAATATTTTAGAGTTATTACCAGAATTAATGAAAGAGGAAGAAGCTAAAGTAATTCGTTCCTGGCTAAAAATAAGCGATAAAGAAAATGCGCAAATTAATCTGAATTCATGGGAACTAGCAAACAATATTGCAGAGACATTTGATGATTACATTCTTTATAGACCTGAAATTATCAAGCAATGGTTAAGCAAGAAAACGAAGAAAAATTCAAGAGAAATTAATGTTAATAAAAATATCCTTTGGCAAGAAATTTTATTTAATTTATTATATAAAAAGATAAACAAAGATCCGTTCTGCATCCAAGTTGAAAAAGCTATTAAACTTTTAAAGAAAGATGATATCTCTAAACTAGATTATCCAAAAAATCTATACGTCTATGGACTTAGTAGTCTGGCACCATTGCAAATAGATTTAATTCAAGCATTTTCAAAAGTAATAAATATAAAAATTTATATAATTTCCCCTTGCAATGATCTTTGGCAAAGATGTGAAGCAAGAAGACTGCAGTTTATAAACACATGGAATACTCCTCCCGACAGGCAATGGTTACTAGAATCTCCAAGACTTGAAGCCTTCCTTGGACGAATGGGGGCTGAATATCAACAGTTACTAGAAGGGAGTGGTGAATATCAATTGGGAGGTAGAAATGAGGAAGATATTTTTTCTCTTACAGCAGATATCGCCACTAATAAAGGGAACAAACCAAATTTACTAGAACAACTACAACAAGAATTATTATCCACAAAAAGTGAAAGTATTTTAACCAAAGAAAAATCTGACAAATCACTCCTTTTCCTTAAATCTCCAGGAAAGTATCGACAAGTTGAATTAATACGGGACCATATATTACAGCTCATCAGCAATGACAAAGAAATTCAACCCAGAGACATTTTAATAATGACACCTCAAGTTGATAGCTATGCGCCAATAATTACCTCAGTATTTAATAATATAGATCACAATACGACACAGCTACCCTGGGTAATCACAGACAAAAGTCAAGAAGAGAAAGTAGGTTTAATACATTTTGTGTTAACTCTGTTAGAGGTTTCTGCATCTCGTCTAACCGCATCAATTTTTGAAAACTTATTAACTAATCCAGCGTTAAGAACGCAACAGAATATGAGTATTGACGAGATGAGTAACATAATCAAAAGCCTTCAATCCGCTGGCTTTACTTGGGGACTTAATTCCTCAGAAAGATTTGGGGAAGAAACTCATAGTCTTTGTTGGTGTCTAGAAAGGTTTCTACTTGGTCTTGTTTTACCCGATAATCGAATTAATGGAATAAGCAATATCTCCCCTTATTCCGAAAATATTTCAAGTACAGAGTTTATAAAAGCATGGGGTATACTTTCAAAACTTTGCAATTATATCGATGCGATTCGCAGTAAACGTTCATGTAAAGAATGGATAAAACTTATTACATCGCTCGTAAAGGATTTATTCGGAGATGGTGGAGAATGGGCATGGGAAGAGCAACAACTACTAACTGTTGTGAATAATTGGGGTCTCATAACAGCGAATTGTGAACTAGAAATTGATTGTCTAATTGTCAAAGACATTATCACCAAAGCATTAAGTTCTACAAATGGCAAATTTGGTCATAGGACAGGAAAAATTACGATCAGTGCCTTAGAACCAATGAGAGCAATTCCTCATCAAATCATCATCATCATGGGACTAGAAAGTAGAACATTTCCAAGAATCGAGAATAGAAGAAGTTTTAATCTACTAGAAAGAAAAAGAGAGCTTGGAGATCCAAACCAATATGATAAAGACCGCTATTCATTGTTAGAAGCTCTAATCTCAACTCGTCAAAATCTTTTGATTTGTTGGAATTCAAAAGATGAAAAGACAGGAGAAGATCTTGAACCTCCAAGCCCTATTCAACAATGGCTGAATTACTTAAAAATTAAATTAGGAGCCAATACCTTTCAAGAGATTCTCATTGAGCCACCAGCAAATCCTCTTGATCATTTCAACTTTACAAAAACCGAAAATTCACAAATCATGAGTTCTGATAGGAAGAATCTAGAAGCTAGAGAATGGCTTGAAAAAGATATCCCAACTAAAAATATCTCACTAGCATTACCGCTAAAATGGAAAGAAATAAACGTAAACGAATTAAAATCTTATTCCTTCGAGAAAACTAAAGAATGGTTACTCAATCCACAAATAACATGGTTAAAACAGCACGAAATCCAATCAACAGAATTTGTCAATCTTATTGAAGACAATGATTTTCTCGAGCTTTCAGAATTAGAAAGATATAAACTTCTTAAACATCGACTAGAAAGTAGTGATCTCTTAAATATTAAGGATATAAAAAATAACTCAAACTACTGGGAAGAGAACTATTCTGGCAAAGGTATTTTCCCTCCAAAAAGCTCTGGATTAATCGAGAAGGAACTTCTTCAGGAGCGATGGAATAATTTAATATCCGCAATATACGCAACAGGTCAAATCACGAAAAGGAGTATTGAGATGCAAGAGTTAGAGGGTGAATTTTACTTTGGAGGGAAGAATTTAATACAGATTGAAGTTGGAAGTTTAAAATATAAAACTCTTATGAATGGATGGCTAAATCATTTATATTTATCTGCAAATAGTTCATTTAATTATAAAACACTGATAATTTCTAAAAAAACAGCTTATAGAAAAAAATTTCAATTCGAGGTAAGCAAAGAGATTTTACCAATCAATACGCAAGAAGCGGCAAAAATCTTAAGACAAATACATCAATTAGCAACCGCCGGAAGAAATAATTGTTGGCCCATACCACCAGAAAGTGGTCTTGATTATGCCCTTGCTACAAAAGGCAATAATAAAAATGAACAAGATTTATTTCAAAAGAAATGGGAAGGTGATTTATATATTCAAGGAGAAAGAGAGACGCTAGCAATGGAACTTTGTTTTGGCAAAAAATGCAAAGCCTCTACTTTTTTAGACTTTGAATCATTTAATGATGTATTGATGAGTCTCTATGAACCAATACTAAAAAACACCAACTAACTAGCAACTAAAATGAAGCTTAAAAGCAATCTCTTTAAGAATATTATAACTCTCTTATCAAAATGGGGATTTAGTAAGCAGGGTCTGGTTAATAATTCAAAAGGAGAGTGGTATTTATTTTCTCAAATAGTTTTAATTCTCCTACATTTAATACCACCCTACCCAGAAATAAAGCAAATACCATTTTCAATAAATACTTTTTGTATAATTCTTGGATTAGCTATTTCAATTCTAGGTCTATTCAATGTCATTAAAGCATTTATAGATTTAGGAGAAAATCTAACACCGCTACCTTATCCAATGAATGAATCAAGTCTGATAAAAAATAATTCATATCAAAATGTTCGGCACCCCCTTTATAAGGGATTATTATATATTTCATTAGGAATATGTATTTTTTCATTGAGTCTAATACATCTATCTCTACTAATATCATTAGCTTACATTTTAAAAATAAAAGCCTTAAAGGAAGAAGAAAGGTTAAAGATTAAATTTCCTGAATACAAAAAATATATTAAAGAAGTACCAGCTATTATAAAAAATATAAAATATTTAGACTGGAGATCCTAAATGATAATTATAAGAAATTTAAAACATCTACATCAAGGAATAATAGAAAACGAAAGGCTTAGTTCTATTTTACTATTATACCTATGAAGTAAATATGACTAATATTGAATTGTTTCAAGCAAATAAATATCCTTTATCTAATGGAATGCGTCTAATAGAAGCAAGTGCTGGGACAGGGAAAACATTTTCTCTTTCTCATCTTGTCTTAAGGTTATTAACGGAAAAAGAATATTCAATAAACGAAATACTGGTTGTTAGCTTTACAGAAGCGACAGCATCAGAAATAAAAGCAAGAATTATTGAACGATTAATCCTTGCTTTAAAAATAATTGAATCAATAAATACAAACATAAAACCATATGAAGTTGACAATGTACTAAATGAATGGGTCGAATTAAATATAACATCTAAAGAAAGAGCTTTATATATAGCATCACTACTCTTAGAAGCATTAGAGAGAATTGACAATGCAGATATCACAACTATTCATGGTTTTTGCAGTAAAACACTTCATAGAGAAGCTATTGAGAATGGAAATAATTTAAACCCAACCATCGAAAAAGATTCAAAATCACTAATAAATGAAATTGTTGAAGAATATTGGAAAAAAGAAATATTAGAAATAGAAATTTCAGAATTAAAAGGTTTATTTAAAAGTAATTTTAATCGTAAGAATTTGATTGAAGTTCTTAATTCATTGGATAATGATCCAAATAATTGTTTTAAACAAACTTTTAATGACTTAAAAATAGAAGAAAATCTTTCAAATCAATTAAACAACTATATTGAATCATTATGGATAAAATTTACAACTGTATGGGAAGAGAAGGGCCGGGAACTTGAAGATAGCTTCATAGAGATTGCTAAGGATCTAAGATCTAAGGGTATTGAAGATACAAAGCCATACTCTACCAAGCCCAGAAAAAATCGTTATGAGCTTTTAAGTAACTGGATTGAAGAATACAAAGAGAAAAAGCGACCATCATATGAAGATATTCAAAATCAAACCCTTATAAATAAATATTTTCATCCTAAAAATATTTACCAACTAGATATGAAGCATAAAATCAATTCTTGTTCAAAAGGAATGGAGCTAATTCTTGATATTATAGGAGATTTATATGATAGTCCAGGTGAATTCGTTTGGGAGCATGCATTGTTATGGACTAAAAGAGAGCTTGAAAAAAGAAAATCTAAAAAGGGTTTGATAAATTATTCTGATCTACTTAAATTATTAGATCCCAAAAACCTACATAGTAATGAAATTAAAGATGAAGTTAATCCAAATAATATCTATAGAAATCTAGAGAAAAGATATAAAGTAGCCCTAATCGATGAATTTCAAGATACTGACCCAGTCCAGTTTAGATTACTAAAAAAAGCCTTTGGTAAACGATCATCACATCTATTACTTATGATTGGAGATCCAAAGCAAGCAATCTACAGTTTCAGAGGTGGAAGCTTAAATACATATATGAAAGCAAGAGAAGCTTGTGATCGAATTCATTTAATGAATGCTAATTATAGAAGTACTAAACCTCTAATTTTGACACTTAATAAATTATTTCTTGATGGTTTAATAAGATCAAATCTATCAACTCAAGAACTTAATCCATGTTCACAAGAAGATAAACTAGAACTAAATGGAATAAAAGAACCTTTTAAGATAATAAATCTAATATGTAATAATCAAAAAGAAAAATCTCAAAGAATAAAATTAGATTCAAAAAGCAAAATAGAGGATAAAATCCCGAAAGTTGTTGGATCTTATTTGTTAGAGCTATTAAGCAATAATCCCAAGGATTTAAAACCCTCAGATTTTTGTATATTAGTCAATAGACACGATCAAGCTAATAACATCCATAGCTATTTATCAAAAATAAAAATTCCTTCGCAACTCTTAAGTAATGAAAATATATTTACAAGAAAGGGTGCTCAAATCCTACAGGTTTTCATTAACTGTATCGTCAGTCCACATAATCAACAAAAACTTGCTCTACTAGCTTGTTCTGAGCTAATGCAATGGAAAAAGGAAAAACTTATTAAATCAAAATTTGATGGCGATTTTGATTCATTATCTTCGAAGTTCTATGAGCTTTCAAAATTATTTCCAACGATTGGATTATTAGGCTGTTTATCTAAATTTCTAGAAGGTAAATCAATAGCTGATCTTTCTAATAGAGGAACTTTATTAGGTGATCTTTACCAAAGCTCTCAGTTAGTAGATGAACAAATCCATCGACAGAAATTTAATGCATTAAGAGCATCGCAATGGCTTAGTAGTCAAAGATTCCTGTCCATTGAGCAAATACCTGAAGAATATCAACCTAACAGTGCCGTTAGTAATAGCTCCGTGAATATAATTACAATTCACAAGAGTAAAGGACTTCAATTTAAAATAGTGATTTGTCCATACTTGTGGCAAAAGCCTCCAGATCGAAAAAGTCATTTATGGAAAGATAATCAAAATCTATTAATTTCTAAAAAGTATAAATGGAATAAAAAATATAGTTTATTCCAAGATTTTATTAGAAAAGAATCTTTAAATGAAGCAGAGCGCTTAGCTTACGTTGCTTTTACAAGAGCTAAAAAACAATTAATAGTCCTGTGGGCAAATGCTGCTGGTCAAGAAGGGAACCCTCTTTCAGGATTTTTATTTGGCTCTGAATCAATAAATCTAAAGATAGAAGACCATACAAAGGAAATGATGGAAAATTCATTCACGAAAAGAGAACTAAAAGTTGATATTCAAGATATAAAAATAACTGAAACAAATAAGACATGGATTCAATCTAAAAGAGAAGTCAAATTATCGCTTGGAGCAATTCCTACCCATCAATTTGAGAATAGCTGGGGAAGGTATAGTTTTTCAAAATGGTTAACACAAAGAGATGACGAATTAATACTAAAAAACTTAACAGATGAGTTAAATGAAGATCATGCATTTAAGGATGAAATTGAGGATATATCTTTCCAAGAAATTGATCAAGTGATTGTAGAGAAAGATCAAAGTTTTAATAGATTAGAAGATCAGATATGGTCTAAAGAAAGTCCTATTAGTGATTTTCCAAGGGGTCCTATAGCAGGGACTTGTCTTCATAAAATACTTGAAAGAATAGATTTCAATGATATTGAAAATGAACTAAAAGTTTCAACTATAATAGAAGAAGAATTAAATATAGTTAATATAAGTAATTCATTTATTGAACCAATTATTATTTTATTAAAGAGAATTGCAAATATCCCTTTAGGAGGTCCTTTAGGTAAATTTAAAATGAAAAATTTAGATTCTAAAAGCTCTATCAAAGAATTAAAATTTGATATTCCAATTTGTCACGAAGCTAATCCAATTAATACTCTCGAATTATCATCAATATTTAGAGAAGATGTTCAAAATAAATATGGCTCAGACTATATAAATAAACTGATAGATCTAAATATACATAGCAGTGGTTTCCTAACCGGATCCATAGACCAAGTTTTTGCCGATAACCCGAATCATAAAATTGCTAAATGGTGGGTTTTAGATTGGAAAAGTAACTGGATAGGAAATTCCCTATCAAAAGAGCATAGTTCTTCTTGTGGTCCCTCAAATTATTCAATTTCAAAAATGGATGAAGAAATGTACCATCATCACTATCCACTACAAGCCCACATATATTTACTTGCTTTACATAGATTTTTAAATTGGAGGCTCCCAGATTATTCACCTCAAAAACATCTTGGAGGTTACATTTACGTATTTTTGAGAGGGCTTCCAGATGAAGAAGAGTTAGAAGAAAAAAATTTTCTTCAGTGGACTCCAGGCTTAATCGTCGAATCTGCTCCTATTGAAAGAATTAAAAAATTAGATTTATTGATTAAAAGACAATATAAATGAGAGAACCATTGAAAAAAATTTTTTCAACTGATTTAAATAAATCATTGTTAGCTACTCTTAGTCGCTATTATCCACCTATAGAGTTTAATGAAGCTTTAATAGATATTGTAAATATATTAATGGATGGATTATCAAGAGGCGATATTTACATAGACATGAAGAAAATCCCTAAAAATCTTGAACTTAAATATAAAGATTGGCCCAATTATCATATGAAAGCATTATTAGAGAGTGGCTGGACTAAAGGAGATAACTCCCCAATAGTTTTAAATGGAGACTTGATTAGTTGGCGGCGTACACATAATGAGATAGTAGAGACCATTCAAAAAATACTATTAAGAAATCAACCTATTAATCACTCATCAAAACAATTAACTGTTCGAATTAATTCTAGAAGTCTAGAGCATTTAAATGTTCAACAAATAGAAGCTGTTAATCTAGTTAAAAGTCAAAAAATAATCTTATTAAGTGGTGGCCCCGGCACAGGCAAAACTAGTACAATCCTTCAAATGCTTTTACAAGCACTAACAAGGAATCCAACTCTTAATATTGCAATGGCTGCTCCAACAGGAAAAGCCGCAAAAAAACTAAAGGATACTATTCAGGCGGGTATTGTTGATTTTGAAGATCCTATAAAGGATAAGCTTTCTAATATTCCTTCTAAAACATTACATAAATGGCTAGAAGCAGGAGCAAATGGCTTCAGAAGAAACTCTCAACGTCTATTAAAATTAGATCTAATAGTCATAGATGAGATGTCAATGGTTGACTTGTCAACCATTAATGGACTGCTCGATGCATTAACAAAATCATGTCAAATAATCTTAGTAGGAGATCCTGACCAATTATTACCAATAGGAAGTGGTGGTATATGGCAAATTTTACAAGAGAAAGAAACGAAAACAAACCTTCAATCAAACTCAGTCAAACTTACAAAGTCATACCGAAACAAAGGAGATATCGCTTTATTAAGAAATACTCTAAAAGATGAGGGAGTCGATGCCTTTTGGCACATGCTATCAATGAAAAAAGATTCATCAAATACAAGTCAGTACATTTCATCCCTAAAAAGTATTCCAGATCCCGTAGTAAGGACTCTTTTCAACTATAGAAAGAAGCTAAAAAAGTTAACAGAGAATTGTATCAATCATATTCCTAATGAAGCCTGGCAATCAAGCATGATTGAGGTAGAACAATCAGTTGACATACTAAAACTCTTTAAATTCATAGATAATCTTCTTATACTTTGTCCGCAAAGATATGGCCCCTGGGGTGTAAAAAAAATCCACGAGTTCCTTTTAGGAAACAGATTTGAGGAGGAAGTACACAAGTGGGGGGAGGGAACACCAATCATGGCAAAAAGCAATCAACCTGAAATAGGTTTAGCAAATGGAGACGTTGGGATAATTATTGGAAACGGTGAGAAAAGACGCTTTTTATTTAATGTTTTTGCTGAGGAACAAAGACTAGTAACTCGATTAATCAACCCATCAAGGTTAAATATATTTGATGCGGCATATGCAATGACAATTCATAAAGCACAGGGAAGTGAAGCTGATCAAGTCCTTTTACTTTGGCCAAGTACCTCGAAAGTTTCAGAAAAAAATACTCTAAAAAATTTTTTTTCAGATGATTATGAAAAAAGAATGCTTTACACAGCAATAACTCGTGCAAAAAAACAATTACTGGTAATTACTAATAAAGAAGAAGACTTTTAAAGATGCGGGTAACTTATTCCTAAAAGGAATTTAAAGATGATAAAGTAAAAAAATATATCCCTTTAACAAGGCGAGTCAGCAAAGCACGGTAATACACCGATCGGAAGTTGTCTGCCTAATTTGAAGGACAAAAGGCAACCATTATTAGATGACAACTAACAATCTACATGAGGATTCCTCATGTCCAGTAGAACAAGATGTTCTCGAGGAATCTACTGAGAAAATATTTGATGAAGGTGATCAAAATACAGAAAATGGATTCTCTGTATTTAATTTTAGTGAAGAACTAATTCAAACAATCTCTAAAAAAGGCTACTCATCACCCACTCCGATTCAAAAAGCTGCAATTCCTGAATTACTTCTTGGTAGAGATTTAGTTGGACAAGCTCAAACAGGTACAGGTAAAACAGCAGCATTTGCATTGCCAATCCTTGAAAGACTGAAAAAGAATGTTGGACATCCACAAGTTTTAGTTCTAGCTCCAACTCGCGAGTTGGCTATGCAAGTGGCTGAATCATTTCGCACATATTCCGCAGGTCAACCTCATTTTAAAGTCCTAGCAATATATGGAGGCTCTGATTTCCGAAATCAAATCAACACTCTTAGGAGGGGAGTTGATGTAGTCGTTGGGACTCCTGGGCGAGTCATGGATCATATGCGCCAAAAGACTCTCAATACTAGTCATTTAAGTTGTTTAGTTCTAGATGAAGCTGATGAAATGTTAAGAATGGGATTCATTGATGATGTTGAGTGGATTTTAGAACAATTACCAGAGGAGAGACAATTGGTTTTATTCTCAGCAACAATGCCATCTGAGATAAGAAGGTTATCAAAAAAATATTTAAACAGTCCTGCGGAAATAACTATAAAAGCAACTGAATTGAAGGAAAGACTTATCAGGCAAAGGTATATAACTGTTCAAAATGTATATAAAGTTAATGCCCTTCAAAGAGTACTTGAAGCTGTATCGGAAGAAGGGGTAATAATATTTGCTAGAACAAAAGCTATTACAATTGTAGTAGCTGAAAAATTAGAATCATATGGATATAATGTAGCTGTTTTAAATGGAGATATACCTCAAAATCAAAGGGAACGAACTGTTGAAAGATTAAGACAGGGTTCTATCAATATTTTAGTAGCGACAGATGTAGCAGCAAGAGGTCTTGATGTTGATCGGATTGGTTTAGTAATAAATTATGATATGCCATTTGATCGCGAAGCGTATGTTCATAGAATTGGCAGAACTGGCCGTGCAGGAAGAAATGGTGAAGCTATTCTTTTTGTTAATCCAAGAGAAAGATCATTTTTAAGTAATCTTGAAAGAGCTGTAGGTCAACCAATTGAGAAAATGGATATCCCAGACAATGAACTTATAAACAGCAACCGAATTAAGAAGCTTAAAGCAAAATTAATAAAAGCCGCCTCAACGGAAAGACACAACCCAGAAGAGGCTCATATTTTAGAAGAATTAATAAAAAGTGTTGAAAAAGAATTAGATATAGATCCAAAAGACTTAACACTTGCCGCATTAAATTTAGCAGTTGGCTTTAATGCACTCCTTGAGAATGGGAATGAGGACTGGATCAGGCAATCAGCTCAAAGAAATACAAGAAATGATCGACGAGACAATAAATTCAAACAACGTCGAAGAGGTGATTTTGATAACAACAGACTTGAAGATGAAATGGACAGATTCAGAGTTGAAGTTGGTCACCGAGACAGAGTGAAGCCAGGTAATTTAGTTGGTGCAATTGCTAATGAAGCAGGATTAAAAGGGAGATCAATTGGCAGAATAAGAATATTTGAAAATTACAGCCTAGTAGATTTGCCGAAACAAATGCCTGATAAAGTTTTTCAAGCTTTAAAGAAAGTCAAAGTAATGAATAGAGAATTACAGATAAACAGAACTGACTAAAAAGATTAAATATGGTTTATAAAATATTTCTCAGAAGCATAATTACATATTTGATTTTAGTAATCAGTAGTCCATTAGAGAATAAGGCAGCACATAAAAATAATCTAATTAATGAATTATGTATTGCATCAATTAAATCAAAATTTAAATATGAGGATAAGAAACTTTCAGATGAAATTAGTCATTTTACATGTAAATGTTTTATGGAAAGATATAGATCTGGATCTTCAATAAAAAACTCACGTGATTACTGCAAAGATATAGCTACAGAGAAATATAATCTCTAATTAAAAGAAATCTTCATACTAATGATTGATTCAAAATCCAAAAAACCATTAATAAGACTTTTGGATAATCTTAAAAGTCAAAAGAGTCTTATCTACTCAGCTATTACATGCTCTATATTAAATAAATTTTTTGATCTAGCACCACCTGTCCTGATTGGCATATCAGTTGATGTTGTAGTAAGGAAAGAGAGTTCATGGCTTGGTTCTATTGGATTTAATACAGTCCCAGATCAACTTCTTGCACTTGCATTTATATCCTTTTTAATATGGAGCGCTGAATCATTCTTTGAATATTTATATGGATTAATGTGGAGAAATTTAGCACAAAAAACACAACACTATTTGAGGATCAAGGCATATGATCATTTGCAACAGCTAGAAATGACATTTTTTGAATCAGACAATACAGGAAGGCTAATGACAGTGCTTAATGATGATATCAATCAACTAGAAAGATTCTTAGATGAAGGGGCAAATAAAATTATTCAGTTAATAATTACTGTTTGTATTGTTGGAGGAGCAATGATTTTCTTAGCTCCGGGAATTGCATTACTAGCATTCATCCCAATTCCATTTATTTTATGGGGTTCAATTAATTTTCAGAAGAGTCTAGCTCCTCGTTACCGTGAAGTTAGAAATAGAGCTGGAGATCTTGCCTCAAGACTTAATAACAACCTCAGTGGAATGCTTACTATTAAAAGTTTCGCTACTGAGGATTGGGAACTTGAAAGATTAAGGCTCGATAGCAATTTATATCAAGAAAGTAATAGAAAAGCAATTAAGTTATCAGCTGCATTTATCCCATTAATTAGATTTGCAATCCTATTTGCATTCCTTGCAATATTAATTGCTGGCGGTTTCCAGACTTGGAAAGAATTAATGCCAGTTGGAACTTATAGTTTTTTAGTATTTATTACTCAAAGATTATTATGGCCCTTAACAACACTAGGGCATATTTTAGATGATTATCAAAGATCAATGGCTTCAACAAATAGAGTTTTAGATTTAATAGATACTCCAATAAAAATTAAAACAGGCAAAGTCAAATTACATCCAAATAATGTCAAAGGTGAAATCAAATTTAAAAATATTGATTTTACATATCAAGGTAGGTCTCAAGTTATAAAAAACTTCAATTTAAATATTACTCCCGGCAAGAAAATAGGCATTGTAGGTGCTACCGGTTCTGGTAAAAGTACACTGGTTAAACTATTATTAAGACTGTATAAAATCAGTAAAGGATCAATAGAAATTGATGGGAACTCAATTGAATCATTAGATTTAAAAAGTCTACGACGATGTATTGCATTAGTAAGCCAGGAAACATATTTATTCCAAGGCTCAATTGAAGAAAATATTTCTTATGGATCACAAAATGTTGATAAATCAAAAATTAAAAATGCTGCAGACATTGCCGAAGCAACTGAATTTATTAGTCAACTGCCAGAAGGGTTAAAAACAATAGTGGGAGAAAGAGGACAAAAGTTATCAGGCGGACAAAGACAAAGAATTGCTATCGCGAGGGCAATCTTAAAAAACGCACCAATATTAATATTAGATGAGGCAACAGCATCTGTAGACAATGAAACTGAAGCCGCGATTCAAAGATCTCTAAAGAAGATAACAAATAGTTGTACAACAATTGTTATTGCACATCGTTTAAGCACTGTAATAGATGCTGACGAAATTATAGTTTTAGATAAAGGTAAAATTATCGAGAAAGGAACACATGTTTCTCTTCTAAAAAATAGAGGTTTCTATTACTACCTTTGGAAAATTCAAGCTGGTGAAAATCAAACTTAAATTATATGAAAAAAGTGAGAGAACTAACTACTCTTTTAAAAGTGTCTTGCATTTTTGACCAGCGTTCTTCACTGGTGCTAGCGGCTAATGTATATAAATAACCTCTTTCCACGACGACAGTAGCGATTTCGTGCCTGCTCTTTTCTTCTAAATCAATAGAGTATTCAAGATCATAGAATTTACGTTCATCAACTTCCCTCTCTGAAGCATCAATTAATTGAATAGGATTATTAATATTTTTTTCACCAAAAAGTCTTTCCCCTACAGCATCCGCCCCACCTAAATCATCTAAATCCACTTCATTTTCCAATTTAGAAATTACAAGACTGAGAGTCTCATCGGAGTTGATCAAGTCATGGTAAACAACCTCTGGCCCATTATCGACAGCCACTCTCGTCCACCCTGTTGGGAAAAGAAAACCATATCGTCCATCTTGACTTTTAAAAGGTTCCAACCCGGCTGCTCCACCTGTAGAGCAAGCTCCGAGCGTCAAGATCAACGCTATGGCCAAAAGGGATTTAAAAGATGTTCGAAAAAATTTGATCATTTTGGAGACTCAAGCATCACTATTTTGATACATTTCTAATTTAACTGACGGAAATCTTCTTTAAATTACTGCAACCCAGACAAAAGTCTGACTACATTCAAGTTAATTGCTTCTGAACTCTGAGCGGCTTCACTAAACCATTATCTAAATTAATTGATCAGTTTGAGCAATTGCCTGGTATCGGACCCAGAACTGCTCAAAGATTAGCTCTTCATCTTTTGCGTCAGCCAGAAGACAAAATAAGATTGTTTTCAGAAGCTCTAGTTAATGCGAAAAGTCAAGTAGGTCAATGCAAGAAGTGTTTTCATTTAACTGCAGGTGAACTATGCGAAATTTGTTTAAACAAAGAAAGAAATCAAGATCTAATTTGCGTTGTTTCCGAGTCAAGAGATTTACTTGCACTTGAACGAACTCACGAATATAAAGGGCTTTATCATGTTATTGGTGGACTGATTTCTCCTATGGATGGCATTGGACCAGAGATGCTTGAAATATCAAGTCTTATAAGAAGAGTGGATAAAGAAAATATAAAAGAAGTCATACTTGCCTTAACTCCAAGTATTGAAGGGGATACTACGAGTCTTTATGTTGGAAGATTATTAAAACCTTTCACAAAAGTCACTCGTATTGCTTATGGACTTCCTGTTGGAAGTGAGTTGGAATATGCCGATGAAGTAACACTTTCGCGTGCTTTAGAAGGACGTAGAGATTTAGATTAATCATCAAACCAAAATGACCGCAACCACAAGAAAAACAACAAAATATAGTAGGTTCCTTCCAGAAGAACGTTTACCTAATTGGATCAAACCATCCATAGGGAACGCATCTCAACTAGAAAAAGTTCAAAAGCTAGTAAAGGAAAATAGATTACATACAATCTGTGAGGAAGGTAGGTGTCCAAACAGAGGTGAATGTTATGCAGCTGGTACGGCTACTTTTTTATTAGGTGGCTCAATTTGTACAAGGAGCTGTGCATTCTGCCAAGTAGAGAAAGGAAAGTCACCCGAAAAAGTAAATCTTTTTGAAGCAGAAAAAGTTGCAAAGGCTGTTCAAATCTTAGAACTCAAGTATGTGGTACTAACCGCAGTCGCAAGAGATGATTTACCTGATCACGGCGCAAGTCTATTCACGACAACAATGGAAGCAATTAGATCATTGAATCCTGGTGTCGCGATAGAGGTACTAACACCAGATTTTTGGGGTGGAAACAACAAGGACAATAACAAAAAGCAAAGAGAGCGACTTAAGCTAGTTCTCTCGGCTGATCCTATTTGCTTCAACCATAATCTTGAGACTGTCAAGAGACTTCAAAGAGAAGTCAGGAGAGGAGCTACTTACGAACATTCACTAAACCTTCTTAAATCTGCTAAGGAAATTGCTCCAAAGATTCCTACAAAATCAGGAATAATGCTTGGACTTGGAGAAAAGTTTCATGAAATAATTCAAACCCTTAAGGACCTAAGAGAAGTCGACTGCCAATATCTAACCATCGGTCAATATTTACGACCTTCACTTGCTCATATTCCAGTTTCTCATTACTGGTCACCTGCAAAATTCAATGATTTTGCAGACATAGCAAAGGGATTAGGTTTCAAAAAAGTAAACAGCGGTCCATTAGTAAGAAGCAGTTACCATGCAAATGACACCTTAGATTTAGTCTCCTAAAAAATTTAATTATTCCGACCAACTCCGATAACTTTTTTCAAGGACAGTCTCACAATCACCTACCATAAAGGCACCTGCACCTCCCCATACAAGTCTCAAAGGCAAGTCCAAGGGAGAAGATCCCACTGTACGCACAGTATTAAACCCACGCCTCCGAAAGTAACGTTGCAAAATTTTATGTTGATTGTTCTCATCATAAATAGCCAATAATCTCGCACTTCGACATGGAGTCTCTTCTAATGTCCAAGCCATAGTTGCAGCCCAAATCAAATCACCTACTTTAGAAGTGGCGTTCTTACTAACCTTCATGGTATCAAGCTGAAGTCCTTTAGTATTTTGATACGCCCATCCTTTCATTTCACCCCATAATTGAATTTTATCTTTACTAGTTAATTCACCAACAACCAGTCTAAACGACCAAATATTGAGAGGTCTCCTAACTTGTATTCGCAGCAACAAGCCTCTATCAGATGCTTCTTTTTCTAATAGAGTTAAATTAGTTGTGGTCATGAGACAGGCCATATAGAATTTTCAGGTAGACGTTTCATTATTTCATCAATTTGCCGTTGTCTTTCCGCAAATCTTGCTCTATCGCTATCTGTAAATTTATTTACACAAGCCTCACATTGCAAGCCTTTAATATAGGTTGGCCTTTTCAAATCCTCAGGGGAGATAGGCAATCCACAAGCATGACACATCGTATGTGAACCTGGTGAGAGGTCATGATCTAAAGAGACACGTTGATCAAAAACAAAGCACTCACCTTTCCATAAACTATTCTCAGGAGGAACATCTTCTAGATATTTCAGAATTCCACCTTCAAGATGATGCACATCGGAAAAGCCTTCATCTATCAAATAAGAAGTAGCTTTTTCGCATCTTATGCCTCCGGTACAATACATCCCTATTTTCAAAGATGGATTCTCCTTGATTAAAGGTTTTAAATGCTTTTGAACCCATGCAGGAAATTCACGAAATGAGCTTGTGTGTGGATTTAGAGCTCCTGCAAAATTTCCAATTTTTATTTCATACTCATTACGAGTATCAATAACAACACTATCAGGATCTTCTAGAAAGTCATTCCATTCACAGCTTTTTATATATTTACCTACAGATTTAGCAGGATTAACTTGTTTTAGCCCAATCGTGACAATTTCTTTTTTCTGACGAGCTTTAAAGCGTCTAAATGCCTGCTTTTCGGTCCAACTATATTTGACATTAATATTCGATACCTTTAAAAGTTTCTCCAAGATTTCAATGAATTGAACTATCGCATTTTCAGTTCCACAAACCGTACCGTTAACACCTTCAGAAGCCAATAAAATAGTGCCTTTTATTTCCTGATTCGTTGCTATGTTCGTTAGTTCTTCTTTAATTAAAAGAATTTCTTGATCAATAATCGTTATAAACTTGTAAAACGCAGCAACTTTGTATTTGAATTTCTTGAGGCTATCCTCTGTTTTCATAACCACTTATTCTAGAGAGAAATTGGCAGTAATTCCAGCATCCGCTAAAAGTTTACGGTCAGCCTCCACTTCCGGATTACTTGTTGTCAAAAGTGTATCTCCATAAAATATAGAATCAGCGCCGGATTGTAGACATAGTATCTGAGCTTCCCTACCTAATTGTTGTCTTCCCGCGCTAAGCCTTATTCGACTCCTAGGCATAATGATCCTCGCTGTTGCGACCATACGAACCATCTCTAATGGGTCAACAGAAGACAAATCCTCCATGGGTGTCCCCTCCACTGCGACCAAAGCATTTATGGGAACACTCTCAGGATGCGGGTCTAAAGTCGCTAATACTTTGAGCAAAGAGGCTCTATCAGAGACAGATTCGCCCATACCAATAATGCCACCACAGCACACTGTAATTCCAGCCATGCGTACTCTTCTCAATGTTTCCAGTCGATCTTGATATGTTCTTGTTGAAATGATATTAGAATAATGTTCAGGACTAGTATCTAAATTGTGGTTATAGGCTGTTAAACCTGCTTCTGCCAATCTAGAGGCTTGAGAATCAGTAATCATTCCAGCTGTGACACATGCCTCAAGGCCAAGTTCTCTAACACCTCTGACCATCTCAAGCATTGAATCAAATGCGTTTCCATCTTTGATCTCACGCCAAGCCCAACCCATACAAAATCTATCTGCTCCTGCATCTTTAGCCGCTCTTGCTCTATCAAGAACTGATTCAACTTGGAGTACAGGGTTTGGCTGAACCGTTGTTTCGTTGTGTACAGATTGGGGACAGTATGCACAATCTTCTGAGCATCCTCCTGTCTTCACACTTAGAAGAGAAGCTAGTTGAACTTTGTAACCTGGATTGTAAGACCTATGAACTATTTGAGCTCTCCACAACAAGTCCATCAATGGCAATTCAAGTATCTCTTTGACTTCCTCTAAAGACCAATCATGTCTAAGATCGCCACCTTTTATTGAATTAAAATCTAAATCATCTTTAATATTGAATTTATTAGATTCATGAATATTAGGATTAATTAGAGTCATAAAAGAATTTGAATATAAAAAATTTAATTACTATTTAGTTTTAGCTGATAATCTATAAAAAATCATAGAACTCAAGATATTAAATTATTTTAGTTATACACCTCCAAATCTCCTTCTTCTAGATTGATAGTCAAGTAGTGCCTTAGTAAGAGTATCAGCGTTAAAATCTGGCCATAATACATCTGTGACATGAATTTCAGCATAAGCTAATTGCCATAAAAGAAAATTACTTATTCTTTTTTCACCACTTGTTCTAATAAGTAAGTCCGGATCGACCTCACTAGCTGTAAATAATTCAGAAGCAAATACATTTTCATCTATCAAGGAAGGGTCTAATTCTCCTTTAACCGAACGTTCTGCCAACTTTTGGGCAGCTCGCACTAATTCCCGTCGGCCACCATAGTTAGTACAAACATTAAAATGAATGCCTTTGTTATTAGAAGTTGATTCAATTGACTCTTTTATTAAATCCTTTAATGCAATGGGTAATGGGTCAAGATCACCCAAAAAATTAATTTTCACTTCTTCGAGTTTTAAATTAGTCAATTCACGCTTAAGAACACTTTCAAAAAGTGTCATTAAGAAATTTACTTCTTCACTAGGTCTAGACCAATTTTCAGTTGAAAAGGCATAAACAGTTAATGCTCCTATTCCCCAATTACTACATAGGTGCAAAGTAGTTTTCAGAGCCTCAACCCCAGCTGTATGTCCAATCGTTCTTGGCAATCCCCTTGCTTTTGCCCACCTACCATTTCCATCCATAATTACCGCAATATGATCGGGCATACGAAGACGATCAAGATCTTTGGGTAATGGGGATACCTCTCTAGAATTATCAGTACTTATCACAGAAGGGTACGTCAATTCAAAGACTCCTTGCTGTCATTAATTTTCCCAAGATTAACTCTGGACTGAGAAACTTTAGGTTCAATGTTAGAGGAAGTTGCTTTCAATGAAGAATTAATGCTGGTTGATTTAGTTGAAGATGAATTTGAAGGATCCAACAATTCTTTCAAAAGGTCAAGTAATCGACTGCTTGTAATAGGTCTTTCTAGTCTTCCTTGACTAGCTAAAGATAAGGTACCTGATTCTTCTGAAACGACAACACAAATACATCGATCAAATCGTTCAGTTATCCCCAAAGCCGCCAAATGCCTAGTTCCATATCTACTAATTCCTTGTCTTGAAAGAGGCAAGATCACCCCAGCAGAAATAATTCTATTTCCCTTTACCAAAACTGCTCCATCATGAAGTGGGGTATCTGCAGCAAAAAGATTTAATAATAATTCTGATGATAGTTGAGCATCTATTGGAACTCCGGGGAAAAGAAAATCTTCAGGGCGTAGGTCACTACCCATATCCACAACAATTAGTGCTCCTTTTCTATTTTGTGATAACCGACCTGCCGCCTCAGTTAATTGAGCGAAAGTATTAGAACTTGCCCTGAATTCTTTTTGAGTATTTCCCAGAATCACTGCTAATCGTCCCGTACCTAATAATTCCATTAATCGCCTTAATTCTCCTTGCCATAAAATTGCTAAAGATAATGAACAAGCCAAAACTAATGCATCAACAAGTTTTGAAGTGATTGGTAAATTCGCAAACCTCTGAACAAACCAGGCTAAAGAAACCAAAAAGAGATAGCCTCTAAGAAGCCATAATGTTCTTTGCTCTTTAACTCTTGTAAAAAGAAGTACTCCAAGAGAAGAGGCAAACAAGACATCAAGGAGAACACGCAAGTTTATAAGCCACCAAAAATTCACTCCTACACCTCAACGTTATTTCAACTTACCTAATTCTTGGGAATAAAGCGATCAGGTAATACATCTAATTGCAATAGATCTTCAGGAAGTTCTCTCCTTTGAGTTAACTCGACCGAACCTGCACCAACCAAAATTGTTGCAGGTCTGGGAATTCTATTGTAATTGGAACTCATAGAATAGTTATATGCACCTGTTCCAAAGACAGCAAGAAAGTCGCCACTCTCACAAGGCGGAAGAGAAAAATCTTTCAACAAAACATCTCCGGACTCACAATGCTTGCCTGCGATAGTAACTTTTTCAAAATTTGTATCTAGTGGTTTATCTACTAGACAGGCACTATATAGAGATTGGTAAGTTATTGGACGAGGATTATCACTCATCCCTCCATCAACAGACAAATAAGTTCTAATTCCAGGAACAACTTTTTTAGCTCCAATCTTGTAAATAGTGAGCCCCGAATTAGCAACAAGAGATCTACCAGGTTCACACATTAATCTTGGCAAATCTAGATTTCTCTCCCTACAGGCCTTAACAACTGCATCAGAAATAACTTCAATCCATTTTTCAATAGATGGTGGATTATCTTCTTGAATATATTTGATACCGAGACCACCTCCTAAATTTAAATCAGTTATTTTATGACCAATTTTCTCCGCAAGCTTTAAGGTATCAGCCATCACCCCAGCAAGATCAACATGAGGTTTAACCTCAAAAATTTGAGACCCTATATGAGCATGTAAACCTGTTAAATTAGCCCATTGATATCTTTTTAATTCTTCTAAAACTGACCTAAGCTCATCAGGATCAAAACCAAATTTGCTATCCAAATGCCCAGTTCTAATATATTCATGGGTATGGCATTCAATGCCAGGAGTAAACCTCAACATTAATTTTGCTGGTTTATCTTCAGTCGCAATATTTTTGAGCAATTCAATATCATGATGATTATCTAAAACAATCGTCACATTATTTTTATAAGCAAAATTCAACTCATTAGGAGATTTGTTATTTCCATGAAAAACAATATCTTCCCCTTTTACACCGCCTCTTAAGGCAGTAAGTAATTCTCCTTCTGATACTGCATCAAGCCCAAATCCCTCAGAAGCAATAATTGCGCAAATTGCTAAAGAGCTATTAGCTTTTGAAGCATAAAGAGGAAGAGAATCTCCTGGATAATGCTTTTTTAAAGAAGAAATATAAGTTTTGCATGCAGTCCTAAGTGACAACTCATCAAAGACATAAAGTGGAGTGCCATATTTTTTTGCGAGTTCGCTAAGTTGACATCCCCCTACTACTAATTTTTTGCTCTCATTAATTTCAGAAGAGATTGGAGCAATATTTCGATTTGGACTATTTATATCCCTGTTGGGTTCATAAGCATTTGAGCCAACCATAAAAAGTTTTTACTTAAATATTTAGTCAATCTAGAGATCAATCAACAAATTAGTATTCTTTATTAAAGAAAGAGGAATTACTCAATTTAAAGTTGAATATGAATCTCAAAATAATTCAACTTGGCATAAAGCATTTAAATGCTTGCTTGGATCTAGATCAAAAATCATTAAAAGGTCTTTGGACCAAATCCCAATGGTCAAAAGAACTAACAGATCCTAAAAGAATTTGTCTTGGAATCATAGACCCTCAGACAAAAAAACTTTTAGGTCTTTGTTCTGCTTGGATAGTAATAGACGAATTACACATAACTTCTGTAGCTATTCATCCGATGCACCAAAGGACAGGACTAGGAAAATTTCTTTTATCAGATTTAATCAAACGTTCAACCTCGCTTAAAACAAATCGCATACATTTAGAAGTTAGAGACACTAATGAGCAAGCCAAAGCTTTTTATAAATCCATGGGCTTTAAAACTGTAGGTAATAGATCTAAATTTTACAAAGATGGAGGTGATGCTCTTATTCTCACTAAAGAAACCAATAACAAATAAAAAAAGCAATAATTCAGTACGGTTTACCGAAATCAAAAATAAAATAAGTTTACCGCTCTTTGCATCAATTAATACTTTTAATTATTTTTCAACGAAAACTTAATATTTACCCTTTATAAAAAAAAACCTAACCATACACATTTCACACTTAACCCTGATAAATTAGATTAAATAGTAATGACTAAAGCTAAATGTTTGAGAGGTTTACAGAAAAAGCTATAAAAGTGATCATGCTTGCTCAAGAAGAAGCAAGACGCCTTGGGCATAATTTTGTTGGAACTGAACAAATCCTTTTAGGTCTAATAGGAGAAGGCACTGGAGTAGCTGCCAAAGTTCTTAAATCTATGGGAGTAAACCTAAAAGATTCAAGAGTAGAAGTTGAAAAAATAATAGGAAGAGGTTCAGGATTCGTTGCTGTAGAAATACCATTCACTCCAAGAGCAAAAAGAGTACTTGAATTATCTTTAGAAGAAGCGCGACAACTAGGTCACAACTACATTGGGACAGAGCACCTATTACTTGGGCTTATAAGAGAAGGTGAAGGAGTAGCCGCAAGGGTTCTTGAAAATTTAGGCGTTGATCTTACAAAAGTCAGGACTCAAGTTGTTCGTATGCTTGGTGAAACAGCTGAAGTTACAACAGGTTCAGGATCATCAAAAGGATCTGCAAAAACAGCAACACTTGATGAATTTGGAACAAACCTTACCAAATTAGCTAGTGAATCAAAGCTTGACCCAGTAGTTGGAAGACATTCAGAAATTGATCGTGTTATTCAAATATTGGGAAGAAGGACAAAAAACAATCCAGTTTTAATTGGAGAGCCTGGCGTAGGAAAAACAGCAATTGCTGAAGGACTTGCTCAGAGAATCCAACAAGGAAATATTCCAGACATTCTTGAAGAAAAAAGAGTACTTACCCTTGATATCGGTTTACTTGTTGCTGGTACAAAGTATAGAGGTGAATTTGAAGAAAGATTAAAAAAAATAATGGAGGAAATTAAATCTGCTGGCAATGTAATTCTAGTTATAGATGAAGTGCATACATTAATTGGAGCAGGAGCAGCTGAAGGAGCAATTGACGCTGCAAATATCTTAAAACCTGCTTTAGCAAGAGGAGAACTTCAATGTATTGGTGCTACAACTCTAGATGAATATCGCAAGCACATAGAAAGAGATGCTGCATTAGAGCGCAGATTTCAGCCTGTAATGATAGGAGAACCTTCAATTAAAGATACAATTGAAATCCTCAAAGGTTTGAGAGAGAGATATGAGCAACATCATAGATTGAAGATTACTGATGAAGCTTTAGACGCTGCTGCTAATCTCGGCGATAGGTATATCTCAGATCGTTTTCTACCTGATAAAGCCATAGACCTAATAGACGAAGCAGGAAGCAGAGTCAGATTACTCAATTCCAAATTACCCCCTGAGGCGAAAGAAGTTGACAAAGAATTAAGAAAAATACAGAAGAATAAAGAAGAAGCAATAAGAGATCAAAATTTCACCCAAGCAGGAGAACTTAGAGAAAAAGAGGTTGAACTTAGAGATAAAATTAGAAATCTTTTACAGAACATAAGACAAAAAACCGCAACAAATCCTGTATCGAATACTGAAAATAATTCAAATTCAAATAACGAAACTTCTGATCAAGTAATTGTTCAGGAAGATGAATTAAAAGCTTCTCAACCAATAGTAAACGAAGAAGATATTGCCCATATTGTTGCTTCATGGACAGGAGTTCCTGTTCAGAAATTAACTGAAAGTGAATCAGTCAAACTTCTAAATATGGAAGAAACATTACATCAAAGATTGATTGGTCAAGACGAAGCTGTTAAATCTGTTTCAAAAGCAATTAGAAGAGCAAGAGTTGGTCTTAAGAATCCAAATAGACCAATTGCTAGTTTTATTTTTTCTGGTCCAACGGGAGTAGGTAAAACTGAACTTACTAAGGCTTTAGCGGCCTATTTCTTTGGTAGTGAAGAAGCAATGATTCGCTTAGACATGTCTGAATTCATGGAAAGACACACTGTTAGTAAATTAATAGGTTCTCCTCCTGGCTATGTCGGTTTTAATGAAGGTGGGCAACTAACAGAAGCTGTAAGAAGAAGACCTTATACTGTTGTTTTATTTGATGAAATAGAAAAAGCTCATCCAGATGTTTTTAATCTTCTCCTTCAATTACTTGAGGAAGGAAGACTGACCGATTCAAAGGGAAGAACTGTTGATTTCAAAAATACACTCATAATAATGACCTCTAATATTGGGTCTAAAGTCATAGAAAAAGGTGGAGGAGGATTAGGGTTTGAATTCTCAGGTGAAAATCTTGAGGATACTCAATACAACCGTATTAAATCTCTAGTAAATGAAGAATTAAAGCAATATTTCCGACCTGAATTCCTTAACAGATTAGATGAAATAATTGTATTCAGACAGCTCTCAAGAAACGAAGTTAAAGACATCGCTGAAATAATGCTAAAAGAAGTTTTCTTGAGAATTAAAGAGAAAGGAATTTCGTTGACTGTTTCAGATGATTTCAAAGAAAGATTAGTTGAAGAGGGATATAATCCTTCTTATGGGGCAAGACCTTTAAGAAGAGCAGTAATGAGATTATTGGAAGATAGCTTGGCTGAGGAAGTTTTATCTGGAAGGATAAAAGATGGAGATAAAGCTGAAGTAGACATTGATGAAAGCAAAAAAGTAATTGTTAAACATCTCGGGAAAGACAGTTCCAAACCAGAATTAGCAAGTGCTGCTGTTTGATTTTTAAATAGATACGTTAATTAGATGTCTTTAAATATTCAGAACATTTCCCCTTTAAAGATAGTAAGAGGAGAAGGGGCTTGGATTAGATCCATAGATCTAATCCCTAAATTATGCAATAGGCCTTTGATAATAGGTAGGAGTAACGCAACAAAAGAAATAAGAACTTCATTTGAAAAAGATCTTGTTAAAAAAGGTATTAAACCTATCTCTTTTGAGTTAAAACATGATTGTTGTGAATTAGATATCCAAAAAGCATTATTAATATCAAAAAATAACAACTGTGATGGAATTATTGCAGCTGGAGGCGGGAAAGTCCTGGATGCAGGAAAATTAATTGCTGATTTACTTAGTATCAATTGCATTACAGTGCCATTAAGCGCATCTACCTGTGCTGGATGGACTGCCTTATCTAATATCTACTCTTACGATGGCAAATTCATTAAAGATGTAACCTTAAAAAGATGCCCAAATTTGTTGATATTTGATCATTCTATTGTCAGAAAAGCCCCACCTAGAACACTTGCTAGCGGCATGGCTGATGCGGTAGCTAAATGGTACGAGGCATCATTAACTAGCAGTACAAGCCAAGACGGTTTTGTACAACAAGCTGTTCAAATGGCTAGGGTTTTAAGAGATCAGTTATTTTTAAATGGCTACAAGGCTTTCTTAGATCCACTGAGCAATTCATGGATAACTGTTGCAGAAGGATGTGCTCTAACTGCTGGAATAATAGGAGGTCTTGGGGGTGCCAAATGCAGAACAGCGGCCGCACATCCTATACACAATGGATTAACTCAACTTTCATATAAAAACAAACCACTTCATGGAGAACTTGTTGGGTTTGGTTTGCTCGTACAATTATATTTAGAAGAGAAAAATTCAAAAAGTCAATTACCGAAACAAGCCAGGTCGCAACTTTTAGATTTCTTCTCACAACTAAATCTTCCTATTTCAATTAATTCTATTTGTTTAAAGAATACGTCCTCAAATGAACTATTTAAAGCATGCAAATTCGCTTGTAATTTCGACTCTGATATACATCAATTACCTTTTTCGATAAACGAAGAAGATCTCTTAGAAGCAATTCAAAGCTTTCAATCCTTGCCTACAACTACCAATATAAATTTTAAATAAAATTTAAAATAATTGAATCAGAAAATCAATAAAAATATCAATAATTCAAATGCTACGAAAGCATATATAAAAGAAATAAAAGATCATATTATTGACAAGCAAGCAAGTAAGCTTTTTGAAGATCTTAAATGGATAGAACTGTCGGATATTTCACAAAATAGTTCTGATTTATTTCCAACAGTTCTAACAGGCAAAGGGAAAAAAATTCTTCTTATCCATGGTTTTGATAGCTGCTTTCTTGAATATAGACGTCTTACGCCTTTTTTAAAAAAGAATAATAAATTAATCATTCCAGATCTATATGGGTTTGGATTTTGTCCTAGATCTAGTGGTAACAAATATGGATTTAAATATTTAATGAAACATTTGAATTCTGTTTTGGAATATTTTTCAAATAATCAACCCATAGGAGTAATAGGTGCCTCAATGGGTGGGGCCTTAGCTTTAGAACTCGCAAGACGAAACCCAAAAAAAATTAATAGGTTGCTACTTTTATCACCAGCAGGTTTGGCAGGCAAAAACCCAAAGATTCCATGGCCTTTTAATCATTTGGGGGCCTTTTTCCTTAGTCAACCTTTTGTTCGCAGAGGGCTATGTAGGCAGGCATTCGCAGATCCAACAAATAGCGTTGGTCCTGCAGAAGAACAAATCGCCTCCATTCATTTAAAAGTTCCTGGTTGGCACTCATCTTTAGCAGATTTTGCGGCAGATGGTGGAGTATCCAATTGTGGACTTCCAAAACCGAATCAACCACTCAAAATCATTCTAGGGAAATATGACAGAATTATCCCTAAAAAAGAAAAGGAAGAAACCAATAGGAACTATAACTCCAATATAGAAATAGCAACAAATTCAGGACATCTTCCCCACTTGGAAGAACCAAAATTAGTTTCTGAAGCCTGGGAAAAATTAAAAAAAATAAAATGATAGATACACGGATTCATGAGAAAGGCATTCTTGCTAAATTCTTGGAGCAATGTATAAAGATTTTACTTATAAAAGAATGCAAAAAGATTAGTAATATTAAAATAGATATCATCTCAAGTTCCACTCAAATCATTAAAGGTGAAATACAAAAAATTAGTATCTTTGCTAAAGACATAAACTATAAAGATCTTTTATTTGATAAGTTTAATTTAGAAGCTAATCATCTTAAGATAAAAATAAACTTATCAAATAAAGAATTATATTTAAAAAACAATCCGAAAATAAATTTCAAAATTTCGTTCTCTCAAGACTCACTGAGAACTATTTTACTATCTAAGAGTTGGGGTTGGATTGGGAATCTGATTAGCAAGGAGATGTTAAACCATGAAAGAATAGAAGATATAAGAATAAATAATGGTCAATTATTTATCAATTCCCATAAAAAGAATATCAATATCAATCAATTAGAACAGCTCAATATTAGAACAGAGAAGGGTAAAGTCTATATAAGGAATCAAAATAAAAACAAGATCTTACAAATACCTATTGAAGATAAAATATATATTGAAAATGTAAATATAGAAAATAATCTAATTGATATTTTTGGGAATTCATCAATAAGTTTTTAATTGTTTTAAGAAATAATCAATGGTGATAATAAAATTACTATATAAAATACAATTGCAGGCGTAAATAAATAGCTATCTATTCGATCAAGAATTCCTCCATGACCAGGTAAAAAATTACCTGAATCTTTTAGTCCTGCATTCCTCTTTAACATCGATTCTGTAAGGTCTCCAACCAATGAAAATAAAGCGACTAAAACACCAATAAATATTCCAATTAATATTCCAAACTCCCATCTAAGAAGGTATCCAAAATATGCTCCTATTAATATTGAAAATATTAATCCACCAATAACACCCTCTATTGTTTTAGAAGGCGAAATTGGGGATAAAGAGTGATTACCAAACTTCTTACCAATAAAATAAGAGCCTATATCAAATCCAACGATCATAAAACATGTGGAAAAAGTGATTAACATTCCAAAAGTAATAGATGACGACCAATCAGTGGGAATCAAATTGAAGTTATTTGTTAAATCAGTCTCTATAAGGTTTCTTAACTTAATCCAATGACTTGGTAAAAAACCTAAATAAAATAATCCGAATATTGATGCTGCCACATCTGCAATAGAACCAGTAACAGGCTGGAGTAATAACCAACCACAAATAGCAGCACCAGATAATGGCAAAATAGCATCAGATATTTCAATTGATATATATCCCTGAGAAGATAATTGCGTGAAGAAAAGTAATATTTGGCAAGCCAACAATGTGGTCTTAGTAGCAGGTCTTATCCCTGTAAATTCTGCCATACGAAAAAACTCTAGAAGAGCTAAATGAACAATTAAACTTATTGAAATAGAAAACCACCAATCGCCAAGAGAGACTATTAAAAAACCAAAAGCTCCAACAATAAGTCCACTTAATAATCTCTTTTTAGATACAGTTAAAAACATTAAATTAGATGATAAATATATAGCTTTCTCTTAAAAAACATACTTTAAAGGGGTATTAATAATAATTTTATTATAGCTGATGAGTAGATATTTTTAATCAAGAAATAACTCTTACAAAATCAGAAATTTGTTCTGGCCAAAAGCATTTTTGCTCTATCAACCAATCAACACGAGCTTCGTCCAAAATCTCACCAGGAATTAATAAAGGGATTCCAGGAGGATAAGGGCAAACCATCTCAACAGAAATTCTTCCTATGGCATCCTGTAGATATACTTTTTCAAAACTAGATCCCCAGCAGCAAGAAAATGGCTTGTATGGCTTAGAAACGATACTAAAAGGTGGCCTTTTGAAAAAACTAGGTTTTTGTCGACCAAACGATTTAAGGGTTTCATTCCAAATTCTTACAAATCTTTTTCCTAATCTCTTATGAGATGACAGCCCAAGGCAAAAAGTTAATGTTCCTGGTTCAGCCAATTCTCCAATTATTCTATTTTTAATAAAGCTTTTATCCACCTCAATACCACTCAAACCATATCTTGATGTATGCAGAATGATTCTTAACGGATCACTATTTTTAAGAAGAGGAACGTCTTTATGAATCAAAAAATCTTTTAATAACTCAGCTTCTTCTATCCGGGATTTTAATTTCTTTAGCGCTTTAGATTCAAAAAGTTCCTTTATTGAACTTTCGCAGGAAGCTAACAACAAAGAACTTGGGCTTGAAGTTTGAAGCAGCTCAATACTTCTCTCTATTTTAAATGGATCAACCTTTTCACCTTGCGACCATAAAACTGCACATTGAACTAATCCTGGTGCAGATTTATGAAGAGAATGAACAACAAGATCTGCTCCAAAAGATATAGCAGACTTAGGCAAATCTGGTCTTATTTGACTAATTAGATATGCGCCATGTGCCTCATCAACCAAAACAGGCAAAGAATGTGAATGAATCTCCTGAATCAGAGATTCCATATCTGCAGAATACCCTTGATATGTTGGGTTAACTAAGACTACTGCCGCTATATCATCTTCAAGTTCTTTTGCTTTTTTAAAAACCCTCTGAAGCCATTTTCTATCAAAAACAGAGGCATGTCCTCTATCGGTTAAATAAGGGACATCAAAAAGTAATGGTATTAAGCCTCCAAACAGGCATGCCTGAATACAACTCTTATGTACATTCCTTGGCATGAGAACAGCTTGACCAGGACTAGCTAGAGCAAGCAATGAACTTTGAAGTAAACCCGTAGCCCCGTTAACTCCATACCAGCATCTATCAACTCCCACTTCATAAGCAGAAGATTTTTGACTTTCAGCTATTGCTCCTTCACTAATCAAAGGGCCACCAATCTCAAAAAGCTCAGGCAAATCCCAAATACCGGGTCTTAGCTTCAGTAATCTTTTAATCTTTTTCGGGAGAGCATTTCCTCTTCCATGTGCAGGTAAGAAAAGATTTTCGCCTCTACTAGCAGAAAGCAAGTTTACAAGCCCCATAGCATAAAAGGATTACCTAAAATCAATCTAGTTAACTTAATCAGTAAGCAAATGAAAAGAACTTCTTAGGGGGGTCGCTAATAGAACTTATGATGGAATAATGAAATACGATTTCAAAAGAGATTTAATCTGGCTAATTTCAAGGCCATGGATATTGGTGCCTAGATTTATTCAGATAGTTGGAGCAATATCACTTCTTTTAGCAAGACTTATTTTTCAAGGTTCAAGCAATGACGAAAAAACTCAAAAGAATTTAGCTAAATTTTTACTTAAGACACTTATTGGTCTTGGCCCTTGCTTTATTAAAGTAGGACAAGCACTTTCAACTAGGCCAGATCTAATAAGGAAAGATTGGCTGGAAGAATTAACAAACCTACAAGATAATTTACCCTCATTTTCTCACAAAAAAGCACTTGAAATTATTGAAAATGAACTAGGCAGACCAGCAAAAGAACTTTTTGAAGACTTCCCATCTAATCCAATAGCCTCAGCAAGTCTTGGTCAAGTTTATAAAGCAAAGTTAACTAGCAATTATTGGGTAGCAGTAAAAGTTCAGAGGCCTCATCTGATTTTTAATATTAGAAGGGATATCGTGATAATAAAAATACTTGGTGTTCTTAGTGCTCCCATACTTCCATTAAATCTTGGGTTTGGATTAGGTGAAATAATAGATGAGTTTGGAAGAAGTTTATTTGACGAAGTTGATTACAAAAAAGAAGCTAATAATGCTAAAAAATTTTCTAACCTATTTCACTCTAACAAGTCAGTAACTATACCAAAAGTAGAAAAACATTTATCATCTGTAAAAGTGTTAACCACAAGTTGGATTGATGGTACAAAATTAAAAGATAGAAATGAATTAGTTCTAAACAACTTAAATCCATCAAAAATTATTAGAACTGGAGTTATTAGTGGCATACAGCAATTATTGGAATTTGGATACTTTCATGCAGACCCTCATCCAGGAAATATGTTTGCGCTTGAAGGTCATAATGGTGAATTAGGAAATATAGCTTATGTAGATTTTGGAATGATGGATTCAATTTCAGAGAAAGATAGATTAACTCTTACTGGTGCAATTGTTCACCTAATCAATAATGACTTTCATGCTGTTGCAAAAGATTTTCAAAAACTAGGATTTTTAAATGAAGAACAAGACCTTAAGCCTCTAATACCTGTGTTGAAAGAAGTACTTGGAAGTGCAATAGGTAAAGATGTATCATCTTTTAATTTCAAAGAAATTACTAATAAATTCTCCGAATTAATGTTTGATTACCCCTTTAGGGTCCCCGCAAGATTTGCTTTGATTATAAGAGCAGTAATAAGTCAAGAAGGACTTGCTCTTCGATTAGACCCTGATTTCAAAATCATAGATTTAGCCTATCCTTATGTAGCAAAAAGATTACTTACTTCAGATACTAGTGAAATGATAAATATATTATTAGACGTTATATTTGATCAAAATGGTCACATAAGAGTTGAGCGGATAGAAAATTTATTTGATGTCCTAGTTCAAGACTCAAGCACACCTGCAAAAGAGCTGATTCCAGTTGCAGGAGCAGGTCTAAAACTCTTAACTAGTTCTAGAGGCTCATTAATAAGAAAAAACTTACTAATGAGTATTATTAAAGATGATAGAATAGATACAAAAGATATGAAGCAATTAATCAAACTTGTCAGAAAAACATTTAATCCTCTAAGAATGGCTTCAGGTCTAACAAAACAAAACAAAACACAAGTTGCATAGATGAATTTTATAAAATATAATATCAAAAAATCTAATAGAAATTGAAAACATGCTGAATATCAATATTCAAAAAATAATTACATTTATTGCATATAGTACAGATGATGCAAATTTAGAAAGAATAGATGAATTTATTTCCGAGTATCAACAAATAAAGCCAATTGAAGACCCTATTTTTTGGTTGTCTTGTGGTGCATTTATTTGTCTGATGTCTGGATTAATATTTGCCGACATAATGAAATCTAAACTAAATAATTGGACAACAAAGAAGATATCGCCTACACCTCTTGAAAACCCTAGAACAATTTCAAGTTGGTTTTCATTCTTCACTGGTCTAACAATTATTTTCGTAAGTGCCTTAAGCATAATAAACTTTTCTATTATTAAGTCTCTAATATTTTCTTCAATAATCTCAATACTTTTTGGCATAAGCATGTGGAAAGCTATTAAAGATTTATTAACCCAAGTAGAAGCGGGAACAGTTAAAGAGATAGATGAATTTTTCTAATAAAAAAAATATTATATCTATTGCATTTTTTAGTAAACCTAATAAAAAAATGAATATAAAAAATATCTTTCTTATAAATAATGACACTTAATAGATTACAAAAGATAATATCTGACTCTGGTCTTTTATCAAGACGGAAAGCTGACCTACTAATAAAACAAGGCAGAGTAACATTAAATGGTAGACTAGCTATTCTGGGGGAGAAAGCAGACCCTATTTCTGATCATATTTTAGTTGACGGTAAAGATTTACCTAAGAAGTTAAATCATAAAGTTTTTCTATTAAATAAACCTTATGGTGTAATATCTAGCTGCCAAGATAATCATGGAAGGAAAACAATTTTAAGTTTAATTCCATCATACTTACGTCATGGAATGCACCCTGTGGGAAGATTAGATTTTGATAGCAGAGGAGCAATTCTATTGACTAATAATGGAGACTTAACACTAAGACTTACTCATCCAAAATACTCCCACACAAAAACATATTTAGTTTGGGTAAGTGGTCAGCCAAGTCAATCGATATTAGATAAGTGGAGAAAAGGAATTTTACTTGATGGCAAAATGACAATACCAGCGAAAATAGAAATTTTGAATAAAGCTAATCGAAAGACTCTTCTCAAAGTCATTCTAAAAGAAGGTCGCTATCGCCAAATTCGTAGAATAGCAAATCTCATTGGACATCCAGTTCAAGACTTGCAAAGGACGTCAATATCTAATATAAACTTAAATGGACTAAAAGAAGGTAAATGGAGAGAGCTAAAAAAAGAGGAATGGATTTCATTTATTAATTAAAATATTAGCATTTTATGGCTTTAAACTTTACCATTAAAAAATCCTCCTCAGACTTATCAGATGTAACAGATACATCTGATTCTGATAATAATTTTTCTGAAGCAATTAATTTATTTAAAATTCAAAGAAAGAAAACTGGGATTTCATTAGAGCAATTATCAAAGGAGACAAAGATTTCGAGAAATGTATTAATAGCTATTGAAAATGGATGGAAAAAATATTTACCAGAAAAGACTTATTTAATTTCAATGATCAAAATTCTTGAGGTTAAACTCAATTTGGATACTGGAAGTTTAAAAGGTTTAATAGCCCGAAAAGATACTCTTAATAAGATATCTAGGTTTAAATTTAATTTTATCAATATAGACTTTCTTAATAGCTGGATAGGAAGTTTATTGTATATTATTTTTATGCTTTTATCTATATTAGCTCTTAATAGTCAACAGAAATATCTTATAAAAATAAATAGTGTTTCGACTGAGCCAATAATTATTGAAGAGACTTCCAAAAACAATGTGAATATAATTAATAATCAATAAGAACATTTATTTTTTCTTTTGTTTGCTATTGCTAAATCACCATATCTTTTTAAAGCTTCTTGAATCTTCGAATCATCTCTTGACAATCTCCATGACCAATTATTTTTTATTGTGCCAGGTTTATTTAATCGAGAGCTATCATCAAGATTTAATAAATCTTGCATAGGCGCTATAAATAATTTGGCTTTAGTTTCCATGCCCATTCGAATCAATTCCCAAGAAGTGAAACTCTCATAATCAAGAATCCTTTCTCTGATTTGTTCTTTTCTTTCTTGATTCATCTCTCTCCACCATCCTTGAGAAGTTGAATTATCATGAGTTCCCGTATAAACAATCCAATTTTCATCTTTAATATTCTCTGGCAAATAGGAGTTATCTAGATTCCCATCAAAAGCAAATTGAAGTATCTTCATTCCTGCTAATTCATAGTCATCGCGTAACTTTTCAACTTTTGCTGTTATGAGTCCTAAGTCTTCAGCAACTAAAGGAAGCGTACCACTGCAATCTTTCTTGATTAAACCTAGTATCTCTTTCCCAGGGGAAGGTAACCAAAAGCCATTCTCAGCTGTTTTATCTTTACCAGGAATTGCCCAAAAAGCTTCAAGGGCACGAAAATGATCAAGACGTAAGAAGTCAACCTGTTCGAGATGTCTTGAAATTCTTTTTCTCCACCATCTGAATTTACTAGCTTTGTGCCTACTCCAACGATAAACAGGGTTCCCCCAAAGCTGCCCGGTTTTAGAGAAATAATCAGGCGGTACTCCGCTTTGAAGGAATGTATCTGAATTACTTAAAATAGAAAATAATGATCTATTACTCCATACATCAGCACTATCTTTTGATACATAAAAAGGGACGTCTCCAAATAAAAGAATATCCAGATTTTTTGCAAGTTTCCTGATTGATTTCCATTGCCTGTCTAAATGCCATTGGAGCAGATTATGGCCTAACAATTCTCTCTCATTATTTTTTTTCCAATTTGCTAATTCGTTCTTATCCCGAACTGCATATTTATCTGGCCATTCCCACCATGGAAGATCCTTGTATTGAATTTTTAGTTCCATAAATATGGAATGGTCTTCTAACCAAAATTGCCTTGAGCACCATATTTCAAATTCTTCTTGAATAGTTCTATTCTGTTTGTCCCAATAATCAACCAAAGAAGAACGTAAGAAATTAACTTTTGAATTAGCTAATTGAAAATCAACTCTCTTATCTAAACAATCATTTTCAGAAGAAGATTTTTCATGGTTATTAGCTAAAAAACCATCTCTCACTAAATCATTTTGATCAAGAAACCATGGGTTAAAAGCAAAACTTGATGGAGAACTATAAGGAGAACCAAATGAATCGGTGGGAGCAAGAGGTAAAAATTGCCAAACTCCTATCCCAGATGCAGAAAGGTCATTAAGCCATACTCGAGCAGGATTACCAAAACTACCGCAGAAAGGACTCTCAGGTAATGAGGTCGGATGAAGAAGGATTCCTGAATTTCTTTCCAATTTCACTTTTTGTTATCTCTAAAAAATACTAAAGAAAAAATAATAATTCTATTTTTTATTAAAATCAAAATGGATTCCATTGTAAAATGGTAAATCTTTTTCTTAAAAATCAAAAAAAATAAATTTAATAATTATATTTTAACAAATCTATCAATAATCTAATCATTTATATTAGAGAAACTAAATTTTTTCTTTTTTATAAAACAAAATCCTTAATCTATTTCTTTCCAATAAAACATTATCTTTTTGAACAGCTTAATACGATTTAAAGAATCAGAAATAAGATCCATTTTGAGATTATATATTTTTTATTGCAAACAAACTCTTGCTTGCAAAGCCCCAAATTCCTATCAATCTCTCTTTAACTGAAAGTTTTAAGCAAAATTCCAGTTAAAAATCGTTAAGCATTTAACTGAAGTCAAATTATTAATGTTTTCAAAAGAAAATTCTTTAGAAGAAATTCTTTTAGTCAACCAGCCCAAACAGAAGACAGGGCAATGATTTTTTGTTTTAAAAAAGAGATTTAAATCTTATAAGGAAAAATTTAAAAAAGCTTTTAGATGATCATGGATCAACATAACGTTAGATTGGTAAATATTATTTTTTGCTTGCGTTGGAACCGTGACCAGTTTTATCACTGCAGCGCATCCTGAGTCTACTAGTCTCAAGCATGACACTAATAGGCTCAGATTAATTAGTGGGACTTCAAATACAGCATTAGCAAAAGAAATTGCAACTTATATGGGGATAACAAATGTCCCTCTGGTTTCAAAAAGGTTTGCAGATGGAGAACTCTATGTTCAAATCCAACAATCAATTAGAGGGTGTGATGTTTTTCTTATACAACCAACCTGTGCTCCAGTTAATGACAGCTTAATGGAGCTTATGATCATGGTGGATGCATGCAAAAGAGCATCTGCCAGACAAATCACAGCTGTAATTCCATACTTTGGTTACGCCAGAGCAGACAGAAAGACAGCAGGAAGAGAGTCAATAACTGCGAAACTAACCGCAAATATTCTTGTCAAATCAGGCGTAGATAGGGTACTAGCAATGGATTTACATTCGGCGCAAATCCAAGGCTATTTCGATATTCCCTGCGATCACATATATGGTTCACCTGTTTTAGTTGATTATCTATCAACTATGAAACTTGATGAAATAGTCGTCGTTTCACCAGATGTAGGCGGTGTAGCCAGAGCAAGAGCTTTTGCTAAGCAAATGCAGGACTCACCACTAGCAATAATTGACAAACGTCGCTCAGGACATAATGTTGCCGAAAGCCTCACAGTTATTGGGGAGGTCTCTGGCAAAACGGCAATATTGATTGACGACATGATTGACACTGGAGGTACTATTTGCGCAGGAGCTGAATTGCTAAGGAAAGAGGGTGCAAAAAAAGTTATTGCCTGCGCATCTCATGCTGTTTTCTCTCCACCTGCATACGAGAGACTTTCAAAAGAAGGCCTTTTTGAACAAGTTATAGTCACTAATAGTATTCCAGTTCCTAATAATTTAGATTTCTCACAACTCAAGGTCTTGTCAGTTGCAAACATGCTTGGAGAAGCTATTTGGAGAATTCATGAAGAAAGCTCTGTTAGCTCAATGTTCAGGTGATTTTCTAAATTTACTTCAAAATTAGTTCAACAACTTCTCTTGTATTTGAAGATATATTTGCGTTATTTATTTTTAATATTGAATTATACATACCTTCCTTATTTTTATCTACGTAGGTTTTCCATTTACTGAAGATTTTTACCATTCTTGAAGCAGTTATTGGATTAATTTTATCAACCTCTATTAATTTATCAGCCATAAATAAATAACCTTGTCCATCCAGAGAATGGAATAAGTTAATATTTTTACTAAACCCTCCTAAAACAGCTCGTATCGCATTTGGAGCCTTCCAATCAAATTTAGAATGTGATAACAATTTCTCAATAACAACTATTCCTTTCTTGTTAGGTCTTGAGGCTTCATAAGCGAACCATGAATCTAAAACAACTGGGTTTTCATTCCAAATATTATAAAATAAATTAGAAGCTTCTTCGGTATCAGAACTATCAAGTGGCTTTAGTGCCTCTAGAGCAGCCCTTGCTATGGTCATCGAAGAATGATTAATTGAACCAACACAATTCTTTTGAACATTTCTATCGCCTGCAAGTGTTAAATAAGACCAAATAATTCCTAATAATTTTCTTTCTCCTTTACCTTTTGGCCATTGTTGATTAATTTTATCTAATAAATTGTTATTTATTAATTTTAACTCTTGAAGGATTTCATTACCAATTAAAACTTGAAAATTTAATGACTCTTTATAAATATTTATAGGATTAACTTTTTCAAATAAAGATTCCAATTCTGCCAAACCAGGTATTGTAAAAAGTGTTGCCAAGAAAAAAGGATCATTAATTTCTAAAGACTCTATCAATTTTGTAAGCGCATTAATAAACTTTTTTTCCAATGAATAATTGATTTTATCGCAAAGCCTACTTTTAATGATTTCTCGCATCAAGAATTGACCTGAGTCCCATTTAGAAAAATAATCATTATCGTTTAAGAAAAGGAAAAGATAGTCCTCTATAGATAAATCAGATTCCCAAACAACAGGTGAAGAGAAACCCCTGAAAACAGATAAAACTGGAGCTTCTTTCTCACCTGAAAGTGTATTAATTTGTAGATTCTTTTTATTTTTATCTAAGACAAATAAATTATTCTCAACAATAGGAATTGATCCTTTTTCTCTGCTATAACAAGAAAAAAGAATTGGGATAAGCATTTCAATATTTTCACTAGTTTTATTACTAACTAGTTTTTGCTCAAAAGAAACATTCAATATTGAATTTTTTGAATCCCAAGATTGATTTATATAAACTTTTGGTGTACCAGCTATATAATACCAATTAAGAAATTTTCTTACATCAAAAGGGCAGTTTTTTTCATCTAAATATGCCCCTTTAATTAATGAATTAATAAAATCCTCAGTTGTAGCAGCATTGCCATCAAAAGTTTTAATATAAAGATTAATACCTCTAAAAAACTTTTCCTTACCAAGCATTAACATAAGCATTCTTATCAACTCAGCTCCCTTTTCATATATCGTTGTTGTATAAAAATTATCAATAGCCACATACTCTTTAGGCTTAACAGCATGTGAAGTAGGTCCTTTATCTTCGGCAAATTGGAAATTCCTAAGGAAAGAAACATCTTCTATTCTTTTTAGTCCTACATTATGTAGATCAGAAGTAAAAGATTGATCTCTAAAAACTGTTAATCCTTCTTTTAATGAAAGCTGAAACCAATCTCGACATGTAATTCTATTCCCTGTCCAATTATGAAAATATTCATGTGCAATTACACTTTCTATTCTTTCTAATTCATCATCAGTTGCTGTCTTTGAGTCTGCTAATACAAGCTTTGAATTAAAAATGTTTAATCCCTTGTTTTCCATTGCACCCATATTAAAATGTCTTACGGCAACAATTTTATATTCTTCTAAATCATATTCAAGATTATAATTATCCTCATCCCATTTCATTGCCTTTTTCAAAGAATTTACAGCATGTTTTGTATAATTTTCATCTCCAGGTTCCACATATATTTTAATCTCAATCAATCTTCCAGATTTTGTAAGGTATGTATCTGAAACTGAATTTAATTTACCAGCGACTAAAGCAAACAAATAGGATGGTTTAGGGAAAGGATCTTCCCAGATAATTTCATGTCTTAAATTATTATTCTTTAAATTGCCTGAATGCTTCTTATTCCCATTTGACAATAATATAGGATATAAATTCTTATCTGCTTCTATTCTTACTGTATACTTACTTAAGATATCAGGCCTGTCAGGATGAAAACAAATACTTCTAAAACCTTCTGCCTCACATTGTGTAGTCAACATTCCTGAGCTTAGATATAATCCTTCTAATGATGTATTCCTGAAAGGATCTATTTGAGATATTATTTTTAATTGAAATTCTGAAGATGGAGGACTGTTTATAATCAATTCTTTGTCAGAAGTTAAATATTCTTGTGAATTTAATTCTTGTCCATTTATTGATATTGATAATAATTTAATTTGATTACCTTGAAGGATAAGATTTGTAGTTTCTTTTATCTTTGGCTTAATTATCATTGAAGATTGAACAACAACATATTCAGAGCAAATATCAAAATCTATAAATATGCTTGGTATTAGAAAAGGATATTCAATATATTCTGATAATTTGATAGATTTCTGAGTTAACATATTAAATAATTTTTTAATTAAAAGTTAAATTTATTGTTTTTGATTTAGTTGTTCAATAGTTTTTAAGAATTTATTCTTATCTTCATCTGGAACCATATCAGGACAATTTTTTATAGCTCCATCAAGAAGTTGCAAAATAGCTCCATTATAAATATTTTTTTCTGGTATTTTTTCTTTTCCTAATTCTTTTATAAGTCCCCCATGCCTACTTGAAATAAGCAGTGCATAATTTTTCGCTGCCAGGGAAATAGCCTTGGGAAATTCAACTTCAATCTGTCTAGCCATACATAGATAACTAATTCCTATTTGTCTGTATAAAAAAATATCTTCTTCACTAGCAGGAATAAACTTAACCTCCTGTTTTTCAGAGTTGGTTTTAGGTGGCTTAGATTCTGACTTAATAGAAGAACTACAACTTGATAAAAGTATTGAAGCGACAAAAATTGACATAGCCAAGATTTTTTTTCTTGGAGATTTTTTCATTTTTCTCAAGTGATTTTAGTCCGTAAAAATAAACATCTAATGCAGTAAAAAATTTTACGAAAATTCTTTACTAGCAAATTAATTACATAATATACATTGTAATCACTCAAAATAGATTTTATAAAATTATCAGTTGGGATTCTTAATCCTTATTTCATGGTGATTTTCAACTATCTTCAACTTATCATTAAACCAACTATAAATATTTCTAGATCTAAATTTATCTTGGTCTATTAAGCGTGTATGTTCTAATACATGCCAATTTTCGTAATTAGACTCAAAGATCAATTCGTGTTCATCAACTTGCCTAATATTTGATATCCCCGAAGATTCAGATAAATAAGAACTATCACGTATTAGTTGATGACCTTGTAGACGAGCAATTATTTCTCCTTCACTTTTATATGTTGGCCTTTGAATAAAAAAATCTTTTTCATCTTCACACCACCACTTAAACCGATAACTTTCAAAGTCAGAATCATTTTGACTTAACTTGCTGACATTTATGTACATTTCTAAGTTAATAGCCTTTTCTTCATTAAAAAAATATTGTCTTTTAGAGTGCCATAAACCAATATTTCGGCCGAACCATCGCCTTAAATTGCTATCAAAATCAATTCTAAGTCTATCAATCCCCACTGAAGAGTTTCTAGTTCTTGCAATACCAGAGGAATGAGAAATAGACATTTTCTGGAACTGAGAGATTTAAAAAGTATTCAATGAATTATTAGCTAATTCCTAAAACGAGTCTCATTAACTTAAGGTATGCGTAATTATTTAGATTGCTCGACACTGTGGATAGTGCCGAAGCTAACGACAGACGGCAGTTAAAACTGTTGCTTGTGGCATCTCGCCACCATCTCTCTAGGGGAGATATTCGTTCGTTAATCGAATATTTGGAAAGAGAAGATTGTGGATTTAACGTTTCTCTAGATTTTTCAGATCCCTCTGATAATCCCGAATTACTTGAACTTTATAGATTAGTAGCACTTCCTGCACTAATAAAATTAGAACCTTCACCTAAACAAATCTTTGCTGGGAGTTCGATTTTTCAACAAGTTAAAACTTGGGTTCCAAGATGGCAACATGAAGGTCTAATCAACGGAATCGGTCTAAATCTTAGAGCTAAAACTATTGAAACCGATCAAACACAAAAAGAACTTCTTTTAGAGGATGATCTTCTTGTACTTAGGCAAGAAAACGAAACACTTACTAAAAAAATACATTCGCAAGAAAGTCTCCTAAGAATGGTTGCTCATGAATTGAGGACTCCCTTAACAGCTGCTGGTTTGGCTCTTCAAAGTCAAAAACTAGGACAAATAACTATGACTAAATTTCAAGAGGTTTTGAAAAGAAGGCTAGAGGAAATTGAATTACTTTCAAAAGACTTACTAGAAGTTGGAAGTACCCGATGGGAAACTTTGTTTAATCCTCAAAAAGTTGATCTTGCGAATATTTCTGCAGAAGCAATTCTCGAGCTTGAAAAGCTATGGCTTAATCGCAAAATAAAAATAAATACAGACATACCACTTGATTTACCCCCTGTCTTCGCAGATCAAAGAAGAATGATGCAGGTTTTGTTAAACCTCATTGAAAATGCTTTAAAATTTTCTGAAGACGAAGGTGAGATTTTTATAACAATGCTTCACAGAACGAATCAATGGGTTGAGGTAATTGTTCGAGATAATGGGCCTGGTATTCCACCAGAAGAACAACAAAGAATATTTGTTGATCGAGTTAGACTTCCACAAACTTCTCAAGAGACAATCGGCTTTGGCATTGGTCTTTCAGTTTGCAGAAGAATTGTTGAAGTGCATGGAGGGAAGATCTGGGTAGTTTCTAAACCAACTGAAGGTGCATGTTTCTACTTCACCGTTCCTGTATGGCGAGGACAAAATAAGGATCAAGAAGCCTTGACGAGTGGCAAGGCGGGCCCGTAACTTTCAATTGTGATAACAATTACTTATTAAGTGATTTATCACTGCATCTGGCCCCATCGTCTAGAGGCCTAGGACACCTCCCTTTCACGGAGGCGACAGGGGTTCGAATCCCCTTGGGGCTATAAATAAAATTTTTTAAAACCTACTATTGGGCTAGACTCAATAGTAGGTTTTTTAAGTATTTTTTATTTGCTTGGAAAATTGTTTATTTGTAAATTCTTTACCAATGGAAAATTGAACAAAATAAATGTAGAAATATAATAATTGGTTAGTAAAAAAAACACACAATCCCAAAAACCCCTTCAGATAGCTGGATCTAAGAATATTAATGATCTTGTGACGGTCTCGAAAGGTGAACTGATAAATTAGTAATATCAAGATAAAACAGCTAAAAGTTACCTCTTGTTGGTAATCTCACGTTCTATTTTAAGTTTTTATGGCTTACTCAGAGACAAAGGTAGTTCTTGGTGGTCTTGCACATATTCCTATCATAATTGGTTTTTTCTACCTAATACGCAGACAATATTCATTCGGTGCAATGCTCAGAAATGGTAATAATGCTTTAAGTGACAAAGTTGTAGCCACCCCTGCTAAAGCTGCTGCCACCCCTGCTAAAGCTGCTGCCACCCCTGCTAAAGCTGCTGCTGCAAAGAAACCACATGCAGATGTACCAGTTAATACCTATAAACCAAAAGCACCTTTCACAGGAACAGTAACTGAAAATTATTCAGTACTACAAGAAGGAGCAATTGGTAAAGTGCAACATATAACTTTTGACCTATCTGGAGGAGATCCTGAATTCAAATATGTTGAAGGTCAAAGTTGCGGAATACTTGCTGCAGGTGAAGACGCAAAAGGTAAGCCACATCGACCAAGACTATATTCAATTGCTAGCACAAGGTATGGTGATAACTTTGCAGGAAATACTCTCTCATTATGTGTTCGCCAACTTCAGTACGAAAAAGATGGTGAAACAATAAATGGTGTTTGCTCTACATATTTGTGCAACCTATCTCCTGGAGATAAAGTAAAAATTAGTGGTCCAGTAGGCAAAGAGATGCTTCTTCCAGAGGAAGAAGATGCAAACATAATAATGCTTGCGACAGGAACTGGTATAGCTCCAATGAGAGCCTATTTAAGAAGGATGTTTGAACCGACTGAAATTGAGAAACATCAGTGGAATTTTAAAGGAAAAGCTTGGTTATTCATGGGTGCACCAAAGACAGCCAACCTTCTATATGATGCTGACTTTGAACACTACAAATCAAAATTCCCAGAAAATCTTAGATACACAAAAGCAATCAGCAGAGAGCAGAAGAATACAAAAGGAGGAAGAATGTATATTCAAGACAGGGTCCTTGAACATGCTGAAGAAATATTCAACATGATTGAGAATCCTAAAACACATATTTACTTGTGTGGACTTAAAGGAATGGAGCCAGGAATAGATGAAGCAATGACAACTGCAGCTTCTGCAAAAGGTTTGGACTGGTCTGAACTAAGACCTAAACTAAGAAAAGCAGGCAGATGGCATGCTGAGACTTACTAGAGAAAGAAGAAAGTCTGGAAAGCGATAATTATCAATTACTTTAGAAATATTTTTTCTATATTTAAGCAATTAATATCAATTTTGTTTTTGGACATCCGACTAAGAAATGTCGGAATGATTAGAAGCAATTTGGATAATATTTCTAATCTAATTGGCAAGGAATTTATCAATGAGCATGCCAGTAACAAACCCTTTGAGAATAGGTCTTCGTCAAGAGCGAGTAGTTCCTCCTCAATGTCTGGTTATTTTTGGTGCTTCAGGGGATCTAACTCACCGGAAACTAGTTCCTGCTTTATTCGAGCTCTTTAAGCAACGAAGATTACCAAGTGAGTTTGCAGTTTTAGGGTGTGCAAGAAGATCATGGACTGATGAAATATTTAAAGAAAAAATGGAAGAAGCTCTTTCTTCTCAAATAAAAGAAAGTCCAAAAGAATGGGAATTATTCTCTCAAAATCTTTTCTATGAACCTGTAGACCTTCAACAACCTGAGCACCTTATAAAGCTTGGAGAAAGACTTGAAATAATTGATAAGTTAAGAGCAACTCATGGCCATCGAACTTTCTACCTTTCAGTTTCTCCCAAATTTTATGGAAGTGGATGCAGAGCTTTAGCAGCCGCAGGATTATTGAAAGATCCCAAGCGCAGCAGAGTTGTAATTGAAAAACCTTTTGGAAGAGACTTCAATAGTGCTCAGTCACTCAATTCTCTCGTTCAGGGTTGTGCTCAAGAAAGTCAAATATTTCGAATAGATCATTATTTAGGGAAAGAAACCGTTCAAAATATTCTTGTTCTCAGATTTGCAAACACGATTTTTGAACCTATTTGGAATAGAAATTACATATCTAGTGTTCAAATCACCAGTTCAGAAACAGTTGGAGTTGAAGATCGAGCAGGATATTACGAATCTTCAGGAGCGCTGAGAGATATGGTTCAAAACCATCTAACTCAAATGCTTGCCCTAACGGCAATGGAACCACCTGGGCATTTTGATCCAGAAGCCATAAGAAATGAAAAAGCAAAAGTACTTCAAGCAGTAAAACTTGCCAATGAAGAAAAGCCTTGGGAATGTTGTGTAAGGGGACAGTACTCAAAGGGAGGAAGTGATGCGGATCCACTCCTTGGATATAGAGAAGAACCCGGTGTTAATCCAAACAGCACAACCGAAACATATGTAGCTATGAAGCTTTTCATAGACAATTGGAGATGGCAGGGGGTCCCTTTTTACGTGAGAACAGGAAAACGATTAGCTAAAAGACTTAGTGAGGTTGTACTTACATTTAGAGAAGCTCCTGTTCATCTTTTTGATGCAGCTGGGGGATGCCCAACATCAAACCAATTAATCCTTAGGATTCAACCCAACGAAGGAGCTGAATTTAGTTTTGAGGTGAAATCGCCAGGTTCTGGCATGAGAAGTAGACCTGTAAATATGGAGTTTTCTTATGATGAATCCTTTGGAGAGCCATCAGATGAGGGTTATGTAAGACTCCTAGCTGATGCAATGCTTGGAGATCCAACATTGTTTACTCGAAGCGATGAAGTAGAGGCTGCTTGGCGTTTATATACTCCTCTTTTAGAGAAGATTGAGGATTCCCCCTGGGAATTGCCTGTTTATCCATATGAGTCAAGGACATGGGGGCCTACTGAATCAGACTTACTAATTGGCAAGGATCAACTTCTATGGAGAAGACCTTGAAAAAATTGAATCTAAATCTTTTATTCGAACCAAATTAAATGTCTCCTCAATTAACACTACAAACACCGCTTCAGCTACCTCCAGCTGAAATACCTACTTATCTTGAGCAACTCTGGTCTCATGAAGAAAGAGGAGATAAAGGAGCCAACACTTTTTGTTTAATTGTCTGGCAACCTGCTTGGATCGAACAAAAACTAGTCAAAACTGGAAAAATATCTGGGCCAGTAGTAGGTAGTCAAAGGAATGATCTTATAGAAGCCGCAAGAGAAATTATTTTAGAAGGCAATCTCCCTAACAGTACTTCACCATTGGATTTTAGAGTTCAATCTTCAATTCAATGTGAAGAGTTGATTAAAAATGTAGAGGACCTTAGAGGGCAACACATTGACACCTCAATTAGTAATTTACAACCTCGAAGACTAATAACTATTGCACCAACAATTGAGAAAGAAAATAGTTTAGAAACATTAGTTGCCGCATATTGTCCTCTTCCCGAGGAAGGTGGAGGCAAAACAGCTTGCGGCGACGTAATTGTTTTAAGAGGTAATAAAACCGCAATTAATGATGGGCTTGAAATTGTTGAGACTCTTATTCCTGATGAACTTCCTTCTTGGTTGTGGTGGAATGGAAGAATTGATGAGGCCCCTGAATTCCTTAATGCTCTAGCACTACCAAATCGAAGATTAATCATTGATACTGCACATGGAGAACCAAGAGTTTGCTTAAATTTATTACTTCAAAGGATTCAATCTGGACAGGCTGTTAACGACCTGAATTGGCTTCGTCTTAGAAGTTGGAGAGAGACTTTAGCGATGGTATTTGATCCACTTCAAAGAAGAAATGCTCTTGAAAATTTACAAAAAATTGATATCGATGTTGAAGGCTCTCAAACAGTTCAAGGCCTTTTACTTGCTGCATGGATTGCTGATCGCCTCAACTGGAAACTTGAAAATTTCATCTACTCAAAAAAAGATCAGATGAAAGTTAATTTTCTTCGTCAAGACAAAACTCTTGTTGATGTTGGTATCACTTCTTTACCTATTGGTAAGCCAAGCATTAATCCTGGTCAAATAGTTGGTTTGAGATTAATTTCAAAGGCTAAGAACAAACAAAAAAACGATCTTTGTGTAATTCTCGCATCGGAATCTGGAGAATGTATGAGATTAGAAGCTGGAGGCATGGCAAGAATGGAACTTATTGAACAAGTCGTTCCTATTCAAAAAAACTCTTTAGAGAATGATGTTGCTCGTTTACTCTCCAGCAGCAGAGGAAATACAAGCCCTTTACTTGCTAGTGCAGCACCAATAGCGAATGAAATCCTTGATTTAATTAATCAAGCCAAATAAATATAGTCATTAGATGGCATGCGTAATCTCTGCTATATCAAGTAACAGTGGTAAAACTCTTTTAAGTCTTCTTTTGATTTCTTGGTTAAAAAGTATCAATAAAACAGTACAAACTTTTAAAGTTGGACCTGATTATTTAGACCCTCAACAACTCACAGCGGTATCAAAAAAAGCTTGTCGAAATCTTGATTTGATTCTCTCTGGAGAAAGTTGGGTTAAAGAAAACTTTAATCACTTTGGAGGCTTAACTGATTATTCGTTTGTTGAAGGGGTAATGGGATTATTTGATGGAATTGGCAGTAGTTCCAAAGGGAGCACAGCTGAATTAGCTAAGATTTTAAAGCTGCCAGTAATCCTTATTGTTGACGCCAGAGGTAAGGCTGCGTCAATAGCAGCCTTAATAAAAGGATTTAGAGATCATGATAAGGAATTAAAAATTGCAGGCGTTGTCCTAAATAATGTTCAAACTCTTAGGCATCAAAAAATATTATTGGAGGTTCTTGATAAAATCAATATAAAGTCATTGGGTTCTCTACCTCCCTGCGACGACTTATATCTTCCAACAAGGCATTTAGGTTTAGCACCAGCTCATGAAATTTTAGAGTTAGAAATTAAAATTAAAAAGTGGGCATCAATAGCCAAAGAAAATCTAGACATTAAAAGTTTTGAAAAGCTTTTATTAGCTCCAAAATGTAACCACAAAACATTTAACTTTTCAGCAAGGAATGATTCAGGAATTAGTCACCCAATCGCTATTGCTGAAGATGAAGCTTTCCATTTCAGGTATCAAGAAACAAAAGAATTGTTAGAAGAGAACGGTATGCCAACTATTACTTGGAAACCTCTTGAAGATGAACAGATTCCCAAAGAAGCTAGAGGATTAATAATACCTGGTGGTTTTCCTGAGCAACATGCAAAACAATTAAGTAATTCAAAAAAAAGCCTTAATTCAATAAAAATATTTTCTGAAAAGTTTCCTATATATGCTGAATGTGGCGGAATGATGCTTTTAGGTAAAAGTATATTTGACCTTGAAGGAAGAGAATATTCAATGGCTGGTATATTACCTTTTAAGGCTAAAAAGGGTAATTTAAAAATTGGTTATAGAGAAGCAATAAGTAAAAATAAAAGTCCTATTACCATTCCTGGAAATAAACTAATAGGACATGAATTTCATCGTTGGGAATTAAGTAATGAAAACTATAATTCAAAAATAAATCACATATGGGATATCAAAGGTTGGAATATGGAGGTTAAGAATGAAGGCTTTTGCAATCGTTTAATTCATGCAAGTTGGATACATCTACATTGGGCAAGTTCCCCTCTTATTCTAGAAAACTGGAAAAGAAGTGTTATGAATGATGCCTAAAGTAAATCTATATTCAAAAATAATATTTTACAAATTAATCGATTAATAATTTCTCTAAAAGAGCTTGATTTGTATTGCTTTTATTGTCACCAACAATCCAAACGCCTTCGCTAGCTCTGCTTACAGCAACGTATACAAGCCGTTTTCGAAATTCAAGATCTTTAGGCCAAAAAACATCGGAAGTTATAAACACTTCTCCAAAAGTACTTCCTTGGCTCCTGTGAATTGTAAGGACAGAAGCAGGACCTAAAGAAGCGAATGAATCTCTAATAAAAAAGAAGAGTTTCCAAATCGAAGCGCTATTTTTTTTTCCTCTCTCTCTTGCTAAATTGCTCAATTGATTCAAAGAAAAGTCCAACTCGCTTCGAGATTTAGACCCTATTTGAGGCATTAACCTCAAAGAAAATTCTTTTTGATCGCAGCTAACTTTAGCTATCTGAGTTTCAATAACAGGTAAAAGATTTTCAAAATTATGATTCATTCCTAAAGAGGCTAAGTCAAAACTATTTGGGATCACATCTTCTACCAGCATCTCCCTGTTGGATGTAATCAAAATATCTGGTTCTTCTCCAAGCTCATCCTCATCTAATGAAGCGTTTACCATTACAGCCTTACGGCTAATTAAAACCTCACCAGGCAAAACCTGATATTGATCTGCCATCTCACCATGAATAGCTCTTCTTGCATGAGGAACTAAATTATCAACAACTTTATTGGTGTAACACAGAATTCTTGCTCTATCGGGATCATCCTCTAAAGAAGATAACCGCAATGCTGCTTTAGCTTTTTCAAGCCAACTATTTCTATCTAATATTCCAACATTACCTTTCTTAGAATTAACAACTGGCAATATTGGTGGCTGATTACAAGGGATTTGCCCGTCTCTAATTATCTTTGCCAATTTAAGAACAGGTCCTTGATGACGAACAACTTCCCTAAGTTCAGTAATTATTGCTCGTTTCATTAAAAAAACTGAGCTAGAACTTTCTCCTACTGGTGGGAGTTGAGCAGGATCACCAACAAAAACCAAACGAGTCGAGTTGCATCTTGCGCATTCAAGAGTTATCTCCAATAATTTGGAATCAATCATTGATGCCTCATCAATTAAAACAAGTCCTAAATTCTCCAAAGAGTTCTCAGTTTGATCTGTTTTCTCGCATATTTCGACATCCGCCTGTCTTTTTAACTTAAGTCGGAGCAAGCGGTGAATAGTAGAGGGAAACCATGTTGGTTTAATAGATTCACTTTTCAAACCCTCCCTCAATACACCTACAGCTTTATGAGTTGGTGCTACGACAGTCCAACACAAACCCAACTCATCAACCTTTTTTAATAACTTCATTGATAAATATGTTTTTCCGCTACCTGCAAAGCCTTTCATCACAAAGGGTTTAAAGGAATATGGGGTATTAAGCCATTCAGAAAACAATTCAAGAGATTTTTCTTGATCTTTAGTTAAAACGACACAATCTTCTTTTGCTTTTAATTCTTTCACACAGAAAATAATCCAATCATTTGAAAGATATGCAAAGGGGAGCCAATGAAGAAAATACCTGGCAAAGCAATAATTGGTCCAAGAAGACTTCCCACCAAAACTTCGATTTTTGTGTGTCCCAAAGATTCTTTTAAAATGGTTTCTGAAGATAATTCGTTGGAATTATTTTTTGAAATTTGATTGACTTTGGCGGCAGTCAAGCCAGCGGATCTTCTTATCCCAGAAGCGTCGTACATAACAATAAAAGCAATTGTTGATGCCAAAGCAAATACTGGGTCATCAAAACCAAGCTGCAGTCCCACTCCTGCAGCGGTTCCTGTTACCAAAGCCGAATGACTTGAAGGCATTCCTCCTGTTTCTATTAGTACTGCCGGTCTCCACCTTTGCTTAAAAATTAATTCGATTAAAAGTTTAGAAAATTGAGCAATTCCACATGCTGCTAGCCCCCAGGCCAATACAGCATTATCAAGAATAGTAATAAATTGAAATTCGAAACTTGAATTAAGATTCATCTATCCCTACTTGTAATGTAATCAGCCAATGCAAGAAGAGGTTTAGATTTTTCTGGCCAAGGGTCAAGAGCATTTTTTGCCTTAGCGACTAAGAGATTTGCTCTTTTTTTTGATTCATCAAGACCAAGTAATTTGGGATAAGTAGTCTTATCAGCAATTAAATCCTTTCCTGCTGTTTTGCCCAATACTTCACTACTTGCCGTTACATCAAGAATGTCATCAATTATTTGAAATGCCAAGCCGATCCCTCTCGCATAGACACTTAATGCTTCCAGAAGCTTCTCATCAGCTCCGCCAATCAATGCTCCGCAAGTGACACATGCTTTGAGCAGAGCGCCTGTTTTGTGAAGATGAATGTACTCTAAGGTTTCCAAATCCACTTCTTTGCCTTCACAGTCGAGATCAACTACTTGTCCTCCTACTAATCCAGGCGCCCCTGCAACTAAAGAGAGTTCACCTACTATCTTGAGGAGCCTCTCGGAAGGTATACCCTTTGTCCGAATTGATACCATCTCAAAAGCTCTAGTCAAAAGAGCGTCACCAGCAAGTATTGCTACAGCATCTCCGTAAACCTTGTGATTAGTAGGCCGCCCTCGACGAAGATCATCATTATCCATTGAAGGTAAATCATCATGAATAAGTGACATCGTATGAATCATCTCCAGAGCTACAGCAGTAGGCAGAGCTTTTTCGACATCGCCTCCAGCAAGTTCGCAAGCGGCAAGACAAAGAATCGGCCTTAATCTTTTCCCTCCGGCTAAAAGGGAATAGCGCATAGATTCCCTTAATTTTTCTGGCTTTTCAGGGCCCAGAGACGCATCCAGCGCATCTTCAACAAGAGCTCTAGCTTTCTCTAGATACTCAGCGAAGTCAAAAGAAGCGATTGCTTCCTGCATGAAAAAACCCGATTCTCATCAATTCTCTCAGGACATTGTGATTCATGGAAGTAAATGACTAATAGTTAAAGGTAATCCACAATGTTTCTGCCACCTATCAACCGTATTTGCTAAAAGCATTGTTACTGTCATAGGCCCTACACCACCAGGGACAGGGGAATAAGCAGCTACCTTATCTTCAATTTCAAATATCTTCACATCTCCACAAAGTTTGTTTTTTTTACTTTCTTTAAGAAGTTTGTTGTCAGACGGAAGTCTATGAATGCCAACATCAATAACGACACAATTCTCGCTTACATGATTTTTTCCAATCAAATAGGGCTTGCCAGCTGCTACAACAAGTAAATCAGCCTCACTAGTCAAAGAGGGTAAATCTTTAGTTTTTGAATGGGCAACCGTGACAGTGGCATTTGCAGCTTCGAGCATTAAAGCCATTGGTTTTCCCACTAGGATGCTACGGCCGACTACGACTGCTCTCTTCCCTTCGATTTTGATTTGGTTTCGCTCAAGAAGAGCCATAACTCCTGCCGGGGTGCATGATCTTGGGCCTTTTTCACCTTTTATTAATAGTCCAAGGTTTAAAGGATGTAATCCATCAGCATCCTTGTCAGGATCAATACTTCTTAGCAAGGTATCCTCATCAAGATGTGAAGGTAATGGAAGTTGCAATAAAATTCCATCAACATTCTTTTCTTGATTCAAGCTGTTAATGATTTCTCTAAGTTCTTCCATTGAAATATCTTCTTTTAAGTGCTTTGCAAAACTTTTAACACCTATTCGATCGCATGCTTTTTCCTTGTAATTAACATAAACTCCACTAGCAGGATCGTTTCCAACTCTTAAGACAGCAAGGCCTGGTGGTCTCTTCGCAAATACCAAGCCAGATTCTATAGTCTGTCTCAGTATGAGTTCGGTTTCTTGAGCAAGTTTTTTCCCATCTAAAATGTTCGGCATAAATAAAATGAGTTCAATTTCAAATAATCAACCTATTAAACCTAGCTTTAGGAATAGGTGAAAAAGTCTGTGGCTAAATTACCAAGTCCAAAAAAAATTTGGAGAATATGGCTAGGGAGCCAATCTCCCAGACGACCAATACTTCGCTGGTCAGCTACTGACAAGCTAGGTCTATTAATGGCCTGCCTATTAGTAGCAATATTTTCAAGTTATAAGTTACTTGCTGTTCCCGATCTCAAACCAGGAGATATCGCTCAATTCAATGAAATAGCCCCTAAAGATGCATTAGTAATAGATACACAGGCATTAAAAGAAAAGAAAAAAGCCTTAAAAGATAGTTTTGTTCAGGTTATCGATAAAAATCAATCTAATAATTTGGAAAAAATTGTTCTAAAGAAAATCAAAAAACTACGTAGTTTAAAAAGTCCTAATTTTGAAATAGGTCTAAACAATATCAATCTAACTAATTCAGAAAAAAATTGGCTAATTAATGTTTCTGATAATGAATGGGAAGAATGGCAAGAAGAGATAAAAAAAGCATCAATGAAAATGCTTTCTCAAGGTATTATAAATACACTTGCAATTGACCAGCTAAATGAAGCAGCATCTCTACAATTAATAGACCTAGGTATCAAAGATTCTCCAAATAGGTCACTAGGTGCAAAATTATTATCGAGTAGTTTTTTTCAAAAAAGTAATTTAAAAATTGATTCTTTAAAGACCAATATATTACTTGATGATTTAATTAATCAAGATGGTATAAACAGTATAAAAGTTAAAGAAGGTAGCTTAATCTCACAAAAAGGTGAACCAATTAGTTCACAAGAATTTGATGTTCTTGAACATTTTAATAAAGTAAGTCGGAGTCCTAGACCAATAAAGTGGTTAATAACTTTTTCAGAATCGATGGGAAGTTGTGGAATACTTCTTATGATCATGAGAAGAGAAAATCCTAGGCTTAAAGCTAGGCATGGATTACTTTCTTTAACTTTACTATTTGTAGTTCAAATAACTAAAGATTGGCTTGGACCACTAGCAAGTCCATTACAATTAATATTGCCTCCAACACTCCTTCTTTCACAAGGAATAGGTACAACATCATCATTAGCCTGGATGGCTGCTGCTAGCTTGATTTGGCCAACATCTCTTAATGGATTAGGTGAAGCTAGGCTAATAATTGCATGTATAGCTGGTTCATTTGTAGCATTTTTAGGTAGAAGAATGAGAAGCCGTGCACAAGTTCTTCAAATTGCTGTATTTATACCTTTTGGTGCACTATTAGGACAATGGTTTGTTTTTAATCAATTAATTAAAGCTAACAATTTAGAATTAAACTATCTATCTTTTGATCCTAATTCTCTTTTAAATGAGACACTTATTATAAGTGCAATGCTGATGGTAACAATATTAATTATTCCAATATTAGAAAACACATTTGGATTACTTACTAGAGCAAGATTAATGGAGCTAGCTGATCAAGAACGTCCTTTACTTCGCCGATTATCTAGAGAAGCACCGGGAACATTTGAACATACTTTGACAATTCTAAGTCTCGCAGAGGAAGGAGCAAGAGTTATTGGAGCTGATGTTGACTTAATAAGAACTGGAGCTCTTTACCATGATGTAGGGAAACTACATGCCCCAAATTGGTTTATTGAAAATCAAAAGAATGGGGTAAACCCACATGAAGAAATCAAAGACCCATACAAAAGTGCAGATATTCTGCAGGCCCATGTTGATGAAGGATTAAAGCTTGCAAGGAGATATCGACTGCCATCACCAATAGCTGATTTCATTCCGGAACATCAAGGTACTTTAAAAATGGGATATTTTTTGCATAAAGCAAGAGAAAGTGATCCATCTGCCTCTGAAAAACGCTTTAGATATAAAGGGCCTATTCCTCATTCCAAAGAAACTGGGATACTTATGCTTGCAGATGGGTGCGAGGCAGCCTTAAGAGCTCTAGATGCTTCTTCATCAGATAACGATGCATGCAAAACAGTTAGAAAAATAATCCAATCTCGTCAAATTGATGGTCAATTAGAAGAAAGTAGCTTAACTAGAGCAGAAATAGAAATAATTTTAAGAGCTTTTGTAGCTGTTTGGAGAAGAATGCGTCATAGACGATTAAAATATCCCAGCTTTAATTCAAGATAGAAAAATATTACATTGATTGGAATAACCAATTCAAATCAAAGCCTAATTCTTCTATGACCTCTTCTACACCAGTAGAGCAAAGCTAATAGATTAAGCAAAGCAATAAGCAATGATAAACCACTAATTCCAAATAGATCATTAACTTTAATCAACCTGATTATTCCGTAAGGCAACGTTCCTGAAAGAGTCATAGACAAAGCAACTATTGATAAAATCACTCCCCATCCTCTTTGTGCAAATAGACCTGCTGAAGCAACAATCCCAGTTATTGCAGCTGGCCAGGCAAGACTGATAGCCAAAGTAATGTTCACAGCTTTAAGAGGGGGGCCTGATCCAACCACATAGGCAATAAAAGGAATTGCAATTGTATTTGAGATTAAGCCAAACCAAGTAAGGGTCCAATATCCACGCATTCCTGAGCCCATTTTTAAAAAAATATTCTCTTTAATAAAATCATAAGATTTAAACCAATAATTATTTTACGCGAGGGAAATTTGCAAACAATTAGATGGATAACAAACAGTTCTCCACGTTCCATTCCCTGCAAGTACTTCTACACCTATACCTTTATCTTTAATTGTGCAACTCAAACCTTGACCACTGCACCATAACTTTGCAGCACAAATTGCTGCATCAATGCTTTCATAGGGAGCATCTAATACATGATGGGGAGCACCATCAAGTCCAGTAAGCCTGTAAAGGTTTCTTTCAAAAGTCATTTATGTACACATATCAAATCGTCACAACACATATTAATCCTTTAGTAATCACTAAGGAAGATTTTTCTAAAAATATTTACCGACACTTTTTCCTATGAAAAATTAAAAACCAAGCGAAAAGACTATTAAACCCCTTTTTTATCTACTTGAGCTAAATCATGCTGTGGATGAATAGATTTCCTTCCCTCAGCAGCTACTAGTCTATTAAGAGCATTTATGTATGCTTGCGCAGCAGCGACAACAACATCAGTATCAGCAGAATGACCAGAAAAAAGGTTTCCATCTCTTCTTATTCGAATCGTAACTTCTCCTAAAGCATCTATTCCCTCAGTAACTGACTTTACGGAGAATTCAATCAATTCATTAGGTTCTTCAGTTAGAGAATCCAAAGCACGTACAACAGCATCAACAGGACCTGTCCCGAGAGAAACAGCGGTTTTTTCCTCACCCTCTTCTCCAACAACAGTTACTGTTGCAGTAGGCATGAGAGATGTTCCACAACTTACTTGGACCAATTTCAATTGGAACAGAGCCTCTGGGAGTTGCACTTGCTCACTAACAATGGCCTCTAGATCACGATCTGTTATCTCTCTTTTCCTGTCAGCCAAGTCTTTAAACCTAGCGAAAGCATCATTAAGATCTTCTCTATTCAAATCATATCCAAGGTCCTCTAATCTAGCTCGAACGGCACTCCTACCACTCAACTTTCCTAAAGAAATTTTGTTATCGGATAACCCAACTGTTTTTGCATCGATAATTTCATATGTAAGTCTATTTTTTAATACACCATCTTGATGTATTCCAGATTCATGCGCAAAAGCATTTGCTCCAACAATTGCTTTATTCGGTTGAACAACCATCCCAGTTAAATTGGAAACCAGTCGAGAGGATTTAGTAATTTCCTCTGTTCTAACTGCTGTTAAAGGGGTAGGAGATTCAGGAGGCCTGCCAAAAAAAGGATTGAAATATGATCTTCTTACATGAAGAGCCATGATCAATTCTTCTAAAGCAGCATTACCTGCTCTCTCTCCTATTCCGTTGATAGTGCATTCAAGCTGTCTAGCTCCATTCTTGACAGCTTCAAGAAAGTTTGCAACAGCAAGACCTAAGTCATTGTGACCATGAACTGATAGAACTGCCTCATTGATGTTTGGAACATTTTTATTGATATTTAAGATTAGATCTCCAAATTCAGAAGGAGTTGTATAACCAACTGTATCTGGAATATTTATAGTATTAGCACCCGAAGATATAGCTAGTTCGATTACCTCATATAGAAAATCTAAATCACTTCTTGCTGCATCTTCACAGGAAAATTCAACATCATCAACAAAACTTTTAGCATATCCAACCATGTCTGGCACGATATCAAGAACTTCTTTTCTGGATTTTCTTAATTTATGTTCAAGATGAATATCGCTGGTTGCAATAAAAGTATGAATCCTTTTTCTTGGGGCTGGAGAGATAGCTTCAGCACAAGCTTTTATATCAGGTTTTGAAGCTCTTGATAATCCGCAAATAACAGGTCCTTCCTCTCCTCCTACATGCTCAGCTATTTTTTGAACTGCAGCGAAATCTCCAGGACTCGCGAAAGGGAACCCTGCCTCAATAACATCAACGCCTAATCTTGCTAATTGTTGAGCAATAGCTAACTTTTCTTCTAAATTAAGACTCGCACCTGGGGATTGCTCTCCATCCCTCAAAGTGGTATCAAAAATTAAAACTCGGCCCGGATCTTTGGCCATAGCATAAAATATATAAAGATAATTAGACCTTTTAAGATCTATATGAATTGAATTAATTGTAGTATATTTATCTCAATTTTCTACAAAGAATATTAAGTTTCTAATTATTTATTGGTTCTTTTGATATTTTTTATTTTTTGAATAGTCAAAGTTGAACATTGAATATCAAATTCAAATAAAAATTCTAAGTAATAAATAAAAAAATAATTATTTTAGAGTATCTAATTTTACTAGTTTTAGATTATAACTTAAAGTTTATCTTTTCTTGTGCGATTAAAGAGTATAAGTATCCAAGAATCAAATCCAACAATCTTGGAGTTTTAATGACTAAAGGCAATCTCGCCATAGTCCTGCATGCCCATCTACCTTACGTGAGGTCAGAGGAACCTGGCTCCTTAGAGGAGGACTGGTTCTTTCAAGCGCTAGTGGAGTGTTATTTACCACTTTTAGAAACACTTGAAAATGCATCTAGAGCAAAAGATCAAACACCTAAAATCACAATAGGGTTATCGCCTACTTTACTTTCGCTTTTAGTAGATGACGTATTAAAAAATCGATTTGAAAAGTGGGTAACCATAAGATTAGAAGTTCTAAATACGATAGATAAAGGCTGCCTAAAAGCAGTTCTTCATCTAAAAGACCATTTAATACGCCAGCTGGAAAGCTGGAAGATTAGCAAAGGTGATCTAATAGGAAGATTTATGAGATTACAAACATTAGAAGTAATAGATATTCTTACTTGTGCAGCTACTCATGGATATCTTCCACTCTTAAGAGAAAATCCTGAGACCGTCAGAGCTCAATTAAAAACTGCCGTAACAGAACATAAGCGACTTTTTAAGAGCGCTCCGTTGGGGATTTGGTTACCTGAATGTGCCTATTACGAAGGTTTAGATGAACTAATGGCTGAATCAGGTTTGAGATATGCAGTTCTTGATGGTCATGGCTTATTGAATGCCGATCCAAGACCAAGATATGGTCTATATGCTCCTATCTGCACAAGAAGAGGAGTGGCTTTTTTCGGTAGGGATAGTGAATCAACTCTTCCGGTCTGGTCAGCAAGGGATGGATATCCAGGCAATCCAAACTACAGAGAATTTCATAGAGACTTGGGCTGGGATTTATCAATCGAGAAACTCAAAAAGATAGGAATCCAAGAGAAAAGGCCATTAGGAATTAAATTATTCAAGATTACATCTCAAAAAACATCTTTAGAAAATAAACAAGAATATGACCCTCAAGCAGCAAAAGAAAATGTTGCAAAAGATGCAGAAAATTATTTAAAGGATAGAAAGAAACAACTTATAAAACTTGAAAGATCAATGCAAATACAGCCCTTATTAATCGCTCCTTTTGATGCAGAACTATTTGGTCATTGGTGGTTTGAAGGGCCGAAATTCCTTTCCCATTTATTTATCAAATCAAAAAAAGAAGGTATTAAACTAATTACATTAAAAGAAGCTCTTCAGTTAACACCTCAAATTCAATTATGCAATCCTTCTCCTTCAAGCTGGGGGCAAGGTGGTTTTCATAATTATTGGTTAAACAAGTCAAATGCATGGATTGTTCATGAATGGAGTAAAGCTGGAAGAGAAATGGTAAGTATTTGTTCAGAAGGTTTAATAGATGAGTCCAATATCAAAATTATTAAACAAGCTGGAAGAGAGTTATTACTATGTCAATCTTCAGATTGGAGTTTCATTCTCAAGGCAGGTACCACTACTGAGCTTGCAAGAGAAAGAATAAATGTGCATCTAGAAAGATTTTGGATGTTAATAAATGCATTAAAAGATAATAAAAACATCAATGACAAAGTTTTAGAAGAAATAGAAAAAGAAGATTGTATATTTCCTTTAATTTCTCCAATAGATTGGAGAAAGAAAATCTAAATTTTTCTTATTTTTTTATTAAAAAGCCAATCATTCCCAATCTGACTTTAGATGGAGCTATATAAAACAATTTCAACATAACAATAAATAGTCTTGGCAAAGGAAGAGTATTAGTTAAATATCCGTACCAATCTTTTTTGGGTAATTTAAAAAAAGTATCAAAAAAAGATCTTAATAAGGATTCATCAAAGCTCATTAATCGTTGAAGTCCGAACTGATAAAGACGGTGTCTTCGAACTAATTCAGTTGGCCAAAGGGTTTTCCATCCTCTTCTAGCTATCTGAGAGGTAGGCATAAGAGGATCCTTTTTTATTACTTTTGCAATCTCCTTTGCTAATGAGGGTGCTCTCCTTAAAAGGCTACCAACCATATATCCCGATGCTGGGTGAACCATACTGGCTGAGCCACCAAAGGCCAAAAGAGGCTGATCTCTATAAGGCAATGGCAAATTCATTGGGAAAAGACAATGTTCTTCATGAATTACTTCCTCAATTTGAATACCTTTGTTAGATAATCGTAAATTTAATCTTGCTTTTAATGAATCAAATGAAACTGGAGGTGCACACGCTAAAGATGTTTCTTCTACGAAATAACTTCCATCTCCAAGATCCATAGCATAAAGAAAAGAAGGTGGCTCTTCCAATTCGTTGGCATTTAAATGGTCTGGTCTAAAATCCATCAAAACAAAACGATTCTTCTCAACAGGTGCAGAACTGAATTTCCCAACCACTCCATAGGCCGCCTGCTTAGCTATTTGATCATGATTTGGCCTTTTAATAAAAGGGGTTTTGTGACCGCTTGCATCAATAACAAGCCGAGCGAAATATTTTTTTCCAGAAGTACATATAACTACCGTTTCTCTTTCACTAAAATCTATATTTTTAACAGTTTCAACTTGCCAAGAAAGTCCATTACATTTCTGAAGAAGAGCCTCCTGAAAATTAATTGAATTAAAAAGGCCGTAATCAAAATAATGATTTGTACAAATATTACCCTTTTCACTTAATCCATCTCCAAAAAAACTAACAGTATCCTTCCATCTATATTTCAATAATTCATGCATATTTAAAGATTCAAGTTCAGATGCCCAGATTCCATAAGTATTTGGCCAAGGTTCTAAAGGCGACTTAGAGGCTATTGCCTGAACATTAAGACCTTGTTGAACCAACTCAGAAGTGATGCAAAGAGCAGCTGGTCCTGCTCCCATAACTAATACATCAGCAGAATTATTCAATTTCAATTTTTTGACGTTGGATCAATATTTATTGATTCATTAGTTGTTTTTGATTCTTTTTCATCTTCTTCATTAATTTGTTCTGGAGGAACTAAAACAACCTCAGACAACTTATCGCCATTATCAAGCTTCTGAATTCTTACTCCAGTTGCAGCTCTAGATTGTTGAGAGATCATATCTGCACTAGTTCTAACAATTACTCCTCTTTCACTAACTAATAATAATTCTTCTCCTTTACCCAGAACCCTCAAACCAACAAGTTCATCTCCATCTTTTCTAAATTTTATTGCTCTTAAACCCATTCCTGCTCTTTTCTGCAGGCGAAATTGTGTCACAGGAACTCTTTTCCCTAGTCCACTTCCAGAGGCAACAAGTACCCAAGGACCTTCTGATTCAGATGAATCGTCATGTAGTTCTTCTTCTTCACTTTTATCGACATGATCAGCTAACTCAGTAGATAAAACATCCATACTTACAAGAGAATCGCCAGACTTAAGATTCATTGATTTAACTCCTCTTGCTGATCTACCTAAAGGTCGTAATTCAGAATCATTTAATCGAAAATGTATTGTCATTCCATTTTTAGAACCAATCAAAACACTATCTCCAGACTCAGCTAATCGAACCCAAGTCAAAGCATCACCATCCTCTAAACCTATTGCAATTAGTCCATTTGCTCTAATCTTGCTGAAAGCTGAAAGAGGTGTTCTTTTTATATACCCTCCCCTTGTAAGCATCAGTAAATAGTTTTCATCATCAAAAGAACTCACAGAAAGTAATGAAGTAATAGCCTCTTCCCGTGGAATTGGAAGCAATTGAACAATGGGAGTACCTTTTGCAGTTCTACTACATTGAGGAACTCTATAAGCAGGAAGGGCATACGCAACTCCTCTATCACTAAAAAGAAGGAGGCTGTCATGGTCATTACAACTAATAAATTTTTTCACTTCTTCCTCCCCTTGGCTTCTCGTTCCTGCTTTACCTCTAGTACCTCGACTTGTTGCTTCAAATTCATTAACAGGCATCCTCTTTAAATATCCTGTCTCGGTCAACAAAACTACTGATCTTTCATTCGCAATCAAATCAATATCTTCAAGGCCTCCTCCAAGATCAAGAATTTCTGTTCTTCTTGGTGTATTATATTTTTCTTTTATTTCATTTAATTCTATTTTTGTTATTTCAAATACTCTTTCTTTCTTATTTAAAATATCTTTTAAATCTATTATTTTCCTAACTAAATCCTCATGTTCAAGTCTTATCTTATCTGCCTCTAAAGCTGTCAGTCTTCTTAACTGCATCTGCAAAATAGCATCAGACTGAATATCTGTTAAACCATGCAGTTCTTTTAATTTACTTTTAGCAGTTGAAGAGTCAGAGGCTGATCTTATAAGACTAATTATTTCATCTAAATGATCTAAAGCTAACAATAATCCTAATAATATGTGATCTCTATTCTCTGCCTTCTTTAAAAGATATTTTGTTCTTTTTTCAATAGTTTCTACTCTAAAATCTAAAAATACTTGTAACATCTTTCTAAGTGATAATATAACAGGTTCACCATTAACCAATGCAAGCATATTTGCACTAAAGTTAGTTTGTAAAGGAGTAAGTTTAAATAAATTATTTAAAACAACTTGAGGATAAGAATCTCTTCTTAATTCAACAACAATTCTCATTCCATCCCTATCACTTTCATCTCTTATATCTGCAATACCTTCAAGTTTTTTATCATTCACCATATCAGCGATTCGTTCTATCAACCCTGCTTTATTTGTTTGATAAGGAAGTTCAGTAATTATTACTGCATCCCTATCTGGTCTTCCTGGATTTTCAATAGTTTCTATTTCAGCCACTCCACGCATGGTGATTGAACCTCTACCAGAAATATATGTTTCTTTAATTCCACTTCTACCAAGTATTTGCCCACCAGTGGGAAAATCTGGACCTTTAATTATATTCATCAACTCTATATCTTCTAGCTCAGGATTTGAAATTAAAGCCATCAAGCCATCAATCAATTCGACTAAATTATGGGGAGGTATATTCGTTGCCATACCTACAGCTATTCCTGAAGAACCATTTAATAACAATTGAGGAATTCTTGCCGGCAAGACTGTTGGTTCTTGTACAGACCCATCAAAGTTATCGGCGAAATCAACTGTTTCAGATTCAATATCCTCAAGCAAGCTATCAGTGGTCAAAGCTTGCAATCTGGATTCTGTATATCTCATTGCAGCAGGGGGATCGTTATCAACAGATCCAAAATTCCCATGCCCATCAATTAGAGGCATCTGCATAGAAAAATCTTGCGCCATTCTGACCAAAGCGTCATAAACCGCGGTATCACCATGGGGATGAAATTTACCTAATACTTCTCCAACCACACGTGCGCACTTTCTGTATGGTCTATCACTAGTCAATCCAAGTTCGTACATTGCATAGAGAATTCTTCGATGGACAGGCTTAAGTCCATCTCTCGAATCAGGCAAAGCTCTCCCAACAATCACACTCATCGCGTATTCCAAGTAGGAACGCGACATTTCGTTTCTTAAGTCAGTCTGGATGATCCGATCATCGGATTCCCCGGGACCAGTACTATTTGGTCCCAATGGATCAGCCATATAGAAGGGTTTTACCAATTATAAGAACATCTGAGCATTAATAAACCTTTTAAAGTGAATAACCATATATCTGAAAGTAAATCACCTCTAACAAAATCAACAATTACAATGGAATGATAGAAATTTTTCTCAAAGCATTCCAAAAATCATCAGGTCATTTAGAAAAAATCAGCAAAATCTTGATTATCTATTCCCAACATTTGCTCAATTTGGCACTTCAGTTGGTAGTTTGACGAGAACTCACAAACTTTAGGTGTGAATATTCAACTAGGACGCACCAAAACTGTTCGAAGAGCCTACGGAATTGATGAAATTGCATTAGTTCCAGGAGAAAGGACAGTTGACCCTGACATCACAACAACCAACTGGGAAATCGGTGGAATTGAAAGAGATATTCCCATAATCGCAAGTGCGATGGATGGCGTTGTAGATGTAAAAATGGCAGTCGCCCTATCAAAACTAGGTGCCCTGGGTGTTTTAAATCTAGAAGGAGTCCAAACTAGATACGAAAATCCAGAAGAAGTACTAACCAAAATCCAATCAATTGGGAAAGAGGAATTTGTTCCTCTAATGCAAGAAATTTATAAGACACCGATAAAAGAAGAATTAATTTTAAAAAGAATTCAAGAAATAAAAAAAGGTGGAGGTATTGCTGCTGTAAGCGGGACGCCATTAGCAGCGATTAAGTATAAAGATTTAGTCAAAGAGTCCGAAGCAGACTTGTTTTTTCTTCAGGCAACAGTAGTTTCAACAGAACATCTAGGCAAAGAGGGTAGTAAAAATCTTGACCTTTTTGACCTTTGTGAAAACATTGGAATACCCGTTGCAGTAGGTAATTGCGTCACATATGAAGTTTCTCTAAAGCTTATGAGAGCAGGAGCGGCAGCAGTAATGGTAGGCATTGGGCCTGGAGCAGCATGTACCTCAAGAGGGGTATTAGGAGTTGGTATTCCTCAAGCAACCGCTATTTCGGATTGCGCTGCTGCAAGGGATGATTTTCAAAAAGAAAGTGGAAAATATATTCCAATTATTGCTGATGGTGGAATTATCACAGGTGGGGATATTTGCAAATGTATAGCTTGTGGTGCTGACTCAGTGATGATTGGATCCCCCATTGCAAGATCTCAAGAAGCTCCTGGGAAAGGTTTTCACTGGGGTATGGCTACTCCAAGTCCTGTTCTTCCAAGAGGAACAAGAATTAAAGTTGGAACCACAGGAAGTTTAAAAAGTATTCTTCGTGGCCCTGCAATACTTGATGATGGAACCCACAACTTATTAGGGGCAATAAAGACCTCTATGGGAACTCTAGGTGCTATGGACCTAAAAGAAATGCAAAAAGTTGAGGTGGTTATTGCACCTTCTTTGTTAACAGAAGGAAAAGTTTACCAAAAAGCACAACAACTTGGAATGGGAAAATAAAGCTACCAAAAGATTTCAGAATTAAATACAATGGCTAGAATTGAGTAGTGAGAGCCTTTGCTCTCACACTCCTCACACACTAAAACGCCCGACTTGTTCGGGTTTTTCTTATTAAAAAAACACAAATCAATATTCAAACTTCGTTTAAAAATGGCAGAAAACCTTTTTATAGGCAAAATACAATTGTTATGATCTAGTTCTTAAGATTTCTAAGGTATGTCCACAGCTTCTGCAGTAACTGATTCCTCTTTCGAACAAGAAGTCCTCCAGAGCGACGTGCCTGTTTTGGTTGATTTTTGGGCTCCTTGGTGCGGACCATGCAGAATGGTTGCCCCAATTGTTGAGGAGATCTCAAAAGATTTCGAAGGCAAAATAAAAGTTTTCAAATTAAACACTGATGAGAACCCTAATGTTGCCAGTCAATATGGAATTAGAAGCATACCAACTTTAATGATCTTCAAGGGAGGTCAAAAAGTTGATACCGTTGTAGGAGCAGTTCCTAAAGCGACCCTCTCTGGAACAATCTCAAAACATCTTTAAATCTAAAATTTAGATTTTTCTTAGGTTCAATTTAAAAGATACAAAGGTAAATCTTTTGACAAAAATTGGATTAATAGATTATGGAATGGGTAATCTTTTTTCCGTTCAGCAAGCATTTAAAAGGCTTAATCAACCTTTAGATTTAATTTGTGATATCAAATCGCTCAGGGCTTGTGATGCTTTAATTCTGCCTGGAGTAGGTGCTTTTGATCCCGCAATGAAGAATTTAAGAAAAACTGAACTAGTACCTTCGATAATTGACTGGATAAATAATGGCAAACCACTTTTTGGGATTTGTTTAGGATTACAGCTTTTATTCGAAAATAGTGATGAGGGGACTGCAGAAGGACTAGGAGTTATCAAAGGTCATATTCGCAGATTGCCTAAAGAAAGAAATGAAAGAATTCCGCATATTGGTTGGTCTCCAATATACAAAACAAACGATTGTCCCATTCTAGAAAATTATCCTGATTCTAATTGGATGTATTTTGTCCATTCTTACTCAGCATGTCCTTTAGAATCAAAAAACACTGTAGCTATAACAAAGTTTGGTAAGACTGAGGTTTCATCGATTGTTTGGCATAAAAACACCGGAGCCTGTCAGTTTCATCCTGAAAAATCAGGAATTGCAGGACAAAAGCTTATTTTTAATTGGATTAACTGGTTAAAAACAACTAATTTTTAGTTTGAAAAGGAAACTAAAACTTCTTTCTGGGAAAAGGATAGAAAGTCCTTTAAACGAAAAGACAAGACCCACCTCCTCAAAAGTAAGAGAGGCACTAATAAATATTCTGGGGCACAGACTCAAAGGAGCAAGTTGGCTAGACCTTTGCAGTGGAAGTGGTGCAATGGCATGTGAGACACTTCAAAAAGGAGTGAAAAGGGTTCTCGCAATTGATAAGCAGAGGGAAGCAACAAAAATATGCAAAAAAAACCTTATCGATGTATCTAATACTATGGATCACTCAATCCATATTGAAGTCATATGCAATGAATTGATCTCATTTCTCAAAAAGGGGCCAAAAAACAAAAAAATTGAGTTTATAAAATGTAGCCAAAGTCATGAACAAAAATTTGACTTTATTTTTCTAGATCCTCCATACGAATCTTGCTTATATGAATTGTCTCAAGAACTTTTATTATCTAAACAATGGATTAAAGAATCATCTACTTTGATATGTGAATGCTCGTCAAAATCAATGCCAACAATACATAATGGTTGGAAATTAAATAAAGAGAAATCTTATGGAAAAACCTCTCTTATTTTTCTTATTCCCAATCTGGCATTGAACTGCTCCGCCGATACTGATTCCATGCACTAACAAAAAGCCCTAATAATGTAATGGGAACAAGTCCAAGAACAATTCCACATAGCAGAGGCTCAATCATTGGCTCGCATTTTTCATGATTACAGGTAACAATTCTTTCATGTCAAAGAGGTTTTAGTGAATACTCCGTCATCAAAAGCATTAATTAAAAAGAACGAAAAGATTAGCCCTTGGCGAATATTCTTGTTATCTGCTGCAACTGTAGCCTTCCTTATCCTTTTTTGGAGGATGGGAGACTTTAAGCAAGATCCTTTCATAACTGAAACTTTATCTATTAATGGTGAAGCTTTATCTGGTAGCAAATTATTTAAAATCAATTGTGTAGGTTGCCATGGTATTTCAGCTCAAGGACTTGTAGGGCCCGACCTCCATGAAGCGACTCAAGAAATGAGTGATAAAAAGATTATCAATCAAGTCATTAGGGGCTTGACTCCACCAATGCCAAGTTTTGAAATTGAACCTCAATCAATGGCTGATCTTTTGGCATATATGCATTCACTCAATTAACAGTGACTATAAAAAAAAAACTTTATGTAGTACTAGTTGAACCAGCAGGGCCAATCAATGTTGGGAGCGTTGCAAGACTCTGTGCAAACTTTAATGTTCATGAATTAAGACTAGTTTCTCCTAAATGCGATTATTTAGATCAAGAAGCAAAGAAGATGGCTGTCAGAGGAGTGAAGATATTAGAGAAAGCAAATGTTTATAAAGATCTAAATTCAGCACTTTCTGATTGCTCAAGAATCATTGCAACTTGTGGAAGAAAAGAACATGGAGAAATTCCACTTAATTCAAACAAGGATGCTTTGAGCTGGGCTTTTAAATCTGAAAGAGAAGAGACTATAGCTTTTGTATTCGGAAGGGAAGACCGAGGTTTATCTAACGAGGAGCTTCTTAAAGCAAATAAAGTGATTAGTCTTAATACAAATGAGAATTATCCATCCTTAAATCTTTCACATGCAGTAGCAATTGTTCTTCATCAATTTAATCAATTTAATGAGATTGATTTATTAAAAGCCAATAAAAAAATAAGTTATCCTGCTAATTTAACTAAATTAGAAGATTGTATTAATGATGCAGGAAGCCTTTTACTTGAAATTGGTTTCTTGATGAAACATACATATAAAGCTAGAATGATGAAAATAAAGCAATTGCTTTTAAGAGGTGAGATAAAAGATGACGAAGTTGCACTAATCAGAGGAATAATAAGCCAAGCAAGATGGAAAATTAAAAATAAAAATGATTAATTAAAATAACAAGCTACAATAAATAGCAAAGGTTTATATTCTTTAATTGAAAAGTGAAAAGTCAGCTCAGAGTAATAACGAATATATTTTTATCAAGCATAGGCTTATCAGTTTTACTTGGTAGTTTTCTAAAAATTTTTGGTCCCGTGACCCAAAGCTATCAGATAAACAAAAAAATTAATCTAGGAGGGAAATCAAGTAGATCGATTCAAAAAGGATTACTAACTAGAAAATCAAACTTATTATCATTTTCTAATGATAAATTAGAAAAGTTTAAAAGACTAGAAAAATTAATTAATAAATGGGAAAACCTTATAACTAAAAATCCAGATCTAGATGTTAGTGCTTTTTTCTTATCATTAGATAATCAGGTCTATGCAGAAATAAAATCGGATGCAAAGCTATCTGCAGCAAGCAGTATCAAGGTTCCCATCTTAATTGTTTTACTGACAATGCTAGAGAAAGAGGAAATTTATTGGGATGAAATGTTGATACTTACAGAAGATACAATTGGTGGCGGTTCAGGATGGATGGCATACCAAAAGATTGGTGAAAGTTTCCCTATTTATGAAGTAGCCACGGAAATGATTAGAGTTAGTGATAATACAGCAACTAATTTACTAATAAAACGTCTGGGAGGAATCAATATACTTAACCAAAAATTCAAAGAAATTGGATTAAAAAATACAAATATAAAAAACTATCTTCCTGATCTTTCAGGAACAAATCTTACATCAACGAAAGATTTATCGTTAGCTATGGCTCTTGTCGACAATGGTTATCTACTTAATGTTAGTTCTAGAGATATTTTCAGAGAAATAATGGGCAAATCCAAAACGAATACATTAATACCCTCTGGTATTTTAAGAGGTCTTGGTAAAGAATCTAAAAATACTGACTATCATCTTTCATTAAAAGGTTATTTAGTCCACAACAAAACTGGTGATATTGGGATCTCATATTCAGATACTGCTTTAATTCAAACTCCTCAAAACTCAAGGGCATTCGCAAGTTTTATAGTCAAAGGTCCATTTAACGATCCAAGATCAACTGAGTTAATAAGAAATTTATCGGCAGAATTAGTCCCTTTTTTAGTCCCTGATGAAAAATCAAGTAATCAAAATTAGATTTTTTACTGACTTAAATAAATTTTTGATTTTCATTATCATTTTTTTTTTGAAATTTATCAATCTAAAGTGGCCTGCTTATGAAACAATCTTGTTACCAGTATTAAGAAAGTGAGTTCAACTAGAAAACGCCGAGTTTTTCCTTTCACTTCAGTGATTGGACAAGAGGAAATGAAGCTAGCGCTTCTTTTAAATGTTATTGACCCGAGAATTGGAGGAGTAATGATAATGGGTGATAGAGGTACTGGGAAGTCGACGACCATAAGAGCACTTGCAGATCTATTACCTGCAATTGAAGTCGTTGAAGGAGATCCCTATAACAGCTCTCTTGATGACCCAGACCTTCAAAGTAACGATGTTAGGGAAAGAATAGACAGCGGTAGTGAAATTCAAAAAGGCGAGAAAAAAGTTCCCATGGTTGATCTACCTTTAGGAGCTACTGAGGATAGACTTTGTGGAACTATTGATATTGAAAAAGCTCTGAGTGAAGGTGTTAGAGCTTTTGAACCGGGACTTCTAGCGAAAGCAAATAGAGGCTTGCTTTATGTTGACGAAGTCAACTTACTAGATGATCATCTTGTTGATGTCCTTCTAGATTCCGCGGCCTCAGGATGGAATACAGTAGAACGTGAAGGGATTTCAGTTCGACATCCCGCAAGGTTTGTACTTATTGGTTCAGGCAACCCTGAGGAAGGAGAGTTAAGGCCACAACTACTTGATCGTTTTGGAATGAGTGTAGAAGTAAGAACAGTAAGGGAAGCAAAACTTCGCGTTCAAGTTGTTGATCAGCGTACAGCTTTTGACAATGATCCTGAATCTTTTAGCAAATCGGTTCAGGAGAATCAAGATTCACTTCAACAAAAAGTGGTTGATGCTCAAAATTTACTCAGTGAAGTTTCTATCGATGAAGATCTCAGGCTAAGAATTTCAGCAGTTTGTGGTGAACTTGATGTTGATGGACTTAGAGGGGATATTGTTACTAATAGAGCAGCTAGAGCCCTAGCAGCCTTTGAAGGAAGAAAAGAAGTAACGGAAGAAGATATTGCTCGTGTAGTCTCAACAGCTTTAAGGCATAGACTTCGAAAAGACCCTCTTGAACAAGTTGATTCAGGAGATAGAGTAATTAAAGCTTTTTGTAAAGTGTTTGAAAGAAATGAAAGTAATGAAGTATCAGGATTTGAACTAGCAGCAACAAACTAAGTGAGAATAATAGGAATAGATCCAGGGCTAGCAAGAGTAGGTTATGGAATTGTTGATGAAATAGAAGGGAAAAAAATAATGCTTGATTGTGGAATTATAGAGACAAAAAAAACTCAAAAGGAAGAAAAAAGACTTGTAGAGATTGCAAATGATTTAAGTTCAATAATAAATAAATGGAATCCAAATTATGCGGCAGTAGAAAAGTTTTTTTTCTACCGTTCTAGTACAACAATTAGTGTTGTTCAGGCTCGGGGAGTGATAATTATGACTTTAGGAAAGCACAATCTTCCGATTCAAGAATTCCCACCAATGCAAATCAAACTTGCTGTTACTGGTTATGGTCATTCAGATAAAGATGAGGTCTTAAAATCTGTTATGCACGAACTCAATATCAATTCACCTCCAAAGCCAGATGATGCTGCAGATGCTCTAGCAATAGCACTTACTGGAATCTAT